>JBKDXM010000104.1:0-26090 GCA_046306335.1 Planctomycetota bacterium
GCCGCTGCGCGAGTTCGTGCAGGCGTTCAGCAGCATGGCGTGGGAGACCAGCACGCCGCTGCCGAGCAACGCCGGCAAGTGACGCGGGCGCGGGCTCAGCGCGGCGGCGTCCAGGCGACGCGCAGGCCAAGGGTGCGATTGGCGTAGGTCGCTTCGTACCAGCCGCGGAACGCCGAACGACAGAAGCCAGCGCCCAGGGCCCAACTGCCACCGCGTACGATGCGCGGCCCCGGCACGTCGGCCGTCGGGGGCGCGGTCGCCAGCGACGCCGCGGCGGCGTCGGGCACGAACGCGTCCGCACACCATTCCCAGACGTTGCCGTGCATCTCGTGCAGGCCCCACGCGTTGGTGGGCAAGCTACCGACGCGGACCGGTCCGCCGCTCGGTGACGCGGCCGGCGTGCCGCCGAGCGGTTCGGCGCCGTGGACGTTGGCTTGCCCGACCGCGAGCGTCGCGCCGAAGGCGAACGGCGTGGTCGTGCCGGCGCGGCAGGCGTACTCCCATTCGGCTTCGCGCGGCAGGCGCAGGCCGCCGCCGGCAGTGGCGCAGAAGCGCTGCGCTTCGTGCCAACTGACGCGATCCACCGGCAGGTCGTCGCCGGCGAGATGGCTCGGCGCGGTCGCCAGCACGGCGCGCCACTGCGCCTGCGTCACCTCGGTGGCGCCGAGATAGAACGGCGCGGCGAGGCGCAGGCGTCGCTGCACTTCGGCGGGCAGGCGGTCCGGCTCGTCGGCGGGCGACCCCATCGTGAACTCACCCGCCGGCACGAGCACGAGCGCGATGCCGGTGGCGCGGTGCACGATCCGCTGCGGCAAGCCGCTCGCCGCGTCGACGCCCGCCGCCGGCGCGGCGACGAATGCGCTCGGCACGGGCGCTGCGTCCGCGCGCGGGGACGCACCGCAGGCCGCGACCGCCGTCGCCGCGACCAGGACGCACACCGAGGGCGCGAGGCTTCGCCCCGGCGACGTCGCCGGCGCGGTTCCGTCACGCCGCTTGGCCCTTCGACGAACGCACACCACGGTGGGCAGGTTAGCGCGGCACAGGCCGCTTGCGCACCGGCTAGCATCGAGCGATGCCACGCGCTCACTTCCTGCTCCTGCATGCCGTCGCCACCGCGATCCGCGCGCCACACAGCGGTGCCTCGCCCGCACCACGCCACCCGCTACCATCCGCCGCGTGATGCCCACCGCGCCCGCGTCCTTGCTCGCCCCGCTGCTGCTCGCCGCCGCGTTCTCGGCCGCCCTCGCCGCGCCGCTCGCGGCGCAGGCCGTCAAGACCGGCGCCGACGTGCTGCAAGCCCGCGGCGTGCCCGCCCTCGCCGGCCGCAAGGTCGGCCTCATCACCAACCACACCGGCCGCACCGCCGACGGCGTGCGTACGGTCGACGTGCTCAAGCGGTCGAAGGACTGCGCGCTCGTCGCGCTGTTCTCGCCCGAGCACGGCTGGGAAGGCCTCGTCGACGACAAGGTCGGCAACACCACGGACGGCGCGACCGGGCTCGTCGTCTACTCGCTGTACGGCGAGACGCGCACGCCGACCGACGCGATGCTGCAGGGCGTCGACACGCTGGTGTTCGACATCCAGGACATCGGCTGCCGCTTCTACACGTACGTCTCGACGATGCGGAACTGCCTGGAGACGGCGGCGGCGAAGGGCCTCCGCTTCGTCGTGCTCGACCGGCCCAATCCGATCGGCGGCGTCAAGATCGAAGGCCCGGTGCTCGCCGCCGAGCGCCAGGACTTCGTCGGTGCGCACCGCATCCCGCTGCGCCACGGCATGACCGCCGGCGAACTCGCGCGCATGATCGTCGGCGAGGACGGCTTGCGCTGCGACCTGCACGTCGTGGCGTGCGAGGGCTGGCAGCGCGCCGACCTGCTCGACCAGACGGGGCAGCCGTGGATCAACCCGTCGCCCAACATGCGGCGGCTGACGCAGGCCTTGACCTATCCCGGCATGGGCCTGTGGGAAGGCACCAACGTCTCGGTCGGGCGCGGCACCGACACGCCGTTCGAGGTGCTCGGCGCGCCGTGGATCGACGGCCGCGTGCTCGCCGAGCGGCTGACGGCGGCCAAGCTGCCGGGCGTGGCGTTCGTGGCGACGACGTTCACGCCGACCAGCAGCAAGCACCAGGGCAAGGCCTGCGGCGGCGTGCACGTGCTGGTGACCGATTGGCGCACGTTCGAGCCGGTGCGCACCGGCGTGCACATCGGCGGCGCGCTGCGGGCGCTGTTCCCGGCCGCCTGGGACACCAAGAAGCTCGACTGGCTGCTCAAGCACCAGCCGACCGCCGACGCGCTGCTCGCCGGGCAGGACCCCGACGCGATCTGTGCTGGCTGGCAGAAGGAACTCGACCTCTTCCGGTTGCGCCGCAAGCCGTTCCTGCTCTACGAATGAACGCCGCGCCATGACGCTCGCCACGACGATCGGCCTCGAAGTCGCCTGCCAGTCGCCGCCCGACCTGCTGCGCAGCTGCAAACGCTTCGGCCTCGTCAGCAACCAGGCGTCGGTCGACCGGCAGTTCCGCCACGCCGCCGACGTGCTGCACACGCGCTTCCCCGGCAAGCTCGGCGCGCTGTTCGGCCCGCAGCACGGCCTGTGGTCTACCGAGCAGGACAACATGATCGAGACCGGGCACGCGCGCAGCGACCGGTTCGGCGTGCCGGTGTGGAGCCTGTACAGCGAGACGCGCAAGCCGACGCAGCAGATGCTCGATGGCCTCGACCTGCTGGTCGTCGACCTGCAGGACGTCGGCACGCGCGTCTACACGTACGTGTGGACGCTGACGCACTGCCTGGAGGCGTGCGCGCAGAAGGGCATCCCGGTGCTGGTGCTCGACCGGCCCAACCCGCTCGGCGGCGACGTCGCCGAAGGGCCGCTGCTCGACCTGCGCTGGCAGAGCTTCGTCGGCCGCGCCAGCGTGCCGATGCGCCACGCGATGACGCTCGGCGAACTCGCGCGCTGGTGCAATGACGCCATGGGGCTCGGCGCCGACGTACGCGTGGTGCCGATGCAGGGCTGGCGCCGCGCCATGCTGTGGCCGGAGACCGGCCGTGCGTGGGTGCCGCCGTCGCCCAACCTGCCGCGCTTCGAGGGCGCGCTCGTGTATCCCGGGCAGGTGCTGCTCGAAGGCACCAACCTGAGCGAAGGCCGCGGCACGACGACGCCGTTCGAGCAGTTCGGCGCGCCGTGGCTCGACCCGTGGCAGCTGCAGGCGCTGGTGTCGACGCACGACCTGCGCGGCGTCGCGGTGCGGCCGGTGCGTTTCGAGCCGACGTTCCAAAAGCACGCCAACGCCGCCTGCGGCGGGCTGTTCCTGCACGTCACCGATCCGGCGGCGTTCCGCAGCTACCGCACGACGCTGGCGATCTTGCGGGCGGTGCGCGAGCTATGGCCGCGCGCGTTCGACTGGCGGCAGCCGCCGTACGAGTACGAGCACGTGCACCTGCCGATCGACATCCTCGCCGGCAGTCCGGCGGCGCGCGAGTTCGTCGACGGCGAACGGCCGCTGCGCGACCTCGACGTGCTCGCCGCCGCGCCGGCGGACTGGCTCAAGCGCGTGCGGCGCTTCCTGCTGTACTGACCGCCCGTGGCCTGACCGACGCGACGTTCGCGGCGATGGCACAGCGCCCCGACGCGACGACGCAGTCGGTGGTCAGCGCCGGACCAAGGCGCTGCGCATCGATACGGCATCGATCCGGCGCGGATTCGGCTGCTACTGGATGCAGCACACCGCCGAAGCCAGCCACGGCACCCTGGTGCGGCACGACCACGCCGACCGGCCGGGACTCGGGCAGCTCGTCGACGGCCTGCTCGATCCGCACAGCCGGCGCAGCGGCGTGGCGCTGGCGGCGCTGCGCAGCGGCGGCACCGGCGACGGGCTGCGGACCGACGTGCGCATGCCCGGGATGAACGGGCGGCAGCTCGCAAGGGCGGCAGCACGCGAGTTCGGCGGCATGCCGGTGCCGTTCGTGAGCGGCCACACCGACGACCCGCGCCGGATCGGCGGCTCAGCGCGGCGCGCCGGTGACGTCGTCCTGCAGCGACGCCGCGGCCGCCATGATCTGCGCGACTTCGGCGGCGCCGACGTTCGCCCACGTGAGGGTGGCCTGCAGGTGCCCGGCGACGCGGCCGAAGTGCTCGGCCGTGATGCCGCGGCCGGCGTGCGCCTGGCGCATGCCCTGGCCGCGGTACTCGGTCGGGCCACCCAACGCCATCGCCAGGAACGCCACCAGATGCGCCCGCTGTTGCCGCATGTCCGTGCCGGCGATGGCATGGGCCCCCGGCCGCCGTCCGGAGCCTGCACCACGGGACGCGCGCCGCTCCGGGGCGTGGATGCGCGGCTAGGGCGAGGCCTTTGGCCGCATGCGAACCGGTGGCTGCGCCAAAGCCCGGCGCGCGCGGACGGCAGCGCGCTGCCCCGCGACTGCTGGGTGCTGCTTGCTGCGGCGCTCGTGGTGTTTGGGCTCCGTGTACTCTGTGCTCTCTGTGGTTCCTTTCTGCTGCTGCTGCCGCAGAAGCGGAACAACCACAGAGAGCACAGAGAACACAGAGCAGAGAAGATCGGAGAAGCGCAGAGGAGAGCAGGGCAGAGCAGAGCAAGCGGAGGGGAGGCAGCAGAACGACCGGCGACTGCGGGGTGCGTCGGGCGGCCTGCCTCCGGCCGCGAAGACGCGTGCCGGGCGGCGTGGCCTTCCGCGACCCAGGCGCCTACTCTTCGCGGCCGTGCTGCCCTCGTCCGCGTCGCCGACCGCCGTCCGCTGGGAGCTGTCGCTGCTCGCCGCGCTGCCGGCGCTGGCGCTGCTGACGGCGCAGTGTGCGTGGCTGCCGCACTTCGTCTCCGACGACGCCTTCATCTCGCTGCGCTACGCCGAGCGCCTGCTCGCGGGCGACGGGCTGACGTGGACCGACGGCGAACGCGTCGAGGGCTACAGCAACCTGCTGTGGGTGCTCGCCGTCGCGGCGCTGCACGGCGCGCTGCACGACGCGCTGCACGACGGCCTCGGCCTCGGCGTCGACCTCGTCGCGGCGGCGCGGCTGCTGGGTTTCGGCTGCGGCGCTGCGGCGCTGGTCGCGCTGGCGTGCGCCGGCGCGCCGCGCGATCTGCCGTCGCTCGCGCGCGCCACACTGGCGCCGCTGCTGGTGGCGAGCGCGCAGGCGACGCTGGGCTGGACGCAGGCCGGGCTCGAAGGTCCGCTCGTGCTGCTGCTGCTCGCGTTCGGCTTCGCCGGCCTCGCGGCGGCGCACGACCGCTTCGGCCCGCCGGCGCAATGGCCGACGGCGACGCTGCTGCGCCTCGGCGCGCCGTTCGCGCTCGCGTGCTGGACGCGGCCCGATGCGCCGTTGTGGGTGTTCGTCGCCGGCCTCGCGCTGGCCGCGGGCGCGCGCTCGCTGCGCGTGGCGCTGGCGCTCGGCGCGCCGGCCGCGCTCGCCGTCGCCGCGCAACTCGCGTTCCGGCTGGCGTACTACGGCGACACGGTGCCGAACACCGCGCGCGTGAAGGCCGAGTTCCAGCCGGCGGCGTGGCCGGCGGGCTTCGCCTACGTCGGCAGCGCGATCGCGGCGCATCCGGGCACCTTCGCCGCGGCCGCGCTCGCGGCTGTGGCGCTGTGGCGCGCGCCGGCGCGGCGGCCGCTGCTCGGCGCACTGCTGCTGCCCGTGCTGGCGTGGCTGCTCTACCTCGCCAGCGTCGGCGGCGACCACTTCCCGTGCCGCCGCCTGCTGCACGGCGCGCTGGCGCCGCTCGCCGTGCTGGTCGCGGTCGCGGCGCGGCGCGGCGGCCCGCTCGCCGGCTGCGTCGCCGTCGCTGCGCTGCTCGGCGCTGGCGCCAACGTCGCCGTCGCGCGCACCGACGCGCAGAGCCACGAACTGCGCGCCGAGACGTGGGAATGGCAAGGCCGCGAACTCGGCCGCGCGCTCGCCGCCGCCTTCCCGACCGAGCGGCCGCTGCTCGCCGTCGACGCCGCCGGCGCCTTGCCGTTCTACAGCGGCCTGCCGTGCCTCGATCTGCTCGGGCTGTGCGACCGCGCCATCGCGACGACGCCGCTGCCGGCGTGGCTCGACACCATGCTGCCGGGCACACCGAAGCCCCCGGGCCACCTGCGCGGCAACGGCCGCTACGTGCTGGACCGCGCGCCGGACCTGTTCGTCTTCGGGCCGCCGCCCGGCCGGCCGCTGCCGGTGTTCGCCAGCGGCGCCGAGGCCGAGGACGACGCGCGCTTCCGCGACGGCTACCGGCTCGTGCAACTCGACCTCGGCGTGCGGCCGCTTGTCGGCGGCGCGCAGGCCGCCATCACCGCGCCAATGTGGGTGCGGCTCGACGGCCGCGCGGGCGTCGTCCGCAGCGCCGCCGAAGTGGCGATTCCGGCGTGGCTGTTCGGCGGGTTCCGGCTGCGCGCGCCGATCGTGCAGCGGTACCAGCCGCCGACGCCTGAGGGTGCAGCGGCCGCCGGCGCGCAGCTCGCGGCGCTGGTGCCGTGGCTCGAACAGCGACAGGCGCTCGCCGTTCCCGGCGCGGATGGCCGGTTGGACCTGCGGCTTTGCGGCGGGGACGCGGCGCTCGAAGTGGCGCTGCCGACGGGCCGCTGGCGCCCGATGATCGAACCCGCCGACGCCGCAGTTGCCGTGGCGATCGAGGGTTGTGCCAGCGATGCCAACGGCGTCGCGACCGTGCCGACGGCCGGCGAGCACGTCGTCCGCTTGCGGCGCACGTCGCCGGACGGCGCGCCGACCGCGGTGCGCCGGGTGAGGTTGGCGCGCGTCGGCGACTGACGCACACGGCCATCCGCTGCTGCGTATCCACGCGCACCCGGCAGACGTTCCCCGCCTTGGGGCGGTCGACAACCGCGCGCGGCTCGTGTTGCATGCTTGGCCCGAACTTCCGCGCCACACCCAACCGCGTCTCCATGATCCGCCAACTCTTCGTCCTCTCGGCCTTCACCGCCGCCGCGCTCGCGCAGCAGCCCTTCACGATCGGCAACCTCGTCGTCGTCCGCGTCGGCGACGGCACGGCGCCGCTGACCAACGCCTCGACCGCGACGTTCCTCGACGAGTACACCCCCGCCGGCGTGTTGGTGCAGACCCTCGCCATGCCGACGACGGCGTCCGGCGCCAACCAGCCGTTCACCAACTCCGGCACGGCGACGTCGGAGGGGTTCCTCAACGTCTCGCAGAACGGCGTCTACCTGACGCTCACCGGCTACGCCGCGGCCCCCGGCACCGCCGCCATCGCCACCTCCCCGGCCAGCGTCGTCGCGCGCGTGATCGCCCGCGTCGACATCGGCGGCGTGGTCGACACGACGACCACCATCACCGACGGCTACAACGGCGTCCCGGCCGTGCCGCCGACGACGACGACGACGAACGGCAATCCGCGCAGCGCTGTCTCCGTCGACGGGCTGTCGTATTGGTGCTCGGGCACCGGTGCCACGGCGAACGCTGGCGTCCGCTACGTGCAGCACGGCGCCAACACCTCGCTCGGCCTCAACGCCGGCGGGCCGACGAACGTGCGCGTCGCCGGCATCTACAACGGCCAGCTGTACGCCACGAGCGCTTCGACGGTGTACCAGAGCGTGTGCGCGGTCGGCACGGGCCTGCCGACGACGAGCGGCCAGCCGGTCTCGGTGCTGCCCGGCCTGCCCGCCGCGAGCGGCCCGTCGGCGTACGACTTCTGGTTCGCCGACCCGCAGACGCTGTACATCGCCGACGACCGCGCCACCGCAGGCGGCGGCGGCGGCGGCGTGCAGAAGTGGACCAACGTCAACGGCACGTGGGCGCTGCAGTACATCCTGCAGCCGGCGACCGGCTGCCGCGGCGTCACCGGCCGCCGCGTCAACGGCGTCACGACGGTCTACGCGACGGCGAGCAACGGCCAGCTCGTCAGCTTCGTCGACAACGGCGCGGGGTCGCCCGCGACCGTGCTGGCGACCGCGCCGGCGAACACGGCCTTCCGCGGCGTGCGGTTCCTGAGCAAGCCCACGACGCTGTCGCGCCTGCCGGCGTCGTGCGGCGCAGCCGGGATCCAGGCGACGGGCACCGGCGAGGTCGGCACCGACGTCATCACGACGATCACCGGCGCGCAGGGCATCCCGTTCGTCGGCTACGGCGTGACGCTGTTCGGCTTGCCGTTCTGCGGCTGCACGATCGTGCACGACTACCTCGTGCTGCTGCCGACCACGCAGTCGACGCTGGCGATCCCGAACAACCCGGCGCTGCTCGCGGTCTCGCTGTACATCCAGGGCCTCGACCTCGGCGGCCTCGGCGGCTGCCCGAATCCGGTGTTCACGCTGACCGACGGCTACTCCTTCACGATCCAGTGAACCGCGGGCAGCACGCGGCGCGCGGCGCGGCGGCGCGGTAGGATGCGCGCCTCCGATCTGCCGCGATGTCCGCCGCGCGCTCCCGCTTCAGTCCCCTGCACGTCGCCGCGTTGGCGACGTTCCTCGTGCCGCTGGCCATCCTGGCCGCGCTCGGCTGGAGCGAGTTGCGGCAGAGCGGCGCCGCCGCCGACGCCGCCTTCGCACGGGAGGGCGAGCAGTTCCTGCTGCGCGCACGCCAGGCGACGGAGCAGCGGCTGGAGCAGCTGATCCCGGCCGCCTTCGAGTCGACGCGCGCGCATCTGGAGACCGAGGGGCCGGTGCGCACGACGCTGCGGCTGTCCGAACAACAGGACTTCGCCGCCCTGCGCAGCATCGTGCTGCTCGACGAACAAGGCGGCGTCGTCTGGCCGCCGCTGCCGCTGACGAGCGTCTACCTGCCGCTCGCGCGCGAGCAGCAGCGACAGAGCGAATCCCAGGTCGCCGACCTCGTGGCGGTCGATCTGCTGCTGCAGCTCGGTCGCGTCGAGGACGCGATCCGCAGCCTGCGGCAGTTGGTGCGGCGACTCGAGATCGCCAATCCGCCGGGTCCCGACCGCCGGCCCGGGCTCGTCGAGACCGAAGCCAACGCGCGCTTCCGTCTGGCGACCGCGCTGCGCAAGACCGGCAGCCGCGCCGAGGCGCGCGTGCAGTTGGAGCTGGTGCGGCAGGCCATCGCCGAACTCAATCCGCGCTTCAACGCCGGGTTGTCGGCCCTCGGCCTGCTGGCCGAGACGACGCTCGCCGAACTCGGCGAGCCCGCCGACCGGTTGCGGCTGCTGCGCGCGCTCACCGAGAACCAGCGCGAGGTCTTCGCCGACGGCCTGACCTCGGCCCTGGCGCGCCGACTCGCCAGCGCCTTCGCCGGCGACGATCCCGACCGCGCCGAGGTCGACCGGCTGCTGCGCGAGGAAGAACGCCGCGCCGGCATCAGCAGCTTCGCGACCGCCTACGAGCAGGTGGTCAAGCCGTTCGTGGTGCTGCGCCGCCTGCGCCACGCGCTGCAGGGCGAGACGCCGTGCGCCGAGGCGACCGAGAACGAGCGCCTGATCGTGACCATCGGCGCCGAGTGCGCGCTCGTGTGCATCCGGCCGGCCACGCCGGCCGAGGCGAGCCGCTGGCGCTGCACGAGCGTGGCGCTGCACTTCGACCTGCGCGAGCTGCTGGCGCCGACGTGGGCGCCGTTCCGCGCCGCCAGCGGCACCTTCGTGCTCGCGGTGCACGACCCCGACGACCTGGCGGTGCTGCCGCCGCCGACCGCCGACCCGATCGGCTTCGCGGTGCCGACGCAGTCGACCAGCGATCTCGAACTGTCGGCCTACCCGGCCGACCCGGCGGCCCTGCGCGCGGCCGCCAACGCCAGCGCGACGACGCGGACGGTGCTGATCGCCGCGCTGTTCCTGGCCGCGCTCGGCGGCGCGCTGTGGTCGTGGCGGTCGGTGACGCGCGAGGCGGAGCTGGCGGCGCTGAAGATCGACCTCGTGTCGCGCGTCTCCCACGAGTTGAAGACGCCGCTCGCGCTGGTGCGCATGTACGGCGAGACGCTGAGCCTGGGCCGCGTGCGCGACGAAGCGCAGGCCGCCGAGTTCGGCGGCATCATCGCCCGCGAATCGGAGCGGCTGTCGGCGCTGATCCAGCGCATCCTCGACTTCTCGCGCCAGCAGGCCGGCACGCTGACGTACGCCGCGACGACGTTCGACCTCGGCCAGCGCCTGCGCCGCGTCGTCGAGGACTACAGCCCCCACCTGGCGGCGCGCGGCGTGTTCGTCGTCGACGACCTGCCGTCCGACATCCGCGTGCACTGCGACCAGAACGCGCTGGAGAGCGCGATCGTCAACCTGCTGGAGAACGCCGCCAAGTACGGCCGCGAGGGCGAGACCGAGCACGAGATCGAACTGGCGCTGACGACGGCGGCTGGCGCGGCCGTGGTCGAGGTCCGCGACCACGGCCGCGGCATCCCGCCCGAGGAGCGCGAGCGCATCTTCGACGGCTTCTACCGTGCCACCAACGCCGGCGAGGCGCGCGGCGCCGGCCTCGGCCTCAACCTCGTGCGGCACTTCGCCCGCGCGCACGGCGGCGACATCACCGCCCAGCCGCGCGACGGCGGTGGTACGGTGATGCGCCTGACGTTGCCGCTGGCGGCCGACGCGGCGACGATGCCGGCCGCGAACGCCCCCCAGGATTCCTGACATGAGCAACCTCGCCGAGACCTGCGTCCTCGTCATCGAAGACGAACCGGATCTGCGCGCCGGCCTGCAGCACAACCTGGAGCTGGAAGGCTTCAAGGTGCTGACCGCCGCCGACGGCCGCGAAGGCCTGCGCAAGGCCAAGGAGGGCCAGGCGTCCCTCGTGCTGCTCGACCTGATGCTGCCGGGCATGCCTGGCCTCGAGGTGTTGCGCAGCCTGCGCGAGATCGGCCGCGAGATCCCGGTGATCATCGTCTCGGCCAAGGGCCAGGACCGCGACAAGGTCCAGGGGCTCGAACTCGGCGCCGACGACTACCTGACCAAGCCCTTCGGCCTGAGCGAGCTGCTGGCGCGCATCCGCGCCGTGCTGCGCCGCACCCAGGTCGGCGCCAAGGCCGGCGTCGGCGACAAGCAGTCCGTCGGCGGCGTCATGAAGTTCCCCGACCTCGTCGTCGACTGGCGCCGGTTCACGATCCTGCGCGACGGCACGGAGCAGCAGCTGTCGCGATACGAAGCCGAGATCCTGCGCATGCTGGTCGAGCGCCGCGGCGAGGTCGTCAGCCGCCAGGACCTGCTGCGCAAGGTCTGGGGCTACGTACACCTGCCGACGACGCGCACGGTCGACAACCACATCGCGCGGCTGCGCAAGAAGCTGGAGCGCGACGTCGACAAGCCGATCCACGTCGTCACCGTGCACGGCCTCGGCTACCGCTTCGAGTCGCCGCTGCTGGAGGAGTCGTGAACCGCCGCCGCGCCGCCGCTGCGGGCCTGGCGCTGGCGTTGGCGACGGCTTCGGCCGGCGCGCTGCCGGCGCAAGGCGGCGCGGCAGCGCCTGCGGACGTGGCGACGCGGCTGCACGAAGCATGGCTGCGCGAGATGCTCGACCTCGACACCGCCGGCGCCGTCGGCGACTACGAAGCGATCGCCGCCGACCGCAGCGGCCGCATCGAACGCTGGATCGCCGTGGCGCGGCTCGCCGAGCTGCAGCGCCTGGGCCTGCCGGTCGCCCATCCCGGCGCCGGCGCCGAAGCGCCGGCGGCCGTGCGCGCGGCCTTGGGCTTGGTGACGCCGCTGCCGGTCGCCGAACTGCTGCGGCAGGCGCAGACGCAGCCCGCGGACCCGGCGCGCCTGCCGGAGCTGCGCCCCGCGACGCTGGCGACGGTGACCTGGGTGCGCAACCAATCAGGGCCGAGCCAGAGCGAACGCCAACGGCAGCGCGCGGCGACGGGCAGGCAACGGCCGCCGCAGAATCGCAACGACGCCGAGCGCATCGGACGCGCGCACGCGTCCGACGTCGTGTTGCGGGAGCTCGAGGGCAAGACCGAGCAGGCGGCGAGCCTGCGCGAACTGTACTTCCCCGAATGGAAGCCACCGACCGTCGCCGCTCCGGCGGCCGACGCCGTCGCCAGCGCGAAGGCGGCGATCGACGCGTGGTTGCAGGAGAAGTACCTCGGCCAACAACAGCAGGCGCTGCTCGGCCGGCTGCGCACCGAATTCGACCAGCGCGCCGCCGCCGACGCTGCCGCCGCGCTGGCTTGGCTGGGCCGCCTGCCGGTCTTCGCCGACCGCCTGCTGGCCGCACCGTCCGGGCGCAAGTAGCGGATCGGGACGGCGCGGCCCGGCGCACCGCCGCGCTGGCAAGGCCGGCAGGAACCGGGCCCCTCCAGGGACGGGACGGCGCCACCCCCAAGCCCGCGGCGGCGCGGTACGATGCCGGACCGTGCGCTCCCTGCTCGCAGCCCTGACCGTGCTCGTCGTGCTCGGCGCCGCCCGCCTCGCGCCGGCCCAGACGACGCCCGCGCCGGCGCCGCGCGGCGGCAAGCCCGCCGCGCCGCGGCCGCCGGAACAACGGACGGTGCGCGGCGACTGCAGCGAGGCGCAGAGCCGCAACCTGTTCGCCGGTTGTGACAGCGACGGCGACGATCGCCTGGACGTGTTCGAGGCCAGCGGCGCGATCGAAGCCGTGCGCGGCCTGCGCGATCTCGACGGTTTCGCGCGCTTCGACGTCGATCGCGACGGCTTCATCGGCTGGCAGGAGTTCGACCGCGTGCTGCGCGCGACGCTCGACAGCGGCCTGCCGTTCCGGGTCACCGTGCTGCGACCCGCCGCGCCGGCGACGCCGGAGGTCCGGTCGCTCGCCGCGCCGCAGGCCTTGCTGCTGGAGCACGATGCCGACCGCGACGGCGCGCTCGACGCGGTGGAGCTCGGCGGCGCGCTGCGCCGGCTCGACGCGCGGTGCGCGCTGTGGTCGGCCGAACTGCTGCGCGCGCTCGACCAGGATCGCGACGGCAAGCTGCAGGCCACCGAGCTGGCGCCGTTGGCGAAGATCGCGCCGCCCCCGCCGCCGGCTGCCGCAGCCGCAGCGCGCAGCGGTTCCTGAGCGCCTGCGCGAGAACCGGTCGACAGGCTCCCCGCTGGCCCATGGTGGCCGCCAGCGCGGCCGCGCCGAATCAGACCAGCGGTTGCTGCTGTGGCTCTGCGGCGCCGCCGCGGGTCAGGGCCTGGCGGTCGCTGACGCCGGCGCCGCCGCCGCCGCCCGGGCCGGCTCCCACGCACGGCCGGTGATCAGGCGCGCGCCGCGCGAGAAGGCGAAGTACTGCCACGCCCAGCTCAGCATCACCACGATCCGGTTGCGGAAGCCGATCAGGTAGGCGATGTGGACGAGCCACCACACCCACCACGCGAAGAAGCCGGTGAAGGACAGCCCGGCGACCTCGCCGACACCCTTGGCGCGGCCGATCGTCGCCAGCGAACCCTTGTCGATGTAGCGGAACGGCTTCGTCGGCAGGCCGCGCGCCCGCGCGGCGACGTTGCGCGCCGCGAAGCGACCGCTCTGGATCGCCGCGGGCGCCACGCCGGGCACCGCCTTGCCGCGCGACTCGGCATGCATCAGGTCGCCGACGACGAAGACCTCGGGGTGGCCGGGCACGCTCAGGTCCGGTTCGACGAGCACGCGGCCGGCGCGGTCGAGCGGCGCGCCGAGCGCCTTGCCGAGCGGCGACGCGGCGACGCCGGCGGCCCACAGCACCGTGCGCGCGGCGAGGTGTTCGTCGCCGAGCCAGACGCCGTCCTGGTCGATGCGGGTGACGCGCGCCGACGTGCGCACCTCGACGCCCAGCCGTTCGAGCTGCCGTTGCGCGCTGGCCGAGAGCTTGGCCGCGAACGGCGGCAGCACGCGGTCGGCGGCCTCGACCAAGACGACGCGCAGCGTGCGCGGGTCGAAGTTGCGGAAGTCGCGGGCGACCGTCCGACGGCCGATCTCGGACAGCGCGCCGGAGTGTTCGACGCCGGTCGGGCCGGCGCCGACCACGACGAAGGTCAGCATCGACGCCAGTTGCGACCGGTCGGTCGCGCGCTCCGCGGCCTCGAACGCCGACAGCACGCGGCGGCGGATCTCCAGCGCGTCCTCGACGGTCTTGAGCCCGGGCGCCCAGCGCTCCCAGCCATCGTTGCCGAAGTAGCTGTGCGTCGCACCGGTGGCGAGGATCAGGTAGTCGTAGTCGAGGCTGCCCTGGTCGAGCACGAGGCGACGCTGCGCGACGTCGATGCCGTCGACGCGGGCCAGGATGGTGCGGGTGTTGTGCTGGTGGCGGACGACGGCGCGGATCGGGTAGGCGATGTCGCCGGGGTTGAGGGCCGCCGTCGCGACCTGGTACAGCAGCGGCTGGAACAGGTGGTGGTTGCGGCGATCGACGATGGTGACGCGCACGCGTTCCTTGCGCAGCGCGCGCGCGGCCGTGAGGCCGGCGAAGCCGCCGCCGACGATGACGACGTGCGGGGCAGGCGCGTTGACTCTGGGCGGGATCGGCTGCGGGTCCACGTGTAGCAGAGCATAGGACGCGCGCGCGGTGCGGACCAAGTTGGCGCGCGCCGCTGCCGCCGCGTACGAATGCCCGCATGGGCCGATCCGCCACCCTCGCCGCCCGACCCGCCCGGGCAATGGTCGCATGCCTCGCCATCGGCGCCGCCGCGGCGCAGTCGTCGCCGCCCGCCGCCCCGCCGGCGTCCCCGCGCACGACGCCGGAGCGCACGGCGCACGCCGAGACCTCGCGCCTTGCCGAGGTCGAGGCGTTCCTCGCCGATTGCAAACGGCTGCCGCAGGGCGGCCGCTTGACGCTGGACGCAGCCGGCACGAGCCACGAAGGCAGGCCGCTGCGGCTGGTGAAGGTGCGGCGCGACGGCGCGCCGAAGCCCCTGCGCGCGCTCGTCATCGGCTCCATCCACGCCGGCGAGATCGAGGGCAAGGAAGCGCTGCAGCAGCTGGCGCGCGAGTTCGCGCTCGGCGACCACGACGACGTGCTGCAGCACGTCGAGCTGTGGCTGCTGCCGATCTACAACGTCGACGGCAACGAAGCGGTGCAGGTCGGCAACCGCCCGGGCCAGAACGGCCCCGATGCCACGGGCCAGCGGCCGAACGCGCAGGGGCTCGACCTGAATCGCGACTTCGTCAAGGCCGACGCGCCGGAGACGCGCGCGCTGCTGCAGACGATGGCGGCGTTCGACCCGCACCTGTTCGTCGACCTGCACACGACGAACGGCAGCTACCACGGCTACCACCTGACCTACGCGCCGTCGCTGTCGCCGAACGTCGACCCCGCGATCGCCCGGCTGTCGCGCGCGCTGCTCGACGACGCGCAGGCGGCCATGCGGCGCGACCACGGCTTCGCCACGTTCGACTACGGCAACTTCGAGACGCGCGACCGGGACGGCAGCGGCGCGCCGTCGTCCGACCCGAAGGTGCGCGGTTGGTGGACGTACGACCACCGCGCGCGCTACTGCGTCAACGGCTTCGCGCTGCGCAACCGCGTCGCGGTCCTCAGCGAGGCGTACAGCAACCTCGACTTCGCCGGCCGCATCGCCGCGACGCGCGCGTTCGTGCTGTGCCTGCTGCAGGGCCTCGTCGCGCGCGAGGCGGAGCTGCTGGCGACGACGCAGGCGGCCGACGCGCGACTGATCGCGGGCGAGCGGGCGGAGTTCGGCTTCGACACGGCCTTCGCGCCGCCGGAGCGGCTGCCGGTGCTGGTCGGCGCGGTCGACACGGTCGAAGCCAAGGACGGCCGGCCGCTGCGGCACGTGCGCAAGGGCGACGGCGTGGCGGAGGAGATGCCGGTGGTGCGCGCGTTCGCGGCGCGCCAGCGGCGCGAACTGCCGCGCGCATGGGCGCTGCCGGCGCCGCCGGCCGCGGTCGTCGAGCGGCTGCGGTTGCACGGGGTCGCGTGCCGCGTGCTGGAGCAGGCGGAAGAGGCGACGTGCGAGCAGTTCGTGGTGGCGCAGAAGAAGAAGCCCAAGCGCCCGTACCAGGGCCACCAGGAGTTGGTGTTGGTCGGCGCGTGGGAAGCGCCGACGACGAGGGCGCTGCCGAAGGGCACGCTGTGGATCGACGCCAGGCAGCGGTTCGCGCGCGTGGCAGCGACGTTGCTGGAGCCGGAGAGCGAGGACGGGCTGTCGACGTGGAACTTCCTGGAGGAGGCGACGGGAGAGCGGTTCCCGGTGGTGCGGGTGCGGTGAGGGCGGCAGGGAGGCGACGGGACGCATTCGCGGCAACGGGCGGAACGACTTGGAAGGACGGCGGCGGCGCGGGCGCGGCCGGGCGCAAAGCGCTCCCAGTTGGCGCTGCCGACGACGCGCCCCCCTACCGCGGGAACGCCTCCGGCAGTCCCCCATCCACCGGCAGGACGGCGCCGGTCGTCGGCGTCCTGGCACTGGCGAAGAAGACCACGGCTTCGCCGACGTGCCGCGGCAAGACGGTCGTCTTCAGCAGCGAGCGGTCGCGGTAGAAGGCCTTGAGGCCCTCGGCGTCGAGGCCGCGGGCGCGCATGCGGTCGGGGCCGACTTCCTGCCACAGCTGGCTCGGCTGTGCCTCGTCGCCGAACACCGCGTCGGCGTTGATGGCGTTGACGGTGACGCCGAGCGGCGCGAACTCCAGCGCGGCGATGCGCGCCAGCTGCAGCGCGGCGGCCTTGCTCGCCGAGTACGCGCCGAAGCCCGCGCCGGGCGCGAACACGTTCTTGCTCGCCTGCACCACGACGCTGCCGCCCGTGCGCTGCGCGGCGAACACCGCGGCCGCCGCCTGCAGCACCAGCAGCGTGCCGGTCGTGTTCACCTCCAGCACCTTGGCGAAGCGCGCCGGATCCATGTCGGCGAGCTTGCTGACGTGCGCGATGCCGGCGTTGGGCACCACGATGTCAACGCCGCCGAAGGCGCGGCAGCAGGCGGCGAACAGGGCCGCGACGGCTGCAGGGTCCGTGACGTCGGCCGTCGCCGCGGCGAGGCTGCCGGCAGGCGCGGCGGCGCGCGCGACCGCCGCGGCGAGCCGTTCGCCATCGCGGTCGGTGGCGAACACGCAGGCGCCGGCGGCGAGCAGGGCCTCGACGATGCCGCCGCCGATCGCGCCGGCGGCGCCGGTGACGAGCGCGACCTGCCCCTGCAGCGGCAGCGGCTTCTGGGCGCCGAGCTTGGCGAGTTCGAGCGGCCAGTACTCCATCTCGGCGAGTTCGGCGTCGCCGAGCGGCTGGTAACGCCCGAGCGCGTGCGCGGCCGCCTTCACCGCGAAGCTGCGGACCGCGATGTCGGCGGCGATGCGCGCCTGCTTCTGCTGGTCGTGGCAGGCCACGACGCCGAGCCCCTCCACCACCGCCACCACCGGCGTCGGCGTCAGCGGCTCCTTGGCGAAACGGGTCGCATGCGCGGCGTGGTAGCTGCGGTAGCGCGCGACGTAGGCCGCGACCGCCGCGCGGACCGCGGCGCCGTCGCTCGCCTCCGCGCGCGTCAGGAACAGGCTCGGACCCTTGGTGCGCAGCACGTGGTCGGGGGTCACCGGATTGGTCGCGCACAGCGCTGCCGCGTCAGGGTGCGCCGCGAACGCCGCCATCGCGTCGTCGGTGCGCGCGTCGGCGACGACGCGCCGGAAGCCGGCGCCACACGGCCCGCTCGTCGCCGTCGCCAGCGCCCCGCGCAGGACGGGCAGGCAGGCCGCCGCGAACGCCGCGCGCTCGCCCGCCGGCAGGGGCTTCGGCTCGCCGCGCAGCATCGCCGGCACGTCGCCGATGCGCTGCCGCAGGAAGCGCTCGGCGCGGTCGACGAGCGCGATCGTGCGCTCGTAGCTCTCGCGCGCCGACGCGCCGAAGGTGAACAGGCCGTGCTGGCGCAGCACGATGCCCTGGCAACCGGGCGCGCGCTCGAATGCGGCGGCGACCGCCTTGGCGAGCGGGAAGCCCGGCATGATCCACGGCAGCGACACGACGTCGGCACCGAAGCACGCGGCGACCAGCGCTTCGCCGTCGGGCTGGTCGGTCAGCGCCAGGATGGCGTCGGCGTGCGTGTGGTCGACGAACGCGTGCGGCAGGAAGGCGTGCAGCAGCGTCTCGACCGACGGATTGGGCGCCTTGCTGTCGAGCAGCGCGCCGCGCACGGCGTCGACCATCGCGTGGTCCGCGAGCGCATCGAGGGCGCGCAGTTCGCGCAGCGGCAGCAGCCGCACCGCCGGCAAGCCCGACGGCTCGACGGCGGCGAGGTCGCTGCCGCTGCCCTTCCCGCACAGCACGTCGAGCGCGCGGCCGAGCAGGTCGCGCGCCGTCGTCTTCACCGACGTGTTGCCGCCGCCGTGCAGCACCAGCGCCGGCTCGGCGCCGAGCAGGCGCGAGCTGTAGACGCGCAGCGCCACGGCCTCGCCGTGCGCGCGGTAGCGATCGCAGAAGGCCTGCGCCTCGTCGTCGTTCCAACGGCTCTGCATGCCGCGACGGTACGACGCGGCGCGGCAGCGCGCACGCGCGCGGCGGCCTGCCGGTCGCCGGCGTCGGCGCCGCTCAGCGCGCGCGGCCGGCGCCGCCGGCGCGCAACCACGCCAGCAGCGCCGCCATGTCGGCGGGCAACGGCGCCTCCAGGCGCAGGCGCTCCTGCGTCGACGGGTGCGTGAACGCCAGCGCGCGCGCGTGCAGCGCCTGCCGCGGCATCGGCGGCGCGCCGGGCGGCAGCGCGTCGTGCTGGCGCTTCTGCGAGCGGTACACGCGGTCGCCGACGAGCGAGTGGCCGATGGCGGTCATGTGCACGCGGATCTGGTGCGTGCGGCCGGTCTTGGGCAGGCAGCGCACGTAGGCGAAGGCGCCGAAGCGCTCGATCACCTCGTAGAACGTCGACGACTCGCGGCCGCCTTCCTCCACCGTGGTCATGCGGTCGGGATGGCGCGGGTCGGTCGCGATCGCCTTCTCGATCCAATCGCTCTGGAAGCGCGGCTCGCCGAAGACGATGCAGCGGTACTCCTTCTCGACGAGGCGCTCCTTCCACTGCATGCGCAGGTCGGCCATCGCGACCTCGGTCTTGGCCACCACCATGACGCCGGTCGTGTCGCGATCGAGTCGGTGCACGATGCCGGGCCGATCGACGTCGGGGGGCGACGGCAGTTCGCCAAAGCGCGTGCGCGCCCAACTGGCGACCGTGTGCGCGACGACGCGCGGGTCCTCGGGCGGATGCGCCGCGAGCCCGGCGGGCTTGTCGATCACGCACAGCTCGGCGTCGTCGTAGAGGATCGGCACCTCGGGCAGCGGCAGGTCGGGCGCGAGCGGGTCGCGCAGGGCGTCGACCAGCACGCTGAAGTCGACGACGTCGCCGGCGAGCAACGTGGTGGCGGGCTTGGCGCGACGCCCCGAGACGAAGACCTGGCCGCCGTCCAACAGGCGCCGCGCCGCCGCCCGCGAACCGACCTCGGGCTGGGCGGCCAGGTAGGCGTCGAGCCGCCGGCCCTGGTCGCCGGCCACTGCGACGCGCGTGAACTTCGACGCCATGCGCTGTCCTTAGCGGCCGCCGGCCGGCAGCGGAAGGTCGCGTCGGGCGTCGACTTGCCTGTGGGGAAGGTTGTCCACATTTCAACAGAAGCACGTTGCAGGCCCACGCCGCGGCTGGCACCCTGTGCCGCAGCGATACGCCCCTTGGCAACGAGGGGTTGGCACGGGAGGCGGCGACGGCGCCGCAGCACATGCAATGAGCACCACCGACGGCCTTGGTTCGTCCCTCGAACGCGCATCCGTGCCCGCGCCGGCGCGCCCACCGCAGACCCAGACCAGCGTGCGCGTGCTGCTGGTCGACGACGAGGCCGACGTGCTGCTCGGCCTGCGTCGCATCCTCGAGTCGGCCGGTTACCGGGTGACGTGCGCCACGTCGCTCGCCGAGGCCGCTGGCACCATGCGCCGCGAGCGCTTCCAGCTGGTGCTGACCGACCTGTACCTCGGCACTGCCGACCTCGGCGTGCAGATCGCCGAGGTTGCCCGGGCTTGTCGCCCGAGCCCGCCGGTCGTCGTGCTGACCGGCCGCCCCACGTTCGGCGGCGCGCAGGAAGCGCTGCGCCGCAACGTCGCCGACATCGTCGTGAAGCCGGTGGATCCGCAGACCCTGCTGGCCACGTGCCGCCGCGTGATCCACGACACCGAGCTGGCGCGGCGCAACGTCGAGTTGGAGTCGGCCAACCGCGTGCTGACAGCGGTGCTGCCGCGCACGATCGAGATCAAGGACCCGACGACCAGCGGCCACGCCGCGCGCGTGATCGGCTACACCGACACGCTGGCGGGCCGCTGCGGCGTCAGCGAAGAGGACCGCGCCTCGCTGCGCCTCGCTGCACTGCTCCATGACATCGGCAAGATCGGCATCCCGGACCAGATCCTGCAGAAGCCCGGCGCGCTGACGCCGGACGAGTTCGACGTCATCAAGCGCCACCCGGCGATGGGCTACGAGGTGCTCGCCGGGCTCGATGGCCACGACGACGTGCGCACCTGGGTCTACCAGCACCACGAACGCTGGGACGGCAAGGGGTACCCCAACGGGCTCGGCGGCGAGGAAGTGGCCCTGCCGGGCCGCATCCTGATCCTGGCCGAGGTCTACGACGCGCTGGCCGAGGAGCGCAGCTACAAGCCGGCGTGGCCGGTCGCGAAGATCGTCGCGCTGTTCCGCGAGCAGGCCGGCCAGCACTTCGATCCCGAACTGGCGCGCCTCGTCGCCGACGGGCTCGAACGCTCGGGCAAGCGGTTCTTCGCGCCGCAATCCGACCAGTTGTTCTGACCCGCGCCCGCCGGCGACGAGGGGCTTGGCAGCAGCGACGCCGTTGCGACAATCGCTGGCAGCCCAACAGGGCATCGCTACGATCCCCGCCCCCTCCGATTCGCCGGCCGCCAAGTGCCCCAGGCGCGCCGCGTGGCTCCCGATCCCTGCCACCCGATGACCCCCGCTTCGCTGCGAGCGTCGACTCTCGTTCTCCTCACCTGCACCGCGGCCGTCACCGCGCAGGCCGCCGTGAGCAAGGCCGCCGCCAGCGCCGCCCCGGCGTCGGCCTCGCCCAACGCCGGCAAGGCCGATGCGCTCGACACCGACGGCCTGCCGTCGTTCCTGCTGCCGGTGCCCGGCGGCACCGTCGAGATGGGGTTGGACGCCGCCGCCTTCGTGCAGGCGGCGTGCCAGGCCGCGCTGCCGAACAAGCCGGAGCAGGCCGTGAAGATCGCCGCCGCGATGGTCGAGAAGGCGCTGCGCCGCTCGTCGTCCGTGCTCGGCCGCCGCAAGGTCGACGTGCCGGCGTTCCTGCTCGGCCGTTCGCCGGTGACCAACGCCCAGTTCGAGGTGTTCGTCACCATGATGCGCAAGAACGGCGTCAAGTACCACGTGCCGTTCCACTGGTGGCGCTTTGGCTGCAGCGACGACTACATGGCGAAGCTGCCGGAGATCAACAAGCTGTTCCCGAAGGACGAGGAAGGGCCGCTCAACTACTGGGATCGCTTCGGTGGCGAGCTCCCGGGCAAGCTCCAGGACCAGAAGGGCAAGCCGATCGGCGACCAGCCGGTGACCTTCGTCAGCTACCGCGCGGCCAACGAGTTCGCTGCGTGGCTCGGCATGCGCCTGCCCTACGAGGCCGAGTGGACGCGCGCGGCGCGCGGCGCCGGCAAGACGACGTGGCCGCTGGCCAAGGCGGACGACCCGTCGACGGACCGCTTCAGCGAGCAGCTGCTGAAGGACCTGCGCATGTTCACGACCGCCGACAAGGCCAACAAGCCATGCGGCACCGTGCCGGCGGCCGCCGGCCCGTTCGGTCACACCGACATGTTCGGCCAGGTCTGGCAGATGGTCGGCGACCTCGGCTATCGCCCGATCAACGGCCGCGAGGCGTTCGAGGCCGAGTGGAAGAACCTGATGAAGGACAAGGTCGGCGAGCTGCTGAAGGCGCCGCCGGCGTGGCGCGACGAACTCGTCGTCGCCAAGGGCGGCAGCTACCTCTCCTATCAGGAACCGATCCAGCTGCTCGTCGACGCGCGCGCGCCGATGCAGACGATCGACGTGATGGAGTCGCTCGGCTTCCGCCTCGCCAAGAGCATGAAGCCGGGCTACGACGCCCTGTTCTCGTCGATGCGCGGCACCTTCCACAAAGGGCCGTTCGCGATCGACCAGGCGATCGACCTGACCGGCCAAGTCGGCGGCGAGCGCTACGAGCTCGATGCCGGCGGCAACGTCGCGTCCTACGCCACGCTGTCGTTCGCGCCGGTCAACTGGCTCGCCAAGGAGAAGAACGCCGAGCTGGGCAAGCTGCTCGACCAGAGCATGACGTCGCCGCTGCTCGTCGGCGCGCTGATGTCGACGACCCCGCTGGTGACGCCGGCCGCGCCGGCCGGCCTCTACTCGGTGCTCTACCGCAAGGGCGGCCTGCCGAAGGAGCTCGTCGAGGCGGTCAAGATCGGCCACAAGGAACTGGTCGCGGCCAAGGCCAAGGGCGACAAGGGCGGCAAGGAGAAGGCCGAGGACGCCGATGCCGACAAGCCGAAGGACGACGAGAAGAAGCAGGACAAGAAGAAGCCCTGGCGCGAAGTCGTCAGCCGCTTCGGCGTCACCGACGAGGAACTGCTCAGCAAGGACGCGGCCGACGGGCAGCTGAAGGCGCTGCGCATCGACGGTTGCGTGGTGCCGACCACGGACGACTGCTTCCTGCTGCACGGCAACGACGGCAAGGTGGTCGCCGCGTGGCCCGCCCCGAACGCCAAGCCGGCGTTCGCCGCGCAGGCGATCCACGGCATGACGGTCACGGCGACGGACAAGGGCAAGTTCGCCGCGCGCATCCGCACCGGCGTCCCGGTGGCCCTCGGCGTCGCCAAGAAGTTCGCCGACATCCAGCTCGGCGTCGTCCTCGACCGCGAGGCGCCGTCGGAACAGAAGCCTTGGCGGCTGCCGGCGGCCGCCGATCGCTGAACCAGCGCCATGCCCGCGGCGCCGACCGCCGGGCGATCGCGAATCCGAACCGACGCACGGAGCAAGCATCCACGTGACCGCCGACCGCCATCCCGACGCCAAGGTGAAGATCACCGCCGCCGCCAAGGCCGCCTTCTCGGTGCAGGACTACGCCGGCCGGCGACCGATCGACGGCGTGCAGATCGTCGAACTCAAGCGCTTCAACGACGACGGCGGCTCGATCACCGAACTCGGCCGCCTGACCGCGGGCATGCATGCGCAGCTGCCGGGCTTCGAGTGCCGGCAGGTCAACTACTCCGAGATGGAGCCCGGCGCGATCAAGGCCTACCACATGCACCACCGTCAGACCGACGTGTGGTACGTGCCGCCGTGCGACAAGCTGTTGCTGGTCCTGCACGATTGCCGCGACGGCTCGCCTACGGTCGGCACGACGATGCGCCTCGTGCTCGGTGACGGCAAGGATCGCCTGGTGCGCATCCCGCCCGGCGTCGCCCACGGCGCGCGCAACATCGGCGGGCAGCGCGGCCGCATCATCTACTTCGTCGACGTGCAGTTCTCGGCGGACGCGAAGGAGTGCGACGAGGGCCGGCTGCCGTGGGACCACCTCGGCGCCGACGTCTGGGAGATCGTGCGCGGCTGACGCGGCGCGCGGCTGCCGGCGTCGACGGTCAGAGGATCGGCGACAACAGTCCGCAGGCCGCGTCGAGCAGGCGCGGCACGACGCCGGTCGGCAGGTCCCCCGCACGGATACGCCGCGAGCCGACCCGGCGCTGCTCGATCGTCGCGATGACGTCGTCCGCGAGTTGGGGCGCGTCGAGCACGACGACGGCGATCTCGAAGTTCAGGTTGGCGCTGCGCAGGTCCATGTTGGCGCTGCCGATCGCGACCACGCGGGCGTCGACCACGAGCACCTTGGTGTGGTTGTAGTCGTCGACCGACTCGTGGATCTCGATGCCCGACGCCAGCAACCGGGCGTAGAAGCTGCGCTGCGCGTGGTGCAGCACCCAAGCCTCCGATCGCTCGCCGTTGGTGAAGATGCGCACGCGGACGCCGCGGGTGGCAGCGAGTTGCAGCGCGAACAACAGCTGCGACGGCGGCACGAGGTACGGCGAACTGAGGTCGATCGACGACCTCGCCTCGCCGATCGCCTGCACGACGGCGAACCACAGGTCCGAGAACTCGCGGTCGGGCCCCGAGCAGACGACGCCGACGCGGAACGAACCGGCCGGCGGCGGCGGCGGGAACACGTCGGTCAGCACCTCGTCGGTGGCGGTGCACCAGTCCTCGACGAAGACCTCCTGCAGCCGTTCGACGGCCGGGCCGCGCACCTGCACCATCGCATCCAGCCAGTGGCGCTGCTCGCCGAAGCGATCGGTCATGTACTCGTCGGCGACGTTGCGGCCGCCGACGAATCCCACCGCGCCGTCGCAGACCAACAGCTTGCGGTGGTTGCGCAGGTTGATGGTGAACGGCCGCCGCTTCCACAGGATCGGCAGGAACGCCTCGGCGCGGCCGCCCGCGGCGCGCAGGGCCTGCAGGTGGCTGGCGCCGAGGCCGAAGCTGCCGAACGAGTCGTAGACCAGCCGCACCGCGACGCCCCGCCGCGCCGCGCGCTCGAGCACGGCGAGGAAGCGCAGGCCGGTCGCGTCCGGCCGCAGGATGTAGACGACGCAGTGCACGTGGAGTCGCGCCGCCCCGATCGCCGTCTCCGCCGCGGCGAAGAACTGCTCGCCGTCGGGCAGCCACGCGACTTGGTTGCCGCCGACGAGCCCGGCGCCATCGTCGCCGGCGAGCAGCGCCGCGAGATCGCCGCGGCCGAGCGACGGCTGACCCCGGCCCGGGCGACCGCGCGCGCCGCGCAGCTTGGCGCTGCGCACCCGCACGCGGCGCAACCGGCGCAGCTGCAGCCGGCGAGGAAACAGGTAGTAGAGGCCGAGGCCGAGCCACGGCGTGGCGAGGATGACGGCCACCCAAAGCAAGGTGCTCGCCGGCGAGCCGCCGCGCACGAGCACGCGGTACACGAACAGGATCGCCAGCAGTTCGCCGACGATCGTGATGGCGACGAGCAGGAGGCTCCAATCGCCGGACTGCGCCAACGGCGCCTGCAGCAGCGTCGAGGCGGTCGCCGCCATCAGCTGCCGGCCACGGGCATCGTGCCGGCGTTGGTCGCCAGCATCGGCATGCGCCGGCGCTCGACGTCGCCCTTCGGGTTGCGCACCTCGACGGTGAACACCACGTACGTGCCGAGGCTCATGTCGCGCCCCAGCGGCGAGTCGATGTAGAAGGCCCCGCGCCAGTTCGGCTCGACGGTCGTGCGCTGCATGTTGGTGTAGTTCAGCATGTCCGGACCGCCCTGGCCCGGGGCGGCGTCGATCTGACGCAGCAGCACCTCGCCGATCGCGTTCATGGTGACCGTGCCCTCCGGCCCCATGCGCACTTCGAGCGCCTCGCCGGAGCGGTTCTGCACCTCGACCTGGATGCGCGTCTGGGTGCGATTGAGGTCGAGCGTGAGGTCTGCGCCGTGCATGCGCGTGACCCACGCGCCGGCCGGCCCCATCGTCCAGTCGTGCGCCCCGTTGGGTTCGAGCCGCAGCCACGACTTGGGCGGCGGCGTGCTGCAACCTGCCAACGCCGCGCCCAGAACTCCGACCAGCAACACGTGCTTCATGGATCGATCCTGCCTCGTTCGATGTCGCCGCAGCGGGAACCGCTGCCCAGCGCCGCCAACCATACGGCGCGCGTGCGGCGTCGCCACGGTCGCGCGCGGCGACCGCGACGGCCCGTGGCCCGCGGCCCACTCGCGAGGGGCCGGCAGCCGGTGGCAGGCCGCCGCCGCCGCCGTAAACCCGACGCCGCCGATGACCCGACGCTGCCGCTACCGACGACGCCCGCCGTGCTGAGCACGGCGGGCGTCGATGTGGAGCCGATGGTGGGACTCGAACCCGCGACCTATGCTTTACGAAAGCATTGCTCTACCAACTGAGCTACATCGGCACGCAGCGGGGCGACCAACATAGCGATCGGCACGCTGCCGGTCCAGAGTGAAGGCGTTCACCCGCCGGGCGCGCGGCCCCCACAGCGGGCCAGACCAAGGCGGCGCCAGCGCGCCCCCGCACCGCCCGACACGCGCGCCGATCCGGTGCGCGGATTCGCGGCTGGGGCGAAGCCGACGACCGCAGGCGAATCGGTGGATTCGCCGAGCAGTGGTTCCGCCGACGAAGGGCGGCGAGCTCCCGGACGCGAAGACGCGTGCCGGGCGGCGCGGCCTTTCGTGACGCAGACTCCTAGGAGTCTGCGTCACGGGACGCGCGCCGGGTCGCGGATTGCAACCCGCTGCCCC
>JBKDXM010000105.1:0-41561 GCA_046306335.1 Planctomycetota bacterium
TCGACCGCGCCGGTGAAGGTCCTCGCCAGCGGCATGGTGTGGAACGGCGGCGTGCGGCCCGGCAAGAAGGACTGCTGGGGCAACTGGGTGGAGGAGCGCGACGCGCTGTTCCGCTGGCTCGGCCAGGAGCGCATCGAAGGCGTTGTGCTGGTCTCCGGCGACGTGCACCGCAGCCGCGTGATCGTGCATCCGACGCGCGCGCTCGCCGGCTACGACCTGCCCGAGTTCGTGACGTCGCCGCTCGCCGGCAACGTGCTCGACGAGAACAACGTGCCCGTGCCCGGGCTGCGCTTCGACGCCGGCGAGCCGCACAGCTGCCTGCTGCTGGCCGTCACGTCGGCGCCCGACGACCCGGACGGCGGCCGGCTGCGCGCGACCTTCCAGGCCGGCGACGGCCGCGAGTTCCACGTCTTCGAGCTGTCGCTGGCGCGCCTCGCCGGACTCGATGCCGCGCCGGCGTACCGCACCATCGCCGCCAACCTGCGCGCGCGGCTCGGTGCGAAGTTTGATCTGCCCGAACTCGACCACGGCGAGTCGGGCGAGGAACTGCGGACACAGGGCCAGGAATGGACACCGTTCGTCGAGGCATTCGCGGTGGACCTCGCCGCGTGGCACGCCGTCGCCGGCCTGCGCCGCTGCCGGTTCGCGGCGGCGACGAAGCCGGGCGAAGACGGCGAGTTCGTGGCTGAGATGCTGCAGCCGATGCTCGCCATGCTGCCACTCGCCGAAGCGACGGCGGCGCAGGCGCTCGCCGACCGGGACCTGGAACGCGCGGGCCGCGTGCTCGCCTGCCTGTTCGGCCTCGCGAACCACCTGCGCGAGCAGCGTTCTTCCATCGGGTGGGGCGTGGCGTGCGCGGTCGAGGAGCGCGCGGTCGCGCTGCTGCGGCGTTTGGCCGACGCGGGCGAAGCGGCCGCCCCCCTGTTCGCCGCGGCGCGCGCGCACCTCGCGACCCGGCCACCGGCCGCGGCCACCGTCGACGCGCTCGCCGCCGGCTGCGAACGGGACGTCGTCCGCGCATTCGACGAGCTGCTGCGCAGCAAAGGCAAGCAGGCCGAGGTCGCCCGCCGGTTCGGCGGCGAAGTCATGGCGGCCTTCCGGTCCGAACTCGGCGCCCTGGTCGCGGCGGCGCGCGGACTCGGCGAGCCGGCGACCGCGGAACAGACCGCGGCGCTCCAGGCAGTGACCGAGGCGTGGCGGCCGCGCATGGCCGCGCTGAAGGTCAAGTGGAAGGTGCTCGGCGGCGGCGACATGGCCGATCCGACGCTCGCGCAGGACCTGGGATTCCTCCTGCTCACCATGGTCAGCGCCGAGTTCGGGGCCCTGCATCGGGAGCACTCGGAGGTCGGCGCCGCGCTCGGCGCGGTGGCGAAGTGAGGGTGCGGCGGGTGCGGCGTCGATGTCGCTGCGCCCGAAGTCGTCAGCGCAGCGTCTCGACCACGACCGCGCCGCGCAGGTCGCCGAGCGCGTAGCCGACGGCTTCGTCCTTCGGGTAGCGCGCGGCCAGCGCCTGCTGCAGCTCGCCGGACATCCCGGCCTTGGGGCCGTGGCACATCATGCACGGCGCCTCGACGCGCAGCGGCACGTAGTGGCGCCAGCGCGCGTCGCCGTCGCCCTCCATGCGCACGAACGGCGCCGTCGCATCGGCGAGGAGGCGATCGAGTGCGTCGCCGTCTGCCTTGCTCGGCGAGTTGCCGAGGCTGCGCGTCTTCGTGCCGACGCGGCGCAGCCGATAGCCGCCGGTCGACGCCGCCTGCGCGAGCGCCGGCGCGCGTTCGCTGCACACCGCGACGGCGCGCACCGGCCCGCCTTCGGCCATCGCCGCCATCAGCTCCTGCCTGAGCGCCTGCTGGAAGGCCCGCGCGCGCGCCAGCGCGGCGGCGTCGTCGGGCGGCGCGCCGCAGGCCGAAGCGGCGGCGACGACGGCAGCGGCGAGCAGGGCGGCCGGGACGGGGCGGAGCGACGGGCGCATGCATGCACCGTGCCGCGCTGGCCGCGTCACCGCAACCGCCCGAGTGCGGTCAGCGGTGCTCGACCAACTGCGCGGCCGGGAAGCGCACCTTCGGCGCCGCCGCGTACTTGTCGTCGTCGGCGCGGTAGCCGGCGGCGCAGCCGCACAGCGCGGCGTACGGCGTGCCCTCGAGGCCGAGGATGCGGTCGTAGGCGGCCGCGTCGATGCCCTCCATGGGGCAGGTGTCGACGCCGAGCAGCGCCGCGCTGGCCATGAACTGGCCCAGCGCGATGTAGACCTGCCGCGCGTTCCAACCGGCGAGGTCCTTGCTGGCCCAGCCCTTGGCCACGAAGTCGGCCATCATGCTCCGGTAGCCGGCGAGCGACTCCATCGTGACGCCGCGCACCTCGCACTGCCGCTGCAGGTAGCGGTCGACGTCGGCGACGGTCAGCGTGCGCAGCCCGGCGAACACGACGTAGCGGCTGGCGTCGGTGACCTGCGACTGGTTCCACGACGCCGCGCGCAGCTGCTGCCGCAGGGCCGGGGTGTCGACGACGAAGAACTTCCACGGCTGCAGGCCGAACGAGCTGGGGGCGAGCACGAGCGACTGCTCGAGTGCGGCCCACGCCTCGGCCGGGATCTGGCGGGTCGGGTCGAAGCGCTTGGTGGCGTAGCGCCAGTTGAGCTGCTGGAGGACGGCGGACGGGGTGCTGGTCGTCATGCGGGGCGGCTTAGGTAGGGGCGGCGCGGCGGTGGCGCAAGGGCGGGTTCGGCTGGAGGGCTGGGGCGGCGGCGGGCGCAGCGGATGCAGTGGCGCGCCTCGCCTCGCCGCGCCGCCGCACGCGCGCGCTGCAGAGCCCTCGTCGTCCGCGCCGCTACCCGGGCGTCCACAGCCGGGCGATCGGCACGGCGAACACGCCGTCGTCGACCCGCCACCCCTCGGTCCCGGCGTGCAGCACGATGCCGGTGACGCGGTCGCCGCCGAGGCGGCGCTGCAGCGCCCGCACGCCGCGCAGGTCCTCGCTGCGCACGTCGGGCGCGGCCTTGACCTCGAAGGCCAGGACCGAGCCATCGCTGCGTTCCATCACCAGATCGACCTCCATGCCGTCGTGGGTGCGCCAGTGGCCGACGTCGAGCGGTTCGTCGAGCCAGTGCGCTTGCTTGCACAGTTCGTTGACGACGAACGTCTCCAGCAGGTGGCCGAACTGCTGCATCGCGCTCGGCTGGGCCAGCAACAGCTTGTCGCTGGTCACGCGCATCAGGCGCGCGGCGAGCGCGGTGTCGACGAAGTGCAGCTTCGCCGTCGCCGCGGCGCGGGCCGCGAGCGTCGTGCCCCACGCCGGCAGCACGTGGTGCAGGAACACCGCTTCGAGCAGGCGCAGGTAGTCCTCGGCCGTGCTGCGGTCGATGTCGAGGTCGCGCGCCAGTTCCGCGACGTTGAGCAACTGCGCGGTCCGACGGGCGGCGGCGGCGGCGAGACGCGGCAGCAGCACGCGGCGGCGGACCTTGGCGATCTCGGCGACGTCCTTCTCCAGCGTCAGGTTGAGGTACTGATCGAACCAGCGGCTGCGCGCCGCCGGGGTGGGCAGCGCCAGTGGCATCGGCATGCCGCCAGCGATCAGCGCCGCCGCGATCTCGGCGCGGGCGCCGCGCACCGGATCGAGGACGGGCGGCGCGCCGGCGACCAAGCGCTCGACGAACGCTTCGCGCTGGCGGTGGATCTCGCCCTGGCTCAGCGGCCACACCGGAACGATGTCGACGCGCCCGGTCAGCGCCTGGGCCACGGCCGGCACGGCTCCGTAGCGCGTCGACCCGGCGAGCACGAACTGCCCCGGCGCACCGTCCTGGTTGAGCAGGCGCTTGATCACGTCGACGACTTCCGGCACACGGGCGAACTCGTCGACGAACACCGGGCGCGGCCGGTCGAGCAGATGCCGGGGGTCGGCGGCCACGGCGCGTCGCATCGCCGGGTCGTCGAGATCGAGGATCGTGCGCGAACGGGCCGCCGCGAGTTCCCGCAGCAGGGTGGACTTGCCGACGGCGCGCGGCCCGCTGAGCACGAGCACCTGGGCATGCTCGAGCCGCCGGTTGACGGTCTCGGCGGCTCGCCGCAGCACGGCGCGACGCAGCAGGGGGGAGTGGGGCACGCGGGGTGCGAAGATACCGTGGCAAGGCGACTTCGGCTTCGGGAGTTCCCGATTCCGAGGGCTTCTTTCTCCCGATTCCGAGGGCGGTTTGTTCCCGAATCCGAGGCCTGTGCACCGCCAAAACGGCTCGCGGGTGGCTGCCGCGGGCATCGCTGCCGCCGTGAGGCTACTTGCGGCAGGCGGGCGCGTCCGCGCGTCCGCTCGGGCCGTCGACGCGTGTGGGCCTGCTCCCGCTCGCTGCAGCGCGCACACGGCAGAGAGGCCGCGCCGGGGTCTCGGCGGCGATCTGCCTTCGACCCCGGCGCAGCGCGGACGATTCGGCCGGCGAAGCACGCCTCGTCGGCACCGGCAGCGGATCTGGACATCACGGCGCACGGTGCGCGCATGCCGCGAGGCGATGAGCGCAATCAGGCAGTGAGACGTCTTGGAGGGGCGCAGGCCCAGGTTGTTGTTGCGGATCGACGGTGCGTTGTTGTCGCGGTTGGCCGCGCGCGCGTTCGTGGCGGGGTTGTTGTAGCTGCCGCCGCGGTTGACGCGGTTGGCGGGGGAATCGATCCGCTGCCGTGTCCTCGGCGAACCACGCCCGCCGCAGGGCGAACGTGTTGCCGTGGTCGAGGTGCGCCAGCACGGCGCGCAGGCAGTCGGCGAGTCGAGCCTCGTCGAGCACGCCCTGCTGGTGCTGCCATTGCCGGCGTCGCCAGCGGGCCTTGGTGCGGCGCATCGCCCCGGCCGGCTTGCTTCTGCGTTCTTGGTTCGGCTCTGTGCGCTCTGTGTTCTCTGTGGTTCCTTTGCTGCCGAAGCAGAACAACCACAGAGGACACAGAGCGCACAGAGCAGAGGCAGAAGCAGAACCAGAACCAGCAAGCACCAAAGCAGCCCGGACCGGCGGCGCAGCGCCACCGCCCCGCGCAACCCGCCGCGCTCAGCCCTTCGCCATCAACCCCGTCAGCCGGCGCGCGAACGCCGCCGGGTCGCTCGGCAGCGTGCCCTCGGCCAGCAGCGCCTGGTCGTACAGCAGCGCCGACCAGTCGGCGAACTGCGCGTCGTCGAGGCCGGCGAGCTTCTTCACCACCGCGTGGTCGGCGTTGAGCTCCAGGATGCGCTTCTGCTGCGGCACGTCGTGGCCGGCTTCGCGCAGCACGCGCTCCTGGCGCGCGCTCATGCCGTGCTCGTCGCTGACGAGGCAGGCCGGCGAGTCGGTCAGGCGGTCGGTGACGCGCACGGTCTTCACGCGCTCGGCCAGCGCCTTCTGCATGCGCTCGGTGAGCGGCGCGAGTTCCTTCTCCTTGGCTTCCTTGGCCTGCTTGTCGGCGTCGGACTCGGGCAGGTCGAGCGCGCCCTTGGCGGCGGAGACGAAGTCCTTGCCGTCGAAGCTGCGCAGCGCGTCGACGACCCACTCGTCGATCGCGTCGGTCAGCAGCAACACCTCGAAGCCGCGCTTCTGCAGCGCCTCGATGTGCGGGCTCGCCTTGGCCGTCGGCAGGCTGTCGGCGGCGACGAAGTAGATCGCCGTCTGGCCCGCCGGCATGCGCGCGACGTACTGCTGCAGGCCGTGCCAGCCGTCGTCCTTGGTGCTGCGGAAGCGCAGCAGCTTGGCGAGGCGGTCGCGGGCGTCGATGTCGTGGTAGACGCCCTCCTTGAGCAGGCGGCCGAACTCGCCCCAGAAGGTCAGGTAGCGGTCGGTCTTCTGCTTCTCGCCGTCGACCTCGCGCTCGGTCTCGCCCTCGGCGGCCAGCTCTTCGAGCAAGGTCAGCGTCTTGCCGACGACCTGCTTCTTGATGAAGCGCGTGGTGGCGTCGCGCTGCAGGATCTCGCGCGAGACGTTGAGCGGCAGGTCCTCGCTGTCGACGACGCCGCGCACGAAGCGCAGCCACTCCGGCACGATCTCCTGCGCGTCGTCCATGATGAACACGCGCTTGACGAAGAGCTTGACGCCGCTCTTGCGGCGCTCGACGAGGTCCATCGGCGCCTTCGCCGGCAGGTACAGCAGGCCGGTCAGCTCGTGCGCGCCCTCGACCTTGAAGTGCGTCCAGGCGAGCGGGTCGGCCCAGTCGTGCGACAGCGACTTGTAGAAGTCGCGGTGCTGTTCGTCGGTGACGTCGCCCTTGCTCCGGGTCCACAGCGCGCTCGCCTGGTTGAGCGTCGTCCACTCCAGCTTCTTGTCGTCGCCGCCGCCGCGCTCGACCTCCATGCGGATCGGCCAGCGCACGTAGTCGCTGTACTTGGTGACGACCTCGCGGACCTGCCACTCGCCGAGGTACTCCTTGGCGTCGTCCTTGAGCTTGAGCACGACGTCGGTGCCGCGGCCGGCGCGCTCGGCGGGCGCGACCTCGAAGTCGCCCTTGGCCTCGCTGCGCCACGACCACGCCTCGTCGCTGCCGGCCTTGCGCGAGACGACGGTCACCGAGTCGGCGACCAGGAAGGCGCTGTAGAAGCCGACGCCGAACTGGCCGATCAGCGTGACGTCCTTCTTCTGCTCGGCCGACAGCGACTGCATCAGCTTCTTGCTGCCGCTGCGCGCGATGGTGCCGAGGTTGCCGATCATCTCCTCGCGCGTCATGCCGACGCCGTTGTCGCGGATGGTCAGCGTGCCGGCCTGGTCGTCGCGGATCAGCTCGATGCGCAGCTCCTTGTCGTCGCCGAGCAGCGCGTGGTCGGTCAGCGCCCGGAAGTTGAGCTGGTCGATGGCGTCGGCGGCGTTGCTGATCAACTCGCGCAGGAACACCTCGCGGTGCGAGTACAGCGAGTTGACGACGAGCGAGAGGACTTCGTTGACTTCAGCCTGGAAGACGTGCTTCTCGGTGGTCGCGGTCATGGCGGTGCGTGTTGCGATGGGGGGTCGGGGCGCGCTTTTGGGCCGAGCTGGATGGGGGGTTCACGGGGGCGGCGCATGGGCGGCGGCGGCCGATCCCGGCGCCGTCCTCGCCGCGGCGGGGGGGCGTGCGGCGCGGCGGCTCGTTGCCTAACCTTGCGCAGCCCCCGCGTCCCGCCGCCGCACCACACCATGCTGACGATCGCCGCCTTCGTCCTGTCCGCCGTGCCCCAAGGTCCCGTGCTGTCGCGCCTTGTCCGAGCCTTGCCCGGCTCGTCGTCGGCGCTGGTCGAGGAGCGCGCGTTCGACGCCGCCAGCGGCCGCGTGCTGCGGCGGGCGAGCGTCGACGGCGCCCCGGTCGACGCCGACGCGACCCTGCGTGCCGCGATCGCCGACCTGCACCGGCGCAACGGCAAGCTGCACCCGTCGCTGGTCGCGCAGTTCGCGGCTGGCGGCGCGCACGAGGTCGCGTTCTGGTTGGTGACGCCCGCGGCAGCGCGCGGCCTGCGCGCGACGCTCGACGATGCGCTCGCTGCCGGCGTGCCGGCCGAGGACGCCCGCCGCATCGCGCTGCGCGCGGCCGAAGCGGCGGTCGCGCCGGGCAACGCCGCCTTCGCCGCGGCCGCTGCCGCGCTCGGCGGCGAAGTGACCTACCGCGACACGCTGACGCCGGTCGTGTTCGTGCGCTGCGGCGAGGCGATCGCCCGCCAGCTCGCCGCGCGCGCCGACGTCGACCTCGCGTACTGGTCGTCGCCGGTCTCGCTCGACGAAGGCGGCGAAGCGTCGCTCGCGTCGCTGACGGCCTTCAACGAATGGGCGGGCCGCACGGCGCGCACCGACGCCGTGCACCGCCGCGGCGTCAACGGCGCCGGCGTGAAGGTGCTGATCAACGACACCGCGCCGGTGGCGACGACCAATCCGTTCCTGCCGCCGATCGTGGCGGGCAACAGCGGCACGGCGGCGGCGCACGCCACCGCGGTCGCCGGCATCGTCGCGTCGCGCCACGCGCCGCACACCGGCGCCGCGCCCGGCTTGGCACAGCTGTACAGCTACGGCGCCGCCGGCGACACGACCGCGCCGCAGGCGTGGGCCTGGGGCATGCAGCAGGGCATCAGCTTCGGCAACTGCTCGTGGTGGAACGGCCAGAAGGGCCAGATCCAGTTCCTCGACCGCTACTTCGACTACATCATCCGCACGTTCGCGGTGATGCTGTTCAAGTCGGCCGGCAACCAGGGCACGGGCGACGGCAAGGTCACGACGCCGGGCTGCGGCTACAACATGACCGCGTCGGGCAACGCCACCGACAACAACGACCTCGACTGGGGCGGCGACGCGATGTCCTCGTCGTCGAGCTGGGTCAACCCGGTCGAGGGCCACGACAAGCCGGAGGTCACCGCCTGCGGCACCACGATCACCACCACGACGACGGCGTCGCCGTGGATCGGCGCGCAGGGCTCGGGCACGTCGTACGCGTCGCCGGTCACGTGCGGCATCGCCGCGCTGCTGGCGCAGACGGTGCCCGTGCTGCAGGCGCAGCCCGAGTCGGTCCGCGCGCTGCTGATGGCCGGCGCGTTCCACAACGTCGAAGGTGCTTCGGCGATGAGCGACCGCGACGGGTCGGGGCACGTCGACGCGGCGGCCTCGCAGGCGGCGGCGGCCAAGGGCCAGTTCCAGCGCGTCGTGCTGACGCCAGGCAGCTTCACCGGCGGCCAGTACAGCGTCACGGTGCCGCTCGTGCGCGGCGACGAGACGCGGCTGTGCGCGGTGTGGTTCTCGCAGGCCGATTCGGCGTACGCGACCGACGTGCTGCAGATGGACCTCGACCTGACGGTGTGGTTCGGCGGCACGCTGGTGGCGACGTCGGCGAGCGCGGCCAACCCGTTCGAGATCGTGCAGTTCGTGCCGCCGCAGAGCGGCGCGTACACGATCCGCCTGCAGAACCAGCGCTTCCTCGGCGCCAGCGAACCGCTGGCGCTGGCGTGGTGCACGCGCCGCGACGCCGCCACCAACGAGGTCGTCGTGACCGGCAGCAAGGTCCCCGGCGGCACGGCGAACTTCGAGTTCGTCGACGTCTACCACCCGGCGGCGAGCTTCCTCGCCGTGCTGTCGGTCACGCCGTCGCCGGCGACGCTGCAGGTCGGGCCGAAGAAGGTGCTCGACCTCGGCTTCGACGGCGTCACCGAGATCGGCCTCGCGCTGCCGGGCTTCGCCGGCGTGCTCGGGGCCAACGGCCGCGCCACCGCCGTGTTGCCGATCCCCAACCTGCCGTGGCTCACCGGCCTGCCGGTGCACGCGGCGATGGTGACGATCGATCCGACGCTCGCGGAGATCGCCGAAGAGACCTCGCCGACGGTGTCGTTCACGATCCTGTGACGGCCGGCGCGGCCCTTCACCACAGCGCCAGCGTGCTGCCGTCGGCGTAGCGGCGCGCCGGCTGCGGCGTGCGCGTCGTGCGGCCGAACCAGCGGCGTTCGTCGGGCGCGGCGAGCAACAGCCCGAGGCGGTGCGCGTGCGTGTCGAGCGGCGTCTGCGCGCCGGCGGTCGGCGCGTCCAGCCAGGATGCAGCGGCGTCGCGCCAGCGGCTGCGGCGCACGTGCATCGGGTCGAGTCCGAACCACGCCATCGGCTGCTCGCAGAAGCGCGCGCCGCGGGCCGCGGCGCGCTCGCGCAGGCCGTCGTGCAGCCGTTCGCAGTCATCGCGCGCGGCGGCGTAGGTCAGCCGGCTCGACGGCACGAGCACGCGGCGGACGACGTGGAAACGCCACGGCGGCAGCAGTCGCACGGCGGCGATCGGCAGCCCGACGACGACGACGCGATCGGCGCGTTCGCACAGGCGCGCCAGCGCTTCGTCCACCCACGCCAGGATCTGCGGCGCTGCTGCGCCGTAGAGCAGGTCGTTGCCGACGTCCATCAGCAGCGCGGTGGTCGCCGCGCGCGGCAGCGCCGCCGGTCGCTGCCACACGCGGCTCGCGAGCAGGCCGTCGATGCCGCGTGCGAGCAGCAGGCTCGGCATGCCGTAGGCGCGGCCGCGGCCGAGCGCGAGGTCGGCGTGCACCGGGCCGCCGGCGAACGCGCGTTCGGCGTCGAGCAGCGCCAGCGCCATGCGCGCGAGGTTGCTGGCGCCGACGGCGACGAAGCGGCGCGCGGGGTCGGTCATCGCGGCTGCCGCCACAGGTGCACGCCGCCCGCGAGGCCGGCGGTGTTGTCGATCACGGTGACATCGGCCGGCAGGTCGCCGGCGAGTCTGCGCGCATTGCCGCCGCCGATGTAGAGGTGGTCGAAGTGCGTCAGCGCGCGCAGGTTGGCGATCGCCTTGTGCACGCGTTTGTTCCACTTGCGGTCGCCGACCGCCTTGCGCGCGGCGTTGCCGAGCTGCTGGTCGTAGTTCTCGCCCTTGCGGAACGGTTGCTGCGAGATCTCCAGGTGCGGGCACATCCGGCCGTCGTCGTAGAGCGCGGTGCCGAAGCCGGTGCCTAGCGTGACCACCATCTCGACCCCCTGGCCGCGGATGGCGGCGAGGCCCTGCACGTCGGCGTCGTTGGCGACGCGCGCCGGCTTGCCGAGCGCCGTGGCCAGCGCCGCAGCGAGGTCGAAGCCGCGCCAGCCGTCGTGGCCGAGGTTCGGCGCGGTGCGCACGAGGCCGTCGCGGACCATGCCGGGGAAGCCGACCGCGACGCGGTCGTAGTCGGGCAGCCCGCGGACCAGGTCGCACAACGCCGCCACGAATTCGTCCGGTGTCGCGCCGACCGGGGTCTCGACGCGCGCGCGGTCGCAAAGCGGCGCGCCCTGCGGGTCGAGCACCATCGCCTTGAGGCCAGAGCCGCCGATGTCGATCGCCAGGGTGTTCACGCGGAGGCTCCGGGGCGCGCCAGACTACGGCGCGCGGGAGGCCGCCGCGATGGCCGGATCGGTCACCGGATCGTCACCGTGTCGAGCACCGTGCGCAGCGCCTTGACGACGCCGTCGGTGCGCGGGTGGTGGACGACGACGTAGCCGTCGCCTTCGTAGTGGGTCGAGCGCGGCTGGCCCGGCTCCGGCAGCTTCAGCTCGACGAGGGCAGGGCCCAGCGCCTGCCGCATCGCCGCGACGCCGGTGACGCCGCGCACCGTCGGGCCGCCGTCCTTGGCGCGCAGGAACACGGTGCCGGCGGCGAACCGCCGCTCGGGGAACTCCCAGCGGCGCTCGACCATCAGCCGCGCCCAGGCCGCCCAGGGATCGGCGCCGTGCGCCGCGCGCAGCAGCGGCATGATGTTCGCCCCCGGCGGCCGCGCGCCGACCTCGCTGACGACGAACGAACCGTCGGCGCGCAGGAACCACTCCATGTGGGTCAGGCCGTGGCGGACGCCGAGCGCGGCGAGCGCGCGGGCGTTGGTCGCCGCGAAGGCCGCGGCGTGCGGCGGCAGGCCTTCGCGCGGCAGGATCAACGCGTACTGCATCCAGGCGTTCTCCAGCACCTGCAGCGGGCGCGGCACGTACGCCGTCGTCGACGACCACACGACCGCGCCGTCGACGACGACCGACTCGAAGGTGTGCTCGTCGCCCTGCACGAACTCCTCGGCCTGCGCCGGCGCGTCGGCCGACGGCTGCAGCGCCGCCACCGCCTGCTGCAGCGTCCCCTCGTCGGTGACGCGCTGCGTGTTGCGCGCGCCGAAGCCGGCGAGCGGCTTCAGCACGATCGGGTAGCCGACCGCGGCGGCGAAGGCGCGCGCGTCCTCGGCGGTGCGCACGAGCGCCTGCCGCGCCACCGGCACGCCGGCTGCGCGCAGCACGTCCTTCATGCGGTTCTTGTCGCGGAAGTTGCGCGCCGTCGCCGCGCCCATGCCGTCGACGCCGAGCGCGTCGCGCGCCTCGGCGATCGGCACCTGCAGCATCTCCAGGTAACCCTCCAGCCGGTCGATGCGGCCCCACTGCGCGCGCACCCGGTCGGCCGCGGCGACGAGTTGCGCGGCCTGCGCGGCGTCGTCGATGCGTTCGCAGGCGGCGAGGCGGGCGGCCAACGACGGCGGCACGCGCTCGGGCGGCTCCTGCGTCAGGATGCCGACGCGCACGCCGGGCAGGTCGAGGAAGCACTGCACGCAGTGCTTCATGGCGTCGCTGAACCAGGGCGCGACGAGCAGGACGTTGGTCATCGTGGGCGGGGGCGGTGGTGTCATGGCCCGACGGCGCCGACCGCGAAGGACTGCAGGTCGCGCGCCAGTTCGACGGCGCCGCCAAAGCGCGCCGCCGCCTGCGCCGCGAGGTCGACGCCTTCGCACGGCGGGTAGAAGTGGGTCAGCACGAGGCGGCGGCAGCCGGCGCGCGCGGCGTAGCCGGCGGCGAGCGATGGCGTGAGGTGGCCGTCGAGCTTCTGGCCGTCGGGCGTCGCCGCTTCGCAGACGAACACGTCGGCGCCGCGCGCGAGGTCGACGAGCTCGTCGCACTCGTCGGCGTCGCCCGAGAAGGCGATCGCGCCACCGTCGGCCGTGATGCGGTAGCCGAGGCTCTGGGCGGTGTGGCGGATCGGCACGGCGTCGACCTGCGCGCCGGCGGCCTCGAAACGGCCGGGCGCGACTTCGTGCAGCGCCAGCTCGTAGCCGCGCGGGGCCAGCCAGGGCCACGCCTCGGTCAGCTTCTCGACGAGGCGGGCGAGGCCGGGCGCGCCGTAGACGTGCAGCGGCGCGCGCCCCTCGTACGTCGGCGACCGCAGCGCGAACAGCAGCGCCGCGAGGTCGGCGCAGTGGTCGGTGTGGTAGTGCGTCAGCAGCACCGCCGCGAGGTCGCGCACGTCGCCGCCCGCCTGCGCCAGGCGCCGCAGCGCGCCAGGGCCGCAATCGACCAGCAGCGGTCCGGCCGGCGCGGCGACGAGGTAGCTCGCCGGAAAACGGTCGGCGACGGGGACCGCGGTGCCGGAGCCGAGGATGGTGAGGCGCATGGGGCAGGTGCGGCGGCGGCGCGCCGTGCAGCGTAGCGACCGTCCCTGACCGTGCGCCGGAATCTCCGGCCGGCGACGCCCGCTGGGCCGGTAGCATGCGCCGCCGCCGGTCGGCGTCGACGCCGTGGCCGGCGCGCATCGGGCATGGCGATCGACTACGTGCTGGCGGCTTGCTGCGGCTACCCGCGCAAGGTCTACGAACGCTTCGTCGGCTCGCTGTTCGACACCGGCTACGCCGGCGCCGCCGTGCTGTTCGTCCGGCCCGACGACCTGGCCACCGTGCAACCGCTGGCGGCGCGGCATCCCGGCTTCTCGGTCGAGGTCATGCCGGCCGGCGACCGCCAGCTCGCGCTGCAGCGCTACGACGCCATGCGCGAGTTCCTGCGCGCGATCGACGCGCCGGCGACTGCGCGCCGCGTGCTGCTGTCGGATGCGCGCGACGTGCTGTTCCAACGCGATTGGAGCGCGCATCCGGCGCTGACCGAGCCCGCCGACCTGTGGGTCTTCGCCGAGGACCAGACGATCGGCAACTGCCGCTTCAACCGCGCGTGGCTCGACCAGATCGACGCGGCGCTCGCGGGCGCGCTTGCGGATCGCCGCATCCTGTGCTCGGGCACGACGATCGGCACCGGGGCGGGCATCGTCGCATACCTCGACGCGATGGCGGCCGTGGCGGCGGCGCTGCACGCGGCGGGGCGGGCGGGCATCGTCGGCCAGGACCAGGGCAACCACAACTTCCTGCTGCACACCGGCCGGCTGGCGGCGCTGCGCCCGAAGGTCCTTGCCAACGACGACAACCTCGTCAACACGGTCGGGTACGGCTGGAAGGGCGTCGACGGCGAGGGGCGCGCGACGAACGCCCGCGGCGAGCGGTCGTGGGTCGTGCACCAATACGACCGCTTCGACGCAGCGCTCGCCGCGCGCATGCAGGCGGGTTGGCGGTACGACCTGTCGTGAAGCGGGTGATGCGGCGCGCCGCGTTCGTCCGCGCGGCGCGACCTCGCCCCCATTGTTGGATGCCGTGCCGAAGGTATCATCGCGCGGTGCCGGTGCCGGATTCCTCCCGTCGCCAATCCATGTCATCCCCCACTCGGGCAAGGCAACCATGCGACTCGTCTCGACCCTGACACTCCTGCTCTCTGCCTCTGCTGCGCTGGCGCAAGGCACCACCTGCTTCACGGCGCCGCCTGCCGGAACGTTCCTGGGCAACTCGTTTGACACGGTCTACCCCGCGACGCCGATCGGCTTCGCCTTCCCCTTCGGCGGCGCGACGTACACCGACATCCACGTCTCCGACCATGGCTTCGCGGCGCTGTCGAACGGCGGCGTGCCGACGCCGCCTGTGAGCGGTGGCTTCACGTACTCGCCGTCGCTGGGCAACTTCTCGCTCGGCCGGCCGATGATCGCGGCGCTGTGGTCGGACACCGTCGCCGGCAGCCTCACGCCGGGCGCTGGCGTGTACGTCGACAGCACGCCGACGTCGTGCCGCATCGAGTGGCGTTCGGTCACGAGCTTCGGGTTCCCGACGCCCGAGTTCAATCTGGCGATGACGCTGTTCCCGAGCGGCCAGGTGCAGTTCGACTACGGCGCGAACGTCACCAACAACTCGACCTTCGGCGGCGTCTCCGACAACGGCATCGTCGGCATGTTCACCGGCGGCGCGCTGCCGGCGAGCGTCAACCTGTCGGCGGGCGGGTCCTCGGCCAGCGACAACACCTTCGAGAACTTCGTCATCGCCAACACGTTCGACATGGCGAGCAACCGCCTGCTGATGGTGCCGACGAACCCCGGCTGGACCTACGTCCTGCTCGGCTCGCTGGGTGCCTGCGCCAGCGCCGCCGACTTCGGCCAAGGCTGCGGCGCTGGTCCGTCGGACTCCGTCGTCGAGGCGTTCACCGGGGCCAACTTCGACCTCGCCCAGACGTCCTTCCGCTGGTTCCGCAGCCCCACCGGCTACATCCTGCTGCGGCAGCCGGTGGCCTTCGTGCCGCCGACGGCCGCTGCCTCGGCGGTCGCGCCGGGCCAGTTGGACGGCCAACAGGCCTTCACGCTGTCGGCGCCGATGCCGATCGCCGGCGGCACCACCACGACCCTCAACGTCACGACCAAGGGCCAGGTCGAACTGGACGGCACGCCGGGCGGGATCAACTTCCTGCCCAACATCACGGATCTGCTGGACTGGCCGAACACGGCGTTCCACTGCTGGCACGACTTCGACCAGACCGACCTCGGCAGCGGCACGATCAAGTTCGAAGAGGTCGCCGGCGTCGCCTACGCCACCTGGGACGGCGTGCACAGCTTCAGCTCGTCGCAGCCGACCACCATGCAGTGGCAGTTCGAGATCGCCACGGGCAACGTCGCCCTGGTCGTCCTCGGCGCGGGCGGCATCCTCGGGGCGGCGACCGACGCCACCGTCGTCGGTTACTCCGTCGGTGGGGTTTCGGTGCCCCCGGTCGCGACGGACCTCAGCGCCATCACCAGCGCCATCCAGATCGACGATGCGGCGGTCGGCGCGCTGGCGATGACCAACTCGGGCCTGCCCAGCGTCGGCAATGCGCTGTTCGCGTACACGGTCACCAACGTGCCGGCCCTGGTCCCGCTCGCGTTCCAGTTCTTCGGCTCGGCGCCTTTGACGCCGGGCATCGACCTGACGGCGATCGGCATGCCGGGGTGCTTCGGCTACACGGCCGGCAACCTCGGCACGCTGTCGGGCGCCGCCATCGGTGGCTCGGCGACGATCGCGTTGGCGATTCCGGCCAACAACGCGCTGGCCGGCGTCGCCCTGACGTCGCAGGCGGCGGCGTTCTCGCTGTCCACGCCGCTGAACCTGATCACGTCGAACGGCAACACCGCGACGATCGGCTTCTGACGCCGGCTCCTGGCGTCGAGCCGCCGCGGTCCGAGGCCGCGGCGGCGGTTCGCCGTTCAGCGGCAGATGCACACGGCGTAGGGGCCGATGTAGGCCAACGCCACGGCGGCGCCCACGAGCGCGTCGCCGGTGAGGGCGACCGGCGTCAGCGCCACGCGGGCGGCGGTCGGCATCGCCGCCTCGCCGTCCGGCGCGCCGTGGCCCTCCCAGACCTTCTGCGTCAGGCATCCGGGCAGCGCCGCGATGGCGAGCAGGGCGACAGCCGCGAACAACGGTCGGGACGCGCGGGGCGACGGGCGGGGGTTGGTCATGGCGTGGCAAGTCCGATCGCCGGCAAGCGCAGGGCCGCGGTCGCGCGCGCCGCGGCCATGGCCGACCGGTCGGTAGCGGCGCCAGCGCCGGTCGGCCGAGTCCAAGCGGGGCCTCGAACCGTCCCACGCGAGCAGGGTTGCGCTCGCAGCCGCCGCCGGGCCCAGCTATCGTCCTGGCCCCCTATGAGCGAGTCCAAGAAGGCGCTGGCGACGTTCCAGGTGAACGGCGAGCCGCACGAAGTGGCGTTCGCGCCGCACAAGACCCTGCTGGAGGTGCTCCGCGAGGAGATGAACCTGACCGGCACCAAGCACGGCTGCGAGCTCGGCGAGTGCGGCACCTGCACCGTCCAGGTCGACGGCGTGCCGATCCTGAGCTGCCTGTCGCTCGCGGTCGACGCGGTCGGCAAGGACGTGCGCACGGTCGAGGGACTCGCCCAGGCCAGCGAGCTGACGCCGCTGCAGCACTGCATGGCCGACCTCGGCGCGGCGCAGTGCGGCTACTGCACGCCCGGCGTGTTGATGGCCGCCGACGCGCTGCTCAAGCACAACCCCAAGCCCACCCGCGACGAGATCAAGGAAGCGCTGGCGGGCAACCTGTGCCGCTGCACCGGCTACCTCAAGATCTTCGAAGCCGTCGAACTGGCCGCGGCGCGCATGCGCGGCGAGAAGGCCGAGCCGAGCAAGGAGTCGATCCATGGTTCTTGACCAACCCGCCGGTCGCGTCGAGGACGGCAAGCCCGCGGCGCCGTGGCGCCACGACGCGAAGAAGGAAGACCTCAAGCACATCGGCAAGCCGATCCGCAAGGTCGATGCGCGCGGCAAGGTCGCCGGACTGACCAAGTTCGCCGACGACCTGACGCTGCCGCGCATGCTGCACATGAAGCTGCTGCGCAGCACGGTCGCGCACGCCGAGATCGTCTCGATCGACGCCAGCAAGGCGGCGGCGCTGGCCGGCGTGAAGGGCATCCTGACGGGCAAGGACCTGCCGATCCCGTTCGGCATCCTGCCGGTCAGCCAGGACGAGCACGCGCTGTGCCCCGACAAGGTGCGCTTCGTCGGCGATCCGGTGGTGGCGATCGCGGCGACCGAGGAGGAGATCGCGTGGGAGGCCTGCCGGCTCGTCGACGTGCAGTACCGCGAGCTGCAGACGATCGGCGGCATCCACGAGGCGGCGGCGACCGACGAGCCGCGCCTGCACGACTACGGCGTGCGCGGCAACATCCACCGCCTGGAGAACCTTGAGTTCGGCGATCTGCAGGACGGCTTCGCCCGCGCCGAGCACGTGCGCGAGGACACGTTCTTCTTCGAGGGCAACACGCACCTGCCGATGGAGCAGCACGCGACGTTGGCCCACTTCGACAAGGACGGCAAGCTGACCGTCTGGTCGAGCACGCAGACGCCGCACTATCTGCACCGCGCGCTCGCGCGCACGCTGCACCCGCTGCCGGCGCACCACATCCGCGTGGTCGCGATCCAGAACGGCGGCGGCTTCGGCGGCAAGAGCGACCCGTTCAACCACGAGGTCGCCGCCGCGAAGATGGCGATGCTCACGGGCCGGCCGGTGAAGATCGCGCTGACGCGCGAAGAGGTGTTCTGGTGCCACCGCGGCCGCCACCCCGTGCTGATGCGCAGCAAGGTCGGCGTCACCAAGACCGGCCGCATCACCGCGCTCGACTTCCAGAGCTACCTCGACGGCGGCGCGTACGGCAGCTACGGCACCGCCAGCACGTTCTACACGGGCGCGCTGCAGACGGTGACCTACGCGGTCGAGAACTACCACTTCCGCGGCGCGCGCTTCTTCACCTGCAAGGCGCCGTGCGGGCCCAAGCGCGGCCACGGCACGCCGCAGCCGCGCTTCGCCCTCGAGGTGCAGCTCGACAAGATCGCCTGCGACCTCGGCCTCGACCCGGCGAAGATCCGCCTCGACAACCTCGCCCCGCGCGACTCGCTGACGGCGAACTTCCTGCGCATCGGCTCGATGGGCCTCGGGCAGTGCATCGAGAAGGTCGTCGCCGGCTCCGGCTGGAAGGAGCGGCGCGGCAAGCGCGAGGTGACCAAGGACGGTCGCATCCGCGGCCTCGGCCTCGCGTGCAGCAGCTACCTGTCGGGTGCTGGCCTGCCGATCTACTGGAACGGCCTGCCGCACTCGGGCGTGCAGTTGAAGCTCGACCGCAGCGGTCTCGTGACCGCGTTCTGCGGCAGCACCGACATCGGCCAGGGCAGCGACAGCATCCTCGGCTGGATCATCGGCGAGGTGCTCGGCATCGACCCGCTCGGCATCAAGGTCGTGACGTCGGACACCGACCTCACGCCGGTCGACCTCGGCAGCTACAGCTCGCGCGTGACGGTGATGACCGGCAACGCCGCGATGCAGGCCGCCGAGCGCGCGCGCGACATCCTGCAGAAGGGCGTCGCCGAGAAGCTCGGCGTCCCGGCGGGCCGATTGGTGTTCGCCGACGAGCGCGTGTTCGACGCCGAGGACCCGAAGAAGGGCATGACCTTCCAGGAGGCGATCGTCTGCTCCGAGGCGCGCTTTGGCACCATCGGCACGGTCGGCAGCTACACCCCGCCGCCGACGGCCGCGAAGTTCCGCGGCGGCGGCGTCGGCCCCAGCCCGAGCTACAGCTACTCGGCCGCCGTCGTCGAGGTCGAGGTCGACCCGGAGACGGGCATCTACCGCGTGCCGCACGTGTGGATGGCGCACGACATCGGCCGCGCGCTCAACGCCGCGGTGGCGATGGGCCAGATCGAGGGCTCCGTCTACATGGGCCTCGGCGAGGCGATGATGGAGGAGATGGCGTACCGCGACCGCAGCCACAAGGGCAAGCGCGTGTTCGTCCACAAGATCCCGTCGATGCTCGAGTACAAGAGCCCGAGCGCGCTGGAGATGCCGAAGGTCACGACCTACGTCATCGAGGATCCGGACCGCAACGGGCCGTTCGGCGCCAAGGAGGTCGGCCAGGGGCCGCTGCTGCCGATGATGCCGGCGGTCGCCAACGCCATCTTCGACGCCGTCGGCGTGCGCGTGGACGAGATCCCGTGCAGCTTCGAGAAGGTCTTCGCCGCGCTGCAGGCGAAGAAGGACGGCAAGGAGGGCCGCTACGGCCCGAGCAGCGGCGCGGACGGCGTGCCCGTCGTCGACTTCGGCGACTCGCTGAAGATCAAGACGCCCTGGCAGGGCGGCGACGGCACGGCGTGGAACGAGCCCAAGCGCGAGAAGAAGGCCGCCAAGTAGGAGCCAGGACGAACATGCTGCGACTCCCCACGTTCACCTACCACCGGCCGAAGACCGCGACGGAAGCCGTCGCGATCGCCTGCCAGCACGGCAAGGCGGCGATGTACGTCGCCGGCGGCACGGACCTCTACCCCAACATGAAGCGCCGGCACCAGGCGCCGACGCAGGTCATCTCGCTTCAGGACGTGCCTGGCTTGCACGCGATCGACTGGCTGCCCGACGGCCGCTGCGCGATCGGCTCGATGGTCAAGCTGTCGAAGCTCGAGCACGACGCCAAGGTCAAGGCCGCGCACCCGGCCTTCGCGCACGCGGTGCGCGAGATCAGCACGCCGCTGCTGCGCAACATGGGCACGATCGGCGGCAACCTGCTGCTCGACACGCGCTGCACGTACTACGACCAGACGCACGAGTGGCGCGAGTCGATCGACTTCTGCATGAAGAAGGACGGCGCGATCTGCTGGGTCGCGCCGGGCTCGCCGCGCTGCTGGGCCGTGCAGAGCAGCGACACGGTGCCGCTGGCCTGCGCCATGGAGGCCGAGGTCGAACTGGTCGGCGTGGACGGCGTGCGCACCATCAAGGCCGGCGACCTGTACCGCGACGACGGCATCCAGTACCTGACCAAGAAGCCCGAGGAACTGCTGACGCGGCTGATCCTGCCGGCACCCAAGGGCTGGAAGGCCAGCTATCTCAAGCTTCGCCGCCGCGACACCTACGACTTCCCGGTGCTCGGCGTCGGCGCCTGCGTCTGGACCGACGGCGCCGGCACGGTCACCAAGGCCAACATCCGCCTCGGCGGGGCCGGCAGCTACGCCATCCCGGCGACCGAGAGCGAGAAGCTGCTGGTCGGCAACAAGCTGACCGACGAGCTCGTCGCCGCCGCCGGCTCGGCGGCCATGAAGCCGGCGCGCACGATGGACAACACCGACCTCGACGTCTACTGGCGCCGCAAGGTCGCGCCGGTGTACGTCGCGCGCGCGCTGCTGGCCTGCCGCTGACCGCGGCGGGCGCCGGCCCTGGCTACTGCGGCCGCCGACCTTCGCGCCGCCGCGTCTGCTCGCCGATCGCCGTCAGCACCTTGGCGTCGTCGTTGTGCGAGTGCGTGAAGCCCATGGCGCGCTCGGCGGCGATCGTCGCCGGCGAGCGGTAGGCGAGCACGTAGCCGCGCCGCCAGCGGTCGCTGCCGTTGCCCGCCGAGCCGTGCGCCGTGCGCTCGTGGTGCACGCTGACCGAGCCGCGCGGCAGGACCGCGCTGCGGATGCGGTCGCGCGCCGGGTCGACCTGGGCGACCAGCGTGTGGTTGCTGCCGCGGTCGCCGTGCAGCGGCAGGTGCTCGCGCAGTTCCAGCTCGCGGTGGCTGCCGTCGACGAAGCGCACGCAGCCGTTGTCGTCCGCGACGTCGTCGAGCGCCAGCCAGAAGGTCGCCGTGCGCGTGTCCGCGGTGATCGGCCAGTAGCCGAGGTCCTGGTGCCAGTGGAACACCGCGTCCGCCTTGCGCGGGGGCTTGGCGACCAGCTGGTCGTAGTCGATGGCGAAGTCCTCGCCCCACAGCTGGCGCGCGACGTCGGCGGCGCGGCGTTCGTAGACGTTGCCGGCGAGCGCCGGGCAGTACGCGCGCGGCAGCATGACGTTGAGGATCGCGTAGTCCTCGACCGGCCTGTGGTAGTCGCCGGTCATGTCGCAGTAGTCGCGGCCGCGGACCGGGATCTCGCGCCGCAGCAGCCGCATGTACAACTCCTCGAGCGGCCGCAGTTCGGGGTCCGACAGGAATCCCGGCAGCGTGATCCAGCCGTCGCGGTGGAAGGCGGCGATCTCCGCCTCGGTCAGCGGGTAGCGATCGGCGACGGGGCGCATGGCGGCGCGCATGGTAGCTGCTCGTGATGCCCCTGGCGCCCTTGGCCGCGGCGAGCTCCGGCGTGCCGTCGTGCGAGCCATCGTCGTCGAATCGCCGAGGGAGGGAATGACGACCGAGATGCGCGCTCGCCGTGCGGTCGCGCGGGGTCGCGCCAAGATCCCCGCCCTGACGGGCGAGGAAGCCGTTCTTCCCCCTTGTCTCTCGGCGGCGCGCGCGTCGGACGATTCGACGCGACGTCCTCTCCGGCGACGCGCGCCGGATGGGGCGCGCCGGCGCCTGCTGAACGTCAGAAGAACGTGCCCGGCAGCGTGTCGCCCATCGGGAACGGGCCGCGCGAGTGCGGGCCGAAGAAGAAGCGGAACATGACCGCCGCGGTCCAGCAGTCGCGACCTCCGAGTGACGCGTACTCGACGCCGTACAGCATGCGGATGCGGTAGCCGGCGAGGTAGTGGTTGAGGCCGACGTACCCGGCCTGGTACTCGTCCCCGGTGGTCATGCCGGCCAGGCGCTCGTAGCGACCTTGGGCGCGCAGTCCGCGGTCGCCGTCGCTGCGCGCGTACTGGTAGCGACCGACGACCTGCCACTTGTCGGTGAGGAACCAGCCCGGCTGCAGGTTCAGGCCGAAGGCGTCGCCGTTGCGGTTGCCGAGCCCGGCGGTCACCTCCGACACCAGCGAGCACGAGCCGCGCGTGAGGATCAGCGCCGAGGCGAGGCCCGTGTCGAAGTAGTTCAGGTTGGTCGCCTCCGCCGTCGCGTCGCTGCTGACCGCCGACACGTTGAGGAAGGCGCTGTCGGCGCCGAGGCTGTCGCCGAGGTCGCGCGTGATGGAGCCGATCACCGATTGGCCCGAGTCGAACTCGGTGAACGCCGTGCCCATGTCTCGCCCCGTCGCGTTGGTGAACACGCCGGTGTAGTAGCTCCAGGCGCCGAACCGGCCCGAGGCGGTCACGGCCGGGGTGTAGTCGGCGCGGAACATGTTGGTCAGCAGCGACCGTTCCAACGTGTTGATGTAGCGGCTGCTGACGTTGCGGTCGTGGGTGAAGCGGTGCTTCTGCTGCCCGACCGTCAGCATGAACGACTCGTGGAACCGCCATCCCGCCCACAGTTCGGTGAACCCGTTGTACTCGGGGTCGAAGTCGCCGAAGTCCGGCGTGTTGTCCTTGTTGCCGCTCACCGATTGCGCGTGCAGCGTCAGGTTGTCGAACAGGCGCATCTGCGTGCCCAGGCGGAACCGGCGGTTGTCCCAGCCCTCGTCGTCGCCGTTGCTGCCCTCGGACCAGTGGTACTGGCCGTGGTAGCGGCCGAGCACCCAGAGCTCGTTGAGAACGTCGGCCTTGTCGTCGCGATGGAGCAGGCCGAGGTTCGGAAAGGGCTCGACCGCGGCCTTGCGTCGGCCAACCGCGTCGGCCTCCTTGGCTTCGGGCAGCGGCGCGGTGGCGGTCTGCGCCGTCAGCCCCGCCGCGAGCAGGCAGATGAAGGAACGGGCAAGAATGCGTGTGAGCATCAGCAAGGTTCCGTGAGGAATGGCGGAACGCTGCCCGACGCGCCCTGAAATGGAATCGAGGTCCGGAACCTTAATCTCGCGCGCACTGCCCTAACCGTAGATTCATGAATCCTTAATGCTGGCGATCGGTCGGGCGCGTCCCCGGTCGCTCCCGAGCGGCGGGCGGTCAGCGCGCCGGCGTCCATGGCACGCAGGCGAGCGTCACCAGGAACGCGAACGTCGACGCCGCGATGGCCGCGGCGTAGCCGACGGCCCCGTGTTCGCCCAGGAACCATGCGCTGACGCCGAAGGCCACCAGCCGGACGGCGGTCGCGAGGGTGCCCCAGTGCGGCCGCCCGGTCGCCATCAGCGGGCAGTTGAGCGCGGTGCCAAGGCAACTGAAGTAGATGGCGACGATCATCCACTGCAGCGGGCCCGCGGCGCCCTGGTAGCGGTCGTCGTAGAGCAGGTCGACGACGTACGGCGCCGCCAGCACGGCGAGGCCTGCGAGCGGCGTGCCACCGAGCAGCAGCGCCTTCAGCACCTGCCGCATGCGCGTCCGGATCGCCGGCAGGTCGTGCTGGAACTTCGCCAGGTACGGGAACAGCAGGCCGCCGAGCAGCTGCGAAGCGATGCCTTCGATCGGCGCGGTCATGTTCTGCGCCAGCCCGTAGGTGCCCGCCGCGTTCATGCCGAGGAAGCGCGCGACGAAGAACGCATCGAGTCGCACGGCGAAGAACCCGAGCACCGAGGCGACGAAGACGTACCGGCCGTAGCGCAGCAGATCGACCGCGACCGCGCGCTCGTAGGCGAACCGCGGCCGTTCGGGCGCCATGACGTAGGACAGGCCCACGCGCACCGCCTCGGCGGCGATGCCGGCGAAGACGATGCCGTAGGCGTTGCCGGTCAGCAGCGCGCCGGCGATGTTCAGCGGCAGCCGCGCCACGTCGACGGCGAGGTCGAGCTGGTTGATGCGGTCTTGCCGCAGCTCGCGCATCCACGCGAGTCGTCCGGGGCTGCACGCCGCCTGCAGCGGCGGCAGCAGCGCCGTGAGCATCGCGAGCGTCTGCAGCCGTTCGTCCGCCATCGCGGTGGCGAATGGCCCGGCCAGCACCACGATGACGGCGCTGACCCCGAAGCTGCGCCACAGCGCCAGCGTCCAGGCGACGTCGAGGAAGCGCCGCGTGCCGCCATCGCGGTGCTGCACGATCGCCTGCCGGATGCCGAAGTCGGCGCACATCTCGACGAAGACGCCGAGCAGCATCGCGGTCGTCGCGAGGCCGAAGTCGTCCGGCAGCAGCAAGCGCGTGATGATCACCGAGCTGACGAGGCGCAGTGCCTGCCTGGCCGCGACCGCGCCGAGGATCCACGCCGCGCCCCTGGCGACGCGGCCGCGCAGCGACGCGCCGTCGCCAGCTGCCGTGCCTTCGCTCATGCCTTGACGAAGCGCGCGAGCACCGTGTGCCCGGCGATCGTCGGCGCGGCGGCGGCGAGGTAACGCCGGAAGAAGCGGTCGAAGCCGAGCCTGTGGTACAGCGCGCGCTGCAGCCAGCCGCGCAGGTGGTTGCGCTCCTGCACCGCCTGGTACCAATCGAGTTCCTGCAGCGGTTCGAGCCACGTCGCGACGTGCTGCACGCCAAAGCGCGGGCCGAGCCCTTCCAGGCAGGCGCGCGACCACAGCGACATGTGGTGCGGCGGCATGTCGAGCCAGTTGTCCTCGGCCTGGCCGAGGAAGCTGTCGTGGTTGGGCACGCCGAGCAGCAGGCTGCCGCCGGGTTTGAGCGCCTGGATGCAGGCGCGCACGAACGCCGCCGGCGCGGTCACGTGCTCGAGCACCTGGAACGACGTGACGACGTCGTAGTGCCCGGGCCGCTTGGCGGCGTGCGCCTCGATCGTCTCGGTGACGACCTCGACGCCGCGCGCGCGGCCGGCCTGCGCCGCCGCGTCGTTGAACTCGAGGCCCGTCGGCACGGCGCCGCGCTCGGCGCGGCAGCGGTGCAGGAACGCCGCCTTGCCGCAGCCGACGTCGAGCACGCGCTGGCCGGCCTGCACCTGCCGCAGCGCGTCGTCGTGCTCCCACTTCGCTTCCTTGTAGTTCCAGTCGAAGGTCTGCAGCTGGCGGTAGAGACCCTCGCGGCCGGCGACGGACGGCGGCACGAAGAAACGCAGGCCGCTCTCCGGGCACTCCAGCAGGTGGATCGTCTCGACGCCGGCGAACTCGGCGCTGGCGTCGTAGCCGAAGTCGCGGCGGTAGGCTTCGACGACGCGGCGAGACGGGATCGAGCGCACGAGGTGGCAGTCGACTTCGCGTTCTAGCAGCGGGCTCGTGGCGCGCATCGGCATCGGGTGGGCGGCGGACGTGTGAATCGATCGCCGAGCCTTAGGGTGCCCGCTGCATTGGCAGCGCGCAACACGAAACGACGGCGCCCGCCGACGGTCGGTCAGCGCCGCGGCGCCGGCGGCGTCGCGCCCGGGTGCGCCACGCGCGTCATCGCGGCATGGCGACCGAGGTCCGGTCGCCAGACCATCTGCGTGGTGCTGTAGCTGCCGTCGGCGTGCTTGTACCAGTCGACGCCTTGGTCATTGCGCTCGACACCGACGATCGGGCTCCACGGGAACGGCCCCCAGAACGTCGCCAGCGGCTCGGCGTCGACGGCGCCGTTCAGTGCCGGCACCGTCGAGCCGTCCGGCAGCAGCAGGTCGCGGCTGCCAGCAGAGGTCGGTGCGGTGGTCGGTGCGGCGGCGTTGCCGCGATTGCGCTCGGGCGCGCTGCCGACCGCGGGGCTGGCGGGTGCGGGAACCGCCGGCGTGGTCGTGCTGGGCGGCAGCGCGGCGACCGTCGCCGGCGGTGGCGTCGCGGGACGCAGCCACGCGAGGCCCGCGAGCGCCGCCGCGACCAACGCATAACCCGTCGCCGCGAGGCCGTTCACAGATGCACCTCTTGCGCGTTGGTCCACTCCGCGAAGTTCGTCGCGGCGTCCCAGACGACTGCTTGAAACGCGAAGTCGGCGCCTACCAGCGCCGGGTTGATCGTGTTGGGCAGCGCGATCGTCCACTCGCGCACGCCGTTGGCGAGCGACCCGACGGCCAGCGGGATCGCCGCGGCCGGGTCGCCGATGAAGCTGTGGCCGACGATCGGGCCGAGGAACATGCCGTTGTTCGGCCACAGGTAGACCGGCGGCTGGAAGCCGATGGCGCCGCCGAGGCCGACGATGGCGGTGGGCGCGATGTTGTCGGTCACCCGCACGGTCAGGCCGTCGCGGCGCGGCTGGCCGGCGATGTCGGGGAACAGGCCGTTCATGCTCAAGTTGGCGCCGGGTGCGCCGAGCCGGTTGCTGGTCGGGTCGAGGCCCCCGAGGTGCAGGTTGGGGCTGGTGACGAACGGGCCGAGCACGTAGGACCAAGGCGTCGGGAACGACGGTGCGCCTTGCCGACCGGCCCAGGTCGGGCTCGGCGCGCCAGCGCGGTGGTTCTCGCCGAAGATCGCCGCGGTGTTGGCCGACAGCAGGTCGGCGCGGAACAGGGAGTGCCCATCGGTCGCCGGCCACAGCGGGTTCGCCGGCAGCTGCACGCCGAAGAAGGTCCGGTCCGGCGCCAGGGCCGGGCTTCCGGCCGAGAATACGTTCAGGCCGCCCTGCAAGTTGAAGCCGTCGTACATCAGCCATGTGCCGCGCGCCGTGCTCGTCGATGGCGGCGAACTCAGGCCGGTGATGACCAGCCGTTCGCCGGCCGGCGTCATGTCAGGCGCGCCGTTCGGCAGCGCGCGGCGCACCACGAGGCCGTAGGTCTCGCTGGTCGACAGCCGCTCGTCGGCGAGCCAGTGGTAGACGCCGAAGAAACGTTGGAAGCCGTTGGCGTCGGCGATGCCGCGGAAGTGCTCGGTGTCGAGCACCATCAACGCCTCGGCCGCCGCGCTCAGGTCCGGGCGGCCGACGTACGAGGTGCAAGTGAGCGTCTGCCGCTCGGGATCCTGCGGGTAGAAGACGAACGGATTTACCTGCGCGGCTGCGGCAGCGGCAAGGCAGCAGCCGGCGCCGGCGAAGCGGAGCGTGGCCATGGGCGGTGGTGGGTCGGGACGGCGCGGGCCCGTCGAGGTGGTGGCGACGGAGGGAGCATAGGCGCGGACGCCCGCCGGGTAACGCCCGCCGTGGGCGCGCGTGGTCGATCCGTGCCTGCCAGCCGGCGCGATGGCCGACCCCATCCGCCGGGAGTCTGCGGCCCTGGACGCAGACTCGCAGGGTGGCAGCGCACCCGGCGCGGGCGGCGCGGCCGGAGACCGGGCCGCGCGCACCCGGTGCGACGACCGCGCCCGCCGGGCCCGGCCGCGGCTGGGGCCGCCGTCGCGTCGGCGGTGGTGGCGACAGCGCGGTGCCAACGCCCTTGCTTCGCGACCGATTCGGCCGAACATCGCGCGCCATGGTCACCCTCGGCGCCAAGGCTCCTGCGTTCTCCCTCCCCGATCACGACGGCAAGCAGGTCGCGCTGCAGGACCTGCGCGGTCGCTGGGTCGTCCTCTACTTCTACCCTAAGGACGACACGCCGGGCTGCACGGTCGAGGCCTGCGAGTTCACGGCGGCGCTGCCGGCGTTCCGCGGCCTCGACGCGGTCGTCTACGGCTGCAGCGCGGATGGCGCCGCGGCGCACACCAAGTTCATCGCCAAGCACAAACTCGGCATCGGCTTGCTGACGGACGCCGACAAGAAGGTGATGAAGGCGTACGGCGCCTACGGCAAGAAGCTGATGTACGGCAAGGAAGTCGAGGGCGTCATCCGTTCGACGGTGCTGATCGCGCCGGACGGCGTGGTCGCGCAGCACTGGCCGAAGGTCAAGGCCGAAGGCCACGCCGAGGCCGTGCGCGCGGCGCTGGCGGCGCTGCAGGGCGGCACCGTGGCGCCGGCCGCGGCGACGAAGAAGCCGGCGGCGAAGAAGCCGGCGAAGGCTCCGGCCCCCGCGAAGAAGGTCGCGGCGAAGCCCGCCGCGGCGAAGAAGCCGGTTGCCAAGGCGGCCGCCAAGCCCGCGGCGAAGGCCGCTGCGAAGAAGGCGAAGTGACCGTCGTGCGGCGCCGTGGTGCGGCGCCGTGGTGCGGCGCCATGGTGCGGCGCCGGGCGCCGCACCGCGAGCACTCGCGTGCCGCGCCTGCAGCCGGATCAGAACTGCCAGACGAGCGCGACCGACAGCTCGGCCTCGAAGTCGTCGCGGGCGATCGGGCTGTCGGCGATGTCCGAGCTGTAGAACTCGATGCCCGCCTGCGCGATGATCTGCAGGTTGCCGCCGAGGCGCCGCCGATGGACGAGTTGCACGCCGGTCGAGCGATAGCCGCCGTCGAGGTCGGTGCGCGCCAGCCCGGACGCCGCGGCGTCCGCGGCCGACACGCCGAAGTCCTTCTCGATGAAGGCGCGGTCGCCGAAGGTCGAGAACACGAAGACCTCGGTGCCCAAGCCTTCCAGGCTGTCGCCGAAGCGATGGCCGGCGGCGAGCACGCCGAGCGCGCCGAAGTCGCTCTCGCCGGCGAGGACGCGGGCCGCGACCCAGTTGCGCCATTCGTCGTCGAGCGCGCGGCGCACCTCGAGGAAGCCCGTCCAGTGCGAGTCGCGCTTGGGCAAGCCGTCGAGCCGACCGTCCTCGGAGTCGCTCGGATCGAGCCCGTCCTCGTAGCGGGTGCCGGCCTGCAGCAGCCAGCGATCGCCGACTACGCCGCGCCAGCCGAGCTCGTAGCCTTCGAAGAACAGCATGTTGCGGTCGCTGCGCCACTGGATCGCCCCCGCGGGCGCGAGTTCGACCTCGTACTCGTCGGAACCGTCGTAGGCGGCCTCGTACTCGACGCCCACGCCGAGCGCGATGCCCCAGCCGCCGCCGCGCGTGAAGTCGAGCACCGAGGGCGACGGCACGATCGCGCGCGCTGGCGCGTCGGCTTGTTGGGCGGCCGGCGCAGGCTGCGCCGGCGGCGTGCTGGCAGCGGGGTCCTGGGCGCGCAGCGAGCCGGCGCTGGCGGCGCAGGCAGCCGCAGTGGCGAGGAAGAGGATGGCGAACGACCGGGGTTGGTTCATGTCAGTCATTGTGGTCGCGGCTCGCCTGGTTGCCGTGTCGATTCGCCGTCGAACCTGGATGCAATCGCCGCGGCCGTCGGGCGCCGACGCGGGTCCGGCCGGCCGGACCGGCCCGCCCAGGCGGCCGCGGCGCACGGCCGCGGTGGCCCCCGGCGTCCGGCCGCCGCGCGTTGCGCTACGCTGCGGCAATGAAGCGCTCCGTCGTCGCCGTCGCGTTCCTCTGTCTGCTTCCCGTCACCGGTTGCATCGCCGCCATCGGCAACCGCGGCGCCCAGGCGCGAGCGATGACGCCGGCCGCGCGCGCGATCGTGCGCGAGAAGATCGCCGCCGCCGACCGCATCGTCGCGCTGCGCCAGCAGAACCTCGATCGCCTGCGCGCCGACAGCCAGACGGGTGTGGTGGCGGCCAAGGACGTGATGGAGGCGGAGCTGCAACTCGAAGAGGCGCGCTTGCGTCTGCTCGACCTGCGCGCCGAACTGGCCGCTGCCGACGGCGACGGCACGTCGTGAGCAGGGTGCGCGTTCGGCGGGGGGGGCGTCGACGGGCGGGCCCGGTTGGCTGATCGGCGTTGCGTGCCGGCCCGCAACCGAGTCCACGCGGTCCACTTCGTCGCTCCGCCTACCTCCAAGCCATGATGCACCACGAGTCCTTTGCCTGTGCGGCCCTCGCCGCCGCCGCCGTGCTGTCGGCGCCGTCGACCGCGCAAGCGGTCTTCCTGCCGATCCCGAATGCCAGCGGCGTGCCGATCCCAGGCCCGTTCCAGGCTGGCCATCTATCGGGCTTCGTGCCAGCGCCGGGCGCCCTGTTCGGCACGGACCGTTCGTCGGTGCGCGTCAGCGCCGACGGCAGCACCGTCGTGCTGCGTGTCGCCAAGAGCACGCCGAGCGGACTCGCCGCCGACATCGCCATCTGGACCGAGAACGGCGGCGTCGAGGTCCTGGCGCCCGACGACGGCATCTTCGGTTGGGGCGTGTCCGGCATCTCGTCGGACGGCGCCGTCGTGACCGGCTGGGCGCAGTCCGGCGTCAGCGGCCCGGCGGCGACGCCGACCGGTGACTACTTCCGCTGGCAGGTCGGCCAGGGCGCGCCGCAGTTGCTGCCGCGGGACCCGCAGCACCCCGCCGGCTACTTCCCGTTCTCGTGCCTCAGCGGCGACGGCAACCTCGTCGGCGGCCACACGTGGGCGCCGAGCGCGCAGTACTACGAGTCGTTCGCCGGGGCGATCGTCGCGCCGACCGGCGCGACGCTCATCACCGGGGAGAGCGAAGGCAACCCCACGCTGGTCAACGACCTCTCGAACGACGGCAGCGTCGCCGTCGGCCAAGCTGCCTTGGCCGGCTTCGGCGTGGTGGCCTACCGTTGGACGGCGGGCGGCGGCCTGCAGAACCTGCAGGTGCCCGGGTGGGGCGCCAGCGCGGAGGGCTGCAGCCTCTTCGGCGACGTCGTCGTCGGCGGTGCCGGCGGCTTCAGCGGCCCGCGCGCCTTCTACTGGACCGCCGCCAATGGCGCGCTCGACCTGAAGGACGACCTGATCGCCAACTTCGGCCTCGGCTCGGAACTGCAGGGCTGGGAACTCTGGGTCGCGACCGACGTCTCGTTCGATGGCCGTGCGATCGTCGGCTTCGGCCGCAATCCGCAGGGCGACTACCAGGCCTTCCTCGTGCGGTTCCCTGCGACGCCGGCGGTGGTGGTGTCGTACGGCTCGGCCTGCACGGGTCCGCAAGGCCCGTTGGACCTCGCCGCGACCAAGGCGCCCTACGCCGGCACGACGGCGATCGCGACCTGCCAGGGTCTCAGCAGCCAGGCGCTGCAGTTCACCGTCTTCGGCTTCACGCCGATCGCGACACCGCTGTCGAGCCTGCTGCCCGCGGGCGTCGCCGGTTGCGACCTGCTCGCGAGCCCGGACGTGCTGGTCCCGCTCGCGGTCGGCAACGGCGTCGGTCGCCAGTCGTTGGCGATCCCAGCGCTCGCGACGCTCGTCGGCCAGACGTACGTGCAGCAGGTCGTGCGCCTCGACCTCACCGCCGGCGGCGGCGTCTTCGCGTCGGTCGCCGGTTCCAACGGCCTTGCGCTGACCATCGGCGCGTACTGACGCCGGCTCGCCGGGACGCAAAGCCTGCGGCGAAGGCCGCCGCGAAGCGGGCGCAGTGACGCGCCTGTCGCCCGCCCTCACGCGAGTGCGTGGAGGCTGACGACGGCGTTGTAGGCGGCGTGCGCGACGATGCACGCCGGCAGCCAGTTGGTGCGTTGCCGCAGCATCGCCGCGGTGAGCCCGAGCGCGAACACCGGCAGCCAGCCGCCGACCGGGTGCAGGATGGCGAACAGCGCCGAGCTCCACACCGCGGCGACGAGCGGCGTGCTCGAACGGCCGAGCGCGCGCAGCAGGATGCCGCGGAACAGCGGCTCCTCGACCAGCGGGGCGGCGACGATGGCGAGCCACGCGAACGCGACGAGCTGTTCGCGGGTCGCGGTGTTCGCCGGCGGCGCGAGACCGAGTTCGGTGGCGATCGGCAGCCAGGCGATCGCGCCGGCGCCGAGCGCTGTGCCGAGCAGCAGGCCGGCGAGCACGCTGCGGCCCTTGGCCGTCGCCGCCGCGGCGTCGAAGCCGAAGATGTCGCGCAGGTGCAGGCCGCGCCACGCCAGCGCCGCCGACCAGATGCCCAGCGTCAGCGCGCCGGCGATGGCGAACGCGAGCGGCGCGGCGCGTGCCTTGGCGCCGGCGGCGAGGCAGATCAGGGTGACGAGCGTCTGCAGCACCAGGAACGTCGTCACCGCCGCGCCGGCGTCGTACGCCGACAGCCGCGCCGTCGGCATCGCGTTGGCGTCGAAGATCCAGGCCAGCCGGTCGCCAGCCCGCTGCCACATCGACCACGCCAGCGTCGTGAACACGAGCATCGCCGCCAGCCGCTGCGAAACCTCGTTGGACGCGAGGCCGGCGACGTAGGTGCCGGCGAGGACGAAGAACAGGTACAGGTGCCGCGGACGCGGTGTGCGCGGGATGGTGTCGGCCGTCGGATCGATGGTCAGCACCCCGATGCCGGCCGCGAGCCATGCGGCGCCGTGCGCGCCTGCGCCCAGGCAGACCAGGTCGAACAGGAAGCCGCCGTCGATCGGTCGCCCCTTGCCGAGCGCGAGCCCGAGGAAGACGACGCAGGCGAGCGCGGCGCCGACGGCGGTCCACAGCCGCACCTTGCGCGTCAGCATCGCCGCGAGGCTGGCTGGCTGGGCGAGCGTTAGCCAGAGCGCCTTGCCCTCGCTCGACAGCACTTGGAAGCAGCCTGTCGACGTCGCCGTCACCGACAGGAGGTAGCACATGACGACGGACAGGCCGGCGCCGGCACCGTCGCGATGCGCCGGCATCACCGCCATCTGCACCGCGACGACGAAGATCGGCACGCACACCGTCTGGATGAGGAAGCTGCGATCGCGCGCGAGCAGCAGCAGTTCCTTGCGCAGCACGCCGAGCGGCGCGAAGCCGCCGGCCGTGGCCACGGCGGAAGCGACGCGCCGCGGCGCGCGTTCGCCGCCCCGGTCGAGGCCGGTGCGCAGCAAGCGCGCGCTGGCGATGGTCGCGACGACGGGCACGGCGAGCAGCGCCAGCGCGCCGGTCGCGGCGAGGCCTAGGTCGCCGCGCGCCAGCGCGAGCGGCCACGACGTCGGCAACAGCCGCGCGACGTCCGCCGACGCCGAACTGGCGGCGAGGAACCACGCGGGCGTCTCCGGGCCGAGCGCGACGAGCAGCACCAGCATCAGGCCGGCGAGCGAGACGAGCGTGCCGATGCCCTGCACGGTGCGGATCCGCTGCACCGGCAGGCGCAGGCGCAGCCAGGTCTCCAGCAGGAAACGCAGGCCGCCGACCATGCCGCACACGAGCGCGGTCGTCGCCACGGCGACGAGCCACGCGGGGCCATTCCAACCGAGTGCGCGGACGAATTGCCACGTCGTCGGCAGGACCAGGAACCACGGGAATGCCTGCACCAGCGCGCCTTCCGCGACCTTGGCCAGCACGATCGCGCGCGTCGGCGCCGGGAAGCTGAACAGCCACGGGAAGCTCCACGCCGCGCGGCCGAGTTCGAGGTTGGCCGCCCCGATCGAGCCGGCGACGAGCGCCAGCGCCAGCAGCGCGAGCAGCAGGCCGGCGGCGGCGGCGAGCCGGTCCTTGTCGCCGTCACTGGCGTCGGGATGCGCTTCGGCCAGCAACGCGAGATCGTCGCCGCCGCGGGAACGCGCGCGCGTGCGGGGACCCAGCGTGCCGTCGACGTTGGCCGCCGGCAGTTCCTCGCCGGCTGGTTGCGTCCGCTCGTCCCGCGTCGCCGCCGCCATGCGCGAGACCGCCGCCGCCGACTGGAACATCGCGTTGAAGCCCATCAGTGGCACGAAGGCGACGAACAGCAGCGTCAGGCCCATGCCGCCCCGTCGGCGCGTCGTCGACGTCACCGTGCCGCCGCCCTTGCGTTCGGCGCGCACGGCCGTCGCCATCTGCTGCTGGCGCACCAGCCGCAGGCACGCCGACCACGCCAGGGCCCGCAGCGCCTGCAGCGTGCCGATCGGCCGTCCGCTCATGCGCCGCCCTGGGCGGCGGCGCCGGTGACGCGGAAGAACACGTCCTCGAGCGTGCCGCCGGGCGCGTGCCTGGCGACCAGTTCCTCGGCCGTGCCGACCGTCATCAGGCGGCCCTTGTGCAGGATCGCGACGCGGTGGCACAGCCGCTGCGCCTGGTCGAGCAGGTGGGTGCTGTAGAAGACGGCGCGACCAGCGGCCGCCTGTTCGCGCACGAGGTCGAGCAGCGCGCGCGTGACCACGGGATCGAGGCCGTTGGTCGGCTCGTCGAGGATCAGTAGTTCGGGTTCGTGCAGCATCGCCGCGATCAGCGCCAGCTTCTTGCGCATGCCCAGCGAGTAGTTGACGGCGAACTCGTCGAGGTCGCCGGCGAGCCCGAGTCGCTCGGCCAGCGCCTCCGCGCGCGCCTTCGCCGCCGCGCGCGGCAGGCCGTGCATCGTGGCGCAGAAGGCGAGCACTTCGCTGCCGCGCAGGTGGTCGTGGAAGATCGGCTCGTCGGGCAGGTAGCCGACGTGGCGCATGACCTCCGGCCGCTCGGCGAAGCAGTCCAGGCCGGCGACGCGCGCCTCGCCGGACGTCGGCGACAGGATGCCCATCAGCATGCGGATGGTCGTCGTCTTGCCGGCCCCGTTCGGCCCGAGCAGCGCGAGGATCTCGCCGCGGCCGACGTCCAGGTCGAGATCGTCGACGGCGGCGAAAAAGCCGTACGACTTGCCGAGCCGGCGCAGGCTGGCGATGGGGGCGGTGGCGGGCAGGTCGGGCATGCGCGCGAGTATCACCCTATCCGTTCGTTGGCGCGAACGGACGGACGGGCGTGCTGTCGCCAGCCGGCCTGTCCGCGGCGACGGACGCCGCGCGCAGGGGCCTTCGCACCGCAGCAGCTTTGCCGCCGGCTCCGGGCTAGCCTGTCGGCGATGTCCGCCGCGCCGCGCCAGATCACCTCGACCAAGAACCCGCTCGTGCAGCGGTTCCGCGCCGCCGCGGCCGGCGAACTGGACGGCGTGCTGCTGGCCGAGGGCGTGCGGCTGGTCGGCGAGGCCGTGGCGGCGAAGGCCCGCGTGCTGCAGGCGGCGATGTCGCCGCGCTGCGCCGACGCCAACCTGCGGCAGGCGCTGCAGGCCGCGACGCCGGAGTGCTACGAGTGCTCCGACGACGTGCTCGCCGCGCTGAGCGCGCTCGACACGCCGCAGGGCGTCGCGGCGCTGATCGAGCGACCGCGCGCCGACGAAGCCGCGCTGTTGCGCCAGGGCCGCGTGCCCCTCGTCGTCTGCGCCGCCGGCGTGCGCGATCCGGGCAACCTCGGCAGCGTGCTGCGCACCGCGGAAGCCGCCGGCGCCACTGGCGTGATCACGCTGCAGGGCGGCGCCGATCCGTTCCGCGACAAGGCCGTGCGCGGCTCGATGGGCTCGATCTTCCGGCTGCCGACGCTGCACGGCCTCGACGCCGCCGCGGTCGTCGCGTTCGCGCGCCGGCACCGGCTGCAGCTCGTCGTCGCCGACGGCGGCGGCGAACGCGCGCACACCGCCGTCGACCTGAAGCGGCCGCTGCTGCTCGTCGTCGGCGCCGAAGCCGCCGGCGTGCCGAAGGAACTGCTCGCCGCCGCCGACGCGCGCGTGCGCATCCCGCTGCAGGCGCCGGTCGAGAGCCTCAACGTCGCCGTCGCCGCCGGCGTGCTGTTGTACGAGGCGCAGCGGCAGCGGGGGGCGTGATGAGCCTGTTCGGCGACCTGCCCGACGCGGCGCCGGCCGGTGCCGTGCCGCGAGCGCCCCTGGCGCCATTGGCCGAGCGCATGCGGCCGCGCACGCTCGCCGAGTACCTAGGCCAGGATGGCGTCGTCGGCGAGGGGCGGGCGCTGCGTGCCGCCATCATGGCCGGCAAGGCGGGCTCGCTGTTGCTTTGGGGGCCGCCCGGCGTCGGCAAGACGACCCTCGCGCTGCTGATCGCGCAGCACGCCAACCTGCACTTCCGGCCGTTGTCGGCGGTCAACGCCGGCGTCGCGCAGGTGCGCGAGGCGGTGGCGCAGGCGCAGGAGGATCGCGCCCGCGACGGCCGCGGCACGTTGGTCTTCATCGACGAGATCCACCGTTTCAACAAGGCGCAGCAGGACGCGTTCCTGCCGCACGTCGAACGCGGCGACCTCGTGCTCGTCGGCGCGACCACCGACAACCCGTCCTTCGCGGTCAACGGCGCGCTGCTGTCGCGCTGTCGCGTCGTGCCGCTGCAGCCGCTGCCGCCCGAGTCCGTGAAGCAACTGGTGCGCGCGGCGTTGGCGGACCGCGAGCGCGGGCTCGGCGTGCGCGGCCTGCGCATCGACGACGCGGCGCTCGACCGCCTGGTCGCGCTCGCCGGCGGCGACGCGCGCCGTTCGCTCGGTTGCCTGGAGGCGTGCGCCGCCGGCTGCGTCGACGGCGAGTCGATGACGGCCGCGATGGTGGCCGAGGCCTTCCAGCACCGCGCGCTGGCGCACGACAAGGACGGCGACCTGCACTACGACCTGCTGTCGGCGCTGCACAAGAGCTTGCGCAACTCCGACGTGCAGGCGGCGGTCTACTGGCTGGCGCGCGCGATCGAGGCCGGCGCCGATCCGGTGCACGCCGCGCGCCGCCTCGTCGCCGTCGCCGCCGAGGACGTCGGCCTCGCCGATCCGATGGCGCTGCAGGTCGCGGTCGCAGCGCTGCAGGCGACGCAGTTCCTCGGCCTGCCCGAGGCGCGCCTGCCGCTCGCCGAGGCCGCCGTCTACCTCGCCGCCGCGCCGAAGAGCAACGCCGTGTACGCGGCGATCGCCGCCGCCGGCGAGGCCGCGCGCACGGGCGCGCAGCACCCGGTGCCGCCGCAGTTGCGCAACGCCACGACGAAGCTCGCCGCCGACCTCGGCCACGGCCAGGGCTACGTCTACGCGCACGACCGCAAGGACGGCGTCGCCGCGATGGAGTGCCTGCCGCCGGAGCTGCGCGACGCGCGCTTCTACCAGCCGGGCGCGCGCGGCTTCGAAGCCAAGGTCGCCGAGCGCATGGCCGACAACGACCGGCTGCGGCGGCCTGGCGGTTGACGTTTCCGTGCGCGTGGTGGCCATGCGCGCCGCCCGGAAACGAACCGCGAGCAGCCGGTGCGACCCCGTCCGTTCCGGTCCATCACGACGCCAGACGCCAAACGAGTCATGAAGGTCGTCCTGTGCAGCGTCCTGACCTTGCTCGCCTGCGCAAGGGAGACGACTTGCGATGGCGCCATGACGGACGACCGTTGGGCGGCGATGCGGCAGTGCGAGGCCGACTTGGCGCGTGCCGCACGTCCTGCCGAGAAGTTGCGGCACTTGGATGCCCTGGGGGAGATCGCACGGCGACCGAAGGCCTGCCGGTCGGGTCCGCGCGGCTCCGTCGCGCGCCGGTCGTTGGTCGAGACGGATGCCCGCACGAGTGCATTCCACAGCCCGCCGGCGGGACCGCACGTCGACTACATGTGCGAGGCGTGCAAGTCATGGACCGAGCGCAGCGGCTTCCTGGCGAAGACGCCATCCCTCGCTTGGCGGCGTCTTGGAAGCGTGTGGCCAGGCGAACCCGGTGCGCGTCCCATGGCGCGCGTTCCGTGACGCAGACTCCTAGCCGATCTCGCGCAGCACGTCGTCGACCAGCGGCTGCAGCACGGCGCTGCCCAGTTCGAAGCGCACGCCGGTCGCCGCGAACAGTTCGGGCAGCGGTCGGCTGCCGCCGAGCGCGAGGCCCTTCTCGTAGTCGGCGAGCGCCTGCGCCGGCTCGCGGCGGTAACGCGCCCAGACCTGCAGCGCGGCGATCTGCGCGATCGCGTACTCGACGTAGTAGAAGGCGTGCTGGAACAGGTGGTCCTGGCCGATCCACTGCATCGCCAGCGCATCGTCGAGCCCGCTCCAGTCGACGTCGCCGCCGAAGCGCCGGCGGATGTCGCGCCACGCCGTGCGCCGGTCCTCGCGGCCGTGCTTGGGATCGGCGTAGACCCAGTGCTGGAAGGCGTCGATCGACGCGATCCACGTCAGCGTGCGCAGGATGCCTTCGAGGTGCTTGCGCCGGACGCGGCGCGCGTCGGCGGGGCCGTAGACGGCGTCGAGGTGTTCGAGGCCGAGCAGTTCCATCGACATGCTCGCGGTCTCGGCGATCTCGATCGGGTAGTCGCGCAGCGCCAGCAGGTCGAGGTCGCGGCACAGCAGCGAGTGGAACGCGTGGCCGGACTCGTGCAGCAGCGTCTGCACGTCCTGGTGCAGGCCGGCGGCGTTGGCGAACACGAACGGCACGCGCTCGTCCTCGAGCTGGTACTGGTAGCCGCCCGGGGCCTTGCCCTTGCGGCTCATCAGGTCGAGCAGGCCGCGGCGGCCGAGCTCGTCGAGCCACGCGCCGTAGTGCGGGGCCACGCGCACGAGCAGGCGGCGGCAGCAGTCGATCAGGCCCGCCTCGTCGGCGAACGGCCGCAGCGGTGCCGCGCCGTCGGGGTCGACCTCCAGGTCCCACGGGCGCAGCCGCGGCAGCCCGAGGCGCGCGGCGCGCCGGCGGTCGAGTTCGCGGACCACCGGCACGACGCAGTCGGCGATGGCGTCCTGCAGGCGCCGGCAGGCCGCCGCGTCGTAGTCGTAGCGGCCGAGTTCCTGGAAACGGAACGGCGTGTACGTCGCATGGTCGGCGTTGCGCGCCATCGCCGTGCGCAGCGCCACGAGGTCGTCGAACAACTGCTCCAGCTGCGGCCAGTGCTGGCGCCGGGCGGCGACGCCGGCGCGCCACGACGCCTCGCGGACGTCGCGTTCCTGGCGTTCGAGGTAGGGGGCCAGTTGCCGCAGCGTGCGCTCGGCGCCGTCGAAGGCCACCGTGATGCCGCCCTGGATCTCCTGGTGCCTGGTCTGCAGCCCGGCCTCCTGGCGCTGCAGTTCGGTGTTCTGCGGACGAAACAGTTCATGCTGCGTCCGGCGCCGCCGGACGACCACCACATAGCGCGCTTCGTCGAGTTGCCCCAGCAGCGGGGTCGCCAGGAAGCGCTCGTCGAGCTGGTTGCCGCGCACCTTCACGTGGGGCATCACCATCTGCTCCATGGCAAGGTAGGACCGGCGGGCGTCCTCGTCGTCGGTGTGCCGCGTCATGCGCACGTAGCGGCGGGCCTGTTCGCCGGCGATCGCCGACTGCAGCTCGCTCTCGTCGCGCAGCCACGCTTCGAGCTCGGCGACCGTCGCAAGGGGCCTTTGGAGGAGCTCATCGAAGCGCTCGTCGAGCTCGCGGAGGGCGCCGAGATCGATGCGCTCCGGCAGATAACGGCGCGGCGGGGCGGGAAAGGACGTCGGCACGGTCTTTGGAGTCCGCAGTGGCGGACGGGCTCGAGACGGTAGGCCGCTGCCGCAGCACGCGGTAGCCGGATCCTCCGCTTCGCGCCGCCGCTTCTTGCCCCCCGCCCGCCACGCCATGGTCCAGCCGATCCGCGCCGCCTGCTTGTCCGCCCTCTTCGCCCTCCTCGCTGCCTGCGGGCACGACGACTGCGATCCGCCGCCGCCAGCGCCGAACCCGGTCTCGATCCTGGTCGAGGTCTACGACCCGGCCACCAACCTCGTGCTGCCGGGCGTGCGCGTGCGGGTGATCGACGCCTACCAGGAATGGGCCGGCCTCTACTACGAGAGTCCGTACCAGGACGTGTTCGTCACCGACGCCTTCGGGCAGGTGTTCCTCGACGAGTACCTGATCGCCTTCCAGGACGTCGGGTTCCGCGAGGACGCCAACGGCCGCGCGCTGCTGTTTCCCGGCGTCGGCGAGGACGAGGCCTTCGTGCTGGTGGAAGTCGACGCTGACGGGTCGCCGCCATTCTTCTACGAGCTGGCGCTGAGCTGGGGTCAGCCGGACATCGCCGTCGGACTGCCGTATCCCTGACGCGGCGGCCGCCTGCCGAGGCATGCGGCTAAGCACTCGTGCGGTCGAGTCGGCGGGCTGGCGCGGCCGATGGAGGTCCCAGCGACGGCATGAACGACGTGAACACCATCCTGCTCATCGGGGACGCGGCAGCTGTGCTCGCCGGTCCGATCGCCGCCGGCGGCGGCCGTCCGCTGCTGGCTGCGGACGCGCTGCACGCCTACGAAGCCAGCCTGCGCGGCGACGTCGACCTCGTGGTGACGGATCACCGCCTGCGCGATCGCGACGGCTTCGCGGTAGCCGAGGCGCTGAGCGGGTCGCCGGCCGCGGCCGGCCTGCCGGTGGTCGTGCTCGCCGACGCGAGCGCGGCCGCGGCAGGCGCAGGTGGCGAGGCCCGGGCCGCCTGCCGCGTCCTCGATGCCGCCAGCGGCCCGGCCGTGCTGCATGCGGCGGTCGCCGGCCTGCTCGCCGCACGCCGGACGGCGCCGCCGGACGCCTGCCTCGACCGCGAACTCGGACGCAGCATGGTGGCGGCGACCCGCGAAGTGTTCCGCACGATGATGCAACTCGACGCCGTGCCCGGCGCGGTCGTCGTCGCGCCGGCCCAGCTGCGCTGCGCCGAGGTCATCGGCAGCATCGGCGTCGCCGGCTTCCTGACCGGCTCGATCTCGCTGTTCCTGTCCAAGTCGCTGGCGCGCCGTTCGGTCGCGATGCTGCTGCAGTTGCCGTCGCCCGACGACGTCGCCGACGACGACCTCGTCGACGCGATCGGCGAAGTGACCAACATGGTCGGCGGCGGCATCAAGACCGCGCTGTGCCACAAGGCGCCGCTGTTCGACATCTCGGCGCCGAGCGTCTACGTCGGCGACGACCTGCGCCGGCGCACGGTCGCCGACGACCTGTGCTTCCTGGCGCCGTTCACGGTCGGCGACGAGGCGTTCGAGGTCGAGTTCCTGATGAGCACGCGCGGCGCGGGCGGCACCGGCGTGCAGTCGGCGTTGGTCGGAAGCATGCAGAAGGCGTGATCCCGGCGAGCCGCCGCGGCATGCTGGGGATGTGAGCCGCGACGCCTCGTTCGCTCCCGACCTGCACCGCCGCCGTCGCCAGCGGTTGCTCGACGCGCTCGGTGACGGCCTGCTGCTGCTGCCCACCGCGCCGGAGCAGCGCCGCAACGGCGACGTGCTGCACGAGTTCCGTCCCGGCTCCGACTTCCACTTCCTGACCGGCTTCCCCGAGCCGGAAGCGGTGCTCGCCGCATGGCGCACCGGCCGGGGCCGTCATCGTGCGGTCCTGTTCGTGCGACCGCGCGATCCGGCGCGCGAGATCTGGGACGGGCCGCGGCACGGCGTCGCGGGCGCGCGTGTGCGCTTCGGCGTCGACGAGGCGCATCCGGTCGCCGAGTTGTGGCATCGGCTGCCAGAGCTCGCCGCTGCGCACGGACGCATGTTCCACCGGCTCGGCGCCGACGCGGCGTTCGACCGGCGGCTGCTCGACGCGTTCGCGGCGATTGCGCAGAAGCGCCGCCGCCGCCAGCCCGCCGCGCACCCGACGCTGCAGGACCCGATCCCGGCGCTCGCGGCGCTGCGGTTGCGCAAGGACGCGGCCGAGATCACGGCGCTGCGGCAGGCGGCCGCGGCGACCGTCGCCGGCCACGTCGCCGCGATGCGCGCGGCGCGGCCGGGCATGCGCGAGTACGAGGCGCAGGCGGTCCTGGAGGCCGAGTTCCGGCGGCACGGCAGCCCCCGCAACGGCTACCCGTCGATCGTCGCCAGCGGGCCGAACGCCTGCGTGCTGCACTACCACGACAACGACCGCCGCATGCGCGCCGGCGACCTGTTGCTGATCGACGCCGGCGCCGAGATCGGCGGCTGCACCGCCGACGTGACGCGCACCTTCCCGGTCGCCGGCCGCTTCACGCCCGAGCAGGCGGCGGTGTACGCCGTCGTGCTGCGCGCGCAGCTCGCCGGCATCCGCGCCTGCCGCGCCGGCGCGCCGTGGAACCGCGCGCACCACGTCTGCGTGCGCGAGCTGACCCGGGGCCTCGTCGCGCTCGGCGTGCTGCGCGGCGATGTCGGCCGCCTCGTCGCCAAGCACGCCTACCGGCCGTTCTACATGCACGGCACGAGCCACTGGCTCGGCCGCGACGTGCACGACGTCGGCGCCTACGACGACGACCGCGACGCGCCGCTGCCGCTGGTCGACGGCGCGGTGCTGACCGTCGAGCCCGGGCTGTACTTCGGGGCGCGCGACACGCGGGCGCCGGCGCGGCTGCGCGGCATCGGCGTGCGCATCGAGGACGACGTGCTGGTCACCCGCCGCGGACCGGTCGTGCTGACGGCAGGCGCGCCGAAGTCGATCGACGCGATCGAGCGGCTCGCGGCCGCCGCGGCGGGCGGCTAGGAGTCTGCGTCACGGAACGCGCGCCGATCCGGTGCGCGGATTCGCGGCCGGGGCGAAGCCGACGACCGGAGGCGAATCGGTCGATTCGCCGAGGATCGGCGGCGAGCTCCCGGACGTGAAGACGCGTGCCGGGC
>JBKDXM010000106.1:0-8367 GCA_046306335.1 Planctomycetota bacterium
GGTGCTGCGCGTGGTGTTCCAGGCCAGCAACGAGATCCGCAGCGCCGTCGTGTTCGCGACGGTGATCCTCGGCATGGTCTTCGTGCCGCTGCTGTTCCTCAGCGGACTCGAAGGCCGCTTCTTCCGGCCGCTGGCGATCGCGTACATCGCCTCGACGTTCGCGTCGCTGGTCGTCGCGCTGACCGTGACGCCGGTGCTGTGCCGGCTGCTGCTCGGCAAGCTCGGCGCCGGCGGCGACCACGGCCCGAGCCGGCTCGTGGTCTGGCTGCAAACCCGCTACGCCCGCGTGCTGCAGGCCACGCTGCGGCGGAGCAAGCCGCTGCTCGCCGCCGCCGGCCTCGCCGCCGCCGCCAGCATCGCGCTGGCGTCGACGTTCGGCACCAGCTTCCTGCCGAGCTTCCACGAGGGCACGTTCACGGTGTTCCTGATGGCGCCGCCAGGCACATCGCTCGCGGAGAGCGACCGGTTGGCGAGCGGCATCGAGGCGCAGCTGTGCGCGGTTCCCGGCGTGCGCACGGTCGTGCGCCGCACCGGACGCGCCGAGCGCGACGAACACGCCGAGCCCGTCAGCAGCTCGGAGATCGAGGTCGTGGTCGCGGCCGAGGCCGACCGCAAGGCCGTGCGCGCCGGCATCGACGCCGTGCTCGGCAAGGCGCCGGGCGTGACCACCGCCGTCGGCCAGCCGATCGAGCACCGGCTGTCGCACGTGATGTCGGGCACGCCCGCCGCGATCGCCGTCACCGCCTACGGCGACGACCTCGCCGTGCTGCGCAGCCTCGCCAAGGAGCTCGAAGCCGCCATCAAGGCGGTGCCGGGCACGCGCGACGTGCTGGCCAACCGCGAAGTGATGATCACCTCGCTGCCGGTGCGCTACCGCCCGCAGGACCTCGCCGCCGCCGGCCTGTCGCCGGCCGAGGCGGCGCGGCAGGTGCAGCACGCGATCGCCGGCGCGCACGCGGTCGACGTCATCGACGGCAGCCGCCGCATCGCGCTGACCGTGCGGCTGCACCCGGACGAACGCGCCGACGTGGACGACGTCGGCGCGCTGGAGTTGCGCGGCGGCTCCGGCGCGCGCGTGCGCCTGCGCGACGTCGCCGACCTCGGCCGCGAACGCGCTTCCAACCTGATCGCGCGCGAGAACGGCCGCCGCAAGGCCGTCGTCTCGTGCAACGTCGCCGACGGCCACAACCTCGGCGACGTCGCCGTCGCCATCGAGCGCGCCGTCGCGCCGATCGTCGCCGGGGCCGGCTGCGCGCTGGCGCTCGGCGGCCAGTTCGAGGCGCAGCAGTCCGCCAGCCGCACGATCCTCGGCATGGGCGCGATCGCGCTCGTCGTCATGCTGCTGCTGCTGCACGGCGCGCTCGGCTCGCTGCCGGCGGCGCTGCTGGTGATGGTCAACCTGCCGCTGGCGCTGATCGGCGGCGTCGCGGCCGTGTACCTGACCGCCGGCCCGGGCGGCCTCGCCAACACGCTGGCGCTGCTCGGGATCTCCGGCCGCGCCTACGAGGCGCCGGTGCTGTCGATCGCCAGCCTGGTCGGCTTCATCACGCTGTTCGGCATCGCCGTGCGCAACGGCATCCTGATGGTGCGCCACTTCCTCGACCTGATGCGCGAGGGCGTGCCCGCCGCCGAGGCGGTGGCGCGCGGCGCCCACGAGCGCCTCGTGCCGATCCTGATGACGGCGCTGTGCGCGACGCTCGGCCTGCTGCCGATCGTGCTCGCGGCCGGCGAACCAGGCAGCGAGATCCTGGCCCCGCTGTCGGTCGTCGTGCTCGGCGGCCTCGTCACCTCGACCCTGTTGAACCTGCTGGTCGTGCCGGCAGGGTTCCTGCTGTTGTTCCACGACCGTACCCTGGCGACGCGCCCCGACGACGCCGACCTGCTCGCACCATGAAGACGCTGCCCTCGTTGCTGTTCCCCGCCCTGTTGTCCGTCGTCGCCTGCAACAAGGCCGACGCGCCCGCCGGCCCGGCCGTCACGCCCGTCGCCGTGGCTCCCGACGACCACGACCACGAGCACGGCGAGAAGAAGCCGATCGGACCGCTGGCGATCGGCGCCTACCGCTTCGACGTCGTGCAGTTCGGCGACGTCAAGGCCGGCGGCGAGGCGGTGTTCGAACTGGAGTTCGCCACCGCGGCCAAGGTGCCGCCGCTGGCGCGCGCGTGGCTCGGCGTCGAGTCCGGCCAGGGCTCGCGCAAGGTGCGCTTCGGCAAGGAAGGCGACCACGGCCTGCACGCGCACGTGCCGGTTCCCGACGTGCTCGGCGCCGACGCCAGGCTGTGGATCGAGATCGAAGCCGACGGCGCGACGCAGCGCGGCTCGACCGCCTGGAAGTGACGCCCGCGGCGGGCGACGGCGCCATCGCCCTCCGGGCCAGAGAAACAACCGATTTCACCGGCTCGGCGTGGCCGCGGCAGCGGCCACCAGGGGCCATCTGGGAGCCCGTGTCCTGATTTCTCCTCGGGCCCTCAGTCGGCGGGCGCACACAGCCGCTGCAGCGCGGCGTGCAGCGCGTCGACCGCGCGTCCGAGGTCCCATGCGCCGCGATCGCGATCGCCGGTCCAGTTGCTGATCGCGCGGACGTGCAGCAGCGGCGTCTCGCGCCGGCGGCAGACCGCCGCCACGGCAGCGCCTTCCATCGTCTCGACGTCGGCGTGCGTGCGACCGTGCAGTTCCTGGGCCAGCGCGTCGACGCCGCTGCAGGTGCTCACGGTGGCCCCCTTGACCAGCGGACAGCCGAGCCGCGCGGCCGCCTCGGCCGCCATGCGCGGGCTGGCCGGGAACGGCCCGGTGTCGACGAGGCGCATGCCGTGCTCGCGCGGCTTGCCGAAGTCGACGAAGCCGGCGGGCGTGGCGACGCCTTCGTCGGCGAGCACGTCGCTGGCGACGACGCAGACGTCGCCCGGGCCGACCGGCGGCGCGCTGCCGCGCACGCGCGCGGGGTAGCTGCCGGCGACGCCGACCAGCAGCACGCCGCGCGCCGGCCGCACCGACTCCAGGCGGATCAGCAGCGAGTACAGCTCCATCGCCGCCGCGACCTTGCCGACGCCGAGTTCGTGCGGCACCAGGCGCAGGTCGTTGGCGCGCTCGACCGGCGCGGCGTGCACGACCAGGAACTCGTCGAGCGACACGCCGCCGTAGCTGGGCAGGCTCATCGGCCGCCTCCGCCGCAGCGTGCGGCGAGCGCGGCGAACAGGGCGAGCGCCACCATCAGACCGACGATCCCGAGACCGCCGTGCAGCGGTTCCAGTCGGCGCAGGAAGGCGGCGAGGCGCGGCCGCCAGACCTGCGCCGCAGCGGCGGCGTTGCCGCCTGGTGCAGCAGGACGGACCGCCGGCGCCAGCGGCAGCGGCTGCGGCGCGCGCGGCGCGGCGGGCGGTCCGCCGAGCGCTGCGAGCAGTTCGCGCACGGACGCGAAGCGCGCCGTCGGATCCTTGGCGAGGCAACGCTGCAGCGCCTCGCGGTCGCGCGCCGACAGGTGCGGCGGCAGCGTCGGCGGCGTCGACGCGTGCTGCTTCATCACCTGCCACGCGTCGTCGCCGACGAACGGCGGCTGGCCGCACAGCAGTTCGTAGAGGATGCAGCCCAGCGAGTAGACGTCGCTGCGGCGGTCGCCGCGGCGGTCGAGCACTTCGGGGGCCATGTAGTGCGGCGTGCCGCGCGCCGCCGACAGGCTGGCGCGGCTGCCGTCGGCGAGCTTCGACAGGCCGAAGTCCCCCACGCGCGCGACCTCGCCCTTGAGGAAGACGTTCTGCGGCTTGACGTCGAAGTGCACGAGGCCGTGGTCGTGCAGCGCCTGCACGCCGGCCGCCGCCTGCGCGAACCATGCGCGCAGCCGCGCGAGGTCGGCGGGCGCGGGCGGCGCGCCCCTTGGCATGCGATCGCGCAGCGTCTCGCTGCCGGCGAACGCCATCACCACGAACGGGATGCCGTCGACGAGCCCGCGGTCCTCGATGGCGACGAGGTTGGGATGGTCGATCTGCGCGAAGTGGCGCAGCTGGTCGAGTTCGGCCTGCACCGCGCGCGCGATCTCGGCGTCGTCGATCTGCAGGAACTTGATGGCGTAGTCCTTGCCGATCGACGCCTTGCGGGCCCGGTAGACCTGGCCCGACATGCCGCTGCCGAGCTTGCCGAGGATCTCGTAGCCGCGCACGTACCCCGGCTGGCGCAGGTTGCGGTGGAACGCCTCCCAGTCGGGTGCGGTGGCGGCGGGGTCGGCGCTCATGCCGCGCCGCAGTGTAGCAGGCCTGCGCGCCGGATCGCGCCTCCGCGTCGGGTGTCCGGAGTTTCGCGCCGCATCGTGCGTCGGCCGCGCTTCCCTTGGCCGTGGCTCGCCTTCGCCAACGGCTCGCACCGCCGGTGACCGCCATGCCCTGCCTCATGTTGTCGCCCTCGCCCTCGTCGTCGCCGTCCGCGTCACCGCGGCCGACCGTGCCCGCGGCCGAACGCAGCTTGGCCAACACGGCCGGTCGCGCCGCCGCGCTCGCCGCCGTGCTGCTGTGGGGCGCACCCGCCGTCGCCCAGCGCAGCTGGGAAGCGGTCGCCGAGGGCACGGTGACCGACGGCACGCACCCCGAACGCCCCGGCGACTTCGCCACCGTGCGCGTGCGCCTGCGCGTCGCGTGCGACGAGGGCACCGGCGAGGCGACGCTCACCTGGACCGAACCCGACGAGCCCGGCGAACCGCCGACGCAGTACCACTGGCGGCTCGGCCGGCTGTTCCAGGCCACCGAGTCGGGCGAGGAGCGGCCGGCCGCGAGCTACCGCGACCTCGCGCCGCCGGCGATCGCCATGCTGCACCCGGCGCTGCTGGCGGGCCTGCGCCGCGAACGGCCCGAGAACGGGCTCGCGATTGCCGCCGCAGCCGGCGACGCCCCGGCGGCGCGCCACTTCGCGATCGCCAACCAGGACGTGCTCTGGCGCGCGCACGGCGGCGCCGGCGACGGCGCGCCGATCACCGCGCTCGCACGGCCGCTGCACCACGACGTCACCGGCAGCACGACGGAGACGATCACGTTCGCCGACCGGACCGTGACCGTCACCCACGGCGGCCGCACCGTCGCCACCCTGGCCTTCGCCGCGCCGACGGCGGTCGAGCGCGTGCGCACGCCGACCGGCGAGCCCGAGCGCGACGCGGCGATGGTGCTGCCGCCGGAGGCCTTCACCTTCCGCGACCTCGGCGGCGGGCTGCACGCCTGCGAGCTGGCGCGCGCCAACGCCCGCGTGTTCGTCGTCGAATGCCGCGACCGGCTGTTCGTGTTCGAGGGTTTGTTCACCAGCCGCAACGCCGAGACGCTGCTGGCCGCGGCGCAGGCGCGCTTCGGCAAGCCGGTCCGGCACTTCGCCTTCAGCCACCTGCATCCGCAGTACGTCGGCGGCGTGCGCGCCTACGCGGCGGCCGGGGCGGCGATCCTCGTGCCGCCGACGACCGCGCCGTTGGTCGAGCAGGTGCTGGCCGCGCCGTTCGACCTGCGGCCGGACGCGTGGTCGCGCGTCGACCGCGCGGCCAGCCCGCCGCGCATCACGGCGATCGCCGAGCGCTGGCGGCACGAGGACGACGCCGCCGCCGTCGAGGTGATCGTCAACCGCCGGTCGGAACACACCGACGAGTACCTGCTGGTCCATCTGCCGCGCACCGGCACGCTGCTGACCGGCGACCTGCTGTTCCTGCGGCCCAACCAACCGCTCGCCGGCCGCTCGCTGACGCTCGCCCGCCACGTCGAGGAACTCGGCCTGCGCGTCGACCGCTGCCTGACGACGTGGCCGCTGCGCTGGCCGGGCAGGAACGACGTCACCGGCGACGAACTGCGCGCGGCTGCCCGCGCCGCGGCGACGCCGGCGGCCGATGGCAGCGGCCGTTGAGCACGGCGCGCGCACGCGCGTGTCCGCCGCGGGACGACCGGCCCGGCGGCCGCATCCTGCCCGCGCCAGCATGCCGATGACGTCGCCATGGAACCGAGCAGCGCCAGCAAGCTGGTCCAGTTCGCCGCCGTGGCCGTCGGCGTCGGGGCGACCTTCTTCTGGCTGCAGCGCTGCGCTGCCCGACGCGCTGCCGACGCGCCGGCGGTCGGCGATGGGCACCTGCTGGCCTACCCGCGCGGGCTCGCGTGGCTGGGCGCGGGCACGGCGGCGGTGTTCCTGCCGCTCGGCGTGGTCCTCGCGTTGGCGACGTCCGCCGGGTTGCTCGCCGCCGCGGTCGTCATTGGCTTCGGCAGCCTGGGCGCCGTGCTCGCGGTCACCGCGGCCAGCGAACGCTACGTCGTCGACGCGGCGGGCATCGTCGGCCACGGCCTGCGCCGCCAGCGGACGCTGCGCTGGGCCGACCTGGCGGCGGTGCGCTCGCTGCGCGCTGGCGGCGTGCGATTGATCGGCCGCGACGGCACGCGGATCGACTGCGCGGCGATGCTCGTCGGCTTCGGTCGCCTGTGCGACCGGTTGCTGCAGCACGCCCCGGCCGACGTGCGCATCGACGGGGCCGCCGCCGCCGTCGTCCTCCCTGCGGCGACGCTGCCGTACGCGGCGCTGCAGCACGCGTACGCGCGCTGGTTCGAGCGCGAGGCGGATGCCGGCGGACCGCCGCCCGGCCTGACGCCCGACGAAGTCGCCGCAGCCGCCGGCTCGGCGTTCGCGGCCCGCCTGCTGTCGTGCCGGGGCTCGCTGCTGCCGTTCGAAGCGCACCTGGCCGCCGACGGCGCGCTGCGCATCACGCACGGCGAGCCGCACGGCGACGCGACCGGGTTCGCGGCGGTGCGCTTGGACGGCGAGGCCGTCGTGGTCGCCACGCCGGCGGGCGAACAACGCGTGGCACTGCAGACCGCCGGCGCCTGACCGCGCCGGCGGCCCCGCGGCCGGCCTGGAATCGCGGGCCGGCGGCGGCGACGCTGGGCCGCAGGCCGCCATGGTCACTACCAAACGCTACGACTACGTGCCGATCGACCAGGTGCGCGTGCACCCGCTCGTCGGCAACCACCGCGCACTCGACGACCGCAAGGTCGCTCACTACCACGACGACATCCTGAAGAACGGCCTGCTGGAGCCGCTCGTCGTCTGGGAACGCGCGAGCCGCGAGTACTTCCTCGTCGGCGGCTTCCATCGCCTCGCGGCGATCCAGCGCATCCGCGCGGCCCGCCCCGGCTGGTTCGACCGCGTCGACGTCCGCGTCGTCGCCGGCGACGTCGAGGAGATCCGCGCGCTCAACCTCAAGCTCAACGCCGACCGGCTCGACGCCAAGGTCAGCGACTACTTCGACACGATCCTGTTCCTCAACAACGCGAACTGGTCGGTCGAGCGCATTGCGACGTTCCTCGACAAGGGCATGGGCTGGGTCGAGGACATCCTGCGCTACGTGCCGGGCATGGACCCGCGCGTGCGCGCGCTGCTGCACGCCGGCGCGATGTCGTGGGGCAAGGCCAAGCAGATCTGCCGCCGCGTGCTCGCCGCGCCGGCCGGCGAGGAACGCGCGACCGTCGACACAGCACTCGCCGAACTCGAACGCGGCGGCGACGCCGAGCCGCGCTACGTGCTGACGCCGAAGGCCGCGCAGCGCAAGCTCGGCAAGCAACTGGCCGCCGACCCGCAGGCGACGTACACGGTCACCGCCGCCGACCTGCACGCGCTGCTGTCGCTGCTCGCGGGCAAGGGCGGCCCCGAGCGCGAACAGCACCTCGCGCGCGTGCGCGCGACGTTCCCGGCACTGGTCGACTGACGGACGGCGCGGCCGGCGCGCAGACGGTCACTTCGTGCGCCGCAGCGCGTGCGCGCACCGCTACAGTCCGCTGCTTGCCGCCCCCCACCGACACGCCGCTCCACTGCCCGCACTTCGGCCGCTGCGGCGGTTGCACGCGGCTCGACCAGCCGATCGCCGACCAGCTCGCCGACAAGCAGGCGCAGGCGCGCGCGCTGCTGGCGCCGTTCCTCGCCGGCGTCGAACCGGCGATCGCGCTGCCGCCGCGCACGCCGCGGCACGACCGCACGGCGATCCTCTACCCGGCGCAGCTGCACGAGCGCCGGCTGTCGCTGGGCATCTACCGCCGGGGCTCGCACGACGTCGAGCCGATCACCGACTGCCGCATCCAGCACAAGGCGCTGACGCAGCTAGCCGTCCGGCTGGGCGACGCCCTGCGCGTGCTCAACCTGCCGGTCGACCTCGAAGGCACGGGCCGCGGCCTCGTGCGCGGCGTCAAGGCGCGCGTCATGCCGGGCAGCAACGAACTGCTCGCCGGCGTGATCGTCACGCGCAGCGACTTCTCCGAGCGCAACGCGCTGGCGAAGGCGATGGCGGCGGCGACCGCCGGCCTGCGCGACGACCAGGGCCGGCCGCTGCAGACCGTCGGCTGCGTGCTCAACGTCAACGACCGCCCCGGCAAC
>JBKDXM010000107.1:0-29508 GCA_046306335.1 Planctomycetota bacterium
GCCGGCGACTGCGGCGACGGCCGCCGCGGTGTGGTACCCGCAGACGGGCGCGGGCGCGGCGCTCTGCTTGCTTGCGACATACGACCGCAGCCGCTGACGTCGCCGGCGTCGCCGCGTTGTCCTCACCCGCAACCTGACGGGCCCCACCACCGCCCGCACCGTGGCGACAGCCAGCGGCAGCGCATGCCGCTTCTTCCTCACCCGCCGCCGTCTGCCGCGGCACCACCTTCGGCCGCAGACCCGACGCCGGCGCCAGCACGCCGTGGTAGGTCACCAGGTGCTTGCGCGGCGGGTGGTACCAGCGCGCACAGGCGCTCCATCAAGACCGCGTTCGTCATCCCTACCGCCGTCGTGCCGTCGGCGAAGCGCCTCTTCAGCGCGTACCCGATCCGGCCATCCGGCAGTTCGGCCAGCCGCGACTCGCTCACTGCCGGGCGCGCGGCGTAGCGGCACAGCGCCTCAAGACGGTCGCGGTCGCGCGGCGCCACCCAGGTGTTGGCGTGCAGCGAGAAGCCTTCCAACGCCGCGCACAGCGGGCCCTTGGCCTGCGGCTGCCAGCGACCATCGCCGCCGATGCGACCGTCGCGCCGGCCCGGACAGGCGCGCAACGATAGCGCGCAGCCCGAGAAAGTCAGCCCGGCCGGGAAGAACCTAGGCCCGGCGCGGGCGTCCTAGCCGCATGGGCGGTTCACTGCGCGCAACCCGGCATCGGCGACGGCTGGTTCGCGCACGGGTAGAGCGCGGCTTCGGTTGTGCAGAACCCGGTGTTGACCCGGGTCTCGGTCGGGCCACCCTTCGAGCGCCACACGCCCCACTCCAAACAGCCGTAGCCGTTCTGGCGGATGCAGCAGCGGACTTCGAGCTGCGTCACGATCACCTTCTGGCTCGCGTTCATGCAGGAGTAGCCACACAGCGTCGTGCTGACCGGCGTCGTGCCGAGCTTGCCCTGGAACACGACGGTCGAGGTGTGCGTCCGCACTTCCTTACCTGCCTCGATGTGCTTTGTCCCGAGCTTCGCGCCCAGCACCTTCTCGATCGTTCGGGAAGCCTCGGCGGTGATCTCGGTCGACCACGACACCTTGTATTCCCTCTTCTGCGAGTCGGTGTTCGACGAGTCGATGGGGCTCGCACAGACCCCGTGCGTGAAGAACACGCTGGCGTAGTTCATCGTGCTCTCATGGCAGAGCGCGGTGTAGTCGCGCACGAACACCTCCCGGTATTGGCACATCGGGGGGTTCTGCACGGCGGTCATGGTTGGCACGTGAGCCGGGGTCTCCGGCGGCAGGACCGATCCGGTGGTCGGGACCATCCGGACATGGAAGGTCTGGCAGACCTTCGTGTTGACGTTGCAGGCGTTCTCGACCGCGGGCAGGCTCGCGCGCACCGCGGCGTCGGTGAAGCCCGGGCGCTGCACGGAGAACGCGATATCGTCCTGTCCGAACTGGAACACGGAGAGCTGGCTGTCGCGGTCGCCGCAGTAGGCGATGCCGTTCTGGTCGGTGTAGACCGTCACGAGCACCTGACCGATCGGCACGACGAACGTGACGGCGGCCTCGGGCAGCTTGGTGCCAAGCTCGTCCGTCACGTAGACGAGAGCATCCGTGCGGATGTCCTGGATCTCGGGCGGAACCTGAGCCGACACGGCGGCGCACAGCAGGAAGGCCGCGAGTGCGGCGCGAGTGGGGGAGTTGACTTGAATGCTGCGATTCTCCTAGGGACGTTGGCTGGCCAAATGAAACGAGGCCCGCAGGGCCGCCAGCCGGACCCCACGAGCCTCAATGAGTTGGGAGAGAGCGAGCGCCAGGATCAGCGCGAGCGAACCGACCAGTCTACCAGAGCCAGCGCCGAAGTTGACGCTCCCCGAGTAACCCTGGCCGCCAGGGTAGGTGACGCTGCCCGAGCTGCCCGAGCCGGTGTTCACGGTCGTGTTCTGCGCGCCCGAGTTCTGGTTCACGGTCATGTTCGTGCCGTTGGCGTTCACCGTGACGTTGTCACCGTTCACGTTGACGGTAGCGCCATCGGTGCTGGGCGGGTTGCCCTGGCCCGTGCCTTCGCTCGTGACGGTCGTGCCCGAGCGATCGACCGTGCAGGTCATCGTGCCCTTGAGGCCGAGCGAGGTGCAGCCGCCCGAGCGGACCTCGACCTCGACGATCTTGTCGCAGACCTTCACACCCGGCTCGGTCGGGTGGTTCTTGAGCTTGCCCTCGTGCTTGACCGTAGCACCGCCGCCCGGGCCGACGTTGACCTCACGGCCGTCAGCATCGACGACGCGGGTGTTCTGCGGGACGGTCGAAGTGTGCGCGGCGGGCGGCTGGGTCGCGTCCGCCTTGGTCCCGGTCTGGGCGGCGGGTGCGACGGCGAGCAGAGCGAGAGAGACCACAGAGATCAGGGAGCGAAAGAACTTCCTGGGTTCCTCTAACGGGTCATGGGGACAAGTAGTCAGCCAACGATGCGCGATAGCGTTCGATGGCCCTCCCCGACAGGCCCGCATCGGCGAGCCGTCGGAGGAAGCCGGAGACGAGTCGGTCGCGCTGCTGCGGCCACTCGTAGCGCAGGAAGTCGGGCGTGCCCTTCGAGCGCGTGTCGGCGAGCCGCGTGCGGAACGCGGGCTCATCACGGAGCAAGGCGAGCGCCAGCGTCGGGTTCACCTCGGCGGCGAACGCGGCGCGGTCCTCGGCGTGCTCGGTCAGGTAGCACGAGTCCATCAGGTGCATCACCTGGGCGATCGAGACAGGCTCGCCTTCGGGCGCGAGCGTGGTCAGCACGCTGGCGAACTGGACCGCGGCAAGCTCGGCGCGGAGCCGTGCGTTCTCGGCTTCGAGCTTCGCGATCCGTTCCGCTGACTCCGTGTCAACGATCTGCACCCGCTCGATCGGCGCGTCCGCGGCAGCCGCCCGCGCGGGCTCGACGTTCACCGGGGGCGACACCGCGGCGGGCGGGTCGGCGGTCACCGGGACGGGCAGGTCGTCCGGGCACTTCTCGTAGCGGCGGAGGAAAGCGTAGCTGAGCGAGCCGACCAGGATCGCGCTGCACAGCACGAACGAAACGGTGGATCGGGAGGAGGTGCTCACGCTCCCTCTATCACCAATGAAAATCGCGTGTGGTGCGATTGTTTTGGGAAGGCTTCCCCGGTAGGGGGCTTCGCAGCCATTTCCCGCAGGAAGGCGTCGAGCTGGTCAAGCTCCGCTAGCTCCCATACGACCGCCACTTCGCCAACCTCATTGACCCGAGCGCGTAGGAAGTTCAAGAACCGGTCCCGGACCACCCGGGACCCACCGGCGCGATCTTGCACCCTGCGCGCGACCCCGTCCACCCGGCCGCAACCGCACGCACGCACCGATCCCCGGCCCCATTCCGCTGCGTTCCCGCCGCGCGAGATGAGTTCGTCGACGACTTCGACATCGGCGAGCCCGACGGTGACTACAACCGCGACGGGTTCATCGACTTCTTCGACTACAACGAGTTCGTCGACGCCTTCGACCTCGGCTGCTGAGCATGTGCGTTGCAGGGATACGACCCCGGCGTGCCGACAGCACGCCGGGTTTTCTTTCGCACACACAGCGCCCCGGCGCGTGCAGGTTCCCCCACACGCTTTACCCCGGCGCGACGCGCTCGTACGCTGCACCGGTCCGAGAACCAAGAAGAAGGACAACCAAGGAGAAAGACCATGTTCAGCGGGATCAAGCGAGTCATGGCGTGGATGTCGGTCGCGGCGGTCACCCTGACGCTCGTCGGCTGCGTGAACACCAAGCGGGGCCTCGTGCGCACGATGGCGGAGTACGAGTTCACCGCCATCACCCCGCCGCAGACCGCCTGGCGCGTCGGCAGCGTCGTCGAGGTCGACAGCTCGTCGCCAACGGCGCCGACGCTCTTCACCCTGCCCAAGCCCGACGCCCTCCAGGGCGTCGCGTTCCCGCGGATGGCGCCCGACGTCACGCTCGACCACGAGGACAAGCTCGAACTCTCCGCCGGCGTCAGCCTGCCCGCCGAGGTGCAGGCCGAGCTCGCCGTGCAGGGCGTAACGCAGTACAGCGTCGTCGCCGGAGGCAACTACATCGAGCTCGTCCCGATCGACGCATTCGCCAAGAACGTCTTCCCCGCCATGGTGCCCAACCCGCTCCCGCAGCACTGGAAGACCGCGCTCGAGGAACAGCAGCTCTTCTACATCAACGAGCTCTGGTTCGCCCGCTCGCTTGAGTACCGCTTCTACACCAGCGGCGGCGTCAAGGTGAACGCCAAAGCGCCGACGCCCGCCGCGATCGCCGACTGGTCGGCGGGGGTTGGCTTCACGTGGAATGACGAAGGCACGCTCATCTACAACGGGCCCGACCCGATCTGCCTCGGCTACAAGCGGCGCCCGATCGGTCCCGTCGGACCGGACGGCACGCCGGTGGCCCAGGCCGCGGGCAAGCTCGGCGTTATCCGCGCCAGAGCCGGCGCCCGGCCGGATTCCGGCATCAAGTAACGCCCCGACGAGGAGGCCCCGTGCCCAGAAAGCCCGGACGCGCGGCATCCGACGTCGAGAGCCTTCCGCCTGAGGTGCGCTTCAAGCTCTTGCTGCGCGCCACGCAGCAGCTCCGCCGACGCTTCGCCGCCGACCGCGGCATCCGCAGCGTCGCCTTCGGCTACAAGCACACCGCCGGCGAGCTCACGCGCACGCTCTGCGTGCGCTTCTACGTCCGCCGCAAGATCGTGCGGCCCGGCGAGGCGCGGGCGATCCCGAAGTCGATCCGCGTGCGCGTGCAGCACGAGGGAGTGCGGTACGCCTTCACCGTGCCCACCGACATCATCGAGGCGCCCGGCATCGACCGGCTCGAAACCCACGCCAAGCGCCCGAAGCTGGCGCCGAGCATCTTCAACACCACCAACCCCAACGAGTACGGCACCGCCACCGCGCTCGTCACCGACGCCGCGGGCGGCACGTCGCTGCTGACAGCGGCGCACGTCGCGGCGTGCGTGCTGCTCTCGCCGTCGGCGGCCCTGGGCACGGCGGTCGATTCGGACAACGCGCCGGGGGTCGGGACGCTGGCGGCGTACCCGGCGGTGGGGGCGTCGGGGATCGACGCGGCGATCGTCGAGCTTTCGCCCGGGACCGACGGTCGGTCGCTGGTGCCGCGCCCAAACGGCGCACCGGTCGCTAAGGTGTGCCCGGAGTCAGAGAGCATCCTGCTCGACCCCGGGTCGTTCACGATGTACTCGTTCCGGCGGACGCGTTCGATGACCTTCCAGGCGGCGCACCCGGACTTCACGGTCAGCGACATCTACGCCGAAGGGCCCGTGACGTTCCCGCTGATCCTCGAGTTCGAGTGCGGCGCGGAGGGCGGCGACAGCGGGTCGATGGTGGTCGACGGCGCGGGCCGCGCGGTGGGCATGCACATCATGGGCATGAAGGGCGATGCGCGGTACGGCTACTCGGTGCCGATCGGGCGCGTGCTGGCCGGCGTGCGGCCGGGCGTCACGCTCGGGCTGGCGTATTAGCAAGAACGAACTCGCGCCCGAGCCATCCCGGCCCCCCGGGCGCCTGCCCGCACGCCTCCGCACCTTACGGCGCCAGCGTCCACAGGTACCACGCCGCGGGAGCGCGTAGGAAGTCCAAGCACCGGTCCCGGACCACCCGGGACCCACCAGCGCGCTTCTACCCCCTGCGCGCGACCCCGCCCACCCGGCCGCAACCGCCCGCGCGCACCGATCCCCGGCCCCATGCCACCGCGTTCCCGCCGCGCGAGCACACCGCTCCCGCGCCGCGACCGCCCAGCGGCCGCAACTTCGCCCCACACCGTCACTCCGCAGCGTCGCCCACGTCGGCAGCTGCCCCTTCCGCAGCCGGTGGTGCCCGGCACCCCGACGGATCGGCGCCCGCCGCGGTCAGCCCGAGCGCCGCGAGCAACCGCGCGATCGCCGTCGGATCGTGGATCGCCGCCAGCACGCGCCGCGGGCCTTCGCACTTCGGGCAGACCAGCACGTCGATGCCAAACACGCGCCGCAGCAGGTCCGCCCACGGCAACCGCTGCCAGTGACTGCGGCGACGGCTACCGCGGTGTGGCACCCGCAGACGGGCGCGGGCGCGGCGTTCCGCGTGCTGGCGACGTACGGCCGCCGCCGCTGGCATCGCCGGCGTCGCCGCGTTGTCCGCACCCACAACCTGACCGACCCCACCACCGCCCGCACCGTGGCGGCAGTCAGCGGCAGCGCCTGCCGCGTCTTCTTCACCCGCCGCCGTCTGCCGCGGCACCACCTTCGGCCGCAGACCGGACGCCGGCGCCAACACGCCGTGGTAGGTCACCAAGTGCTTGCGCGGCGGTGGTACCAGGGTCGTGCCGATCGAGCTCGACGCGGCCGGCGATCTGCGGGCGCTGACCAGCAGCAACGCGCTGACGCTGACGATCGGCAGCCTGTGAACCGGCTCGGGCGCTGCGGCCGACGGCCGTCGCGGCACGGCGGCGGCAGGCCAGCGCCGCGCCCGGTCGCCGGCGGGTGATTCCCGCGCAGCGGCACGGCGGGCGGGTATGACCACCCGACCGTCCCCCCGTCGCCACGAGAGAACCCCCGACCCCCATGCCCACGACCCTCGCCAACCCCGAACTGGCGCGCCAGACGCCGGACAACGCGCCATGGATCTTCTGGCGCGATGCCGGCAGCCCGCGGACCCGCCAAGGCTTCGCCGCGATGGTCTTCGGCTGCGCCAACCCGGCGTGCGCATGCACGGAGGCGACGCTGCAAGGCCTGTGGGTCGACGCGCGCTTGCGCTCGGTGCGCAGCGACGGCAAGCGCATGGAGTTGGACGTCGACGCCGTCGAGTCGACCGCGACCGGGCTGCAGCCGGCCAGCGGCACGCAGACGGTGATCCGCGTCGACTACCGCTCCGGCGCCGTGCACACCAGCGAGCCACCGAGCGCGGCCGAAGCGGAGCTGGCGCAGTGGTTGCGCGGCGCGTGCGACGACGCGCTGCTCGCGCAGTTGCGCCGCGCGGTCGAGTCCAACCGCAAGCAGCCCGCGCCGGCGGCGGACCTGTTCGACGGTTGGGAGCCCGGCGATCTGGTCTCGTGCCCGCGCGCGTTCCCGGGCGCCGAGCTGCCGCTCGTGGTCCACGCCGGCCGTCGCTGGCTGCTCGAGGACCTGCACTGCATCGACCCCGCGTGCGGCTGCACCGACGTCCGGATGGTGGTCTTCGACGTCGATCGCGCCGAGTCGGGCGACGGCAGTTCGCTGGCGGGCTCGTTCGTCGTCACGCTGCCCTCGCTGCAGGCGATCGACGCCGCGACCGAGAACGGCCTGCTGCCGGATGCAGCGGCGCTGCGCGCGCTGTGGCAGCAGGCGCTCGCCGAGCAGCCGGAGCTGGTGGCGCAGCTCGAAGCTCGCCGCCAGAAGATGAAGACGCTGACGCCGCCGCGCGGGTCGCAACCGGCGCCGGCACGGCGGCGGGCCGTGCCCGGTCGCAACGATCCGTGCCCGTGTGGTTCGGGCAAGAAGTGGAAGAAGTGCTGCGGTGCGTGAGCGCGGCCGACGCCGGGCCGCGTGCGCGCGTCCATCACGCGCGCAGCGGCGGCGGCAGCGCGGCGTCGCGCAGCAACTCCGGCAGCTGGCGCAGCGCGGCGTCGAGCGGCGCGATCTCCACGCCGGCGGCATGGCGCCGCTCGCGCCCGCCGTGCAGCAGGAAGCACTTCGCCTCCGGGTAGTCGGCGGCGAAGGCGCGCAGCGAGGCGAGGTCCTCGTCGCGCACGCGGTCGCTGCGCTTGATCTCGAACGCCAGCAGGCCGCGCTCGCCATACAGCACGAAGTCGATCTCGCTGTCGCCGTCGAGCGGTCCGCGGGGCCGCAGCGTCCGGTACACGCCTGCGTCGAAGAAGTAGAACTTCGGGTGGCTGGCGAGCCGCCGCGCGGTGCGGCGCGCGAACACCGGCACGCGCGTCGCCAGCAGCAGGTCTTCGAGCAGCGTGAAGTGGCTCTCGGCGAGCTTGGCCGACACGGCGCATTCGCGCGCGATGGCGGCCATGTTGAGCGCGGCCCCTTGCGAGAAGCTGGCCGACTCGAGGAAGCGCGCGAACGCCGGCAGGTTGCGGACGAGGCCTTCCTGCAGCACTTCCTCGCGCAGGTACGTGACGACGTGGTCCCGCAGGTAGCCCGCCGGATCGCTGGTCGTGCACGCGAACGGCAGGCCGCCGAAGCGCGTCGCGCGCGCGAGGTCGAACGCGTCGCCGAGCTCGACGGCGGACAACGGATGCATGCGCAGGGTGCGCGCCCTGCCGGCGAGCCGGTTGGCGCCGCCGCGCCGCAGCTTGCGCGCGCTCGAACTCGTCTGGGCGAACCGCAGTTGCCGCCGCTCGATCAGCGCATGCACTTCGTCGAGCAGGGCGGGCACGCGCTGCACCTCGTCGAGGACGACCCACCCTTGGTAGTCGTCTGGGATCTCGTCGCGCAACCGCTGCGGCGCAGCCAGCAGGCGCTGGTAGTCGTCGGTGCGCAGCAGATCGAAGGTGCGCGCCCCCGGGAGGTGGTGGTGCAGCCACGCGGACTTGCCGGTCCCCGCGGCCCGAACAAGAAGAACGAGCGATCCGGCAGCTGCTGCAGTCGCGCGTACATAACTCGTTTTTACATTGCATTTGCGACCTCGCCAGTCGGGATCCGGCGGTTGATCGCAAGAGATTTTCCAGTCCATACTTACGATCCACGAGCCGCCACTGCTGGCAGGGTGAGCGCCGGTGATTCCGCCGCTTCGGAGTGCCGGTCCTAACTTCCCTAAGTCAGCACAACCATCGGTCGAAAAACCACTTCCTGCAGCTTGGTTGCGCGAACAACCGCCTCCGGCCCGCAGCCGCCCGCCGCGTGGGGTACTCCGTCGGGGCCACGTTACCGACACCCACATCCCTACCGGAGCCCCGCACGACCCCACTCGCCGCACCATGACGTCCACGTCCAACCACCCATTCGCCCTCTGCCTGCTCGGCCTTGCCGCTGCGCTGCCGACGCTGCCCGCCCAGTCGCTCGGCTGCCACGACCTGCAGGCGCTGCCGCCGATCTCACAGGAACTGCTCGCCACCGCGCCGAACTCCGCCCGCCACGCCGTGCGGCTCGACCTGCCGAGCGGCCTGCTCTACGAGCAGGCGTTCGGCAACTTCACGCCGACGACCGTCGTGCCGATCGCGTCGGCGACGAAGACGCTGTCCGCCGCCGTGCTGATGTCGCTGGTCGACAGCAACGTGCTGACGCTCGACGACCGCGTCGGCCAATACCTGCCGGAGTGGAACAGCGGCACGCGCGCCACCATCACGCTGCGCATGTGCTTCACGCACACGGCTGGCATGCCCGGCACCAACGGCGCGATCAGCGACGAGACCATCACGCTGCGGCAGGCAGCACAGCAGCTCGCCACCGTGCCGCTGCTGGCGACGCCGGGCAGCGAGTTCCGCTACGGCGGCGTGTCGATGCAAGTCGCCGGCGCCGTCTGCGAGGTCGCCAGCGGCCAGAGCTGGGCGACGCTGTTCGCGCAGCGCATCGCCGGGCCGTTGCAACTGACGGCGACGGACTTCCAGGCCTACGGGCCGACGCAGAACCCGCGCATCGGCGGCGGCGCGCGCTCGACGCTGCGCGACTTCGCCCGCTTCATGGCGATGCTGCGCGACGGCGGCGTCGCCAACGGCGTGACCGTGCTGTCGGCGGCGAGCGTGCAGACGCTGCTGACGGCACAGACGGTCGGCGTACCGATCGCCAGCTCGCCGCACCCCTACCTCGCGCCGTACGGCATCGGCATCTGGATCGACCGCCGCGACAGCCAGGGCCGCACGCTGATCGCCAGCGGCGTCGGCGCCTTAGGCTTCCACGGCTGGGTCGACCGCGCGCACGGCCTCAGCGGCACGATGGCCGTGCAGTTCATCAACGAGTCGGTCTATCCCTTCGTCGAACGCATCCAGGCCGAGGTCGACGCCGCCGTGCTGCCGGCGGGCGCATCGTGCGTCGGCGCCGCGAGCCCGGCGTGCGCGCCGGCGGTCTGGCTCAACACGACGCTGCCGGCGCGCACCGGCAGCAGCGACTTCGCGCTGCGCTGCGACCGCATGCAGGCCGGCATGCCCGGCGCCTTCCTGATCGGCACGCCGCAGCCGGTCGGCGTGCCCATCGCCGACCTCGTGTCGTTCCTCGGGCTCGACTTCACCATCGGCGTGCCGCTCGTCGCCGACGCGTTCGGCCGCGCCACGCTGCCAGTGGCGCTCGCCGGCGTGCCGGCGGGAACGAGCCTCGGCCTGCAGACGATCTGGTTCCGCAGCGCGCCGTGTCTGCTGCTGCTGCTGCAGGCCAGCCACGGGCTGCGCATCGACGTGCTGCCGTAGCGACGCCGCGGCGGCAGCAGCGCGACGCGAAGGCGCTACAGCACGCGCCGCGGCGCGGCCGTCGCGACGTCGCCGGTGTTGGGCGTGCCGGTCGGCTCGATCAGCAGGAGGTGCGCCTCCTCCTCGGCCACCGGACAATGCTCGACACCCCTCGGCACGACGAAGAGGTCGCCCGGCCCCATGCGCACGTCGCCATCGCGCAGGCGGATGGTGACGTGGCCCTTCAGCACGAGGAAGAAGTCGTCGGTGTCGGCGTGCCGGTGCCAGACGAACTCGCCGCGAACCTTGACCACCATCAGGTCGTGGCCGTTGAACTGGCCGACGACGCGCGGTTGCCAGAAGCCTTCGAAGGCGGCGAGTTTGTCGGCCAGATGGATCGCGGGCATGGGGGTCGAGTGCGGCAAGATGGCAGGACGCCGCCGCTCCTCGCCGGAGCGCCGGCCGTAGGCGCGCCATGGTGGTGCAGGCGCCCGCGCGAGTCCACCGCCGGCGGCGGGCGGACGCGGGCGAGCACGCGTTGGCGCCGGCCCCATCGCGCCAACGTGCACGGCGACCGCGAGCCGACCGGCGGCCGACCGCAAGCAACCCGCGTCCCTGCCGTGCAACGGCCCGCGGACGCACCCTTCCCGCCGGCCCTTCGTGCGTTACCTTTGTCCGGCCCCCTCTAGAGCCAGACGCCTCGTCCCACCAACCGATGCGCATCGCCACCACTGCACTCTGGGGTTCGTCCGCGCTTGCCTTGCTGCTGACGAACGCGCCCACCTTCGCGCCTCCGACCGACATCCAGCAGCCCGGCACCCAGCCGCTGCAGGCCCCCCTGATGCCCGGTCCGGGCTCGTGCGGCGGCTGCCACGGCTTCTACGACCAGGCCGTCGAGCCGACCGAGAACTGGATGGGCAGCATGATGGCCCACTCCGGCCGCGACCCGCTGTTCTGGGCCGCGCTCGCCATCGCCGACGGCGACTTCCCAGGCGCCGGCAACTACTGCATCCGCTGCCACTCGCCGCGCGGCTGGCACGACGGCCGCGCCAACACGACCGACGGCAGCAACCTCAATCCGACGACCGACCATGAAGGCATCGAGTGCTCGATCTGCCACAACATGGTCAACCCCGACGGCAGCGAGCACCCCGGCGTGCAGAGCGCGCCGTTCGTCGCCAACACCGGCGGCGCGAACCCCGAGGGCTTCTACGGCAGCGGCATGCGCGTGCTCGCCGGCAACAGCACGCGCTATGGCCCGTACAACAACGCCACCGCCGGCCACGCCTGGGCGCAGTCGGTGTTCCACCGCAGCTCGGCGTTCTGCGGCACCTGCCACGAGGTCAGCAACCCGCTGACCGGCGACCTCGCGCCGAACCACGGCGCGCCGATCCCGCTGGCGCCGGGCAAGTTCAGCGGCGTCGCCGGCTCGCCGGTCGCCGGCAAGGCGGCGTTCCTCAACCCGCCCTACAAGTACGGCGTCGTCGAGCGCACCTACAGCGAGCACGTCGCCAGCGACCTGTCGACGACGCGCATCAACCAGTACCCCACGCTGCCGGCCGACCTCCAGCGCGGCGCGATCAAGCGCGCGCGCGACCAGGCGATGCTCGCCGGCACCGGCGGCGACCACGAGGACGGTACGCCGCGCTTCTTCACCTGCCAGAGCTGCCACATGGAGCCGGTCGTCGGCGAAGGCGCGGCGTTCGGCATCGCGCCGCTGCGCTACGACCTGCCGCTGCACGACCTGACCGGCGGCAACACCTGGGTGCCGAGCGTCATCCAGTGGCTCGACGGCCAGACGCCGAGCCTGCTGCGCCTGGGCCAGGGCCTGACGCCGACGCAGCGCGCGGCGATGGACCGCGGCGTGCTGCGCGCGCGCGCCTCGCTCAAGCGCGCCGCCGCGCTCGACATCACGGGCGACACGCTGCGCGTCACCAACCTGACCGGCCACAAGCTGATCACCGGCTACGCCGAGGGCCGCCGCATGTGGCTGCGCACGACGTGGCGCAACGAGCAGAACGCCGTGCTGCGCACCGACGGCGCCTACGGCCCGATCACGACCAACGTGCAGGGCACGAACCACACGGTGAACACGATCACCGACCCGAACGCGCGCGTGTACGAGACCAAGCTCGGCATCACGCAGGACTGGGCGCTGCAACTGCTGATGCTCGGCGTCTCGCCGTTGACGCCCATCGGGTTCGACAAGGTCACCGGCCAGCCGACGATGACCCTCGCGCAGCTCGCGACGCTGCCGGCGGGCAGCGCGCGCAAGAGCTTCCACTTCGTGCTCAACAACACGACGCTGTCCGACAACCGCATCCCGCCGTGGCGCATGCGCCGCGCGGACGCGACGACGCGCAACGCGCTGCCGGAGCCGGCGACGCAGTACGGCAACCCGGCGGCGAACGGCGTCTACGACCACTTCGACGACGTGCCGCTCGCGCCGCCGGCGGGCGCGACGCGCGCCGACGTCGAGCTGCTGTATCAGACGTCCAGCTGGGAGTACATCCAGTTCCTGCTGCTCGCCAATCCGGGCACGAGCCCGTTCCTCGCCACCGCCGGCCAGGAGCTGTTCCAGGCCTACCAGGCGACCGGCGGCAGCGCGCCCGAGGTCATGTCGACCGCGCGCTGGTGCAACCTGCCGGGCACCAACGAGGACCTCGTGCTGAAGACCGCCGTGAACAACGGCGCGCTCGACGAGACCTGCGGCAAGGACGCGCGGCAAGGCGACACGCTGCATTTCCAGGTCACCAGCCCGAACGGCACGCACGCGCTCAACATCGGCGCGCTGGCGCTGCAGTTGCACGATCCGTGGGCGCCGCCGGCCGTGCTCGGCGTCCCCGGCCTCTGGCTCGATCGCGCCGACGGTCTGGTGACGATCATCGGCCTGCCCGGCGCGGGCTGGAACCTCAGCCTGCAGCTGCCGGCGCTGAGCCCGACCCTGCTGCGCTGGCAGGCCTTCATGCTGCCGGTGCAGCCGTCGACGCCGCCGCCGCAGAACGGCCTGTTCGCGCTCAGCCGCGCGTTCGACATCCGCGTGCAGTGAGAGCCCGAGAAGAAATCAGGATACGGGCTCTCAGATTGCCCCTGGTGGCCGCTGCCGCAGCCACGCAGAGCCTGAGAAACCGATTGGTTCCCAGGCTCTGAGGCGCGGCTTGGCGGGCGCCGAACCGGCCCAGCGCGCTGGCCGGCGGGAGCAGCGCCGCTCGCGCGGCGTTCGGGCAGTGCGGCCCCTGCCCGAATGCGCGTCAGCGCGGCATCGCGGTGAGCGCCAGCCGCTGTCCGCCGACGCGCGCGACTCCCCGCCAAGGGCCTGCCGCAGACTGCAGGTCGGCCCGATACACGCCGTCGGGGAGGCTCGCGGCTGCAGTTCCGTTCGCGAGGCGGACGGGGAACTGCAGCCATGGGAGCAGCCGGCCATCGCGCGCTTGCGCCGACAGCAGGCCGGCAGCGTCCGCCGGACCGCCTTCGGCCAAGGCGGTCGACACCGGAACGGACGCGACCAAGTCCGTCTGCGCACGAACGACATCGACCTCTTGCCACCACACGGGACGAAGGTCGGTGTCCAACAACTCGACGAGCCAAGGCCCATCGAAGAGACCGCAAACGCGCGTGACCGCGGATGCACGCATGCCGACGAACGCGCGCTGCTTCGGCAGCGAGCGCGCACCGATCGGCGTGACGGCGACGCGAAGTGCACGCGGGGCGACGACCGAGAGCTCGGCCTGCGGCCCGCGCACGAACGACAGGTCCACATGGACGGTCGTCGCATCGACCACCACGGGAACACGGTCCGACTCGAGACGCGCCATGGGCCTGCCGATTGCCCCCAACGCGAAGACCGGCGGTTCCAGCAACCAACCCGCCTCGGCCGGCATGTCGAGCACCACGTCGGCCGGGCCCAAAGCGAGGTCCCGGAGTCGCGTTGCCAACCCGGCGACCGGGAACCAGCGGGGCGTGCCGCCTCGTGGATGGACGCCGATCCGCAGCCCTTGCGACAGCAATGGCGACTGCGCGAGCTCGACGACGACCTCCCCACCGCGGTCCAGGCGCACCGTCGTCACTTCCGGGGCATCCGCCGCCAGCTTGACTTCGACGGGTGGGTGGCCCGCCAATGTCACTCGCGCCGAGACTGGTAGCCCGCCAGCAGCGCCCAGATCGGCCATGCCGTCAGAACCGCTGATGCAGGCGAGCTCGGCAGTCGGCCGCTGCGTGCCGCCGAAGCTCGCACCGACCACGTCCTCGGTGAGTTCCACGCTGCCTACCACCAGGGCACCCGCCGCCGGCGCGTCGCCCGCGACGATGCGCAAGGCGCGCCGCGGCAACGGTCGCCACGCCAGCAATGGCGCCGGCTCGGCCGCCCGTCGGCCGCGATTCGCGCCCAGACGCGGCACGGTGGCGCTCGCAGTCCCGAGCCCCATGCGGGGCGACCACGCGACGAATCGAACCTCCGGGCCTCGGCGCGGCCAACAGTGCCAGCTGCCGTCGCGCAACGATCGGAACGCACGAGCCTGCTCCCACAACGCGCCGTACTGCGCAGCGAAGCACCACAGCGTCAGCGACTCGTCGCCCGTGCCCTTCGACCATGCCACCCGGACGCCTGGCACCTTCAGGCGTAGCGGCACCACGGAGTCGCCCGGACGTTCGAGGTCTCCCCAGAAGCTGCCCTCTGCATCCTGCGTCGAAGCGCTGACCCGCAGTTCTCCGCCGGGAGGTGGCGCCAGCCGGACCTTGGCGCCCTGCACGGCGATCTTGAGCGAGTCCCCGGCTGAAAACTCCAAATCGACCTCTGCTTCCTGCACTACACCGCCGTCTTCCCGCGCAAGGGTCAACTCGACGGCTTCCGCCGGATCGAGCGTCACGGTGCCGACATCCTCCATCCCGTCGCCCTTGACCTGTACGTCGTGCAAGTGGCAACGGAATCCATCGCGCACCACCAGCAATCGATGCGTTCCGAAGGTGAGCTGCGGCAAGACGGCCGTGCCGTCCTCGCCCGTCGTCGCCGCAGGGTTGGCAAGTTCGAAGATGTTGCCAGAACCCTCGGCAGCCTCCAGCGCGGCATTCCCCCACAGGGCGACCCGAGTGAGCAACCGACAGAACACCGACGCCCCGACGACCGGGGATCCGCTCGGGTCGACGACCCACAGGCGTGACGCCTTGGCGGGATGCAGGGGCACGTCCCCCAGATCGAGTTGCGGCATCCACCCGTCGCCATCCACGCGCACCGATCGCATTTCCCGGCCCGGCGCACGAACCTCCAGACGCTCCGCGCCACGGACACCGACCACGACTGTGAACCTGCCATCGTCCGCGCTGCGAACCGTGGTCGACGACGCCGGCTTCGCACCGGTGTTCGACGAAACCAGTCGCAGATCCGCGCCCTCGATCGGCTCGCCGCGGACTCCGTCGACGACCCGTCCACGGATCCATCCTCCAGCCAGAAAGGGGTGAAGCCCCGAATGCTGCGATTCGGCTTCGACCCGGACCATGGAAGCCGCATCCGTCGCAGGCGGACCAACCACCGCCGGCGCGCTGCCGTTCGTCCCTTCCTCGGCCCCCGGTCGAGGCAGTGCATGCTCTTCCGATGCCAGGACGAAGATCGCGCACCGGCAGATCACCGCCGTGACGGCGAGGACGATCGCTGCCTTGGTCCAACGGCTCATCGCAACGCAACTGGTTGCACTTGAAGAAGCCTCTTTGCCCGAGCAGTTGGCTGTCTGATGTGTTCGGGTCAAGTTCGAATGGCATCCCGAGCAAGGCGGGCGAGTTCGGAACAGTAATTCGAGCTGTGCTCTTGGCGAGCACAAAGAACGGTTCGCCGATTGGCGCGCCGGTCTCGGGCGGCGCATTCGACTCGCGGGGTTGTACGATTATGGGCACATCAAGGTTGTTATCGACCCTTATCGCATCGCCCTGGCATTTCGTGCTCTTGCATGCCCGAGCAACGGACGGACCGCGATGTGCGGACCGCCCCGCTAGCTGGACTGCAGCCAGCGGCAGGCGGCGGTGGCGCGACAAGTGGCCCGGGGACATCGGCGACGTGCGCGTGGCGGACGCGCGCGCGGCGGGCTGGTGGGCAGAGGCGTTCGGATGAAGCCATCGGCAGGAGGTGGGGTCCGTACGTCAGTCAGTCAGCATGCCGTCCAGGCAATAGCCCGCATTGCGCGGGCAACCGTCACGCGTCGACGCGTCACCGCCGTCGCGGTGCCATAAGCAGGAAATCGCCGTGCCGACCGCAGAAACTTCGGACCGTCGTGCGCCACATCCGGCCCGCTGCGGCGGTCGCACGGCGGGAGCATGTCGCCGCACCCTGCGGACGCAGTCGCAGGCCAGCCTCGAGGCGCAATGCCCACAGCGAGGGCCTTGGCGGAATTCTCGACTTCGCGAGGTTTGCTGTACGGGGAGCAACCGAGAGTCGCCCGCTATCGGACCACTACGCATCCGGCATGGTCGACCTCCCGTCGTCACCGCGCGCCGCCCGCCCGCCGTCACAGGATGTCGAGCACGCCCGTCGCGCCGTTGCTCAGCGTGTCGACCGGCGCGCCGTAGTTGGCGTCGCGCGAGAGCGGCACGTTCCACGGCAGCGCGAAGCGCTCGCAGACGCCGCCGAGCGCGGCCGCCGCGAAGGCGCGGCCGAGCTTCGTCTGCTCCTCGTCCTTGGTCAGCGCGACGAGCAGCGGGATCGCCCGCCGGTCGCCGATCTGCCCGATCGCGTTGGCCAGCGCGGCGAGCACGGCGAGGCTGTCGCTGCGTTCGAGCATCGCGACGAGCTTGCCGGTGGCGTCGGCGTCGCCCAGCCGTCCGAGGCCGACCGCCGCCTGCAGCAGCACGAACGGCCGCCGCGACGAGCGCTCGACGACCTCGCCCAGCAGCGGCGCTGCCGCGGGTTCGCCGAGCAGCGCCAGCGCCACGCAGGCGTAGCCGCCGAGCGACGCCGTCGTCTCGTGCTCGCCGAGGAAGTTCCGCAGCGTCGGCAACGCCGGCGACCAGCCGGTCATGCCGAGCGCCAGCGCGAACGCGCCGCGCGCCTCGACGAACGACGCCGTCTGGAGGTCGTCGACGAGCAACCGGGCGAGCGCTTCGTCGGGCGTGCCCGCCGCCGCTGCGCGCGCCGCGATCAGGCCGAGCGACAGCGCCAGCCACGGCCGTTCGAGGTTCTTCTGGGCCCGCTGCCACGTCGTCATCAGCCACTCGCGGTTGCCAGCGCCGCCGATGCGGCCCAGGGCCATCGTGGCGAAGCGCCGCGCCAGCCGGTCGACGCCCTTCTGCGCGTAGGCCTGCAGCGCGCGCGCGACGTCGGCGTCGGCGGAGCATTGGTCGGCCGGCAGCGCCAGCATGCCGAGCGCGATGGCCGCCGACTGCTGCGCCGCGTTGCTGCGGTCGAGATCGCGGGCGCCGGGCCGCGAATCCGGGCCGGGGCTGCGGCCGTCGAGCAGCACGGCGACGAAGCGCTCCTTGCACCGCCGGTGGTTGGCGGAGTCGCCGCGGCCGAGCAGGCGGCCGATGGCGACGGGCGCATGGAAGTCGCCGCCGCCGCCTTCCTGCAGCGCGAGCAGCTCGTCGACGCACTGCCACAGCAGCCGCCGGTGCCCCGCCTGTCCGGGATCGACCAGCAACCCGATGGCGTTGACCGCGGCGACGCGCAGGTCGCGGTCGGTCTGCTTGCCGTCCAACACGGCGAAGAGCGCGTCGTGCGCGGCGAGCTTGATCGCCGCGTCGTCCGACTGACGGGCGAGCAGTCCTAGCCCGTAGGCTGCGAACGCGCGCGTGCGGTCCTCGACCTTCGCGCGCTCGCACAGCTTGCGGCCGGCGGGCTCGTCGCGCAGCAGCGCCAGCAGCAGCGGCAGCGCGGCGGGCCGGCCGGCGACACCGAGCGCCAGCGCCGCGGTCTCGCGCACTTCCTGGTTGTCGCGCGCGAGCCGCGCGACGAACAGCGCTTCCAGGTCGACGCCCTGCGGCGCGCGGCCGATCTTGGCGAGCGCCATCATGCACGCGGTCTGCACGTCGCGGTTGCGGTCCTTCTCCAGCAACGCGACGAGCGCCGGCACGACGACCTCCAGCACGTCGATGGCGTTGGGCGCCAGCGTCTCGATGCGCACGGCCCTGCGGCGGCCGAGGTAGAAGTCGTCCGAGCCGGTCGTCGGACCCGCCGCCGCCGTCTGCGGCTGCACGAAGGGGTCCTTGTTGAGCTCCCACCAGATCTGCCAACTGACCTCCTCGGGCAGCGCCGCCGGCCCGCCCGTCAGCGGCTCCGCGGGATTCGGCACGCCCGGCCCCGGCGTCGTCGGCCCAGGCGCAGCGGGCGGCATCGGCGTCGGCAGCGGCCGGGCCGGTGTCGTCGGGCCGGGGACGCCAGGGATCGCCGGCGCCGGCACGAACGGCTTCGCCGGCCCGCCGGGCCACGGCACGGCGGGACCTCGGTACGGGCCGCCGTGCGCCGGCAGCGCCCCGGCAAGGACGCAGGCCGCGACCAACGTACCCAATGGGGTGCGAAACGATGGCTTCATCGGCAAGGTGGTGTAGTCACGGCCGCGGGCATCGTCACCGCCGCCGCCCGCCCTCACAGGATGTCGAGCACGCCCGTCGCGCCGTTGCTCAGCGTGTCGACCGGCGCGCCGTAGTTGGCGTCGCGCGAGAGCGGCAGGTTCCACGGCAGCGCGAAGCGCTCGCAGACGCCGCCGAGCGCCGCCGCCGCGAAGGCGCGGCCGAGCTTCGTCTGCGCCTCGTCCTTGGTCAGCGCGACGAGCAGCGGGATCGCCCGCCGGTCGCCGATCTGCCCGATCGCGTTGGCCAGCGCGGCGAGCACGGCGAGGCTGTCGCTGCGTTCGATCATCGCGACGAGCTTCTGGTTGGCGTCGGCGTCGCCCAGCCGCCCGAGCCCGACCGCCGCCTGCTGCAGCACGAACGGCCGTCGCGCCGAGCGCTCGACGACTTCGCCCAGCACCGGCGCTGCCGCCGGGTCGCCGAGCAGCGCCAGCGCCACGCAGGCGTAGCCGCCGAGCGTCTCGGTCGCCTCGTGCTCGCGCAGGAAGTCGCGCAGCGTCGGCAACGCCGGCTGCCAGCCGGTGAGGCCGATCGCGACCGCGAACGCGCCCTGGACCTCGACGTACGACGACTCCTTCAAGTCGTCGACCAACATGCGCGCCAGCGCTTCGTCGGGCTTGCCCGCCGCCGCGTCGCGCGCGGCGATCAGCCCGAGCGACAGCGCCAGCCACGGCCGTTCGAGGTTCTTGTTGGCGCGCTGCCACGTCGTCATCAGCCACTCGCGGTTGCCAGCGCCGCCGATGCGGCCCAGGGCCATCGTGGCGAAGCGCCGCGCCAGCCGGTCGCTGCCCTTCAGCGCGTGGGCCTGCAGCGCGCGGGAAACGCCCGCGTCGTCGGGACACTGCTCGCCCGGCAAGGCCAGCATGCCGAGCGCGAGCGCCGCCGATTGCATCGTGGGATTGCGCTGCCCGATGTCGCGAACGGTGAGGCGCGCATCGGCGACGCCATCGTCGGCCGCGCGCAGGACGCCGACGAACAGGTCCTTGCAACGACGGTGGATCGCCGAGTCGCCGCGGCCGGCGAGGCGAGCGATGGCGATCGGCGTCTGCGCGTCGCCGCGGCCGCTGCGGTAGAGGCCGAGCAGCTCGTCGACGCACTGCCATGCGAGCCGGCGGTGTCGCGCCTGCTCGGGATCGACGAGCACGCCCATGGCGTTGGCGGCGGCGACGCGCAGGTCGCGCCCCGCCTCGTCGCCCGCCAGCAGCGCCCACAGCGCGTCGTGCGCGGCGAGCTTCACCGCGGCGTCGTCCGACTGGCGCGCCAACAGCCCGAGCCCGTAGGCCGCGAACGCGCGCGTGCGGTCGTCGACCTTCGCGCGCTCGCACAGCGTGCGGCCGGCCGGTTCGTCGCGCACCAGCGCCAGCAACGGCGCGACCGCCGCCGGCCGGCCGGCGACACCGAGCGCCAGCGCCGCGGTCTCGCGCACCTCCTGGTTATCGCGCGCGAGCCGCGCGACGAACAAGGCCTCCAGGTCGACGCCCAGCGGCGCCCGGCCGATCTTGGCGAGCGCCATCATGCACGCGGTCTGCACGTCGCGGTTGCGGTCCTTCTCCAGCAACGCGACGAGCGCCGGCACGACGACCTCCAGCACGTCGATGGCGTTGGGCGCCAGCGTCTCGGCGCGCACGGCGCGGCGGCGGCCGAGGTAGAAGTCGTCGGACCCGGTCGTCGGACCCGTCGCCGCCGTCTGCGGCTGCACGAAGGGGTCCTTGGTGAGTTCCCACCACACCTGCCAGCTGACTTCCTCGGGGATCGTCGGCTGCGCACCGGTCGTCGGCGTGCCGGGGCCGGGCGTCGTCGGCACGGGGGCGCCGGGCGGCAGCGGCACGCCCGGCATCGCCGGCGCGCCGGGGCCGCGGTACTGGCCGCCGGGCGCCGGCAGCGCCCCGGCGAGGACGCACGCGGCGAGCAGCGGGGCCAGCGGAGCGCGAAGCGGCGGCTTCATCGTGGCGACAATGTAGTCGCGTCCGCTGCCAGCGTCACAGGCACGGCGCCGGCCACTGGCCGCGTCAGAAGCGCAGCGCCACCGCCGGCGAGCGCGCGAGCACGGCGCTGCCGTCGGCGGCGACGTAGACGAAGCGCGCGAGCGCGACCTGGCCGACGAGCGCCGGCAGCGCCGGCCAGCGCAGGTAGGCGCGCGCCGGACCCTGCGGCGGCGTCTCGGCGCACGCGCCGGCGCCGAGTTCCTGCGTCGGCGTCGCGACGAGCACGACCGGCGCCGCCGGCCGTTGCAGCAGCCACGGTTCGCAGCCCGCCGGTTCGCGCAGCAGCAGCGGATGCGGCCGGTCGAGCGCGAGTTCGACGATCGCCCACGGCCCGGGCGGCGCCGCCGACGCCGCGTACAGAGTGGCCGTGTTGGCCGTGTCGCGCACGAGCGCCGCCGACGGCCGCGGCGCAGCCGGCGGAGCGACGGCGAGCCCGTCGGCGCCGAGGCCGCCGCCGAACGTGCCGTCGCGGCGCCACGCCATGCCGACGTCGCCGCTGCCGATCGCGCCGTCGAGGACCTGCAGCACGCGCACGCCGTCGACGAACGCTTGCAGGCGGAAACCGTGCAGCTCGAACTCCAACGTGCGCGGCTCGGCGAGGACGGCGGGCAGCGTCGCCGTCGCCAGCGCGAGCGGCGGACCGCCGACCATGCGCACGAGCCGTACCGTGCGCGCCTTGGCGTCGTAGGCGAGTTCGTAGCGCTCGGCGTCGCCGCGCATGCGCGCGTGAAGGCTCGCGGCCGCGACGCGACCGAGCGCGAGCACGAGCCGCTGGTCGGCAGCGACGGCGCCAGTCCAACGCCAGCGCTCGCCGTCTTCGTCGCCGCCGCCCGCAGCGTCCTTCACCTGCAACGCGGCCAGCGCCGCCGGGGCCGCCGGCGCGGTCGCCAACTGCACGTCGGTGCCCGCCGGCACATCGAGCACGAGCGGCTCGGGCCGGCCGGCCGCGTCGGCGGCGAAGTGCACGGCGTACGCGCCGCCGGCAGCGACCGTGGCGCGCGCGCGCGGCGCCGCGAGCCGCAGCCCCACCGGGCCAAGCACGACGCACTCGCCACCGCCACCCGCGCGCGACCATGTGACCGGCGCTCGCGTCGGGTCCTGTGGCGCCGCGAGGGCAGACGCAACCGTCGTCGTCGCCGGCTTCGCGTCCGCAGTCGTCGTTTGCGCGTGCGCGCACGACGTCGCCACCGTGAGGACGAACGGGCCGATCCACGCAGCGACGTTCGCCGGCGCCTCGCCGTTCACGAAACCGCCCCGTTGGCGCGCAGCATGCGCGCGAACACCGCGCCCTGCGCGCGCGCGTCCTCGATGGCGACGTGGGTGTTGGTCGCCTCGCCGCGCCAGTCCGCCGGCAGCGCGTCCTTGACGCAGTCGCGGTACGGCTTCTTCACCAGCGCCATCGCGTACGTCTTGACGTCGAGCGCCGAGTGGCCGAACGGCGAGTCACCGACGAAGCGCATCAGGTACCAGTAGACCCACGCGAAGTCGAACGCCGCCGGCTGGCCGACGAACACGACGCGGCCCGGCAGGTCGCGCAGCCACGCGGCGTAGCGGCGCATCACCACCGCCGGGTCCTCGGGCGCCGTGCGCGCCGCCGCGAGCGCCTCGGGGTACGACGCCCACCACAGCATCGTGCGCGGGTGCGGCGCCGCGCCCGGCAGCGGCGCGAGGTTGGCCGCGAACTCGCCGAGCGTCGCGCCATCGGCGGCGAGCGCGACCGAGCCGAGGCTCAGCAGCGAGTGCGGTCCGGGGATCGGTCCGTCGGCTTCGACGTCCGTGCTGACGTAGATCTCGGCTGGCATGCGCGCGCGCGGGGGTGCAATCTTGCCCGCGGCCACCGGCCGTCGCACTCCCCTGCCCGCACCTTCTTCGCACGTCGGCGTCGCCCTGCTGCTCGGCGCGCTCGCGGCAGCAACCGCAGCGCGTGCGCAGGAACGCGGCGACGCCGGCGAAGCGGCGGCAACGGCCGCGCCGACGTCCGGCCGGCTGCGCTACGTGCGCATCGACACGGTCGACGTGTTCGCGCCGACCGACCGCGGCGTGCTGCGGCAGGCGGTCAACGCGCTGCACTACAAGACGCGCGCCGAGACCGTGCGCCGCGAACTCTGGTTCCGGCCCGGCGACCGCGTCGACGACCAGATGGCGGCCGAGCTGGAGCGCAACCTGCGCGCGCTCGGCCTGTTCGCCGTCGTCGAGGCCAAGCTCGTGGCGACCGGCACGCCCGACGAGGTCGACATGGAGGTCACCACCCGCGACCGGCTGACGCTCAACGTCGGCGCCGGCGGCTCGTACGTCGGCGGCGTCAGCGGCTTACGCGGCTCGCTCGGCGAGAGCAACTTCCTCGGCCTCGGCGACCGCATCGCCGGCTCGTTCACCGAGAGCTCCGACGGCGAGTACCGCGGTGCGTTCGCGTACAGCGACCTGCACGTGCTCGACACATGGCATACCGCCAACGTGCGGCTCGGGCGCACCGAGGAAGGCGACTCCGCCAGCATCGACGTGCGCCGGCCGTTCAAGTTCCTCGTCGACCCGCGCTCGTACGGCGGCGCGCTCGCGCACGAGGAAGCCGCCATCGACTACTTCCGCGGCGGCGAGTCGGTGGCCGAGATCCCCTACCGCCGCAACGCCTTCGACGCCGACATGACCTGGGGCGACGGGCCGCGCGAGACGCGGCACTTCCTCGGCGTCACGCTCGCCGCCGAGGACGTCGACTACGACACGGCGACCGGCGTCCAGGCCGCCGACTTCGACGGCGCGACCGACCACTGGAGCGTGTTCCTCGGGCCGACGGTGTCGTGGCAGTGGATCGACGGCTTCCGCAAGGTCGAAGGCCTCGACACGCTCGACTACGTGCAGGACCTCGTGCTCGGCCCGTCGCTGTCGTTCAGCGCCGGCGGCCGCTGGCGCGACGCCGCCGACGGCGCCGGCGGGCTGCAACCCGAGATGGCGCTCGGCGCGGGCCTCACCGCCGAGCCGATCGGCAGCGTCTACACCAACCTCGGCGTGCGCGGCGCGATCCGCTACGACGACGGCGACGCCGTCGGCTGGACCGCGACCGGGCAGGCGCGCGCGTTCGCGCTCGTGCACGACCGCCACACCATCGCCGCCAGCGCCGTGTTCGACGGCGTCGAGGAGTCACAGGACGCGCTGCGCGAACTCACGCTCGGCGAGGACAACGGCCTGCGCGGCTACCGCGCGCGCCTGCTGTCGGGCACGCGGCGCGTGCGCTGCAACCTGGAGCACCGCTTCGACACCGGCCTCGACGTCGCGACCGTGCGCCTGGGCCTGCTCGCGTTCCACGACGTCGGCTGGGTCGGCGAAGGCGGCGCGCTCGGCCGCTACGTCCGCTCCGCCGGCGTCGGCGCGCGCCTGGGCAGCCCGCCGCTGCTCGGCGACGCGCTGCTGCGCATCGACGTCGCCAAGCCGCTCGACCGCGTCGACGGCGAGGACCGCGACTGGCAGGTCTCGGTGACCGTCGGGCAGGTGTTCACGTTCGGCGGCAACCTGGGGCGCAGCGCGCGGTAGCGGCGCGGGCGGCGGGCGGCGGCGCGGACGCGGGCGCGAACACGCCGGGCATGCGCCGGACCGGCGAGGTCGCAGCATCGCGCGCCCGCGCACCCTTCCGCCCCCCCTGCGCCGTCGCTACCCTGCTTGCCCCCCAGATCCGCCCAGCGAGGAAACATGAGCTTCACGCACGCAGGCCGCACGCTCCGCAAGGTCGCCGTCATCGGTTCGGGCCAGATCGGCCCGGACATCGCCCTGTACTTCACCAAGGTGCTGAGCCCGTTCGGCGTCCAGACGGTCGTCGTCGACGTCAGCGACGCCGCGCTCGCCGGCGGCAAGGCCAAGCTGGAGAAGAAGGTGGCGAAGGGCGTCGAGAGCGGCGCCTTCACGCCCGAGCAGCAGGCGCAGATGGTCGGCGCGGTGTCGTGGACCAGCGACTACCAGCAGCTCGCCGGCGCCGACCTCGTCGTCGAGGCCGCCACCGAGAACAAGGAGCTCAAGGGCCGCATCTTCGCGCAGGTCGAGGCGCTCGTCGCCGCCGACGCGATCCTGTGCAGCAACAGCAGCCACCTCGAGCCCGAGGTGATCTTCGCCGCGACCAAGGGCAAGGGCCGCACGGCGGTCGTGCACTACTTCTTCCCCGCCGAGCGCAACCTGATGGTCGAGGTCGTGCCGGGCGCCGACACCGCGCCGGCGACGACGCAGTGGCTGCTGTCGTTCTACGAGGCGATCGGCAAGGTGCCGATCCGCGTCGCGTCGCGCTACGGCTACGCGCTCGACCCGGTGTTCGAGGGCCTGTTCTTCGCCTGCGCGCTGCTGGCCGAGGAAGGCGTCGGCACGACGAAGCAGATCGACGTCGTCTGCAAGAAGACGTTCAAGATGGGCATCGGCTCGTTCACGGCGATGAACCTGACCGGCGGCAACCCGATCACGGCCGTCGGCCTCGACAACTACACGAGCAAGATCAACGCCTGGTACCGCACGCCGCAGTCGCTCAAGGACAAGGTGGCGCAGAAGGCCAACTGGGACGTCGCCGCGCGCGGCGAGGTGGTCGAGGTGCCGGACGAGCTGGCGGCGCGCATCCGCGACGAACTGCTCGGCGCGTACTTCGGCATCTGCGGCGAGATCGTCGACGCCGGCCTCGTGTCGATCGCCGACTTCAACATGGGCCTCGACATCGCGCTCGACATGAAGCCGGCGTTCACGTTCATGAACGAGCTCGGCACGGCGAAGGCGCTGGCGCTGGTCGAGTCGTACAGCAAGAAGCACGCGGGCTTCCCGGTGCCGAAGTGCGTCGCCGAGCACGGCCGCGCCAACAAGCCGTTCGAGGTGCCGGTGGTGCTGCGCGAGGACCGCGACGGCGTCGCGGTGCTGACGATCCGCCGCCCCAAGGTGCTCAACGCCCTCGACCAGTCGGTCTTCCAGGAGCTGGCGACGCGCTTCCAGCAGTGCGACGCCGACCCCAAGGTGAAGGGCATCGTGCTGACCGGCTTCGGCAAGAAGGCGTTCGTCAGCGGCGCCGACGTCAACTTCCTGGCCAAGATCGACAGCGTCGCGATGGGCGAGCAGACCTCGCGCACGTCGCAGAAGTGCGTCGACGCCGTGCAGGCGGTCAAGAAGCCGACGGTCGCGGCGCTCAACGGCCTCGCGTTCGGCGGCGGCATCGAGACGGCGATGGCGTGCGAAGCGCGCATCGCGCAGAAGGGCCTCAAGGTGCTGGCCGGCCAGCCCGAGGCCAACCTCGGCATCATCCCGGGCGCTGGCGGCACGGTCCGCCTACCGCGGCTCGTCGGCGTCGATAAGGCCGCCGAGCTGCTGCGCACCTGCCGGCCGATCGGCAGCGAGAAGGCGCTCGCACTCGGCCTGATCCGCGAGGAGGTCGACGGCGACCTCGTCGGCCGCGCCGTGCAGCTCGTGCGCGACATGGCCGACGGCAAGGCAGAGCGCTCGCGCATGGCCGAGGGCCCGCTGGCCAACGTACCGGCGAGCCTGCCGGCGCTCGACATCGGCCACCTCAGCAAGAAGGTCGACGAGATCCTGTGCAAGGCGATCCTCGGCGCGGCCAGGCTGCCGCTCGCCGAGGCGGTCCCGTTCGAGGCCAAGTGCTTCGGCGAAGTCTGCGGCACCGAGGACATGCGCATCGGCGTCGACAACTTCCTGAAGAACGGCCCGAAGGCGAAGGCCGCGTTCGTGCACCGCTGAGCGGCGCCGATTCCTAACGCGCCTGCAGGACGAACGCGCGCCAGCCGTCCTCGGCCGGCACCGCCAGGAACTTCGCGTCGGCGCGCGCGATGCCGCGCTCGCTGGCCGGCGCGCGGCAGAAGTCGTCGCGTGCGCGCGGCAGTGCGTGCCACGCCACTACCTCGGTCCCGCGCACGAACAGCAGCGACTGCCGCCCTTCGTCCGTCGTGCACAGGGCGCTCGCCATCGGCGCGGCGAAGCCGAGGCGCTGCTGCAGCATTTCGGCCGAGGCATACGGGCCGATGACGTGCACGGTCTCCCAGTCGCTGGGCTCGACGACGGCGCGGTCGAGCACCGCGCCGTCGGCGACCGCGGCGACCTTGTCGCCGAACGTCGCCTTGGGCGCGGCCGGAGCGGCGACGGGGGTCGCATTCGGCTGCGCGTAGGGCACGTCGCGGTTCTGCCACCAGTACTTGGCGCCCATGAGGGCGAGCACGACGACGACCCACATGCGCACGCGACGCATGGCGCGATTGCCGCGGTTCGTTTTGGGCTTCACTTCGGCCATCGGGCGGACACTATCCCCCGCCGGCGGTGGCGCAACGAGCGCCGCCGCGACCGCCGACCTGCCGCCAACGCGCCCAACCGCTCCACCGCCGATGCCGACGCCCCGCTGCCACCTGCTGCCCGCCGTCCTGTCGCTCGCCGTCGCCGCCGCGGCCCAGAGCGAGCCCGGCTTCCGCCCCGCGCGCGCGCCCGAGTTCACCCGCTACGAGATCGGCGGCGGGCGCTGGGGCGACCGCTGGCTGATCGAGGCGCAGGCGATCCCCGGCGTCTGGCTGACCTTGGACACCGACGGCAGCGCGGCGACGCCACCGAGCATCACGGCGTACGGCCAGGGCCTGCGCGCCGCCTACGGCAACCGCGACCAGAGCGTCGGCCTGCTGTACCAGGGCTTCCGCGACGGCGACGACTTCGAAGCGCACGCGCTGTCGCTCGACGTCGACGCGCGCATGCCGATCGACGACGGCACCAAGCTGTTCTGGCTCAAGGCGGGCGGCGGCTTCGGCGGCGCGCTGCTCGACGCCGCCTTCGACCCCGACCTCGCCGGCGAACTGACCGGGCAACTGCGCCTGGGCATCGACTTCCAGCCGACGCGCAGCCTGCTGCTCAACTTCAGCCTCGGCGGCATCGGCTACGCGCACCCGGGCGAGACGGTGGCGTACGGCGCGATCGCGACGCTGTCGATCGGCTTCACCTTCTGACGATTGGCGCGACGTCTGCGCGACGGGCGCGCAGAACCTCGCGTCGCGCCGTCGCGCGCGCCAAGATGCGGGCCATGGACCACCGCTTCGACTTCGTCCGCCGCAGCACGACGCGCGTGGTCGTCGCCGCCGGCGCGCAGGAGCGGCTGCCGGCGCTGCTCGCCGACCTCGGCGCGCCGGACGTCGCGATCGTGCACGACGAGTCGCTGGCCGGGCCGGCGAGCGCGCTGGCGCACCGGCTGCCGGGGGCGCGGCTGTGCGCCGTGCCCGCCGGCGAAGCGTGCAAGACGCTGGCCCACGCCGAACGCATCGCCCGCTGGTTGCGCAGCCACGGCGCCTCGCGCCGCACCGCGCTCGTCGGCTTCGGCGGCGGCTCGACCACCGACCTCGCCGGCTTCGTCGCCGCGATCTACCTGCGCGGCGTGCCGTTCGTCGCCTGCCCGACGACGACGCTGGCGCTGTGCGACGCCGCGCTGGGCGGCAAGAACGGCGTCGACCTCGACGGCAGAAAGAACGAACTCGGCGTCGTGCGCCAGCCCGACCTCGTGCTCGGCGACGTCGACTGGCTGCGCACGCTGCCCGACGCGCTGTGGCGCGAAGGCTTCGTCGAGACGCTCAAGATGGCGGCCGTGCTCGACGCCCCGGCGTTCGCGCGGCTCGAAGCGCTGCTGCCATCGCTGGCCGCGCGCGACGCTACGGCGGCCGCCGAGGCGATCGCGCTGTCGGTGCGCATGAAGATGGACGTCGTCGTCGCCGACGAGACCGAGCGGGACCGCCGCCGCTGGCTCAACTTCGGCCACACGATCGGCCATGCGCTCGAAGCGCACGCGCTGGGCGCGCTCCGCCACGGCGAGTGCGTCGCGCTCGGCATGCTCGCCGAATGCCGCGCCGCCGGCCCGGCGGTGCCGGCCGACGTACAGGTGCGCCTGCAGCGGGCGCTGCTGCAGCTCGGCGCGCACGCGCACTGGCCGCGGCAGTGGGCCGACGTCGACGCGCTGTGGTCGCTGTGCCGCCTCGACAAGAAGGCCTCTGCCGCGACCGTGCCGACGATCGTGCCGACGGCGCTCGGCGCTGGCGCCGTGGTCGAACTGACGCGCGAACGGCTCGCGCACGCGCTGGCATGAACGCACCGCGCCCGGTGCCGCCGCTGCCGTGGCCGGCCGACGTCGCGCTGGCGATGCCCGGCAGCAAGAGCGACGCCAACCGCCTGCTGGTGCTCGCGGCGCTGTGCGGGCAGCGCACGCGCGTGCGCGGCTGCACGGCGAGCGACGACGTGCGGCGGCTGGTCGCCGGCCTGCAGGCGTTGGGCTTCGAAGCGACGCACGACGAAGACGCCGGCGTCGTCGACGTCGGGCCGCGTCCGGCCGACGCGCCGACGCGCGCCGAGATCCACTGCAGCAACGCCGGCACGGCGCTGCGTTTCCTGCTGTCGGTCGCGGCGATCACGCCCGGTGAGTGGACGCTCACCGGCGATGCGGCGATGCAGCGCCGGCCGATCGGGCCGCTCACGGCGGCGTGGCGCGCGCTCGGCATCGACGCCCGCGACACCGACGGTTGCCCGCCGGTCGTCGTGCGCGGCGGCACCCCGCGCGAAGCCGTGGTCCCGCTCGACGCGGCGGCGAGCAGCCAGTTCCTGTCGTCGCTGCTGCTGGTCGGCGGCGCGCTGCCGTTCCCGCTGCAGGTGCGCATCACCGGCGAACTGGCGTCGGCGGAGTACGCGCGGCT
>JBKDXM010000108.1:0-87369 GCA_046306335.1 Planctomycetota bacterium
GGACTGCACCGTCTGCGCGGCACCGTGAAGTACCCGGAGATCGCACAAAGCCGTGAACCCGAGAGACCACCGGTAAGCCGTGTGCGGGAAATCCGCACGCACGGTTTGAAAGGGGGTCTTGATTGCCTCTCGCGCCAACCAGTGCGGGAGGAGTAAGGATCTACCAATGCGCCTCTGCCTGTACCTGCATCCGTTCGACCTGCGCGCGCTCGCCGGCCACGGCGGCCTCGCGCGCGTGCGCGACCTCGGCTTCGACGAGGTCGCGATCGCCGCGAGCTACCACGACGGCCGCTGGCTGATGCCGTGGCACCCCGAAGGCCGCGTGCGCTTCCTCGACGACGGCACGGTGCACTTTCGTCCGCGCGCCGACTACGGCGAGTTGCCTCCGCTCACGTCGGCGGAGGTCCCGGCTGACGGCCCGTCGCCGCTCGCACGGCTCGCGACCGAGGCCGGCGCGGCCGGGTTGCGCGCGCGCGCCTGGACCGTGTTCACGCACAATTCGCGGCTCGGTGCGCTGCGTCCCGACCTGTGCGTCCAGAACGCCGTTGGCGACGTCTATCCGTACGCGCTCTGTCCGGCGCAACCCCCGGTGCAGCGTTACATCGCGGCCCTCGCGCGCGACGTCGGCGCGCACGACGGCGTGCAGACGATCGAACTCGAAGCGCTCGGGCAGATGGGCTGGAAGCACAGCAGCCATCACGACAAGGCGAGCTTCGCGCCTGCGGGCCTGCTCGACGCCGCGCTGTCGGCGTGCTTCTGCCCGGCTTGCGTGCGGCAACTCGCGGACCTCGGTCGCGATCCGGCGGCGGCCGCCGCCGCCGCGCGCGGCTGCATCGCCCGCGCGCTCACCGACGGCGATGCCCTGGCTCCGGCCAAGCAACCGGCGAACGCGGCGGACGCCGCCGCTGCCGGCGTCGACGTCGGCTGGCTCGACGCCGTGCTCGCCGGCCGCGCGGCGACGGTGCGCACGCTCGCGGCGGCGGTGGCGGCCGCAGCGCCGCGCTGTGCGCGGGCGGCGCAGGTGCACCCGCAGCCGTGGTTCACCGGCAGCCAGCTCGCCGCCGACGCCGCGGCGGCGTTCCCCGCCGCGGTCGAGCGCGTGGTCACCGCCTACGGCGAAGGACCGGACGCGATCGACCGCACGCTGGCGGCAGCGCCGATCCAGGCCGCGCGCCACGCTGGTTCGCCGCTGCGCGTGTGCATCTGGCCCAAGGCCCCGCAGTTCACGGGTGACGAAGACCTCGTGAAGTTGCGCGACGCGTGCCGCCGCAGCGGCGTCGGCGCGATCGCCGTCTACCACCTCGGCTTGCTGCCGTGGCGCACGATCGAACGCGTCGCGAAGATGCTACGCGCATGACCCCCCTCGCTGCGCTGTCCGCCGCCGCGCTGCTCGCGGCCCTGGCCGTCGCCCAGGATCCCGACGTCGCCGACGCCGCGGCCGCGCCGCGGTTGTGCGTCGTGGTGTCCGTCGACCAGCTCGCGCAGTGGGTGTTCGACGCCGCGCGACCCCACCTGCCGCGCGACGGCGGCTTCGCGCGCCTGCTCGCCGAGGGCGTCGAGTTCGCCGACTGCCGGTATGCGCACGCGTGCACCGAGACCGGCCCTGGCCACGCCACGATCGGCACCGGCGTGTCCGCGCGCGTGCACGGCATCGTGCGCAACCAGTGGTGGGTGCGCGAGAGGGCGGCGAAGACCTACTGCGTCGACGAGCCGATGGCGCCGCTCGACGGCTGGCCCGAGGGCAAGAACCGCGGCGCCGGCCTGCTGCGCGCGCCGACGCTCGCCGCGGCGCTCGAGGCGCGCGATCCGCGCAGCGTCACCGTCAGCGTGGCGTGGAAGGACCGCTCGGCGATCCTGATGGCAGGAGGCGACGCCGACCTCGCGGTCTGGTGCGAGTCGTCGACGGGTCGCTTCGTCACCAACACGGCGTGGTCGGCGACGCCGCCGGCGTGGCTCGTCGCCTTCAACGACGGCAAGCCGGTGGAGCAGTGGTTCGGCACGGACTGGGAGCGCATCGGCCCGGCGGCGGCGTACCAGCTGCTGGTCGACGACCGGCCGTACGAGACGCCGCACGGGAACGGCCGCAAGGAGCGCACGCTGCCGCAGCGGCTGACGGGCGGGCTGGAACAGCCCGGGCCGGCGTACTTCGCGCAGGTCTACGCGTCGCCGTTCGGCAACACCGCCGTGCGGCTGTGCGCCGAGGCGGCGATCGGCGCGCTCGACCTCGGCGGCGACGACGTCACCGACCTGCTGTGCGTCGGCTTCTCGTCGACGGACGTGATGGGACACGCCTTCGGGCCCGACTCGGTCGAGGCCCGCGACGGCCTGTTGCGTCTCGACCGCGACCTCGCGTTGCTGCTCGGCGCGCTCGACCGCGAGGTCGGCGCGGATCGCTACGACCTCTTCCTGACCGCCGACCACGGCGTGTCGCCGACGCCGGAGTGGGTGCGCGCGCAGGGCGTCGACGCCGGCCGCCGCGTGATCCAGACGTTCGTCGGCGCCGCGGGCGAGAGGGCGGTCGCCGACGCGCTCGGCGCGCCGCCCGCGGGCCGCAAGTTCCTGGCGCACGTCGGCGAGTGGTCGATCTTCCTCGACGATGCGACGCTCGACGCCGTGCGCGGCCCGCGGACGCTCGCCGATGCGCGCACGGCCGCGGCGCGCGCCCTCGCCGCGTTCGCGCCGAAGGTGCCAGGCATCGCCGCGGCGTACGCCACCGCGGACCTCGTCGCCGACGGCGCGGGCGACGACGCGATCGCGCAGGCGCTGCTGGAGGCGCTGCACGACGGCCGCGCCGGCGAAGTCCAGCTGGTGGTCAAGCCGCACTGGCTCGACGGCACGACGCCCGCGACGCACGGCTCACCGCACCCCTACGACCGCGCGGTCGTCGGGCTCGCGGTCGGCCGCGGCGTGCCGCGCGGGCAGGTGGTGACGCAGCCGATCACGCCCGGCTTCGGCGCGGTCTGGTTCGCGGCGCGCCTCGGCCTCGCGCGCCCGGCGGCCGCGACGGACGCCGTGCCCGCCGAGTTCGCGCAGGCACGCTGACGGCAACCGCCGGCGCCATGGGCGCATCGCGGAGCGTCCTGGGCGCGCCGTCGCCGCCGCCCGGCGCTGCCGCCGCGGCGGGCTATCCTTGCGCGCCCGCCTTCCCCCCTGGCGCCGTCTTCGCGGTGTCGAACGTCCGATGCACCCCACGATCCCCGACCTGCCGTTGCGCGCCGGCGCGCATCCGAACCGCGACGACGGCGTCTGCGCCATGGAGATGGTCGCCTGGCTCGCCGGCGAAGCGCACAGCGACGAACCGGCCTGCGCCTGCCCCGTGCTCGGCGCGCTCGTGCGCGCCTGCAACGACGCGATGACCGACGCGCAGCGCGAACGCTTCCTGCGGCCGTTGGTGCCGACGCTCGTCGGCACGCGCGCGACCGCCGCCGTCGAGCGCGTCCGCGGCATGGCGGTCGTCGACGCGGTCGTTCGCGTGCTGCTGCCGATGCGACTGCGGCGCGAGCGGCGGCGTGACGTCGCCGAGTTGCTGTCGCAACTGCCGACGCTGCGCACCGCCGACGACGCCCGCGCGGCGCAGCGGCTGGTGCAGGCGTTCGCCGGCGACCAGCGCGCCGCCTCGTGGGTGCTGCAGCGTGCTGCCGACGGTGTCGCCGCCGCCCGCTTCGTCGCCGCCGTGGCGCAGTTGGCGCGCCAGCAGGGCGACGCCGCTGCGTGGTCGGCGGTCATGGCGCTCGTCGAGCGCATGGTGGCGGTCACGCCGGCTTCGATCGCCGCGGCGGACGCCGCAGGCTGCGCGACGACGGTGTGAGTGCGACGCCGCGGGCCCGGCCCGCGGCGCCACCCCGACGTGGCGCACGCGCCGCCCCTCCGCGGGGCCGGTTGCGCGGTGCTCGCCGTGGCGGCGGTCGGGAGCGTAGCATCCGGCGATGACTCGTGCGCTGCTTCGCGTCGCCGTTCCTGCGTTGCTGCTCGTCGTGTCGCCGGCGCAGGCCGATCCCGCGCGGCTCGACGCCGCGCGCGTCGCCGGCGGCGAGTTCGCCGCCGCGCGCTTCGGCCCGGCGCGCTGGCTCGACGGCGCGCACTACGCCACGCTGGAGCCGGCCGCCGACGGCGCGACGCTCGAACTGGCGCGCTACGACGCCGCCAGCGGCGCCCGCACCTTGCTCGTCGGCGCCGACCGGCTGGCGCGCGCGGGCAAGCCGCCGATCGTCGTCGAGGACTACGCCTTCGCGCCGGACGGCGCGCAGTTGCTGGTCTTCACCGACAGCGAGCGCGTCTGGCGCCAGAACACGCGCGGCGAGTACTACGTGCTCGCGCTCGCCGGCGACCGGCCGCCTGCGCGCCTCGGCGGCGACCTGCCGCAGGGCTCGCTGCAGTTCGCCAAGTGGTCGCCGGACGGCAGCCGCGTCGCCTACGTCAGCGGCAACGACCTGTGGGTGGAGGACGTTCGCGCCGGTGCGCGGACGCGGCTGACCGACCAGGGCTCGCGCACCCTGATCCACGGCACCTTCGATTGGGTGTACGAGGAGGAGTTCGACTGCCGCGACGGCTTCCGCTGGAGCCCCGACGGCGCGTCGATCGCCTTCTGGCAGCTCGACTGCAGCGGCGTCGGCGAGTTCCTGATGGTCGACAACCTCGCCGACCGCTACGCGCGCACCGTACCGGTGCAGTACCCCAAGGCCGGCACCACGAACTCGGCCTGCCGCATCGGCGTCGTGCCGGCGACCGGCGGCGCGATCACGTGGATGCAGACGCCGGGCGATCCGCGTGAGACCTACCTGCCGCGCATGGCGTGGCACCCGCAGGGCAAGGAGCTGATGGTGCAGTGGCTGCCGCGCGAACAGAACGAGCTGCGCGTGCTCGCCTGCGACGTCGCCACCGGCGAAACCCGCGTCGTGCACGAAGAGAAGGACGAGGCCTACGTCGACGTGCGCGACGACTTCGCGTGGTGCGACGGCGGCGAGCGCTTCTTCTGGACCAGCGACACGGCGTTCGCGCAGCCGGGGCAGAAGCGGTGGCGGCAGGCCGGCACGATCGTCTGGGACACGCGCGGCAAGCAGGTGCTGGTCACGCACCTGCCGCTGACCGCCGGCTTCGACGTCATCGAGGTCGCGCACGTGGACCTCGCCAAGGAACAGCTCTACGTCGCCGCCAGCGACCACGGCGCCCGCAAGGGCCTGCGCGGCGTCGGCATCGGCGCCACCGAGGGCTTCAACGGACCCGCCGACGGCTGGCACGAGCACCAGGTCAGCCCCGACGGCTCGCTGGCGATCCGCACGCGTTCGTCGTTCGACGTGCCGCCGACGACCGAGGTGGTGCGGTTGCCGTCGGGCGAGGTGGCGCGCACGCTGGTCGACAACAAGGCGTTGCGGACCCGCTACGACGCGGTGCAGAAGGGCCGCAACGAGTTCTTCACGGTCGACGTCGGCGGTGGCGTGGTCCTCGACGGCTGGGTGATGTACCCCGCCGGTTTCGACCCGCAGAAGCGCTGGCCCGTGCTGTTCCACGTCTATGGCGAGCCGTGGTCGCAGACGGTCAAGGACACGTGGGCGCTCGGCCACCACCTGTTCCACCGCTGGCTGACGCAGTGCGGCTACGTGGTGATGTCGCTCGACGCGCGCGGCACGCCCGCGCCCAAGGGCCGCGACTGGCGCAAGGCGCTCTACCAGAAGATCGGCGTGGTCAGCACGGCGGACTGGCAGGCGGCGGTGGGCAAGCTGCGGACGCAGCACGCTTGGATGGACGAGAAGCGGCAGGCGGTGTGGGGGTGGTCCGGCGGCGGTGCGATGACGCTGAACCTGCTGTTCCGCTGCCCCGACCTGTTCGCCGCCGGCATGTCGGTGGCGCCGGTCACCGACATCGCGCTCTACGACACGATCTACCAGGAGCGCTACTGCGGCGACCCGCGGCGCGTCCCCGAGGTCTACCGCGATTGCTCGCCGATCACGCACGCGGCCCGGCTGCAGGCGAGCCTGCTGCTGGTGCACGGCACCGCCGACGACAACGTGCACTACCAGAACAGCGAACGGCTCGTCGACGCGCTGATCCGCCACGGCAAGCGCTTCGAGTTCCTCGCCTACCCCAACCGCAGCCACTCGATCCACGAAGGCGCGGGCACGCGCGCCCACCTCTACGGTTCGCTCGCCGACTTCCTGCAGCGGCGGGTGCCGGCCGGACCGCGCTGACCGACGGCTGCGGCGTTCGCGGCCGCAAGCCGGGCGGCGAGGCGACGGCAAGCGCTGTTTGGCTTCCGTTCGGGTCGCTGCTAGCCTGCGCGACCAATGGGCGGTCATCGAGCGGAGGTCCAGGCATGGACCTGAGCCAGTTCCTGCAGCGGCTGCGCGCCGGCGGCGACGAGTCGCCGGGCATGGTCGACGCGGTGCACGTGCAGCCGGCGCGGCCGGCGCGCATGCAGCCGTTCCCCGAGTGGCTGCACCCGTCGCTCGCCGACGCGCTGCACACGCGCGGCATCGTCGAACTGTACGGCCACCAGCGCGAGTGCGCCGACCTGCTGCACGAGCGCAAGCACGCGGTCATCGCGACCTCGACGGCGTCGGGCAAGTCGCTCGCGTACCACCTGCCGGTGCTCGACGCCGTGCTGCGCGACGGCCTCGACGCGCGCGCCCTGTACCTCTATCCGACCAAGGCGCTGGCCCGCGACCAGATGGCCGACCTGGAGAAGCTGCTGGCCGCGACCGGCCGCAGCGACCTGACCGTCGCGGTCTACGACGGCGACACGCCGCCGCAGGTGCGGCAGGCGCTGCGCGAGCACGGCGTGATGGTGCTGACCAACCCGCACATGCTGCACCAGGGCATCCTGCCCAATCACACCAAGTGGCAGGGCCTGTTCACCGGCCTGCGCTACGTCGTCGTCGACGAGCTGCACACGCTGTCGGGCATCTACGGCAGCCACGTCGCCAACGTGCTGCGCCGGCTGCAGCGCATCTGCCGCCACTACGGCAGCGACCCGGTGTTCTGCGGCGCGTCGGCGACGATCAGCAACGCCGGCGAGCACGGCCGCAAGCTGTTCGAGAAGCCGGTGCGCGTCGTCGACCAGGACGGCAGCCCGCGCGGCCGCAAGCACTACGTCTTCCTGAACCCCAAGGTCGTCTCGGCGGTCTCCGGCCTGCGCGTGCCGGCGAGCGAGGCGGCGCGGCAGCTCGGCGGCATGCTGCTCGACAGCGAGCTGCAGTCGATCTTCTTCGCGCGCTCGCGCAACCAGACCGAGGTGCTGCTGAAGTACCTGCGCGACGACGCGCGGCGCAAGCAGATCGACCAGGACAAGGTCGCCGGCTACCGCGGCGGCTACCTGCCCAACCTGCGGCGCGCGATCGAGAAGGGCCTGCGCAGCGGCGCGATCCGCACCGTGGTGTCGACCAACGCGCTCGAACTCGGCGTCGACATCGGCAGCCTCGACGTCTGCGTGCTCGTCGGCTACCCGGGCACCGTCTCCAGCACCTTCCAGCGCGCCGGGCGCGTCGGCCGCCGCACGCAGGAGAGCGCCTGCGTGTTCGTCGCCCGCAGCGCGGCGATGGACCAGTACCTGATGCAGCACCCGGGCTACCTGTTCGACGCGCCGCGCGACGCCGTCAGCATCGACCCGGACAACCCGATCATCCGCACCAACCACGTGCGGTGCGCGGCGTTCGAGCTGCCGTTCGACGACGGCGAGGACTTCGGCCAGGCCGAGGGCACGCGCGACGTGCTGGAGTTCCTGACGCACGACCTCGGCGTGCTGGTGCACCAGGGCGGTCGCTGGCACTACGCCGATCGCACCTACCCGGCGGAGGGCGTGTCGCTGACCGCCGCCGACATGGACAACGTCACCATCCAGGACGTCGAGTCGAAGGCGATCCTGGCCGAGATCGACCGGCCGTCGGCGATCACCGAGGTCTACCAGGGCGCGATCTACGGCCACCAGGGCGACACGTGGCTGGTCGAGCGCTTCGACTACGCCGACCGCCGCGCGTTCGTGCGCCGCATCGACGCCGACTTCTACACCGAGGCCGACACCGAGACCGAGGTCAAGGTGCTGCACCTCGACGAGCAGGAGCCGCGCGCGGCGTACGTCGCGCACCGCGGCGAGGTGCACGTCAGCACGCTCGCCAAGGCCTTCAAGAAGATCAAGTTCTACACGCGCGAGAACGTCGGCATCGGCGAGATCCACCTGCCGCCGGAGGAGTTCGAGACCGAAGCCTGCGCGCTGGTGCTGCGGCCGGAGCTGGTCGCGCGCCTGGGCCTGCAGAAGGGCGGCGAAGCGAGCTGCCTGCAGGGCGTGGGGGAGCTGCTGCAGGGCCTCGTGCCGCTGTTCGTGCGCGTCGATCCCGGCGACGTCAAGGTGCTCGCCGAGGCGCTGCATCCGCACTTCCAGGCGCCGACGCTGATCCTCTACGACCGCATCCCCAACGGCGTCGGCCTCGCCGAGCGCATCTTCCGCGTGCATCGCGAGATCCTCGCCGCCGCGCTGCAGTTGGCGCTGCAGTGCCACTGCCGCAGCGGCTGCCCGAGCTGCGTGGGGCCGCAGGCGAGCCTCGGCGTGCGCAGCAAGTCGGTGGCGGTGACGATCCTGCAGGCCATGCTCGAACAGCAGCCGGCGGGCGGCGCTGCAGGCGGCAGCGCCGGCGGGGCGGCGGAGGCGCATGGTCTCGCCGGATCGTGACAAGCTGCGCCGCTCGTTCCGCGTCGCCGTCGAGCCGGCGGCGGACGCGGCGCCTGCGTCCGTTCCAGCGCCCGCGCCGTCCGTCGACGGCGCGCCGGGCGCTGCGACGCGCGCGTTCCTGCAGCGGCGGCTCGAAGCATTCCGTGCGCCGCCGCGGCCGGTCGTCGAGTTGCCGCCGGGCGAGGAACTGGCGACGCCGCAGGGGCCGATCTGGCGGCGGGTCCTGCGGTATCCGTTGGCGTCGGCGCACGGACGCGCCCCGCTCGCCGCCGTCACTGCGCTCGACGGCGAGCGGCTCGCCGTGCTGGCCAAGGATCCGTCGTTCGCGACGCTGTCGCCGCGCGAGTGCCTCTTCCTCGACACCGAGACGACCGGCCTGCAGGGCGGTGCTGGCACGGTCGTCTTCGCCTACGGGCTCGGCTTCCTCGACGGCGACGACGTCTGCGTCGAGCAGCTGTTCCTGCGCGACTTCGGCGAGGAGCCGGCGATGCTGGCGCACGTCGCCGCGCGCATGCGCGAGTTCCCGGTGCCGGTGACGTTCGTCGGCAAGAGCTTCGACCGCCACCGCATCGCCGCGCGCATGGCCGTGCACAAGGTGCGTGCGCCGGTGCTGACGGCGCGCCACCTCGACCTGTTCCATGTCGTGCGCCGGCGGCACGCCAAGGAATGGCCGGACACCAAGCTGAAGACCGTCGAAGACCGGCTGTTCGGCCTGCGCCGCACCGACGACCTGCCGGGCAGCGAGGCGCCGGCGGCGTTCCTGTCGTGGGTGCGCGACCGCACCGGCCCGGTCGACCGCGTGCTCGAGCACAACCGCCTCGACGTGCTCAGCCTCGTCGCGCTCTTGGGACAGCTCGCCGGTCGCGCTGCCGGCGGCTGAGCCGGTACCTTTGCCGGGTCGGCCGACCGCCGATGGCGCACCGGCGCGATCCGGCGAGGACATCATGAACAGGATCCTGACCACGCTCGCGCTCCTTGCGCTCGGCGCGTGGCTGCCGGCGCAGGCCGGCGGCGACGCGGCCGCGGCGGCCAAGGCCGCGTACGACGCGCTGGTCGCGGAGTGGACCGCCGAACAGGCGGCCGCCCGCGCGGCGACGAAGCAGGTGACGGAGTCGGCCGAGTACAAGGCTGCTCGCGACGCCAAGGACAACGACAAGGCGCGCGCGCTGATGGCCCAGGCCAAGCGCGCCGACGCCAAGGCCTTCGGCCAGCGCGCGCTCGCGCTCGCCGACGCGCACGGCCCGCACGGCGGCCGCTTCGCCGCCTACGCGGCGACGGCGCTGGTGGGCGACAAGGAGGTCGCCGCGGCGGCCGCCGAGCGGCTCGAACGCAGATTCCTCGCCGATCCGGCGATGCTGACCGTGCTCGAGTCGCCGATGGGCCTGTTCAGCGCGCTCGGCACCGAGCCGGCGAAGGCGCTGCTCGGCAAGGTCGAGGCCAAGAACGGCGATGGCATGGCCAGCGCGTGGGCCAAGTACTGGCGCGCGATCCTGCTGCAGCGCGGCAAGCCGACCGACGAACAGAAGGCGGAAGCCGAGGGGCTGCTGGCCGCGGCCGAAAAGCTCGCTGCCGGCACCGAACTGGCCGACCGTATCGCCGCGCCGCGCTTCCAGAAGGAGCGCCTGCAGGTCGGCATGGCGATCCCCGACATCCGCGGCGAGGACATGGACGGCGTGCCGTTCGCGCTCTCCGACTACCGCGGCAAGGTCGTCGTCCTCGACTTCTGGGGATTCTGGTGAGGCCCCTGCCGGGCCATGATCCCGCACGAGCGGTCGCTCGTGGAACGTCTGAAGGACAAGCCCTTCGCCCTGCTCGGCGTGAACAGTGACGCCGACAAGGCCTACTACGAGTCGGAGAAGGCGCAGAACGGCGTCAGTTGGCGTTCGTTCTGGAATGGCTCCAAGGGCACGCAGGGCCCGATCTCGGGCAAGTGGAACGTGCGCGGCTGGCCGACGATCTACGTCGTCGACCACAAGGGCGTGATCCGCTACATGAACGTGCGCGGCGAGGCGATGGACAAGGCCGTCGACCAGCTGCTCGCCGAGATGACGGCGGACGGCGCCGGCAAGTAGCGGGCGCGGCGCTGGCGCGCTGGTCGGTTGCGCCCGTCGTGCGCTCCGCGTGGTTCGTCGGCGACGACGAGCTGCCCGGCCTGCTCGGCGACGCTCCGCGACCGGCGGGATTCGTGCGCGCCGGCAAGCGCGTGTTCGTCGCCGTCGACGCCGGGGCACGCCGGCGGGTATCCTGCGGCAGCGGCGTCGGGCCGCGCCCACGTGCCATGACCGCATCGCGCCGCCTGCTGACCTGCCTCGCCGTCGTCGGCTGGTTCGCGACGCGGCTTGCGGCCCAGTCCGATCCGGTCGCCGCGGCGAACGCCGAACTCGAAGCCCTCCTCGCCGAGTGGCGAGCCGCGCAGGCCGCGTACCTGGACGCCATGCTGGCGCTCGCCGACTCGCCCGCGCTGGTCGAAGCGCGGCAAAAGGGCGACATGACGCGGCTGCGGGAGTTGCGCGCCAGTGCCGTCGAACCGGATCCGGGGGTGTTCGGCCGGCGCGCGCTGGCGCTCGCGGACAAGTACGACGACCACGGTGGTGCCTTGGTGGTCGCCGCTGCGGTGCGCTTCAGTGGCGATCTGGCGGTCGCGCTGGAGGCGGCGGACCGGCTCGGCGGCCGCTACGTGATGGATCCGGCGCTGCTCGTCTTCATGCAGCAGCCGGCGCCGTTGCTGGCGGCCGTCGGCTGGGATCGCGCCATCACGCTGCTGACGCGCATCGAAGAGGCGCACGAAGACGACATGGTCGCTGCCTGGGCGAAGTACTGGCTCGCGCGGTCGCTGGTCGGCGGCCAGAAGGAGGCGCAAGGCAGCGCCCGGGTCGCCGGCTTGCTCGCGGCGGCCGAGCGCCTCGCGGTCGGCACGCCGCTCGCGGAGCGCATCGCCGCGCCGCGTTTCCAGAAGGAGCGGCTGCAGGTCGGCATGATTGCGCCGGACCTCGTCGGCGAGGACATGGCGGGCTTGCCGCTGCGTCTGTCCGACCTGCGCGGCAAGGTCGTGGTGCTGTGGTTCTGGAGCTTCGCCAACTCCAACTGCCGGGCGCAGCTGCCCAAGATGGTGCAGTTGCATCAGGACTGGCAGGGCAAGCCGCTCGTGGTGCTCGGCGTCAATGCCGACGTCAATGCGGACTTCTACGCCCGATCCCGCAAGCATTCCGGCGTCGAATGGCGCTCGTTCCGCGACGGCCAGGACGGCCAGTCGGGGCCGATCGCGACGCGCTGGAACGTGCGCACGTGGCCGACCTGCTACGTGTTCGACCACGATGGCCTGATCCAGTTCCACGGCAGCGACGCGCTGCCCGCCGACGGGCTGCTGGCGTCGCTGGTCGCGGCCGCCCTCGCCGCGCCCGCCGTGCGCGCGGCGGACGGGCGCTGAAGGGGCGCGGATCGGTCGTTACCCGGTGACGCCATCGCGCCGGCGCGGCCGCGGCGGCGGGACCGGATCGTGGCCAGGTTCGCAGAACGGTTGGCAGCGCAGCAGCCGCCACGTCGTCAGCCAGACGCCGCGGATGGCGCCGTGCCGCCGCAGCGCGTCGAGCGCGTAACGCGAGCACGTCGGGTCGAATCGGCACGTCGGCGGCTTCCACGAGCCGATCAGCAGCCGATACAGCCAGATCGGCGCCATCAGCAGCCACTTCATGGCGCCGGGGTCCGGCGGCGGTCGCTGCCACCGGCGAGCGCTTTGTGGACGAGGTGCACGAGTTCGGCGCGCAGCGCCGCCAGCGGGAAGTCGTCGGCGCGCTGGCGCGGGATCAGCACCAGGTCCACGGCGGCCGGCAACCGGTGGCGCTCGAGGCGGAAGGCCTCGCGCAGCAGGCGCTTGAGCTTGTTGCGTCGGACGGCGCCGCCGTGGTCCTTGCTGACCGAGACGCCCAGGCGCGGCGAGGCATCGCTGCCATGGCGTCCTGGCAGCGCGACGACGGTGAGCCACTGGCCGGCGGCCCGCCGGCCGCGCTGGTAGACGCTGCGGAAGTGGCGCTGGGTGCGCAGCCGCCGCTGCCGCGGCAGCCGCGCGTCGCCGGTCGTCGCCATCCTCAGCGCTCGATCGCCTTCAGCGCGAAGGCCGCCTTCTCGCCGGTGCTCGGCACCGTCGGGTCGGCCAGGAAACGCCGGAAGTCCGCCTTCGCCTCTTCGGCCCGCCCGACCTCGAGCAGCACGCGACCCCGGTTGTAGTAGTCGATCGTGCGCCGCGGGTCGATCTCCAGGATGCGGTCGAGCTGCGCCAGCGCGAGGTCGAACTGCTTGCGGGCGTAGTGGTGTTCCGCGACGAGCTGGCGGACGCCGAGCTCTTCGCCGCGCAGCATGCGCAGCAACTCCAACTGGTCGGCTTCGTAGTCGGCGTTGTTGGTGCGCTCGATCTCCTTGCGCACCTGCTCCTGGGCCTTCTGCATCTGCTCCTGGAAGGCCTTGGCCTCGGCGACGAACGCGGCGTCGTCGCCGCGCTGCAGGGCGATCTGCAGCCGGTGGTTGTGGGCCAGGCGCAGCAGTTCGCCGCGCTCGACCAGTTCGGCCAGCAACGTGTCGGCCTGCCGCAGCAGGCGCTCCGACTCCGCCCGCTGGGCGGTCGCCTGTTCGCGCATGCCCTGCGGATCCTGTTCGGCGACCGCCCGCGCGGCCTGGCCATCGAGGCGGATCGCCTCGCCCAAGCGGCGCAATCCCTGCTTCTGCAGCGCCCGGCCGTAGTTCAGCAGCAGGTACGGCTCGTGCCGGCTGAGCGAGCGCTCGTCGTACATGCGCTGCAGCAGTTCCGTGGCGGCGTCGAGCTGGCGGTGGTCGGTGCCGAAGGCATCGCCGCTGCGCAGCAGCAGGATGCCGCCCTTCATGGCGTTGAGCTTGTAGTCGTCTGGAGCGATCTCCAGGCCGCGCTCGATCTGGGTCAGCGACTGGTCGTAGCGGCCGCCGTCGAAGTAGATGGCGGCGCGGCGCTGGTAGCCCGCCAGTTCGGTGGCTTCCTCCGACGACAGCGACGAGCACGCGCAGGCGAGCAGGAGGGACAGGATGGCGTAGGAGCGCATGCGGTGGCGGCACGACGCCGGCGCGCGGATGCGGCGGCCGGACCCGGCGCAGGATACGTCCCGACGACCGCCGGTGTCGAGCCGCCGCGGCGAGGACCCGGTCGACCGCCGCGGCGCTGCGATTGTTGCAGTTTCGTCGTGGCCTTGCCGGGTCCGGTGCGCTGGTTACCGTGCGCCCGCATCGACGCTGCCATGCCCCAACGTTCCTCGCGCCGTTCCTTCCTGCAGTCCTCCGTGCACGCCGCCGCGGCCGTGACCGCCACCGGTTCGCTCGCCGCGCTGCGCGCCGCCGGCCCCGTGCACCAGGGCGGCGGCACCCTGCGCATCGGCGTCGTCGGCATCGGTGGCCGCGGGTCGGGCGCCGCCGTCCAGGCGATCCGCGCGCACAAGGGCAACGTGTTGCACGCCGTCGGCGACGCGTTCGTCGATCGCCTCGAAGGCGGCGTCGAGGCGGTCACCGAGGCGCTCACCGAATCCGGGCTGCAGGATCGCGTCCAGGCGCCCCGGGAGCGCCGCTTCGTCGGGCTCGACGCGATCGATCAGGTCCTCGCGACCGGCGTCGACGCGGTCGTGCTGGCGTCGCCGCCCGGATTCCGGCCGCTGCAGATCGAGAAGGCCGTGGCCAAGGGCGTGCACGTCTTCGCCGAGAAGCCGGTGGCGACCGACGCGCCGGGCGTGCGCCGCGTGCTCGCGGCCTGCGAAGTCGCCCGCCGCAAGGGACTGTCGATCGTCAGCGGGCTCTGCTACCGCTACCACGACGGGCGGCGGGCCGTCGTGCAGCGGCTGCAGGACGGCGGCGTCGGTGACATCCTGACGATGCAGGGCAACTACGTCACCGGCGAGCTGTGGAGCTTCGACCCGAAGCCGGAGTGGTCGCCGCTGGAGACGCAGCTGCGCAACTGGCTGTACTACCCGTGGCTGTCCGGCGACCTGATCGCCGAACAGCACATCCACACGCTCGACGTGATGGCCTGGATCAAGCGCGACGTCTACCCGGTGGCGTGCGTGTCGCTCGGCGGCCGGCAGAAGCGCACGGCGCCGAAGTTCGGCACCTGCTACGACCACTTCGCGACCGTCTACGAGTGGGAGGACGGCACGCGCGGCTACAGCTACTGCCGGCAGCAGGACGGCTGCTGGCGCGACGTCAACGAGTACGTGCACGGCACCGAAGGCAAGGCCAACGTCTTCCAGCACACGATCACCGGCAAGAACGAGTGGCGCTACGCCGGCAAGATCCGCGACATGTACCAGAGCGAGCACGACGAGATGTTCGCCGCGCTGCACGGCGGCAAGCGCATCGACAACGGCGACTACATGTGCAAGAGCACGCTGATGGCGCTGATGGGGCGCATGGCCGCGTACACCGGCAAGCGGGTGACGTGGGACGAGGCCATGAACAGCCAGGAACTGCTCGTGCCCGAGCGCCTGGCCTGGACCGACGAGCCGCCGCGTCACGAAGTCCCGATTCCGGGCATCACGCGGTTCTCGTAGCGTCGATGGCATGCGGCGGTCGCTTCGCCGACGGGCGCGCCGCCATTCCGCGGCTGCGCCCCTTGTCGTAGTCCGGCTAGACTCCGATGTGCAACCCATGCTGGAGGGCGCGAGTAAGGCGGGTGATGTCGGCGCAGGCGCGGTCGCGACGGGCGCCGCTGTGAGCAGCGACGCCGGCGTGCGCCGCGGGCCGGACCGCCGCAAGCGGCCGACGCCGATGTTCAGCCGCTACGTGCTGTTCGGCGGTCGTCGCATGCACGTCCGGCGCGCCGACGAGCGCGAGGGCGCGTTCGTCGACGTCCACGGCGCCGGCGTCTTCGTGATCGTGGTCGGCATCGTCGCGCTGAACCTGCTCGACGCCTGGTTCACGCTGCTGTTCCTGTCGCACGGCGGCCAGGAGCTCAACCCGATCGTGCAATGGCTGCTGGAGTCGCCCTGGCACCCCTGGCCCTTCGTCGGCATGAAGACGATCGGCATCGGCTTCGCCTGCATGTTCCTGGCCATGGCGCGCAACTTCCAGGCGGCGCGCCTGGGCCTGTGGGCCGTCTTCCTCGGCTACACCGCCCTGCTCGGCTGGCACCTCTACTTGCTGGCCGGCTTGGCGCGCGCCGAGTGACGGGCCGCGTCGCCGGCCGTATAGCACCGGCGATGAACGCCTCCGACCCGGCCGCCGCGCCGGCTGTTGCCGCGCCGTTGCGCGTCGTGCGGGTGCTGACGCGCCCGAACGAAGGGGGACCGACGCGACAAGCCATCGCCCTCTGGCACGCGCACCGCGCCATGGGCGTGCGCACGCTGCTGGTGACCGGCCGGGTGCGCGCGGGGGAAACCGCCGCATTGCCGTCGCGGCACGGCGTGCCCGCCGTCGGCCTCGCCGACGTGCTGCGAGGCCGTGTCGACGAGGGCTGGCTGGAACTGCCCGCCCTCGGCCGGGCCATCGCGCCTTGGGCGGACTGGCGCGCCGGGCGGACGCTGCATGCGTGCCTCGCCGCCGTCCGTCCCGACGTCGTGCACACGCACACCAGCAAGGCCGGCTGGATCGGTCGGCGCGCCGCCTGGGCTGCCGGCGTGCCGGTCGTCGTCCACACGTTCCATGGCCACGTGCTGCGCGACTACTTTCCGGCGCTGCTCGGCTGGTTGTTGGCGCGCGTGGAACGGCGCCTCGCCGCCCGCACCGACGAGCTCGTCGCCGTCAGCGCGTCGTGCGCCGACGAACTGGCGGCGGTCGGCGTCGCGCCCCGGCGCCGGTTCACGGTCGTGGCGCCGGCGGTGCCGCCGTTGCCGATCGTCGCCCGCGCCGAGGCGCGCGCGCGGCTGGACATCGCGCCGGACGCGGTCCGCGTCGCCTGCGTCGCGCGCCTGGTGCCGATCAAGCGCGTCGAGCGGTTCGTCGCTGCCGTGCGCAGCCTGCCCGGCGTCGGTGGCGACGTGATCGGCGATGGTCCGCTGCGCGCGCGCCTGCAGGCCGCGGCGGTCGGCGCGGACGTGCGGTTCCTCGGCGCCATTCCCGATGCCGGCAGCCTGCTCGCCGCCTACGACGCGGTGGCGCTGTCCGGCCGCCGGGAGGGCTTGCCGCTGGTGGCCGTCGAAGCGGCGCGCGCCGGCGTCGCCGTCGCCGGTTGCGACGTCCCCGGCGTCGTCGATGCCGTCGCAGCGGTCGGTGGCGAACTGGCGCCGGAAGCAGCCGGGGTCGCGGGGCTGGCGGCTGCGATCGCGCGGGCGCTGGCGCGGCGGCCTCGGCCCGATGCCGCCGCGGCGTTCGCGCCGGAGCGGGCGGCGCGGCAGCTGTTCGACCTTTACGAGTCGGCGCGGCGCCGGCAGCAGGAATCGCGCCGGCGCGACCGATAAAAGCTGGCGCACGCCGAGAAACCATGTCGTCACGCCGTCTCTTGCTGCTGGGTCCCTGCCTGTGGCTGTCGGCCTGCGGCGAGATCCGCTCCACCGTGCCCGCCGTGCCGTCGGCCGTGCCCGCGGCCCTCGTCGGCGAGTGGTCGGGCGCGTGGACCGCAGCCGCCGGCGACGGCGGCGGCGAGTTGGCCCTGCGGGTGCAGGAGTTCGCCGGCCAGCCGGTGGTCCAGATCACCACCGACCTGCCGTGCCTCGCCGGCCCTTCGTTCCAACTGCAGTTGGCGGCTGCGAACTTCACCGTCCGCGTCGGCGAGGCGGTCGTGCTCTCGGGCGCGTTGACGGCGCCGGGCGAACTGCGCGGCAGCTTCGGCTGCGGCGCGGGTGACGGCGCCTGGCAGGCGACGCGGACGCGCGTGCTGCCCGCCGTCGCGGACCTGACCGGGCGCTGGACCGGCACGTTGTTCTACGACGGGCTGCCGGCCGCGCCGTTCGCGCTCGATCTGCGCATGGCGCTCGACTCCGGTGTGTTGCGGCTGGACGGCGACATCTTCGTCGAAGGCTCCGACCCGGCGGAGGTCGTCGGCATCGCCAGCTCGTTCGACGACCAGGGCTTCGTGATCCAGTTGACGACGCCGGACGGCGCGCTGCGCGCGCAGGCGAGCGGCCGCCTGCAGCCGCTGCGCGTCGAACTCGGCCAGTTCGGCGTCTTCGCCGGTGGCACGGCGATCGGCGGCGGCGTGTTCAACATGGCGCGGTCGAGCCCGTGATGGGATCGTCTGCGGCAGCGGCCGCAGCGCGCTGTTTCGACGATGACCGACCTCGCCAGTGGTGACTTCCTCGGCGTCTTCGCGCTCGTGCGGCGCGGCGACGCGACCCTGTTCGTCGGCAACGACCGTGTCATCGGCGGTGCGCCGACGCGCACCTGGGACCTGCCGGGTGGCCGCGTCGAGTCCGGCGAACTGCTGCACGAGGCCCTGGCCCGCGAACTGCGCGAGGAGACCGGCCTCTCGCTGCGCGGCGCGCCCGCGTTCTTGTTCGTGCAGGAAGGGCGTCGCCGCCGCGGCGGTCGGTCGGCGCATGCCTGGCGCTCGTTCTTCTTCGCCGTCGACGTCGAGCCCGGGGAGCCGCGGGCGGGGCACGAAGTGCTGGCGGTGCGCTGGCTGTCGCCAGCCGAGATGCGCGCCGAGCTGACGGCGCCGTACCACGACAGCTTCCGGCGCTGGCTCGACGTCGGCGGGTCGTGGTTCCGCAGCGAGTGGGCGGACTGATCGGCCGGACGCGGCTGCCGTGGCCGAGTCCGCGGGGTTTTTCGCGGTGGAGTGCAACCGCCGGCGGTTTGCAGGCCCCATTGGCGGCATGGTCGAACTGCTCGCCGTCGCCGGTTGCTCCGCTGCCGTCCTGCTGACCGTGCCCTTGGATGGCCATCCGGTTCGCCTCGGCGTGCCGCTGCCGACGGCGGCGCTCGCGCGCGGACTGCGACTCGACGGCCGCGGCGCGCTGCAGTGGCGGCGGCTGCCGGTGGCGGCCCGCGGCGAGCTCGCCTGGGTCGAACTGGCGATCGTCGGTCCGCGCGGCACGGTGCGGGTCCTGGCCGGCGGATCGGGACCGGACGACGACCGCGACGGACCGTGCTTCGTCTACGAACGCACGGTCGCGACCACCGCGGCGGGGGAGGAAACGGGGGAAGTCTGGCGCTGGCGCGATGGCGCCGTCGACGAACGGCGGCGGCTGCGGCACGCCGGCACGGCAACGGGCGCGCACGACGCGCCCGGCGCTGGCGAAGCGACGACGAGCGCGACGGCGGACCTCGCGGCGCGCGCCGCGGTCTGGTGCCGGCTGCCGATGGCGCGACTGGTCGACGCCGGACTGATGCCGTCGCCCGGCGGCGGTGGTGAGGCCGCCGCGGCGATGCGCCGGCACCTCGCCGGTCTGCTGCCGTTGCTGCACGAACTGCCCGGGCCGCGCGGGGCTGGTGACTACGGCCGCAGCGGCGGGGTCGTGACCAACCTCGAGTTCGACACCGGGTACGCGCTGCTGCGCTGCGCCATCGGCCTGCGCGACGAGTCGGCGTGGCGCGCGGCCGGGCGCAGCGCCCGCCACCTCGTCGATTGCGACCTCGACGGCCGCACCGGCCTGCCGTTCCCGCACGGGCTCGGGCATCGCACCGGCGTGCCGGAGCCCGGCCATGCCTGGCTCCAGGGCGTGCTGTGGACGGGCCTGCTGACGGCGGACGACGACCTGCTGCTGGCGGCGCAGGGCATCGGCGTCGCGCTGGCGCTGCAGCCGCCGCAAGGCGAAGGACGGGCCGAACGCCTGCGGGATCACGCCTGGCCGCTGCGCGAGCTGGAGGCGTTGTTGTGCTGGTGGCCCGATCCCCGCTGTGCCGAGGCCGCGGACCGCTGTGCCGCCGCGATCGCGGCGCGCTGGGATCCCGGTCGACGGACGTTCCGCTTCGGCGAAGCGACGACGGCGGACGGCGGCGTGCTCGAACGCGGCTGGCTCGCCAGCGGCCTGCTGCTGCCGGCGCTGCGTGCGCATCTGCGGCGCCGACCGGCGGCGGCGCTGGCGGAGTGCGTCGCCGCCTACGAACGCAGCGTCGCCGCAGCCGTCGCCAGCCGCGGCGATGGCATCGCCACGCACTGGCGGCTCGACGGCCGGGGCACGGCCATCGCGCTGCACCGCGAGTCGGCGACCGCCGCGGCCTGCTTCGCACTCGATGGCCTGCCGCGGCGCGATCTCGGCGACGTGTTGGGGCGCAGCGCCGTCCGCCGCGCCGTCGCCGGCGCGCCGTCGCCGGAGGACCCCGACCTGCCGACCGCCTTCACGCTGGTGGCGCGCTGCGATTGGGTCTGGCGGTGAGCCGGCGGGCCGGCGACGTCGAGCGCGCGCTCGTCGCCGCCGGCGCCCGTCGCGGCGCAGACTCCTGGCAGCTTCTCTGGTCGGGTTCTCAGCGGCGGACTTCGATGGTGCCCACGAGGTCGTCGTCCCCGCGCAGCACCGACACCTTGAGGCTGCGACCGCGGTTGGCGTCGAGCAACCGGACGAAGTCGCGCAGCGAGGTGACCGGCAGCTCCCGTTCGCCGAACGCCTGGCGCACGAAGACCGACAGCACGACGTCGCCGTTCTGCAAGCCGATCGCCGCGGCCGGTCCGTCGTCGACGATGGCGCCGAGACGCACGATCGCCGGGAACATCGGCACGCGTCGCATGCCGCTGCCGCGGTAGAACGCCAACGTCGCCTTGCGCACCAGCTCGCGGTCGTCGTCGCCGTCGATCTGCGCGGCCATCGCGCCGATGGCGGTCTGCAGCAGCCACTGCGAGCGGGTCATCGGCCGGGCGTCGGCGCGCACGTCGCGGCCGCCGCGGCGCAGCACGAGCGGCAGCGTCGCGTCGGCCCTGGCGTCGAAGACGCAGCGCAGGTAGTCGAGCGAGGAGCGGATGTCGGTGTCGCCGACGCGGGCCAGCTGGTCGCCGGACCGCACGCCCGCGCGCGCGGCAGGGCCGTCGGCGACGACCTTGTCGATCACGACGGCGCCGTCGCGGTCGAGCACTTCGAGGCCGAGCCAGGCGGCGTCCTCGGCGGCGGCGAAGCTGTTGCTCTGCAGCAACTCGCGCTGGAACTCGCCGCGGACCATGTCCATCGGGATGGCGAAGCCGATGTTCTCCGCGCCCATCGCCATCGCGTTGTTGATGCCGACGAGGCGGCCGGTGATGTCGAGCAGCGCGCCGCCGCTGTTGCCCTGGTTGATCGCGGCGTCGGTCTGCAGCAGCCCGGTGTACTCGCGCAGTTCGCCGTCGGGCGTGCGCACGCGGATCGAACGATCGACCGCCGACAAGACACCGCTGGTGACGGTGTTCGCCTGCCCCTGCGGGTTGCCGATCGCGATGACCGTCTCGCCGACCATCAGGCTGTCCGAGCGGCCGATCTCGGCCGGCTTGAAGGCGTCGTCCTTGTCGCGCCGGATCTGCAGCAAGGCCAGATCGCGCTTGGCCGACGACGACAGCACGCGCGCCGGACGGGTGCGGCCGTCGCGCAGTCGCACCTCGACGTCGAGCTCGGCGGCCCCGCGGTTGCCCAGCACGACCGGCGCGATGACGTGCCAGTTGGTGATGACGAGCCCGGACTCGTCGAGGATCACCCCCGAGCCCTGGCCCTCGGTGCGCGGCTCGCCGCGGGAACCGCCGTTCGGCAGGTTGTTGCTCTGCAGGTAGATGCTGACCACCGAGTCGGCGGCGCGCTGCACCGCGCGCACGACCGGCGTCGTGCGCAGGTCCTTGTCGTCGGCGTCTGGCTCGACGACCTGCAGTGGCGAACTGCGGCCGACGAGCCCGCCCGTCGCCGCGTCCTGGCCGGTGGCGGTGGCGGCGAGCAGGCACAGCAGGGGCAAGGCGACCGCGGGACGTCGTGGCGGGACCATTCGGGCCGCCACGACGGGCGAGCGGCGCATTCCCTCCCCGTGGGCGACCGCTGGCGCACGCCGCGTTGGCAACGGCGAGGCCGGCCGCGCACGATGGGGGCCATGCTGTTCCGCTTCGCCGCCGAGGTGCCGCTGCGCTGGGTCGACGTCGACAGCGCCGGCGTCGTCAACAACGCCGTCTACCTGAGCCTGATGGAGCAGGCCCGCTACCTCTACTTCGCGCAACTGGGTTTGCTCGACGACCATGTCGTTCCGTTCGTCCTCGCCGAGGTCCAACTCGAGTTCCTGCGCCCCGGCCGGCTCGGCATGAAGGTCGAGGTCGCAAGCCGCGTCCGCCACCTCGGCACGTCCAGTTTCCACATGGACTACGAAGTGCGCGCCGGGCAGATGGTGCTGGCCACCGCGACCGCGGTCCTGGTGTTCGTCGACGCCGACGTGCGGCCGACGCCCATCCCGCAACCGTGGCGCGAGGCCATCGCGGCGTTCGAAGAAATGGCCTGAGCGGACGCACCGCCGCTGCCCACGGCGGGCCGGCGCCTCACGGCACGGCCTTGCTGCCGGCGAACGCCGCGGCCCGGCCCGCCGGCGGCGCTGCCAGCACGGCGGCTAGGGCGCTGCGCAGCTCGCGCGGACCGTCCGCCGCCTCGGCGTCGAGCGCTGCGGCGAGGCCGAGTCCGCGCCACCACGCTGCCTCGTCGCGCGGCACGGCGACCTCGCGGACACCGGCCAGGGCGTCGCGACAGGCCGTCGCGTCGGCGCTGGCGAGCGCGCGGCAGGGCAGCGGCCGCGCGTCGTAGACCGCGCAGCGCCCGTCGACCAGCAGCGGGCAAGGGCGGCCGACGAGGCGTTCCCAAGCCGTCGCGGCCATCGTCGCCGCCTCGGCGAGCACGGTGGCGGCGAGGCCCGGCACGGCCGCGACCGCCGTCGCGAGGCGCAGCGCCTCGCCAAGGCGCAAGCCGACCGGAAAGTGGCAGCAGGCCGTGCAGCCCGCCGCGCACGCGCGCGTCGGCGCCGGCGCGTCGGCGAGCAGCGGCGCGGCGGCGGCGTGCAGCGCGGCGGCCGCGACGGAGGCATCGCTGCCAGCGCGCCGCGCCGCGGCCAGCGCCGCGGTGCCGACTTCCACGCCGCGGTAGTACTCGGCTTGGTTGTCGCCCATCGCCGTCCCACAGTACGGGCCTGCGTCAGCGCAGGCGACATCGTCCGGCGCGCTGCGGCACGGAATGGCGGTTGCCGCCGTTGCCTGGTTGTTGTCGTCTATGTTCATGTCCGCACGCTTCGCTCGCTCGCTGGTCGCCGCGGTGGTCCTGTTGGTCGCCCCTGCGCCGCCGGTGCGCGCCCAGGACGCGCCGGGAGCGTCCGACGAGTTCGCGGTCCTGCTGGCAGCGGCGCAGGCGAAGTTCCGTCGCGGCGAGTGGTCGGCGGCCGAGGACGCGCTGACGGAGTTGTTCGACGCGCTGGTCGAGGCGGGCGAAGGCGCGCGACCGCCGGCGATCGTCGCCGCCGCCAACGTCGCCCAATGGCGGCTCGACCTCGCCCGCGGCCGTTTCGAGGCGGTGCGCGACGCCCTCGCCACCGCCGCGCCGGAATTGCGCGACGGCCGCGAAGCGACGCTGCTGCGCGCGACCGCGCTGGCGCGCGTCGGCGACCGCGGCGCGGCGGGCACGCTGTTGCAGGCGCTCGCCAGCCGGTTGCCCGACGACCTCGAAGTGCGCCACGCGCTCGCCGAGACGCTGTGGGCCGAAGGCCAGCGCGGCGCGGCGCGTGGGCTGTGGCAGGCCAACGCCGAGGCCGAGGCGACGGACGCGCGCGGGCATGCCTTCCGCGGCTGGTCGCTCTACCGCCTCGGCGGTCGCCGCAACCTCGAGGCCGCCAGCCGCGCGCTGGTTGCGGCGCTCGACCTCGAACCCAAGCACCGCGAGGCGCGCATCGTCCTCGGGCTGTGCAAGTTCGCCGCCTACGGCGAGGCCTCCGGCTTTCCGAGCGGCGAGAAGGACCTGCGCGCGGTGCTGGCCGACCACGTCGACGACGAGGAGGCGCTGCTCGCGCTCTACCGCGTCCGCAGCGCCAACATGACGCTCGATGCGGACAAGACCGAGGAGTGCCTGCGGCGCGTGCTGGAACGCAACGAACGCTGTGTGCCGGCCCTGGTCCTGCGCGCCGCCAACGTGCTCGACGACCGGCGGTACCGCGACGCCGCGCGCCTGCTGGACGAGGCGCTGGCGATCGACGGCGGCGACCGCGCCGCGCTCTGCCATCGCGCCGCGGCGGCGTGGCTGTTGCACGACGAGGCGTCGTACCAGGGCTTTCGCCAGCGCGCGCTCGCCGGCGACGCCGGCTGGCACGAGTGCGACCGCGTGCTCGCCGAGCACCTGAGCGCGCTCTACCGCTTCGCCGACGCGCTGCCGTTCTTCGAGGCCGCCCGCAAGGCGGCGCCCGACGACGTGCCGACCTTGCAGGGCATGGCGCGGGCGCTGGTGTGCACCGGCCAGGGCGAGGCGGCCCGCGGGCTGCTCGAACGCAGCAAGTCCATCGCCGACGGCCTCGTGGACCCGTGGCGCAACAACGCCCTGGCGGTCCAGCGGCTGCTCGACGACGAGTACGTCACCGTCGCCAGCGGCCCGTTCGACGTGCAGTTGCACCGGCTCGACGGCGACGTCCTGCAGACCTACCTGCTGCCGATCCAACTCGAGGCGGCCGAGTCCCTCGGCGCCAAGTACGGCTGGCGGCCCGAAGGGCGCACCCGTGTCGAGGTGCTGCGGACGTGGGACGACTTCTCGGTGCGCACGATCGGGTTCCGCGGGTTCACCGCGCTCGGCGTGTGCTTCGGCCGGTTGATCACGCTGGTGTCGCCGGTCGACGCCGACGTGCGGCGCAACGACTTCATGTGGGAGGCGACGGCGTGGCACGAGTACGCGCACGTGCTGACGCTCGGTCTGAGCGCCAACCGCGTGCCGCGCTGGTTGACCGAGGGATTCTCGGTCCACGAGGAACGCGCGCGCGATCCATCGTGGGAGCGCGGCATGGACCGCGAGCTCTTCGACGCGTTCCACAACGGCGACATCCCGCCGGTGCACCTGCTCAATCGCCTGTTCCGCGGCCCGCGCATCCTGTTCGGCTACTACCAGGGCGGCTTGATCGTCGACTGGATCGTGCAGCACCACGGCTTCGCCAAGGCCCTCGACCTGCTGCGCGCGTACGGCGAGGACCTCGACACCGAGGCGGCGTTCCGCAAGGCGCTCGGCATGCCGAGCGGACGCTTCGACGCCGAGTTCCTGCGCTGGATCGAGCAGGAGAAGCTGCGCGGCATGCGCCTCGTCAAGCGGTCCGACAGCGCGGCGATGGCGCGCCTCGCGGCGAAGGCGGCGCGCGAGCCGCGCGATGCGCAGGTGCGCGTCGACCTGGCGTGGGGGTGCCTGCAGCGCGCCAATCCGGTCGACGCCGGCCGCTGGCTCGCCGAGGCGCTGCGCATCGCGCCGGACGACGCGACGGCGGAGCTCGCGCGCGCCGAACTGCTGCGCCGCCGCGAGGACGTCGACGGCGCGCTGGCGAGCTGGCGCAAGGGCTTCGCCGGCGGCGCCGACGACTTCGATTCGCGCATCGCGTGCGGCCGCGCGCTGCTCGCCACCGGCGACGCCGACGGCGCCATCGCGCAATGGCAGGCCGCAAAGGCGTGCTGGCCGGCGTGCACGGAGGTCGATTCGGCGCCCGAGCTGCTGCTCGCGCGCTTGCACCGCCAGCGCGGCGACGACGCCGCGGCGCTGGCCGAGACCAAGGCCTACTGCCGGCGCTCGGCGCGCGCCTTCGCGCCGCGCTACGAGCTGGCCACGGCGGCGCGCGCCGCCGGCGAGTTCGCCGAGGCCGTGCGCTGGTACACGGAGTGCAACCGCATCGATCCGTTCCACCGCGAACTGCACGTCCGCCTCGGCGAGGCGTTCACCGCGCAAGGTCGGCTGGCCGAGGCGGCGCGCGAGTTCGAGGTCGCCGCGGCGGTGCAGCAGGAGTTCGATCGTCGCTTCGTGCTCGGTTCGGCCGAGCGGCCGGACGAGGGCTCGGACCGCGCCGAACGCGCCGACTTGTGGTTGCGGGCGGCGCGCCTGCGCCATGGCTTGGGGGACGTCGAGCGCGCCATCGCCTTGCTGGAGCGGATCGGTCGCGACGGCGCCGACACCCCGTCGGCGCAGCCCGCCCGCGACCTGCTGCTGGAGTGGCGTCGCAAGTGAGTTCGGACTAGCGTTGGCCCTCCCGTCCGCGGTGGACGGTCGCCATCGCCCCATGCTGCCCGTGCTGCAAGAGAGTTGGTCGCGCCTGCAGGCCGCCCTGCGCGAACGCGCCGGCGCGGCGGCGTACGACGCGTGGCTGGCGGCGCTGCGGCCGGTGCTGCTGGAACGCGGCACCGTCTACCTGGAGGCCGACAACCGGCTCGCCGCCGATCGCGTGCGCTCGCTGTTCGTGCCGCTGCTGCAGGACCTGCTGTCGCAGGACATCGGCACGCGCCTGGCCGTCGAGGTGCAGGTGCGCGAGGCCAAGGCCTTCGACGCGCTGGAGGTGTCGCCGCAGCAGCCGGTCGTCGACGACAGCAACCGCACGGCGTGGCTGGTGCTGAAGAACCTCGGCGGCGGCCGACCGCTGCCGGCCAACCTGTTCTGCTTCCATGGTCCTGCCGGCGTCGGCAAGACGTTCCTGCTGCGCTGGTGGCGCGAGCAGGCCGAGGGGCCGTGGCGTTCGGGCGGCGGCGGCGGCGCGCGCGTGCTGTGGTTCGACCTGCCGGGACTGCTGCTGGCCTTCCAGTCGGCGCATCACGAGGATCGCGTCGCCGGACTGCACGACGAGCTCTGCCAGGACCGGCCGCTCGTGCTCGACGAGTTCCACCGCATCGCCGGCAAACCGCAATTGCAGAAGTTCGTGCTCGCGGTGCTGCGGGCGCGCGAGGCGATGGCCCAGCCGACGTTGCTGGCGACGCGCTGGCACCCGAACGAGATCCGCGACATCGACGCGACGCTGGCGTCGTCGTGCCTCGCCGGCTTCGTCGCCGCCATCGAACGACCCGGTCCGCTGGCCCGGCTGCGCTACCTGCGCGCCCTCGAAGGCGCGCCGTCGCGCAACGGCCGGGCCGCGCAGGTCGAGTCGCTGGCGCAGCAGACGCAGGGCGGGTACCCCGAGCTGCGGGTGGCGTGGGCCCGGCAGCGCGGCGCGCACCTGCCGCCGAAGTACCTCGAACTGATCGACCCCGGCCGCGTCTTCGCGCGCCTGCGCGATCGCGTGGCCGAGCGCTTCGGCGTGGCGGCGTCGGAGCTGCCGGGCAAACGCCAGGGCCGCGCCGTCAGCCGGGCGCGCAAGGCGCTGGCGTGGTTGTGCCTGCAGCACGGCCTCTCCGGCAGCGAGGTCGGCCGCTTCCTGGGCGGGCGCACGCGCGCCGCCGTCAGCTACATGGCGCTCTCGCTGCAGCAGGAGCTGGCGTCCTCGCCGGAGCTGCGCCAGCAGCTCGAAGGCCTGCAGTGAGCGTCTACGTGCAGATCGATGGCGCCGACGGCTGCGGCAAGTCGTCGCAGGCGGCAGCGCTGGTCGGCTGGCTGCGCGCGCAGGCGCGCGCGGTGCTGCACGTGCGCGAGCCGGGTTCGACGCCGGTGGGCGAGGCGCTGCGGCGGCTGCTGCTGTCGCCGGCGACCGGCAACCTGCAGCCGGTGACCGAGGCGCTGCTGTTCTCGGCGGCGCGCGCCGAACTGGTCGCGCAGCAGATCGCGCCGGCCCTGGCGCGCGGGGAGTGCGTCGTGGCCGAGCGCGGGTACCTGTCGACGGTGGTGTACCAGGCGCTCGCCGCGACCCCGGCGCTGGCCGCCGACTGGGTCTTCGACCTCACGCGGCGCGTGCACGGCTCCTGCCTGCCCGATGCCGTGCTGGTGCTCGACGTGGCGGCCGACGTCGCCGCGGCGCGCCGTTCGGATCGCGCCGCCGACCGCATCGAAGCGCGACCGTTCCCGTACCACGAGCGCGTCCGCGCCGGGTTCCAACGCGCCGTGGCGCTCGAGCCGCGCGCGCGGCTCGTCGACGCGGGACGTCCGTTCGACGCCGTCCAGGCCGATCTGCGCGCCATCGTGGCGCGCTTGCTGCCATGACGGCGGGCAAGTGGGTGCGCTAAGCCCGCAACGCGGCGGCGCGCGCGCCCGCCGCCGGCGGCGACGTCGACGGCGTGCTGCGGTTGCGCGCGCCGCTCGGGCAGGGCGCTGCGCTGGCGCGCTGGTCGACGCTCGCGCGCCGCGGCGCCCTGCCGCACGCGTTCGTCGTCTCGGGTGCGCGCGGCGGCGGCAAGTCGGTGGTGATCGAGTGGCTGACCGCGGCGCTGCTGTGCCCGTCCGATCTCGACGCCGACGCGCCGTGCGGCGTGTGCCGGACCTGCACGCGCATCGCCAACGGCCTGCATCCCGACGTCCACCTCGTCGACCGCGCGCGCGACGAGGCCGACAAGGAAGAGTGGAAGAAGAGCTTCTACGTCATCAAGGTGGATCAGGTGCGCGCGGCGCAGCAGACGCTGGCGCGCCACGCCGTCGAAGGCCGCGCGCGCGTGCTGGTGATCGCCGACGCCGATCGGCTCGACGAGTCGGCGCAGAACGCGCTGCTGAAGACGCTGGAGGAACCCGGCGAGCGCACCTTCCTGCTGCTCGAAGCGACGCGGCCGGAGAACCTGTTGCCGACGATCCACTCGCGGGCCCAGCGGTTGGGCGTGCTGCCGCTCGCCGACGAGGTCCTCCGCCGCGAACTTTCCGCACGGCTTCCCGAGCGTTCTCCACACCACGAAGTCGCCGTGCAACTCGCCGCCGGCAGCCTCGGCGCGGCGCTCGACGCCTGCACCGAACAGGTGGTACAGCTACACCATCTCGTGCGTGCGGCGCTCGCCGAGCCCGAGCGCTTGCGGCCCGTCGATCTCGCCCGCAAGGCACTCGCCGGCGTGCGCGGCCGCCATCTCGAAGTCGAAGCGGCGCAGCGGGTTCTGTGGCTGCTGCGGCGCCTGCTGCAGGCCGAGGTGCGCGCCCTTGCGGACGCCGCGGACCCTGCCTACCCTGCGGCCCGCACGCAACCATGGACGTCGTGGCTCGAACGAACGCTGGCGGCGGAACGGGATCTCGATCTCCTGATCCCCGCCGACCAGGCCCTGATCGCCTGCTTCGCTTCGTTCTCCACAACGTGACGACGCCGGCGCTGGGGAGCGCCCGGCGGCCGCATGGCGGCGTGCACGGGGCGCGACGGAGCGGTCACTCCGCGCGGCTCAAGGGCGGTTCCGGTTGCGTCGATAGCTGCGGCATTGCCGCTGCGCATCGTCCTCTAGGGACCCGTTGCCATGGCCGCCGCTGAACAAGACCTCCTCGAAGACAAGATCCAGGGTCTGCGCCGCCGCGATCGGCGCTACTCGCGGAACGCGTACTACTTCGTGCTCGACGCGCTCGACTGGACGATCGCCGAGCTCGGTCGCGACGAGAAGGCCGGCGAGGAACGGCACGTCGGCGGCCGCGAACTGCTGCTCGGCATCAAGGAGTACGCGTCGCTGCAGTTCGGACCGATGGCCCCGCTGGTGTTCGAACGCTGGGGCGTGCGGCGGTCGTCGGACTTCGGCGAAGTGGTGTTCAACCTCGTCGACGCCGAACTGCTGAGCCGCCGTCCGACCGACTCGCGCCTGGACTTCGTCGACGCCAGCGACTTCCGCGAGACCTTCGCGCAGAAGCACCGCGAATCGCTCGATCGCATCGCCCAGCGCTGACCGTCCCGGTCGTGCGCGGACCGCGTCGCGCGCCTTGGTAGCATGCGGCGATGCGCGCCCCGTCGCGATCGTCCTCGTCCGTCGCCCTCGTCCTCGCCTTGGCCGCCGCGGTCGCCGGCCAAGCGCCGCCCGCCGGCGGTTGGCTGCGGCCGCCGGAGCCCGTCGCGCGGCTCGTCGAGTCGCCGCCGCCGCCCGACGCTTCGCTGTCGCCGCAGCGCACGTGGCTGACGTTGCGCACGCGCGAGGCGTTGCCGGGCCTCGACGTGATCGCGCGGCCGCACCTCAAGCTCGCCGGCCAGCGCGTCGACCCTGCCGCGCACGGCCCGGAGCTCGCCGTGCGCACGCTGGCGCTCGCGCTGGTCGCGGTCGCGGACGGCAAGGAGACGCCCGTGGCGATCCCGCCGGGCCACTGGACCGGCCCGATCTGGAGCGCCGACGACCGCGCCTTCGCGCTCGTGCGCGCTGGCGACGGCGGCGGCGAACTGTGGCTCGCCGATCCGGCGACGGCGCCGCCCCGGCGCATCGCCGGGGTGCGCGTGAACGCGGTGCTCGCCGGCGGCGTGCAGTGGCTGCCCGACCAGCGCCGCCTGCTCGTGCACGCCGTCGCGGCGGGCGCTGCGCCCGAGCGGCCGCTCGTGCCGTCGGGCCCGCAGGTCCAGGCCGCGCAGCCCGGCGAGAAGGCGCCGGTGCGCACCTACCAGGACCTGCTGCAGGGCGCGCACGACGAGGCGCTGTTCGAGCACTACGGCCAGAGCCAGTTGCTCGTCGTCGATCCGGCCGCCGGCAGCCGCACGGCGCTCGGGCCGGTCGCCCTGTGGGAGCGCGTCGAGCCGTCGCCCGACGGCGCCCTGTTGCTGGCGACGCGCATCGAGCGGCCGTTCAGCTACCTGCACCCGCGCAGCGCGTTCCCGCGCGCCGTCGAGGTGCTCGACCGCGACGGCCGCGTCGTGCGCACGGTGGCGAAGACGCCGCTGCAGGACACGGTGCCGATCGGGGGCGTGCCGACCGGCCCGCGCAGCGTCGGCTGGGCGGCCTCGCTGCCGCACGCGCTGGTGTGGATCGAAGCGCTGGACGGCGGCGATCCGAAGGCGACGGTCGCGGCGCGGGACGCCGTCTTCCGGCTCGACGAGCCCGACGGCGAGCCGCAGGCATGGTTCCGCACCGAGCACCGCGCCGCCGGGCTGCAGTTCGGCAGCGACGGCGCGCTGGCGCTGGCGACCGAGTTCGACCGTCGCACGCGGCGGTCGCGGCTGTGGCGCTTCGACGCGCGCGATCCGGCGCGCCCAGGCGTGCTGCTGAACGAGCGGTCGACGCAGGACGCGTACGGCGACCCCGGCAGCCCCGTGCTGGAGCGGCGACCCGACGGCCGCGCGCTCGTGCGCATGATCGGCGAAGCGGTGTTCCTCGCCGGCGAAGGCGCCTCGCCGCAGGGCAGCCGGCCGTTCGTCGACCGCTGGGACCTCGCCAGCGGCCGCAAGGACCGCCTCTTCCACGCCGAGCCGGGCCGCCACGAACAGTTCGTCGGCTTCCTCGACGACCGCGGGCTGCGCCTGCTCGTCCGGAGCGAGTCGCGCGCGGAGCCGCCGGCGCTCGTCGTCGTCGACCTCGCCAACGCGCGCCGCTCGACGCTCCGCGCCTTCGTCGACCCCGCCGGCGAGGCGCTGCGCGGCGTGCAGAAGCGCATCCTCACGTACGCGCGCGAGGACGGCGTGCAGATGTCCGGCACGCTGTACCTGCCGCCCGGCCTGGATGGCCAGCGGCGGCCGCCGTGCCTGATCTGGGCCTACCCGGTGGAGTTCACGCAGGCGAGCGACGCCGGGCAGGTGCGCGCCGCGCCGGACCGCTGGCTGCGGCCGGGCGGCAGTTCCCACCTCGCCCTGCTGCTGGCCGGCTATGCCGTGCTCGACGATGCCTCGATGCCGATCGTCGGGCCGCAACGGTCGGCCAACGACACGTTCGTCGAGCAGTTGCAGCAGAACGCGCGCGCCGCCGTCGACGCGCTGGCCAAGGACGGCGCCGTCGACACCACGCGCCTGGCCGTCGCCGGCCACAGCTACGGCGCGTTCATGACGGCGAACCTGCTGGCGCACACCGACCTGTTCCGCTGCGGCATCGCGCGCTCCGGCGCCTACAACCGCACGCTGACGCCCTTCGGCTTCCAGAACGAGGACCGCACGTACTGGGAGGCGCCCGAGGTCTACGACACGATGTCGCCGTTCCGGCAGGCGCACCGCATCCGCGAGCCGATCCTGCTGCTGCACGGCGCCGACGACGACAACCCCGGCACGTTCCCGCTGCAGAGCCAGCGCATGTTCGCCGCGCTCAAGGGCAACGGCGGCCACGCGCGGCTGTGCATGCTGCCGCACGAGAGCCACGGCTACGCCGCGCGCGAGAACGTGCTGCACTGCCTCGCCGAGATGTGCGCGTGGCTCGACGCGCACTGCCGGCCGGGCGGGTAGCGCCGGCCGGCGGCGCGGTCAGACCTTCGTCAGCTCGAAGCCGCGGCGGTAGGACTTGCCGACCAGCGCCTGCGCCGTCGCGGAGTTCTTCACCTTCATCGCCGCGGCGTCCCACTCGATGCGCTCGCCGGTGCGCAACGCGAGGTTGCCGAGCAGCATCGCCTCGGTGAACGGCGCCGCGTACTCGAAGTTCGCCATCGGCTGCTTGTTGTCGAGGATGCCCTGCAGCCACTCGTCGTGGATCCCGCTGACGCGCGGCAGCGTCGGCTTCGGCGTCTCGTACTGCAGCGGCTTGCCGTCCTTGTCGTACAGGTCGAAGCGCTCGCCGTAGTCGGTCGGCGAGTAGAGGATGCCCTTGCTGCCGACCAGCAGGAAGCCGCCGCTGCGCCACGTGACGCCCGGCAGCAGCGTCGCCGGCGGCAGGTCGCCGCCGTCGTACCAGACCATCTTGACCGGGCCGCGCGCGCCGCGGGCCGGGAACTGGAAGTTGATCGTGCTGCGCTTGGGGGCCGTCTCGTCGTTGCGGCCGTCGGCGACTGCCTCGACCGTCGTCGGCGCATCGAGTTCGAGCGCGTAGAACGGCAGGTTGGCGACGTGGCAGGCCATGTCGCCGAGCGCGCCGGTGCCGAAGTCCCACCACGCCCGCCACTGGAACGGCGCGTAGCCCTTGAAGTCGCCGTCCTTGCGGCCGGCGGCGTATGGCCGCCACGCTGCCGGCCCGAGCCAGAGGTCCCAGCGGAACGTGGCCGGGATCGGGTCGACGTGCTTGGGACGGCCGATGCCCTGCGGCCAGATCGGCCGGTCGGTCCAGACGTGCACCTCGGTCACCGTGCCGATGACGCCGGCGCGGACGCATTCGGTCGCCGTGCGGAAGCCGTCCATGCACGTGCCCTGGTTGCCCATCGACGTGATGACCTTGGTCTTGCGCGCGGCCTGCAGCAGCAGGCGCGCCTCCTCGACGGTGTGCGACAGCGGCTTCTGCACGAACACGTGGATGCCGCGCGCCATCGCCGCCAGCGCCGGGCCGGCGTGCAGGTGGTCGGGCGTGCTGACCGTCAGGGCGTCGAGCTTCTCGGCGTCCAGCAGGTCGCGCCAGTCCTCGTAGAACGCCGCCTTGGGGTGCTGCTCGCGCATCTGCCGCGCCTTGCCCTGGTCGACGTCGCACAGCGCCACGATGTCGTGGTTCTTGGCGCAGGCCTCGATGTCGGACAGGCCCTTGCCGCCGCAGCCGACGGCGCCGATGCGCAGGCGGCCGTTGGCGGACGGCCGCCGCAGGGTGGGGGCGGCGGCGAGGGCGGGGTGGGCGAAGCGGGCGGCGGCAGCGGCGGCGGCGCTGCCGACGAGGAAGTCACGACGCGACGTGCGGGCGTTGGCCATCGTGCGGCCAACCTAGCCGTCGGCGCCCGCACGGCATGTGCCGGGAACGTAACGACTTCTTCACTTCTTCGGCTGCTGGTGGGCCTCGCGACCGTGCCGGATCGCCGCCCACTTGTCGCCGTACACGAACGTCGGCGACTGCTCGTAGTCGTGGCATTGCGTGCACAACTGCGAGCCCTGGACGCCGCCGAGCAAGCCGAGCGGCTTCTGGCCGCCCGCGGCGACGTGCTCGGAGCCGGGACCGTGGCAACGTTCGCAACCGACGTCGGTCAGGTGCGGCGTGTCGGCGGCCGAGCGGAAGCCGCTGCGTTCACCGTAGCCGACGACGTGGCAGCCGACGCAGTCCGGGTAGGCGGTCACTGGCCAGCCGTAGCGTTTGGGGTCCTTCTCGGCGTCGACCAGCGTCTGCCACGCGTGCGCGTGCTTCGACTTCTCCCAATCGGCCATGGCCGTCGGATGGCAGGCGGCGCACGTCGACGTGCCGACGTAGCTGGCGCCGCTGGCCGTCGGCCGGCGCTCGGCCAATTGGGCCAACAGCCCTTGCGACTGCACGTCGTGGCGATGGGCCAGGATGAGGTCCTTGACCTGCGGATCGCCGCCACCGCCGGGAACCGTGCGACTTGCCGGCAGCGGCACCAGCTCGCAGGCGACCTGCCCGCCGGCCGGTCCGCGGTGCAGCCAGCAGTCGAGCAGCACGCGGCCGCGCGAACCGGTGAACAGCAGCGGCACGTCGCCGACGCGCGATGGCGCGGCCGTGGGCTCCGCGTAGGCGCTGTCGATCCCGATGACGAGATCCGGCGGCGGGTCGAGTTGCGGGATCAGTTGGCGGATCGCGGCGTCGTCACCGTGCGCCATCAGGATGCGCCGCGTCGCCGGTGTGGCGCCGTCCAGCGCCCGCCGCCAGCCCTCGGCCGGCGGCAGATGGGTGACGCCCGCGCCAGCGGACTCCCGGCGATCGAGCAACAGCGAAGCGACGCGCACGTCGACGCCACGGACGGACTTCGCGACGAAGGGCTGCGCCGGCCAGTCCGTCGCGTCGGTCACGAGGTCGGAAGCGACCACCGGCGCGCCGGCGAGGAAGGCGCGGTAGTCGGCGGCCGGCAGGCGCAGGTCGCGGCTGCCGACGCCGAGCGCGTCGTAGCGGCGTTGCATCGCGAACAGCGCCTGCGCGGCGGTCAGCAGCTTCAGCGCGTCGAGCGCGCTGTCGCCGTCGACGAGGTCGCCGCCTTCGAGCAGCAGGTCGTAGCCCGTCTGCTCGCCGACGTGCTGCATGCGCCGAGCGAGGCCGCCGAGCTGGCCGCTGGCGCACCCGCACGGTTCCAGCCGGCCGAGCATGGCCCCGCTGATCAGCAGGCGGATGCGGTCGGCTGGCGGGGTCGCGGCGGCCCGGGGCTCCTGCGTCGTCGCCGCCGCTGCGGGTTCGTTGCCGCATTGCGCCAAGGTGGCGACGACGGCGCCGAGGCACAGCGCCAACGGCGCAAGGACGGCGAGGCGGGGGCGGAGCGTCATGGTGGTCGCGTTCAGCGGGCGAAGAGTACCAGTTGGATCGGCAGGAAGGGGCCGACGTCGCCGTCCTTGCTCAGCCACGCGGTCGCGCGCACGCCGTCGGCGAGCCCGCCGACGTAGCGCACGTCCATGCGCAGACGGCGCGGCGTCTCGACCACGGGTTCGAAGCGGATGGCGAAGTGCGCCGCGACGTCGCGGCCCTCGGCGTCCACCACGCGCTGCACGGTGAAGCCGACGGCGCGGTGTTCGTCGTGGTCGACGACCAGGACGTACTGGCCGCTGGCTTCCTCCTCGGTTTGCGCGCGCGCGAGGTCGGCGCGCAGCGACACCTTGTCGAGGGGAATGGCCTCGAGGTCGGGGATCGACTTCCAGGCGGCTTCGAGCGCCAACCGGTACCCCGGGATCGTCGTCGCGACGTCGATCCGGGCGCGGTGGTTGCCGACTTCGCCGGGCGCGCAGCGCGCGCGCAGCAGCCAGTGGCCATCGCCTTCGACCAGTTCGACGGTCAGCCGCGGGTCGCTGCTGGTCGCGGGACCGAACCGCGCATCGGCGTGGCGTTCGTCGCCGCGCAACGTCGTGACCAGCAGGCCCTGCCGGGAAGCCGCCACGCGGCCGAAGTCGAGCGTCGCCAGCGGCCGCACGTCGACCGGCGCGTCGATGGCGAAGCGGACGGTGAGCGGCCACTGCACGCGCGACCCGCCGGTCGTGTCGCCGATCGACTGCAGCACGATGAAGCCGCGGCTCGCCGTGGCCTTGAGGTCGAGCGGCTCCTTGCGGGCGGTGTCGAGGGCGAGTCGCAGCACCAGCGACTCGCCCGCTGCCGGGCGGCTGCTCGCCGTGCCGGCCCCGTCGACGAAGCGCTCGGTCCCGTCGCGGCCGCGCAGCAGCAGTTCGGCGCGGCCGCAGGCGCAGTCGAAGTGCACGCGCAGCGGCACGTAGTCGTCGCCGATCACGGCGAGGTCGAGCGGGAACTCGTGCACGCGCGTCTCGCCGTGCGGCACGATCCCGAAGTCGTGATCGAGGACCAGCGGCGCGCGTGCGCCGGCCGGCGCTGCGGCCGGCGGCGTCGGCGCCGGCGCGGACGACCGGCCGCAGGCCACGGCCAGCACGAGCAGGCACACGCTGCGTTGCATGGCCCCGATAGTAGGCTGCGCCAGCGGCGTAACCGCCAGGAAGTTGCGGCCGGAAAGGGCCGCGGCCGCCCCAGGTGAGGGAGCGGCCGCGGGATTGTCGCCGGAGTGTCCGAGCGGTTTGGAGCACGTCGCGTGCCAACCGCGTCGCGCGGCGGCGCTGTCGATGGCATGGGCGTTGCGGGCCGACCCCGGTGCGCGTCTGGGGGACCGACGTCGCCGACCATGGCAGCGTCGCCATGGTGCCGCTGCCCGATGCGGCCCGCACGCAACCATGCCGGAACTGGGGGCGGCGATCCGCTGTTCCGCCGCCGTCGGGGCGAGCGCGTTGCGCGGCCCGGCGTCAGGACGCGAGACCGTGCCGCTTCAGCTTGCGGTGCAGGGTCGTGTAGTCGATCTGCAGCGCGCGGGCGGCTGCCGCCTTGTTGCCGTCGCAGGCGGCCAGGGTCTGACGCAGGATCGCCGCCTCCATGGCGTCGTTGGCGGCGCGCAGCCGTTCGGCCAGTGGACCGCTGTCGTCATTCGCCGCGATCGACGGAATCGGCGACGCCGTGGCCGTTCCGACCGGCGGCGCCAGCTCGAAGTCGGGGGCGTCGAGTTCGGCCGCCGCGGCCAGCAAGGCGGCGCGGCGGACGACGTTGCGCAGTTCGCGCAGGTTGCCGGGCCAGCCGTGCGCCATCAGCAAGCGCTCGGCCATCGGTGTGAAGCCGCGCACGTCGCGGCCCAACTCGTCGTTGGCTTCGGCGAGGAATCGGCGCGCGAAGTGCATGACGTCCTCGCGTCGTTCGCGCAGCGGCGGCAGCGCGATGGTGAACTCGGCGAGGCGGTGGTAGAGGTCGGTGCGGAAGCGGCCCGCCGCGACGTCGCGCTGCAGATCGGCGTTGGTCGCGGCCAGCAGCCGGGCACGGAAGGGCACCGGCTTGCTGCCGCCGATCGGCACGACCGCGCGTTCCTGCAGCGCGCGCAGCAGCTTCGCCTGCAGGGGGAGCGGCAGGGTGCCGATCTCGTCGAGGACCCGGGTGCCGCCGTCCGCCATCGGGAACAGCCCGGCGCGCGCGCGATCGGCCCCGGTGAACGCCCCGCGTTCGTGCCCGAAGAGCTGCGACTCGAGCAGGTGTTCCGGCAGCGCGCCGCAGTCGACGGCGACGAACGGGCCGCCGGCGTTCGGCGACAGCGCATGGAGCGCCCGGGCCGCGACCTCCTTGCCGGTGCCCGACTCGCCGCACAGCAGCACGGCGATGGCGTCTTGCGGGGCGACGAGCGCGATGGCGCGCCGCAACTGCTGCGCGGCACGGCTGGGTCCGAAGTCCGGCAGCCCGCTGGCGCGCGCGCGGCGCAGTTCCGCGACCTCGCGCTTGAGCCGGCTCTGCTCGGCGGCGCGGCGGACCGACAGTAGCAAGCGCTGCGGCTCGTACGGCTTGGCCTGGTAGTCGAAGGCACCTTCCTTCACGGCCTCGACGGCCGTGGCCAGGTCCTCGACCGCGCTCAGCAGCACGACCGGCACCTCGGGCGCGTCGCGGCGCAGCGTCCGCAGCAGTTCGATGCCGGGCAGTCGCGGCATGCGCATGTCGGACAGGACCACGTCCGGACTCGACTCGGCGATGGCACGCAGCGCGTCGTCGCCGTCGGCCGCCTCGCGTACGACGAAGCCCTCGTCCTCGAACAGTCCGCGCAGGACCCACCGCAGGTCCGGTTCGTCGTCGACGATCAGCAGTTCGAAGTTGCGCATGACGTGTTCCGTTGCGGCGTTGGCGTCGATGCGGCGGCTGCGGCGGCGAGCGGCAGCACGAGCAGTGCGCGAGACCCGCCGCGGCCGCGCGGGTGCAGTCGCAGCGCGCCGCCGAGTTCGGCGGCGATCCGGCGGCAGCTGACCAGTCCGAGCCCCGTGCCCCCGGGCTTCGTGGTGAAGAAGGGCGTGAACTTGTTGCGTCGGATGGTCGCCGGCAGGCCGGCGCCCCGGTCTTCGACCACCAGCGCGACCGCGTGGCGCTGCCGCATGGGCCGCGCCCGCAGCGTCACCGGTTGTCCGGCAGGCGAGGCTTGCAGCGCGTTCAGGCCGAGGTTCAGCAGCGCCTGCGTCAGCAGCGTGCGATCGGTGCGCAGCGGCGCGCAGGCGGCGGCGCTGCGGTCGATCGTCAGCGGCACGCCGCGTCGACGCGCTTCCGTGCGCAGGAGGTCCGCCACCTCTTCGAGCGCGCGCAGCGGCGGCACTTCGGTGGCCGTGCGCGTCTGCGGTCGCGCGAGGTCGATCAGCGCCTCGATGGTGCGGTCCGCCTTGTCGACGTTGCGCAGGATCACCGTCGCGTGCTCGGCGAGCTCGTGCTGCGTGCGCGGACGCCGGCACATCGACTCGACGCTGCCCTTGACGATGGTCAACGGATTGCGCAGGTCGTGGGCGATGCTGGCGGCGAGCTCCGCGAGCATGCCGCGACGGTCGGCGTCGACGAGGTGCTGCTCGAGCTGCGAGCGTTCCGTCGTCGCCGCGTCGAGCTCCCCGCGCTGGCGCAGCTCGCGCTCGGCGAGCTGCCGATGGTTCGCGACGACGTGCGGGATCCACAGCATCAACCCGAACGTGCTCAAGGTGGTGCCGAGCAGGAAGACCGCACCGGTGTCGCACACGAGGCGGACGTAGGCGAGGACGCTGTCGGGGACGTTTTGCGGCAGGTAGCCGATGCAGGCACTGGTCGTCGAGCCGGCGAAGTTGATGGCGAAGCCGGCGACGATCAGCGACATCGCCTCGCCGCGAAGCTCCGGACTGACCGCGGCGGCGCGGGCGAAGAACCACAGCAGCAGCCCGAAGTACGCGGGCGGCACCATCGCCGCCACCGACTCCGGCACTCCGGGCCACGCGAGCGCGATCGTGAGCACGGTCAGCAGCGCGCAGCTGACGTACGTGCCGCGCAGCGCATCGCCGGCGACGGAGGGGGCTCGGGCCCTTGCCATGGGGCTGCTATCGGCGATGGGGGGGCGCGGCGATAAGCCCCCGACCTGATCGTTCGATCGTCGTGCCGCGAAGTTCTTCGCGCCGTCGCGCAACCAAGCGGCCGCCCCGTGCCCCCGGGAGCGTGCGTCACGGCGGGCCACGCCGCCCGGCGCGCACTGCAGTTGCCGTTCGTTCTGCTGCCGCACTTCCGTTTGCCCTGCCCTGCCCTGCCCTGCCCTGCCCTGTCCTGCCCTGGTCTGCCCTGCCCTGGTCTGCTCTGCTCGGCTCTGTGCTCTCTGTGTTCTCTGTGGTTGTTCTGCTTCCGCCGCAGCAGCAGAAAGGAACCACAGAGAACACAGAGAACACGGAGGCCAGGCACCGAGAGCCCAGCAACAGGCCGCCCCCAGCCGTCGCGGGGCAGCTGGTTGCAGTCCGCGAGCTTGCGCGCGCCGGCGGGTCCGGGCACTCGCCGTCGATCCTCGGCGAATCGACCGATTCGCGCCGGTCGTCGGCTTCGCCCCGACCGCGAATCCGCGCACCGGATCGGCGCGTGTCCCGTGACGCAGACTCCTAGGTCTTGCGGTTCGCCACGCTCACTGTTCGCCGAGGGCGTTGCGGCGGAAGTCCTTCACCATCTGGCTGACGATCGGCGTCATCAACTCCCCCGGGCACTCCGTGTCGCGGAAGTCGTAGTGACGGAAGATCGCATCGGCGCCGAAGTTGTGGTTCCGCATCAGTTCCGCGACCAGCTGGCGCATCGCGGCGACCTGCTCGCGCGTCGGCTCTTGGCCCCGTTCCTTGCCGCGCCGGGTGCGCATGAAGTTGCCGAGCAGGCAGATGCCGACGTTGCCGACGTTGCCCTCGCCGGTCGCATGCGCACCCTGGAAGCGCAGCTGCCTGCCCTGCCAGATGCGGCCCGAGGGGTCGATCAGGAAGTGGTAGCCGATGTCGCCCCACCGCTTGACGGTCATGTGCTGCTGCTGGATCGCCTTGATCTGGGCTGCGCACGTGTTGGGTCGGGTGTCGCGGAAGTACATCGCCGAGTGATGGATGGTCACGCGGTGGATCGGCGCCATCGGCTCGACGTTGCCCGGGTCGTGGGGCGCCGCCTTCCACTGCGAACGCGGCTGGACGGCGAGCTCCAGGCCGGCCGCGGGGGGCGATTCGGCGACCGTCGGCGGGACGACCTTCGGTCCGAGGAGCTTGCGCAACTCCGGATCGATCGCGAGTTGGCGGGCCAAGTCGCGGTCGTAGGTCCCGCGTTCGGGGTTGCCGGCGGCGGCGAAGGCTTCGGCGCGCAGGTACCGCGCGAAGGACTCCTCGTGCGCCGAGGGCTTGGTGGGCCCGTAGAGCACTTCGGCGACGGCGTCGAGCGCGTTCTGCGGTCGGCGCTGTTGCAGGTGCAGCCAGGCGACACGCAGCAGCGCCGCCGGCGTCTTGGTGCGCGCCAGAAGCCCGATCTCGGCGTCCGGATGCATCGCGGACGGCGCGAAGGTCGTCGACTTGCCGACGACCGTCGGCGGCTGGAAGGCGCCCTTGGTCCCTGCGGACGGCGGTGCGCCGGCGCAAGCCGACATGAAGGCCATGGCGGCTAGTAGCGAGCAGCGAAGCAGGACGACGGCGCCGGCTGTGCGGCGATGCAGGTGCGAAGTCAAGAAGCCCTCCCGCGCGTCGGTCCGACCGGAGGACCGGGCGCGCAGTCCCGGTAGGATACACGGACGGAAGCGTCCTTCGCAACGCCGGTTGGCGGCCGCGGCCGTCGCGCCCCTGACGGCGACGGGGCTAGCGCGGGCTCAGGAACGCTGGTGCTACGGCCGATAGCGGCGGGAAGCCGGAGTTTCGCCCCATGCCCTCCCAGGTCGTGCTGTCGCTGACTGGTCCGCTGGACCACCTCCGCCTCGTCTGGCAGACGGGTGAGGTCCTGTTGCAGTCAGTCATCTTCGACGAAGACCCCGAGGGCACGCGCTACAACGTGCTGATCGCGCTGCAGGAGCTGGTGACCAACGTCCTGCGTCACGGCTACCAACTCGACGAGTCGCGTCCCATCGAGGTGCGATTCGACCTGCGCGAGGATTCGTTCCAGGTGACGTTGCGCGATCGCGGACCGGCCTTCGATCCGACGTGCCACGGCGAACTGGCGGACGTCGCGGCCGACGACGAGGCGATGCCCACCGAGTGCGGTGGATTCGGCATCCACATCGTGCGCCAGGTGATGGATCGCGTCGAGTACGCGCGCATCGACGGCTGGAACACGCTGCGCCTCACCAAGCACGCGCGGGTGGTTATCCACACCTGATCTGCCCGTGACGATCCACCAGGATTCGGACGAACTCCTGGCGGCGATCCCTCGCGTGTTCGAGGGGATCGCCGTCACGGTGTTCGACGGCGCCGGCGCGCCGCTGCGCTCGTACGGCGCGGCGCCGTCCGGCGCTGCGAGCGCGCGCGTCGACGTGCCCGAGGGGGCGGTCGTCGCCGCGATGCCCGCCGGCGCTACGGCGGTGCACGGCCTGATCCAGGCCTTGCTCGACGTGCTGAAGGAGCGCGAGCGGCTGGAAGGCGACATGGACAGCATGAACGACCGCTCGATGAGCTTGCTCGAGCAGGTCGCCATGTACGGCGACACGCTGCCCAAGCTCTCGGGCGGCGGCGACGACGCCGAGATCGCCGCCATGGCGACCGAGGCCTGCCGCCGCGCCGCCGGCGTGCGTCACGTCGTCTACCTCTCGTGCCTGCACGGCAAGGACCTGTGCGAGGTCGTCGCGCACTGCGGCGAGGATCCGGCGCGCGCCTTCGAGGGCGCTGCCGTCGTCGAGACGCGCGGGTTCCTCGCCGACGTGCTCGCTGCCGATGGCGAGCCGATCGTGCGCACCGTCGGTTCGAGCGGGCGCATGGGCGAGCCGGGCAGCGCCGAGAGCCTCGCCGAGCGCGACGTGATCGGCGTGCCGGTCACCTATGGTGCCGGCGACAAGCGCATCGTGCTGGGCGCGCTAGTGCTGGTCGACAAGGTCGGCGCCGCCCCGGGAGTCGGCGGCGTCGCCGGCGGCGAGTTCGGCACGTGGGAGACCGAGTTCGCGATGTCGTTCGCCGCCATGCTCGGCGCGGTGCTCGGTGCGCGCAAGACGGCGGCGCTGGGCAAGGAGCTCAGCATGGCGCAGACGATCCAGCGCCAGGTCCTGCCCGAGCGGGCCGTCGTCGTCCCCGGCTTCGAGATCGCGTCGAGCTACGAAGCCTGCGGCGCGGTCGGCGGCGACTACTTCGAGTACGCCCGGCTCGCTGATGGACGCACCCTGGTGGCCGTCGCCGACGTCTCCGGCCACAACCTCGCGTCCGGCATGCTGATGGTCGCGGCGCGTTCGACCTTGCGCACGCTCGCGAGCGTCCACAGCGACGCCGCGGCGCTGTTCTCGGCGATGGCGTCCCTGCTGCACGGCGATCTGCAGCGCACCGAGCGGTTCCTGACCGCGGCCGGCGTCGTGCTGTCGCCAGGCAGCGCCGACGTCGACCACGTCAGCGCCGGCCACACCGAGTTGATGGTCTACCGAGCCGCCGGCGATCGCGTCGAGCGCGTGCCGAGCGACGGCACCATCCTCGGGTTCCTGCCGGACGTTCGCTACGAGGCCCGCCGCATCGCGCTGCAGCGCGGCGACTGCCTGCTGCTGTACACCGACGGCGTCACCGAGGCGGTCGACCCGGCTGGCGACATGTTCGGCGAGGACCGGCTGGCGGCGGTGTTCTCGCAACTGGCGCGCAACCGGTCCGCGCAGCGCATCGTCGACGGCATCGTCAGCGAACTCGACAACTATCGCGGCGGTGGCGGCACGGCCGCCGACGACGTGACCGCGGTGGTCGTGCGTTGCCTCGTCGATGGCGCAGGAGAACAACCATGAAGCGGCCCACGGTCCTGGTGGTCGATGACGAGCCGTTCATCTGCCGTTCGCTCACGTACATCCTGCGCAAGGAGGAGTACCACGTGCTCGAGGCGCGCAACGGCGAGGAGGGACTGGCGTTGATCCGCGACCAGAAGCCGGACCTCGTGTTCCTCGACGTGATGATGCCGAAGCTCGACGGCTTCGGCGTCGCCAAGCAGGTCCGCGCCGACAAGACGCTGGCGCACGTCAAGCTCGTGTTGTTGACGGCGCGCGGCCAGGAGAGCGACAAGGAGAGCGGTCGCGCCTCGGGCGTCGACGCGCACTTGACCAAGCCGTTCAGCCCGAGCCGGATCCTCGAACTGGCCCGGCACATGCTCGCGCCAGTGCCGTAGCGGTCCGATGCCGCGCCGGCCGGCGTGGCCTTCCGTGGCGCAGACTCCGAGGAGTCTGCGTCACGGGACGCGCGCCGATCCGGTGCGTGGATTCGCGGTCGGGGCGAAGCCGACGACCGCAGGCGAATCGGTGGATTCGCCGAGGATCGGCGGCGAGCTCCCGGACGCGAAGACGCGTACTGGGCGGCGTGGCCTTCCGTGGCGCAGACTCCTAGGCTCCGCGGGTGAGCGATGCCGCCCCCGATCCGCTGTTGCGCCGTTCGCCCGGTGGTTCGGTGCTCGTCCAGGGGCTGCCGCTGGCGCTCGGTCTCGCCTCGCACGCGGCCATCAACCTCGTCGACCTGGCCATGGTCGGTCGGCTCGGCGGCGCGGCGGTGCAGGCCGCACACGTCGGGTCGACGTGGAACTTCCTGCCGATGATCGTCGGCAACTGCGTGTCGACGGCGCTGCTGGCGCACGCGTCGCGCCTGCTCGGCGCCGGCGACCCGGCGGCGGCGCGGGCGTTCAACCGGCGGGCGCAGTGGTTCATGGTCTGGCTCGGCTTGCTGCTCGGCGCGCTGACGGCGCTGCCGGCGGCACCGATGGCCGACCTGATGGGCGTCGAGGGGGCGGCGCGCAGCGGCGCGATCGCGTACCTCGTGGTCAGCAACCTCGGTTGCGCGCCCATGTTCGTCTTGATGCAGACGACGGCCGCGATGCGCGCAGCCGGCGAGGCGGCGATGCCGCTCGCGCTGTTGCTCGGCGCCAACTTGCTCAACCTCGCGCTCGCCGTGCCGCTGCTGTTCGGCTGGGAAGCCGTCGGCTGCGAGCCGATCGGCGTCGTCGGCGCGGCCATCGCCGCCGTGGCGGCGCGCGCGGTTGCGGCGGGCGTCGGCATCTGGTGGCTGGCGCGCCGCAGCCATCCGCTGTCGCTGCGCCGCGACGCCGCAGAACCCCCGCGGCGGCCGGCCGTCGTGCTGCCGCTGCTTGTCGATGCATGGCCGCAGGCAGTGCAGATCGGCCTGCGCGCCGGCCTCGTACTCGTGCTCACGCCGCTGGTGCGCGAGCGCGGCGGCGAACCGGCGCTGGTGGCGCTCGGCATCACCACGCGCTTCGACACCATCGTCCTCTTCGCGTCCTTGGGCTTCGCCAACGCCGCCACGGCGTATGCAGCCCGTGCCGCCGTTGCCGGCCGGGCCGCCGCGGCGCGCGCCGCCGGCCTCTGGGCGGGGGCGTACGGCGGCTTGCTCGGTGCAACCTTCGTGGCGGCGATGATCGGCGGCGCCGAATGGCTCGTGGAGGTCTGTCTGCCATCGCCGCCGGCGGCGGTGGTCGCGGCGGCCGCCGCCTACTTCGGCGTCGCCTCGTGGGCGCAGGCGCTCGGGGCCATCGCCCTCGGCGCGATGGGGGCGATCCAGGGTGCGGGCCGCATGCGCCTGCCGTTGCTCGTCGATCTGGTCGGCTTCGCCGTCGTCTACGGCGCGTTGGCGCGGGCCGCGCGCGCGGCCAAGTCCGATCCAGCGGCGCTGTACGGCGCCCTGGTCGTCGGCATGGCGGTGGTCGCGCTGCTGCACCTCGGCTTGGTGCGCTGGGGTGGCTGGACCAGCGAGCGGGAGCGCCAGAATGGCAGCGATGCGCGCCGGTAAGGCTGTCGGATTGGCAGCATTGTTGCGGTGGCGGGCTCCTTAAGTTGTTGTGAAACAACAGCTAGTGGCGGGGCGAGAGCTGGGCACGGCATTTGACAAGGGATGGGTGGCCGCGGCGCGCCGAAGTTCGGTTCGCCGCGGCGGTTCGTTACGCAGACCTGCCCGCCATCGCGCGGGCGAGCAGCAGGAGACCAAGCCATGTCGAAGATCGTCGGAATCGACCTCGGTACCACCAACTCGGTCGTGTCGGTGATGGAGGGCGGCGAGCCCAAGGTCATCGCCAACATGGAGGGCGCGCGCACGACGCCATCGGTCGTCGCCTTCACGCCGAGCGGCGAGCGGCTCGTCGGCGCGCCGGCCAAGCGCCAGGCAGTCACCAATCCGACCAACACGATCTACTCGATCAAGCGCTTCATGGGCCGGCGCCACGACGAGGTCGGCGACGAGGAGAAGATGGTGCCCTACAAGGTCGTCGGCGGCGCCAGCGAGCTCGTCAAGGTCGACGTCGGCGGCAAGCAGTTCACGCCGCCGGAGATCTCGGCGCAGATCCTGCGTGCGCTGAAGGACGCCGCCGAGGCCTACCTCGGCGAGAAGGTCGAGCGCGCGGTGATCACCGTGCCGGCCTACTTCAACGACAGCCAGCGGCAAGCGACCAAGGACGCCGGCCAGATCTCCGGCCTCAAGGTCGAGCGCATCATCAACGAGCCGACCGCTGCGGCGCTCGCCTTCGGCCTCGACAAGAAGGCCAAGGGCAAGAACATGAAGATCGCCGTCTTCGACCTCGGCGGCGGCACGTTCGACATCTCGATCCTCGACGTCGGCGAGGGTGTGTTCGAGGTCAAGGCGACCAACGGCGACACGCACCTGGGCGGCGACGACTTCGACGAACGCATCATCCAGTGGCTGTGCGAGTCGTTCCGCAAGCAGACGGCCATCGACCTGAAGAAGGACCAGATGGCGCTGCAGCGGCTCAAGGAGGCCGCCGAGAAGGCCAAGATCGAGCTCAGCTCGGCGACGCAGACGCAGATCAACCTGCCGTTCATCACGATGGACGCGACGGGCCCCAAGCACCTCAGCGAGAACCTGACCCGCGCGCAGTTCGAGAAGCTCTGCGAGGACCTGTTCGAGCGCTGCCGCGGCCCGGTGCTGCGCTGCATGGAGGACGCCAAGATGAAGCCGTCCGACATCGACGAGTGCATCCTCGTCGGCGGCAGCACGCGCATCCCGCGCGTGAAGGCGCTGGTGAAGGAGATCTTCGGCAAGGAGCCGAACCAGTCGGTCAACCCGGACGAGGTCGTCTCGCTCGGCGCGGCGATCCAGGGCGGCGTGCTCGGTGGCGAGGTCAGCGACGTGCTGCTGCTCGACGTCACCCCGCTGTCGCTCGGCATCGAGACGCTCGGTGGCGTGATGACGAGGCTGATCGAGCGCAACACGACGATCCCGACCAGCCGCAGCCAGGTGTTCTCGACCGCGGCCGACAACCAGCCGGGCGTCGACATCCACGTGCTGCAGGGCGAGCGCGAGTTCGCCAACGACAACCGCACGCTCGGCCGCTTCAAGCTCGACGGCATCCCGCCGGCGCCGCGCGGCACGCCGCAAGTCGAGGTCACGTTCGACATCGACGCCAACGGCATCCTGTCGGTGACCGCGAAGGACAAGGGCACCGGCAAGGAGCAGAAGGTCAAGATCGAGGTCGGCTCGGGGCTGTCGAAGGACGAGGTCGAGAAGATGGCCCGCGACGCCCAGGAGCACGCCGCCGACGACAAGAAGCGGCGCGAGCTGGTCGACCTGAAGAACCAGGCCGACAGCCTCGTCTACCAGGCCGAGAAGCAGCTCAAGGACAACGCCGACAAGCTCGACGCCGCGACCAAGGGCAAGGTCGAGGCGGCGAGCGCCGACCTCAAGAAGGCGATCGAGAGCGACTCCATCGAGCGCCTGAAGACGGCGATGGCGACCTTCGAGCAGGCGATGTCGGCGATGAGCGCCGGCATGGCGGGCGCGGGCGCTGGCGCCGCTCCGGCGGGTGCGGGCGCTGGCGCCGCCGCCGGCAAGGGCGGCGACGAGGACATCAAGGACGCTGACTTCGAGGTAAAGTGACTCGTCGCGAGGGGCCGTGACGGCGACGCTGCGCCGGCGGGCGCGGGCCGCCGCGGCCCGAGCCGGCAGGCTGGTCGGGACGCCGCGGTCACCTCGCTGTGGCCTTTGCCGCGGCCGGCCCTAGCCTGTGGCGCCCGCGGCCGTCCGGCCTGCCCGACCCCGGCCGCGCGTTCGCTGTTACGACCGCGCGACCGCCGCGCTATCGCCCTCGCTGCATGATCCGCGTTCGCGACCTGACCAAGCGCTACGGCTCCCACGTCGCCGTCGACCGGTTGACGTTCGAGATCGGCCGCGGCGAGGTCGTCGGCTTCCTCGGCCCCAATGGCGCCGGCAAGACGACGACGATCCGCGTGCTGACCGGCTTCCATCCCGCGACGTCCGGCTCGGCGGCAGTCGCCGGCCACGACGTCGCCACCGACTCGCTGGCGGTGCGTCGGCAGCTCGGCTACCTGCCGCAGGAAGTGCCCATCTACCCCGACCTGCGGGTCGTCGAGTACCTGCGCTACCGCGCGGCGTTGAAGGGCGTCCCGGCCAAGGCCCGCGCGAGCGCGGTGGCGCGGGCGATGGACAAGGCCGGCATCGCCGACGTCGCCCGCAAGCTCGTCGGCCACGTCAGCCACGGGTATCGGCAGCGCGTCGGCCTCGCGGACGCGCTCGTCGCCAACCCGCCGGTCCTGGTGCTCGACGAACCCACCTCCGGGTTGGATCCGAACCAGCGCCGGCGCATCAAGCAGGTCGTCCGCGACCTCGCGTCCGAGCACACCGTGCTGTTCAGCAGCCACATCCTCGGCGAGGTCCAGGAGGTGACGAACCGCGTGCTGGTCATCCATCGCGGTGTGTTGCGGGCCGACGGCGCGCCGAGCGAACTGCTGGCCAAGGGGGCCCGCCGCCGGCTGCGCGTCGTCGTGCGCGCCGAGCCGGCCGCGCTCGCCGCAGCGCTGGCGCAGGCGGGCGTCGCCGGCGCGGTCGCGGGCCAAGGCGAGCTGGCGCGCTGTGACGTGCCGCTGCTGCCCGAACAGGATCCGGTACCGGCGCTGGCCGCGGCCCTCGCGGCGCGCGGCCTGCCGGTGCACGAACTGCGCATCGAGCTGCCGACGCTCGAAGAGTGGTTCCACGGCATCACCGAGGCCGGCGACCAGGCGGCCGAGTCGGCGTCGACGGCGGCATCCGCCGGCGCTGTCGCCGGGGAGGCGGTCCAGCCGTGAGCGCCCTGCTCGCCACGTTCCGCAAGGAACTGCTGTCGTTCTTCGTCAGTCCGGTCAGCTGGGTGGTCGGCATCCTGTTCTACTGGTGGCGAGGGCTCGAACTGCGCGCGCTCGTCGAGTACTTCGCGGCGTACCGGATCGACCAGGAACTGCTGCCGCCGCAGACGTACTCGCTGGGCAGCACGTTCCTGATGGTCGTGCTGGTGCCCGGCCTGCTGACGATGCGCAGCTTCGCCGAGGAGCGCCGCACCGGTTCGCTGGAGACGCTGCTCACCGCCCCGGTGCGCGACGGCGAGGTCGTCCTCGGCAAGTGGGCGGCGGCGACGGTCTTCTACTCCCTGCTGTGGCTGCCGAGCGTGCTCGTGCTGCACGCGCTGGAGTACGGGCCGTTCCTCGGCGCCGATCTCGCCTTCGGGCCGGTGTTCGCCGCCTACCTCGGCATGTTCCTGCTCTCGGGCATGCTGCTGGCGTTCGGCTGCTTCGCCAGCAGCCTCACCGACAACGTGCTGCTCGCCGCGCTGCTGACGATCATGTTCGACTACGGCCTGTTGACGCTGCCTCGCCAGATCGCCGCGCAACTCGGCGAACTCGCCGACGCCTACTACGTCCGCGAACTGCTCGACAAGCTCGACGTGATGCGCAACTTCAGCGAGTGGTTCGCGCGCGGGCTGATCGACACCAGCCAGGTCGCGTTCTACGTCGGCGGCATCGTGTTCTTCCTCTGCCTGACCGGCATCAGCCTCGCGGCGCGGAGGATCGGATGAGTCCGCGCCGGTTCGGATTGGTCGCGCAACTCGTCGTCGGCGGCCTGTTGTTGCTGGCGTTCTGGGCGCTGCTGGTGTGGGTGTCGTCGCGGCCGGCGCTGAAGGCGTTGGTCGACCTGACGCCGCAGCAGGTGAACTCGATCGATCCCGCCAGCGAGGACCTGCTGCGCGAACTGCGCGGGCGCAAGGCCGAGATCGAGTTCCACCAGTTCTATCCGCCCTACGCCGGGGCGGCGACCGACGACTGGAAGCGGCAGGAGTTCCGCATCCGCGACCGGCTGCGCGAGTTGACCCGCCTGCTGCTGGTCCGCTACCAGTTCCTGGGCGGCGAGAACGTCAAGATCGTCGCGCACGACTTCTACGCCGACACGCAGCGGACGCGCGAGGACGCGCAGGCGTTCGGCTACAGCGATGGCGAGAGCGACGTGCTCGTCGTCGCGGTGCGCTTGCCGGGCCGCGAGCGGCGCTTCCGCAAACTGTCGCTGCCGCTCGACCTCGGCCAGATCGAGCGGTCGAACCCCGGCGCGGCGCCGCTGAGCCGCGCCAGCCTGCCGGTGCTCAAGAAGTTCGTCGGCGAGGAGCAGATCAGCTCGGCGCTCAAGGGCTTGCTGGTCGAGGGCGTGCCGGTCGCCTACCTGCTGCGCGACTTCTCGCCGCTGCTAAGTCTCGGCGAGACCGCGTTCGGCTACAGCGGCTTCCTCGCGGCGCTGGCCAAGAGCGGCTTCGAAGTGCGCGAGTGGCGGACCAGCCAGCAGGCGGCCGTCCCCGACGACGCCGCGTTGGTGATCGTGCTCGAGCCGACGGCGGAGTTCCCGGAGCGCACGGCCCAGGCGCTGTTCGACTACCTGCGGCGCGGCGGGCGGTTGTTCCTGAATCCGGCGTGGAGTCCGTTGCCGGACGGCAACAGCGACGGCGGCCGCCTCGGCGAACTGCTGGGCTACGAATTGAGCCGCCGGCCGGTGTTCCACCTGATCCGCGAGACGAGCGGCCGGACCGCCGGACGCGGGCTCGATGGCGATCCCGCCGTCGCCAAGCTGCAGATGCTCGTCAATCCGTTGCATCCGACGACGCGCCGGCTGGCGCAGTCGGGACGGCCGATGGAGGTGGCGACGGCGCGCGCGGTGCGCGAACGGCCCGGCGCGCCGGCGGCGGTCCGGCGGGAGGCCTTGCTGCGGACCGGCGAACAGGGCTGGCTGGCCGAGCCGGGACCGGATGGGTACCCGAGCTACCGCGCGCCCGGCACGACGCTGCAGTCGTTCGACGTCGCGATGGCGTTCGAGATCGACGTCGCCGCGGACGCGGCGCGGCCCGATGGCCCCAAGACCGGGCAGGCGGTCGTCGTCGGCGGCGTGTTCTGCAACAACGCCGGCATGTCCTTGTTCGGCGACTTCGCGCTCAACGTCTGCAATTGGATGGCCGAGCGGCGCGCGCTCATGGACCTGAAGGCGCCCGGTTACGAGGCGAAGTACCTGTCGATCCAACCGCAGCAACTGACCCGCATCGGCTGGTTCGTCGTCTGGGGCGTGCCGGGCGCCTTCCTGCTGGTCGGTTCGATCGTGTTCTTCCGGCGGAGGCAATGATGGGTTGGCGCGGCATCCTGATCCTGTTCGCACTCGTCGCCGGCCTCGGCGTCGTGCTGCTGTTGACCGACGAGCAGACGCCGGTCGAGGTGCGGGCCGAGTCGCCGGTGCGGGAGGGGCGAGCGCTCGCCGACGCCACGATGGTGCGCTGGCAGTTCCGCGACCGGCCGCCCATCGAGGTGGGGCGCGGACCCGATGGCCGCTTCCAGATGCGCGAGCCGTTGGTCGACGTCGCTTCGGCCGCGTACATGAAGCAGATCTGCGATGCGTGGGAGAGCGCCCAGATGCGCAAGGCCCCGCTGGCCGACGACGCCGAGGGCCGGCGGCAGGCCGGGCTCGAGGAGCCGGAGTTGACGTTCCTCGCCCGCTTCCCCGATGGCCGCGAAGTCCGCGTCGACGTCGGCGCCGAAGGGCCGCTCGGCACGACGCGGTTCCTGCGCGCGCACGGCGCGATCTGGGAGGGCGGGCAGGCGCTGTTGGAGTCGATGCGCGCGAACCCCGACGATCTGCGGGAGAAGGCCGTGTTCCGCAACGCCTTCGGCAGCGTCGACGAACTGCGCGTCGACCACCGGCTCGACTCCGGCGCCCGGGAACTCGTCCACCTGAAGCTGGGCGAGGGCGGCTGGCGGCTGCTCGCTCCGGTCACCGGCCGGGCCGACCCGGCCGCGGCCCGTCAGTTCGTGACCGCGGTCCTGTCGCTGCGCGTCGACCACTTCGCGCCCGGCATCGCCCGCACGCCCGACGCCGAGCCCCGCCTGCGCATCACGGTTCACGGCCAGTTCGGCGAGGAGAAGCTGACGCTGTGGGACGAGCGCCACGAGTTGTACGGCTCGCTGCCCGGTCGCGGCCTGTTGTTCCACAGCACGAGCCAGCAGTACGCGCAGATCTTCGCCAACGCCAGCGAGCGCCTGCGCGCGCGCATCCTGTTGCCGTTCGCCGAGTCGGCGTTCGCCGAGCTGGTCGACTTCGTCGTCGATCCTGGCCAAGGTCGCGGCGATCGCATGCGGCTCGTGCGCGAGTCGCCGAGCGCCGATTGGCGGCTCGTCGAACCCGTCGAGGCGGCAACTCGGCCGACGCCGTGCAACGAGGCCTTGGAGGCGCTCCAGGTGCTCACCGCCGTCGAGTTCTGCGACGACGCGGCGGCGCGTCGGCCGCGCGCGGAAGAGCCGCGCTACGGCTTGCAGGCGGGGCGTCTCGCGGTCGCCGCCCGCGCCGCGCGCGACACCGCGGCGACGACGCTCTGGTTCGGCGCGGACGTCGACCGCGGCGAACCGCGCTTGACGCATGCGTGCCGCGCCGACGAACCGGACACCGTGGTGCTGGTGCCGGCTGGCAGCGTCGCCGTGCTGCGCCGGTCGTGGCTGGAGTACTGCGCGCTGCGCGCCCTGCAGGTCGGGGCCATCGTCGAGCGCGTCGACCTCGCGCGTCCGGACGGCAGCAACCGCAGCTTCCGGCTCGAGGACGGCGTCTGGCGCCGCGTCGGGGCCGAGGCGGCCAGCCCGGAGGTCGGCGACTTCGTGCAGGACGAATTGCGCGACCTCGTCGCCGCGCGCGCGGTAGACGCCCGGCCGTCGCGCTACGACCGACCGGACTGGACCGTGCGGTTGCTGCGGCGAAACGGCGACGAACTCGCTTCACTGCGCGTCTTCGAGGACGGCCCGGAGCGGGCGCTCGTCGTGCAGGCGGGGGAACGCGGGCCCGTGGCGCACGAACTGACCGCGCGGCAGAGCCGCGACCTGCGAGCGCTCTGGCAGTAGCCGGCGCGCGCCCCGCCGGTATCGTCTGCGCCCCGCATGGCCACCGGCAAGCAAGGCAAGGCGGACACCCGCCGCTACTGGCTGTTCAAGTCCGAACCCGACGCCTACGGCTTCGCGCAGTTCCAGCGCGACGGCCGCACGTTCTGGCACGGGGTGCGCAACTACGAGGCCCGCAACCTGCTGCGCGACGCGATCCGGGTCGGCGACGGCGTGCTCTTCTACCACAGCAACGCCAAGCCCATGGCCGTGGTCGGCGTCGCGAAGGTGGTCAAGGCCGGCTATCCCGACCATACGGCGTTCGAGCCCGAGCACGAGTACCACGATCCCGACAGCGACCCGTCCGACCCGACGTGGTTCATGGTCGACGTCGAGTGCGTCGGGGCGATGGCGAAGCCGGTAACGCGCGAGGCGATGAAGGCCGAGCCGGCGCTCGCCGACATGATGCTGCTGCGCGCCGGCAGTCGCCTGTCCGTGCAGCCGGTGACGCCCCGCGAGTGGCGGACGATCCTGGCGCTCGGCGGCCAGCGGGAGTCGTGGTGAGCGCTCGCGCATGGCTCGCGGCCGGCGTCGTCGCCGCGGCGTCCGCCTGCGGCCCGGCGGAGCCGCCGGGCTTCGACGGCCCATGGTCGGCTCTGCACGACGTCGCCGCCGACGTCTACCTCGTCAGCAACGTGTCCGGCGACCTCGCCGCGAAGGACGGCGACGGATACATCAGCCGACTCCGCCCCGATGGCGGCATGCAGCGTCACTGGATCCGCGGCGGCGTCGGCGGCGTCACGCTGCACGCTCCCAAGGGCATGGCGATCGTCGCCGGCGTGCTGCACGTCGCCGACGTCGACTGCGTCCGGCGTTTCGACGCGGCCAGCGGCGCGCCGCGCGGCGAGACCGCGATCCCAGGCGCCAGCTTCCTCGACGACGTCGCGGTCGGACCCGACGGCGGCGTGTACGTCACCGACCGGGGTTGCGACGCCGCCATGCGCGCGACCGGCACGGACGCGATCTGGCGCCTCGGGCCGGATGGCCCGCCGACGGTTCTGGCCAAGGGCGTGGCCCTGGGCCAGCCGTCGGCCCTCGTCGCGCGGCCGCAGGGGCTCTACGTCGTCAGCTGGCGCGACGGCACGTTCGCGCAGATCGACTACCGCGGTGTCCGCACGGAACTCGCGACGGCGCCGACGGCGAGGTTGACCGGACTGGTGCGACGCGAACGCGATGGCGTCGCCGCGTGGCTCGCGGCCTCCCAGGCCGGCCGCTGCCTCTATCGCTTCGATGCCACGGGCGGCGTGCAGCGGTTGCCGGGCGAGCCGACCGAGGCGGGCGACCTCGCGCTCGACGTCGGCCGCGATCGCTTGCTGGTGCCGTTGTTCGCCGCCGATCGCCTGGAGATCGTCCCGCTCGCCGCGGCCGGCGGGCGGTAGAGTGTCGCCGCCATGGTGCGCGTGAAGACCAAGGAACAGACCGAGACGAGGTCGAAGCCGGAGACGGCGCTGGCGCGGCCGTGGAACGTCGTCGTGCACGACGATCCGGTGACGCTGATGGGATACGTGACGCGCGTCTTCATGCAGGTGTTCGGCTACGACGAGAGCAAGGCGCGCAAGCTGATGATGGAAGTGCACAAGACCGGCCGCTCGATCGTCTGGACCGGCGCCCGCGAGCAGGCGGAGATCTACGCGCAGAAGCTGCAGGCGCACCATCTGCTGACCACGCTGGAGCTCGTCGATGCGTGAGCCATCGCCCGGCGGCGCACCCTGCCTGCGGGGAGGGCGTTGACCATGTGGGTCGCCCGCGTCGACGAAGGCTGGTTGTTCGGCGATCTGTCGCCGCGCACTGCGGAGATCCTCAAGGGGATCCCGATGCTGCTCGAGAGCGAGGACCCGCGCGTCCGCGCGCGCCTGTTGCCTGAGACCCTCGCGGACGAAGGCCACGAGGCCGATTGGCGCGCGCATGCCGTACCGGAGCTGGAGCGCCTGTTCGCCTCGCGTGCGACGCTTGTCGGCCGCGATCTCGCGGCGATGCGTCCGATGAAGTCCGGTGGCAAGTTGCTGCTGCTCGTGACCAACCCGCACGCCAGCGCCTGGCTGGCGGCGCTCAACGCCGCGCGGTTGGCGCTGTACGCGCTCAACGACCTCACCGCGACGCACATGGAGATGGACAGCGCCGAGCCCGCGACGGCGCAGCAGCGGCAGGCGATCGCGAGCATCCACCTGATGGCGGAGATGCAGTCGGTGCTGCTCGGCGACGAGGCGTTGGAGTCGTGCGGACCGATGGCCGACCTCGAAGCAGACCTCTGAAGGCCTGAGCGACGATTGCGCGGCAGGCGCCGAGCCGGCGCCACCGCAGTGGACCGGGCGAAGCCGGGCGTCGGGCCGCCGCAGCGCGGGTTCGACTCGCCCCGGCTGCGCGCCTGCGTCACGGCAGCACGCCGGGCGGCTTGGCCTGCCGTGACGCGGACGCTCGGGCGTCAGTAGCCCTGGCCGACCAGGATTCGAACGCCGTTGCTGGCGGCGAGGCCGAACGGGTTGTTGGTCGTCAGGGCCAACGCCTGCGCCGACAGCACGACGCCGACCAGCGTCGGCGACGACGGCACCGCGAGCGTCGTCGTGCTCGCGCCACCCGTCGTCAACGAGCCGCTGAACAGGCCGATGTCGAGGCTGGTGTAGGCTTCGCACCCGGTCATGCCCAGCGGACCGAGCGGCAAGCCGGGGTTCTGCACGATCGTGCCGTAGCCGAAGAACGCCAACGGCGACGCCGCGGGAACCGTCGCGGCCCGCAGCGTGTAGTTGGCGTTGCCCAGCGTCGGCAGGCCGACGCTGGCGAGCGTCAGGCCGTCGCAGCCGAGACCATAGGTCTGCGCGTCCGAGCAGTTCGCCGGCGCGCCGAGCAGCGTGTAGCTGAAGCCGGGATTGGACGGCACGAACAGCAGGGTGTTCGAGGCCATGTCGAAGCCGTTCGGCGCAGCCCAGTTCTCGAACGTCGTGTTGTTCGTGCTCGTGCCACCGACCGAGAGATCGAGGCTGACAGGAGCGGTGACGCCGCCGGCCGGGGTGACGCCACAGATGCCGTTGTCGGACACGCCGCCGAACGTCGAGTTGTTGGTGACGCCGGGCCCGTAGACGAACCGGATCAGGCCGCCGACGTCGAGTTGCAGCTGGAAGCTGAAGCGCGGCGCCGCGATGCCATACGAGCGCACGTTCCACCACGTGACCGTGCAGGTCGTCGCCGTGCTCTTGATGAAGCACTCGCCGCCGCCGGTCAGTTCCATGTCGCAGTACAGCGGCGCGATCTTCGGACCGCCGGCGACGAAGTTGGCGACCGTCGGGGTGTAGAGCGCGGCGGAGCCGCTCGTCAGCGGCGCCGGTGTGCCGTTGTTCGACAGTTGCACGAAGCCGTGGTCGTTGACGTGGATGTTCGTGTAGGTCGCGCCGGCGAACGGGAACGCGAAGCCGATCGGCTGGATCGGGTACACGGTGTCGACCGTGTTGAGCCCGAGGCGGGTGCCGAAGTCGCCGGTGAAGCACTGTTGGGCCGCAGCCGGGCCGGCGAGCAGGAGGGACAGAACGGTGGCGAGAATGCGTGGTTGCATGGAGGAGATCCGAGGTTCGAGCGCGGTCGCAGACGAGTTCCGCGACCTTCGGTACGTATACCTCGGCACACGCCGCTGCCAGAGGGGGGTGCTGGACTCCGGGCGGCAGGGGGCCGACCTGCGCGCCGGGTCGCACGCGCCTTCGCCGCGTCCCGGCGCGTCGTGCCGGCGACGCCAGCAACCGCAACGCCTCATTCGCGATCGTCCGCCGCCTCGTCGTCGTCCGCGCTGCGGCCGCCCGTCGATCCGCCAGGCCCGCGCCGATCGTGCACGGTGAACGCCTGGACCCGCGACTGGTCGCCGCGGGTGATGCGCACCGCGAACTGTCCGGCGCGCGGCCCGGCGCTCCCGCCGCTGCGCCCGCCGAAGCTGAAGCCCTGGCCGCGCTCGGTGGCCCAGGCGACCTCATGGTAGCCGGCGGTGGTCGGGCCGTCCTTGCGCCAGAGCACGCTGCCGGCGGCATCGAGCACTTCGATCGCGACCTTGCTGCCGCCGTCTTCGCCGAGCACGTACCGGAACGTCGGCGCCGTGAACGGGTTCGGCGTCGACCAGCCGCGAACGCCCGTGTTGCCCTCGCCGAAGCCCCGGCGCAGCAGCGCGCCGTCGCTCGGCGGCAGCGCGGCGAACGCCGCGGTCGCCTTCTCGGCGGTGAGTTCGTCGAGCGCCTTGGCGTCGAGCGCCCACACGCCGCGGCCGTGCGTGCCGACGACGACGTGGCCCATGCGCGCCTGCACGACGAGGTCGTGCACGGCGACGCGCGGCAGGCCGCCGCCGAGGGGGTGCCAGTGCGCGCCGTCGTCGAGCGACGCGTACGCGCCCATCTCCGTGCCGACCAGCAGCACGCTCGGGTTGCGCGGGTGCTGGCGCACGACGTTGACCGGCTCCTGCGGCAGGTCGTTGGCGATCGCGGTCCAGGTCTCGCCGCCGTCGTCGGTGCGGAACACGAACGGCGCGCGCACGTCCTCGCGGTACCCGGTGAACGTCACGAAGGCCGTGCCCTCGGCGTGTGGCGAGGCCTCGACGCGGGACACCCACAGGCCCTTCACCGCCGCCGGGAAGCGCTCGGTCAGCTCGGTCCAGCGCTCGCCGCCGTCCTTCGTCAGCCACGTGCGGCCGTCGTCGGTGCCGACCCAGAGCTGACCCTCCTTGCGCGGCGACTCGGCGATCGTCGTGATCGTGCAGTGCGGCACGTTGCCCTTCTTCTTGTCGACGTCGTTGGTGGTCAGGTCCGGGCTGATCGTGCGCCAGGTGTCGCCGCGGTCGCGCGAGCGGTGCACGAACTGGCTGCCGGTGTAGACCGTGTGCGGCGCGTGCGGCGACAGCAGCAGGGGCGTCTGCCAGTTGAAGCGCAGCGGCTGCTCGCCCTTCTGTGCCGTCGGCTTGATGCCCTTGCGCGCGCCCGTGCCGAGGTGCTGCCGGCTCATGCCGCCGAACTGCGACTCGCTGTAGACGACGTCCGGGTCGCCCGGGTCGATGGCGACGTGGAAGCCGTCGCCGCCGTCGATGCGCACGGCGTCGGTCGCGCGCAGGCCGGCGCTGGTCGGGCCGAGGCTCGGGAAGCCCCAGGTGCCGTTGTCCTGCAGGCCGCCGTAGATCCGGTACACCGGGCGGTCGTCGACGGCGATGGTGTAGTACTGCGTGATCGGCAGGTGCGTCAGGTGGTCCCACGTGGCGCCACCGTCCCAGGTCACGGCGACGCCGCCGTCGTTGCCGAGCAGCGCGTGCTTGCCGTCCTTGGGGTCGATCCACAGGGCGTGGTGGTCGACGTGCAGGTTGCCGTGGAAGGCAGCACCGCCGCGGCCGCGGCCCGGGGTCCAGGTCTTGCCGCCGTCGGTCGACTTGTGCACCGGCACCGACAGCACGTACACCGTCTCGTTGTCGGTCGGATCGATGCGGATCTGGCCGTAGTAGTAGCCCGGGTCGCCGCCGACGCGCACGTCGGCCGCGTGCGTCCGGCGCCACGACGCGCCGCCGTCGTCGCTGCGGTAGACCTCGCCGCCGACCGTGGTGCGGCGGGCGCGCCGCGCCGGATCCTGCGCCTGCGCGACCTTGCGCGCGTGCTCCGCGGCGGCCGCGGCGTCGGCCAGCAACTCGCCATCGGGCTCCGGCAGGTCGTGCGCGTCGACCACGCCGTCCTTCGACGCCTCGGCCGCGGCCGCCGTCTTGTCGTCGCGCGGATTGCCGTTCTCGATCGTCGCGTACATCGTCTTGCCGTCGTTCGCGACGTCGAGGCCGATGCGGCCGAGCACGCCATCGGGCAGTCCGCCGGCGAGTTGCGTCCACGTCGCGCCGGCGTCGGTCGACTTCCACAGGCGCGAGCCCTGGCCGCCCTCGGTGAAGTTCCAGGCGCGGCGCCGGCGTTCGTAGCTGGCGGCGAAGACGACGTCGGGATTGCTCGGGTCGAGGGCCACGTCGACGAAGCCGACGTCCGGCCCGAGGTGGTGGATCCGCGTCCAGGTCGCGCCGCCGTCGCTGGTCTTGTAGAGGCCGCGCTGCTCGTTCGCCGAGTAGAGCGCGCCGAGCGCGGCCACGTAGCACACGTCGGCGTTGGCCGGGTGCACGACGACGCGGCCGATGTGGTCCGTTCCCTGCAGGCCGACGTGGCGCCACGTCTTGCCGCCGTCGGTCGACTTGGGCACGCCGTCGCCCCAGTACGAACTGCGCTGGTTGTTGGCCTCGCCGGTGCCGACGTAGAGCACGTCGCCGTTGCTCGGCGCGACGGCGAGGTCGCCGATCGAGGTCGTGTAGCCGCCCTGGAACTGCGGCGTGAAGCGCAGGCCGCCGTTCTCGGTCTTCCAGATGCCGCCGCTGGCCGCGGCCACCCAGAACACCTGCGGCCGGGTCGGATGCACGGCGAGGTCGACGACGCGGCCACCGCTCATCACGGGGCCGAGTTCCTGCCACTTCATCTGCGCCATGACGTTGGCGCGCACGTGCTCATGGTCGGTGGCCTGGGCGGCGACGGCGGCGACGAACAGCGGCAGCAGGCCGATCGCGCGGAGGTGCGAGGTCGATGTCATGGCGGTCACTCCTTGGCTCCTGCGGCGTCGTCGACGTCCCCGGCGGCGAGCGCCGGGTCGGGCAGCAGGCGGAACGTGCGTGCTTCGACGTCCTTCCTGCCTTGCCAGCGCACGGCGTACGTGCCCGGCGTCGCCAGCTGGTTGCGGCCGACGCGGGCGTCCCACTGGATCGCCTGCAGGCCGGCCATGGCCATGCCTTCGACGCGGGCGATCTCCGCGCCGGTGACGTCGTGCACGGTCAGCGCCGGTTTGTCCGGCGGCGGTTCCGCCAGCCAGACGTGGAACGTCGCCCCGTACGGCGGGTTCTTCGCGTGCCAGTTCTTCTGCCCCTGCCAGCCGCGCGACTGCAGGCGCCAGAGGATCGCCGGCTCGACGGCGAACAGGTGGGCGGGCTTGCGGGCGATGCCCGCCGTCACCTGCCGCACCGCTTCGACGTCGAGGACGAAGACGCCGCGGCCGTGCGTCGCGGCGATCAGGTCGCTGTCGCGGTCCTGCACGAAGAGGTCGCGCACGGCGACGGTCGGCAGGTCGGCGCCGAGCGGCAGCCAGCGCTCGCCGCGGTCGAACGAGACGTGCGCGCCGTACTCGGTGCCGAGGTAGAGCAGGTCCTCGTTGCGCGGGTCCTCCATGATCGCGTAGCACGGTTCGAGCGACGGCAGCGTCAGGCCGAGGTCGCGCCACGACGCCCCGCGGTCGTTCGACACGAACACGTAGGTGGCGAAGTCGTCGGAGCGGTGGCCATCGACGGTCAGGTACACGCGGTCGTCGGCGAAGCACGACGGCACGAGGTCGCTGACGTAGCGCGGTCCCGGCAGCGGCAGGTTCTGCTCCAGGCGCTGCCAATTGGCGCCGCCGTCGTCGGTTCGCCACAGCGCGCCGTCGTCGGTGCCGACGTAGATCAGGCTCTGGACGCGCGGGCTCTCGGCGAGCGCCACGGCGGTGCCTTCGGGCGTGCGACCGAGCGGCGGCGAGACCTTGCGCATGCGCAGCCCGTCGCCGCGCACGGGGCCCTGGCCGGGCCGCGCGGAACGGTTGTCGAGATGGGCGTGGCGCTCGCCGCGCCAGACGAAGTTGCCGGCGTGGTAGAGCGTCAGCCGGTTGTGCGGCGACAGCACGAACGGCGCGTCCCAGTTGAAGCGCGCCGTCTGGCCGTCGCCGAGCCGCTCGCGACTGATGCGCGTCTGGCCGCCGCTGCGCAGGTCGACCACGCCGAGCGCGCCGTTCTGGCTGGTGGCGTAGACGATCCACGGCTCGGCCGGGTCGGTCTGCGCACCGAAGCCGTCGCCGCCGTAGATGGTGAAGCAGTCGGCCGTGCCGATGCCGTCGCGGAAGCGCGTGCGCGACGGCACCACCCAGGTGCCGTTGTCCTGCAGGCCGCCGATCACGTTGTAGGGCACGCTGTCGTCGGCGACGGCGTCGTAGTACTGCGCCGCGCTGAAGCCGCGGTGCACCTGCCAGCTCGCCCCGCGGTCGAACGTCTCGTTGACGCCGCCGTCGCAGACCGCGAGCAGGTGGTCGCTGTCGTCCGGGTCGACCCAGACGCCGTGGAAGTCGACGTGGATGCCCTGGTTGATCGCCTTGAAGGTCTCGCCGCCGTCGCGCGTGCCCCACAGCGTCGTGCCGACGCAGTAGACGTTCTGGTCGGAGCGCGGATCGACGCGCAGCACCGAGTAGTAGAACGGCCGCTCGGTCAGGCTGTTGACGCGCCGCCAGTTCTCGCCGCGGTCGTCGCTGCGGTACACGCCGCCGCACTGGAAGCCGAGTTCGCCCTGTTCCTTCTGCTTGTTGGCGTCCTGGCCGAACAAACGGCCGCTGTACGGGCCGTTGGGGCGGCCGGCGGCCTGCTGGAAGGCGCCCGCCTGGCGTTCGCCGTAGGTCACCTCGGCGGTCCTGGTCTCCGTGCCCCGGACGAACGTCAGCGTCGCCTTCGCGCCCGGCGCGGCGTCGCGCACGATCTCGGCGAGGTCGGCGTAGGTCTTGACCGCCTCGTCGCCGACCTTGGTCACGCGGTCGCCGGCCTGCAGGCCGGCCTTCGCCGCCGGGCCGCCTTCACTGATCGCGCGCAGGATGGCGCCGGGCGCGTCGGCCGGGCCGTCGCCGCCGTCGCTGCCGACGCCGAGTTCGGCCCCGCGGCGGGCGCGGCCGCCGGCGCGCGGGCCCGCCGCTGCCGCCGCTTGCGGCGGGGTGGGCGCGCGGCCGCCGCCGGCCTGGCCGCGCGACGGTTCGCCTTCTTCCTGCTGGGCCGCGGGGTTCGGGGTCTCGCCCTCGTCGCCGCCGCGGCCGCCGCCGCGGTCCGGTTGGCCCTCGCCGGGCAACAGGTCCTTGCGGTCGCCCTTGGCCCAGCCGCTGCGCTCGGTCTCGATGATCGCGAACATCGTGTCGGGCCGCGAGGCCAGCAGGTCGATGCCGCTGCGGCCCCATGTGCACGTCGGCAGGCCGGTGGTCAGTTGCCGCCAGTTCTCGCCGCCGTCGATGCTCTTGTAGAGCCCGCTCTTGCCGCCGAAGCGCACGCTCGGGTCGTTGCCGTCGAAGCCGTCGCGTTTGCGTTCGTACATGCAGGCGAACACGGTGTCGGGATCGCCCGGATGCACGCGCACGTCGATGCAGCCGGTCCTGGCGTCGAGACCGAGCACGTGTTCCCACGTCTGGCCGCCGTCCTTGCTGCGGAAGACGCCGCGCTCGGGGTTGTCGCCCCACAGCCGCCCCAGCGCCGCGACGTAGACGATGTCCGGATTGGTGGGGTGGATCTCGACGTGGCCGATCTGGAACGTCGCGCGCAGGCCCATGTGCGTCCACGACGCGCCGCCATCGGTCGACTTGTAGACGCCGTCGCCCCACTGCACGGAGTTGCGCGCGTTCTCCTCGCCCGTGCCGATCCAGACGATGTCGGGGTTGCTCGGCGCGATGGCGACGTCGCCGATCGACACCGAACCAAGCCGCGCGCTGACGCACGACCACGTCGTGCCGGCGTTGTCGGTCTGCCACAGTCCGCCGCCGGCGGTGCCGACGAACCACGTGCTCTGGCGCGCGGGATGCACCGCGATGTCGGTCATGCGGCCCATCGGGTTGGCGGGTCCGAGGTGCCGCCAACGCAGGTCCGCGACCAGCGCTTCGACGAACGGACTCGCCTTCGGCGCGGTCGCTCCGGCGGCATCCGCGGCCTCCGCGGCGGCGGCGGGCGCGGCCGGCGACGGGTCGGCTGCGGCCGGCGGTTCTTGGGCAGCGAGCGCGGAGTAGGCGACGGCGACGGCCGTCGTCACGGCGAGCGTTCTCATCATGGCGGAAGCGAGTTGACGGGGCCGGGACGATAGCCGCAGCGTCCGTCGCCATGGCGACGTCTGCGTTCGCCGCTGTCGCTTATTCGTCGCTGCAGCCGTCGGGCCATGTCGCGCGGCTCGGCGTCGGCCGCCATGCCATGGGCGGTTGCCGGCCGACGGGGCCGTCGATCCGACGCGCCGGTCAGACGCGCGCGCCGTCGTGCCAGAGGGCCAGGAAACGCTGGCGCATGGCCCGGTGCGCGAAGCGCTCGGCGATCTGCCGCACCAGCGCCCGGGCCGAGGCCGGGCGGTCGAGCAGCGCCAGCACGCGCAGGTGCAGCGACAGCGGCAGGTCGGCGCCGGCGAGCATGGCCGCGAGTTCGTCGCGCATGGCGTCGTCGGCGTCGTCGCGTCCGGCCTTCGCCAGCAGCAGGTTGGCGCGCAACGACGGCAGCGCCAGGTCGTCGACCAGCGCAGCGAGATGCGGGTCGTCGGCGCCCAGCCGCACGAGGTAACCGCGCGCCATGGCTTCCCCCAGGCGGTCGCCGCCGGCGCGCGCGAGCGCCACCGCGCGATGGAACGCTTCGACGGCGCGCTCGTCCTTGCGCTGCCAGAAGGCGCGCTCGCCGAGGAACACCGCGGCCCGCGCGCCGTACGTCGGCAGCGCGAGACGTTCGGCTTCGTCGAGGGCCAGTCGCAGGTCCTCGCGCGCCTCCTCGTCGCCGACGAGCGCGCGCAACTGGCCGCGGTAGAGATGGAAGCGCAGCTGCACGCGCGGCAGGTTGCGCACGGCCGGGCTGCGCTCGACGTCCTGCAGCGTCTTCAGCGCCTTGCCGTAGAGGTGGTCGAGCGCCTCGACGCGGGCGAGGTCGATGGCGAGGTGGCAGCGCAGGTCCTCGTCGGCCGCCGGCACGCGCCGCAGCGCGAGCTGCAGGTGACGCAGGCCGTCGCCAGCGGCGCCGCGGTAGAGCAGTATGCGGCCATGCAGGCCGTGCGCCTGCGCGGCGAGCGCGTCGGCGAGCGGATTGCGGCGCTCGGCGAGGTCCTGGTGCACGGTCTCCAGCCGGGCGATCGCCGCGACCAGCCGGCCGCTGTCGAGGTCGGCGTTGGCGATGCCGGTGCGGGCCGCCGCCGAACGATCGACGTCGCCGAGCTGCTGCGCGAGCGCCTCCGCCTGCTGGAACGCCTTGATCGCCGCGTCGAACTGGCCGGCGTTGGCGCGGGCCTGGCCGGACAGCAGCAGGTACCGCAGTCGCCGTGCCGTGTTGGCCGGCGTGCCCGCCACCGCGGCGAGGTGGACGGCGAGGCGGCCGATCACGCGCAGCGCCGTGCGGCGCGAGCCGGCGCGCACGCGCGCGTCGAGGCCGTCGAGCAGCGGATCGAGGCACTCTTCGTGCGCCATGCCCTGCGACAGGTGCATGCCGACGACGAGCGGATTCTCGTTGCGCTCGGCGAGCAGCGCCGCGGCCCGTCGGTGCAGCGCCACGCGGCGCTCCTCGGGCAGTTCGCGCAGCAGTTGCTTCTGGAAGTCGCGGTGGCGGAAGCTCACTTCGCCGCCCTGCGCGCGCACGATGCGGCCGCGAAACAGCGACAGCGTCTCCAGCACCGCGAACTCGCTGGCCGGCACCAACGCGGCGAGATCGGCGAGACCGCTGCGCTCGCCGAGCACGGCAGCAGCCTCCAGAACCGCGCGCTGGGCGGGCAGCAGCGTCGCGACGCGGCGGCGGAAGCGTTCCAGCAGGCCGGGGGCGGGCCGGATCTCGGCGTCGCGCGCGAGGTCGCGGTAGCCGCCCGGGCGGCCGGCGAGCTCGCCGTCCTGGGCCATCTGGTCGAGCGCTTCGAGCAGGTTGCCGGGCAGGCCGCTGAGCACCTGGTGCGCGCGCCGCAGGAAGTCCTCGGCGTCGCACTCGGCGGCGAACAGCGCGCGGCCGAAGGCGGCGAAGTCGGCCTCGTCGAGTCCGGCGAGGTCGATGCGCCGCGCCTCCGGCAGCTCGAGGCGCAGGCCGTCGACGCCGGTCGCGAGCAGCAGCAGCAGCGGCAACCGGCCCGCGCGCGCCGCCAGCCGCTGCAGCACGAGGCGACCGCTGGTGTCGAGTTCGTCGGCGAGGTCGACGCGCACGACCAGCGGCTGCCCCTTGCGCGGCAGCTTCAGCAGGGCCGTGGCCAGTCGCTCGGCGCGCACTTCGGACGGTTCCGTGCTGGCGCCGAGCGCGACGTCGGCCAGCGCCTCGGCCTCCTTGTCGCTGCCGCCGAACTGGGCCTTCGCGGCGTCGGCCGCGCGTTGGCGTGCGTTCGGCGAGTGGTGGTCGTCGCCGCGCAGCAGCACGTCGAGCAACTGGCTGGCGAAGGGCTCGCCGTGGCCGAGGCCGCTGTCCGCCGCGCCGCCGAGCAGCAGAGGCGCCGCCGACTCGCCGAGCCAGCGTTGCATCGCTTCGTCGAGGAGCCGCCGGCGGCCCATGCCCTCCGGGCCGGTCACGACCACGACGCCGCCGCGGCCGGCGCGCGCCCCGGCGAGCGCGGCGTCGAGCAGGTCGAGCTCCTGACGGCGACCGAAGAACGGCGTCTCCGCCGGCCGCCGCATGCGCAGCAGGCGGCGTTGGCTCGCCAGCGTCGGCAGCTTCAGCTCGTGGCGGCGCCAGTACTCCGAGCGCTCGCCCTGTTCGAGGATGCGCGCGACGTCGAGCGCGTCACGCGGCCGTTGGTCCGGCTGCTTGCGCAGCAGGTCGAGCAGCAACTGCTCGAGCAGCGGCGAGACGCGCGGTCGCAGGTGGGAGGGCCGCGGCGGCTCCCGGTGCAACTGCGCGTCGAGCATCGCGTCCGGCGTCGTCGCGTCGGCGAAGGCGTGGCGGCCCGTCGTCACCTCGAACAGCACGAGACCGAGGGCGTACAGGTCGGCGCGGGGGCCGGTGGGATCGCCGCGCAGCGACTCGGGCGCGGCGTACGCGAGGCTGCCGGCGAGGCCGAAGCCGGACGAGCGGCCGGCCGAGCCGCCGCTGCCGCCGCTGCTGCCGCCGCCTTGCGCGCCGAAGGGGCGCGCCAGGCCGAGGTCGACGATCTTCAGCTCGCTGTCGGGCGTCAGGATCAGGTTCTCCGGCTTGACGTCGCGGTGCACGAGCCCGCGTCTGTGCAGCGCGGCGAGGCCCTTGGCGGCGTCGGCCCCGATGCGCCGGGTCAAGTCCTCCACGGGCTGGCCGGAACGCAGCACGAAGTCGCGCAGGGTCGTGCCCGGCACGTACTGCATGACCAGGAAGGTCGTCGTCAGGCCGTCGCGCGTGATCGTCTCGACGCCGTGGATGGCGGCGAGGTTGGGATGGCGCAGCGACTGACCGAGTTCCCCCTCGGCGAACAAGCGGGCGTGCGCGCGCTCGTCGTCGGCGAGTTCGGTGCGCAGGAACTTGATCGCCGCCTCGGCGCCGGCGGCGAGGTCGCCGTACGGTTGCACGAGGCGGGCACGGAAGACGTTGCCCGAACTGCCGCGGCCCAGTTCCTGCAGCAGTTCAAACCGCCCCTCGGCCAAGGCCCGCCAACGCGGCGCGCCGACGGCGGCGGCGGCAGTCCGGGTCGGGTCGTCGGCGTCCATGGGGCGAGCGTTGTAGCGCCGCGCCGGCACTGGCGCATCCGCGCCGGTGCGGGCGGCGGCGTTGCGCTCGGACGGCGTGTTTGCGACGCTGACGCCAGCCCGGCATGCCGATCCGCCTCTACAACTCCCTGACCCGCAGCGTCGTCGACTTGAACCCGCGCCAGCCGGGCCACGTGACGATGTACCACTGCGGCCCGACGGTCTACAGCTCGCCGCACATCGGCAACTTCCGCAGCTTCCTGTTCGCCGACGTGCTGCGCCGCTTCGTCGAGGACCAGGGGTACCGCGTCACGCAGGTGATGAACGTCACCGACGTCGGCCACCTGACGCTCGACGACATCGAGGGCGGCGAGGACAAGATGGAGGCCGCCGCGCGCAAGGCGGGCGTGACCGCCTGGGACATCGCCAAGCGCTACGAGGACGAGTTCCACGACTGCCAGCGCAAGCTGCACGTGCGCCTGCCGCACCACATGCCGCGCGCGACCGAGTTCATCGCGCAGATGGGCGGGATCATCGACGACCTGCTGCTGAAGGGCGTCGCCTACCAGCGCAACGGCAACGTCTACTTCGAGGTCGCGCGCTTCCCCGGCTACGGCAAGCTGTCCGGCAAGGTGCTCGACGAGCTGGAGGCGGGCGCGCGCGTGGCGGTCAACGAGGAGAAGAAGGACCCGCGCGACTTCGCGCTGTGGAAGGTCGATCCCAAGCACCAGATGCAGTGGGACGCGCCGTTCCGTGGCGGCGTGCGCGGCTTCCCCGGCTGGCACATCGAGTGCTCGGCGATGTCGATGCACTACCTCGGCCCGCAGATCGACGTCCACACCGGCGGCGAGGACAACATGTTCCCGCACCATGAGTGCGAGATCGCCCAGACCGAGGCGCACACCGGGAAGCCCTTCGTCGGCGTGTGGCTGCACGCCCGCCACCTGCTCGTCGACGGCACCAAGATGAGCAAGAGCCTGGGCAACTTCTTCACCGTCGAGGACGTGCTGAAGAAGGGCTACACCGGGCTCGAGCTGCGCTACGCGCTGATCCGCGTGCAGTACCGGCAGTCGCTGAACTTCACGCTGAAGGGCCTCGACGAGGCGCGCGCGGCGATCGGCCGCGTGCAGCAGTGCCGGCAGCGGCTGGCGCGTATCCGCGACGGCGCCGAGCCGGCGGGGGCCGGCGACCTCGCCCAGGCGGTGGCGGCGGCCAACGCCGCCTTCACCGCCGCGATGAGCGACGACCTCAACGTCAGCGAGGCGTTGGCCGCGGTGTTCGAGTTCGTCGGCCTCGCCAACAAGGCGCAGCCGTCGGTGGCCGGCGCCACGGCGGCGCTCGCGGCGTTCGCGCGCTTCGAGGACGTGCTCGGGTGCTTTGGTCCCGAGCCGAAGGCCGACGCCGGCGCCGACGCGCCGGCCGAACTCGTCGCACTGCTGCCCGAACGCGACGCCGCCAAGAAGGCCAAGGACTGGGCGGCCGCCGACGCGATCCGCCAACGGGTCGCCGCCGCCGGCTGGAAGATCGTCGACACCCCGCAGGGCGCGCGCCTGGAGAAGGCGTGATGCCGGCGCGGCATCGGCATCCGGCGCGCCGTCCGCTGCGAACCGCACACACCGTCATGCGCCGCCTCGCCATCCTGCTGTTCCCCGCCCTGGCTGCCTGCGCCTGCAACGACGCGGCGCCGGCCGTCCCCGCTGCGCCGGCGCAGGCGCCCATCGCGACCGCCGCTCCGGCAGTCACTCCGCCGGCAGTCACTCCGCCGGCAGTGATCCCGCCGGCAGTGACCCCGCCGGACGCCGGGGTCGCCGCACCTGCTCCCGCCGCCATGCCCGACTACAACCCGCTCAATCGCTTCGAGTCCGACGTCATCCTGCGCAAGGGGACCGAGCGCGCCTTCACCGGCGAGTTCACCGACCACGAGGCCGACGGCACCTACATCTGCCGGCAGTGCAACGCGCCGCTGTACCGCAGCGACGACAAGTTCCACTCGGGCTGCGGCTGGCCGAGCTTCGACGACGAGATCGCCGGCGCGGTCGAGCGGCATCGCGACGTCAGCCACGGCATGGTGCGCGTCGAGATCGTCTGCGCGAACTGCAAGGGCCACCTCGGCCACGTGTTCGACGGCGAGCGCATGACGCCGAAGAACACGCGCCACTGCGTCAACTCGGTGTCGATGCGCTTCGTGCCGGCGGGCACGCAGCCGCCGGCGAAGATCGTGCGCGCGGCGCGGTGACCTGCCGGTCGCGGCCGGCGTCCAGGGTCACTTCGGCTGGCCGCCTGCATCCGCCCACAGCGTGATCTCGCCCTCGGCGAGGCGCACGCCGCAGCACTCGGCGCGGCCGTGGACGAGCGCGGTCGGTCCGAACCGCCGAACCAACGTCACATGGTATTCGACGTCTTCGCCGGCCGCCGGCTCGCCGTGCACGGTGAAGCGCTTGACGCCGACCAGCATGCCGCGTCGCGGCCCGTCGCCCGGCGGCGCCCCGTGCGCGAGCAGCACGGCAGCGGCCTGCGCGATGCCCTCGATCGCCCCGCACGACCACGGCAGGGCGCCAGCGCCGACCGGCTCGCGGCCGCGCACGATCGCGGCGGCGGCGTCGACCGCGACCACGGCGTGGATGCGCAGGATCGGCGCCCGGTGGGGCACGACGCGCAGGATGCGGTCCTCGACCTCGACGTCCATCGCGGGCGATCGGACCCGTCGCCGCGCTCCGGCGCAAGCGTGCGTCGCCGACCGGCCTCTGGCACGATGTGACGATGCGCGACGGCATCGAAGTGCGCGACGTGACCCGGCTCGACGGCGAGGCCGGCGCGTTCGCCGGGCGGTTCAGCGTGCCCGCCGACCACGCCATCCTGCGCGGCCATTTTCCGGGTGCGCCGCTGGTGCCGGGCGTGCAATTGCTCGCCGCCGCGGCCGCCGCCGCGTCGCTGGCGAGCGGCCGTCCGTTGGCCATCGCCGCGATCGACGACGTGCGGTGGCACGCCCCGGTTCCGCCCGCTGCCGAGGTCGAACTGCAGGCGGAACTCGCGCCGGAACCGCGCGGCCTCGCCTGCGCCGGCGCGTGGCTGCGCGACGGCGAACGCGTCGCCGCCTTCCGCATGGTCCTGCGGCCCGAGCGAGGCCAGTCTTGAGCGCCTTGGGGCGGCAGCTACACTCCCCGCCCCCGCCGCCGCCGAGGCCGCCCTGCCAAGGACCGAGAGAGTGCACCAACACGTCAAGAAGCTGCTCGAACTGCAGAAGGTCGACCTGGAGATCACGTCGCTGACCCGCGACATCGACGCGCTGCCGGCCGAGCAGCAGAAGCGGCGCCGCAAGCTGGACGAACTGGACCGCGTGCTCGCCGAGAAGCGGCTGGCGATGCAGAAGTGCGAGCTCGACTCGCGGGCGCTCGACAAGGCGGTGCGCGGCAACGACGACGAGATCAAGCGCCTCAACGAACGCCTGAACATCGTACGCAACAACGCCGAGTACCAGGCGACGTTGTTCCAGATCGAGGCGGTGCGCAAGGACCGCGACGTCACGCAGGACGAGTGCCTCAAGCTGATCGAGTCGCTGGAGGTGCTGAAGGCCGAGGCGGCGACCGCCGAGGCGGCGGCCGCCGAGGAGCGCAAGGTCTTCGACGCCTTCCTCGCCGAGGCCGACAAGCTGCGGGCGTCGCGCGCCGGGGCCATCGGCGAGGCGCGCGGCCGCCGGCAGGCGATGACCGATGGCGTGCCGCCCGACCTGCTCAAGGAGTACGACGGCCTGTACAAGGCGCGGCAGAACCTGGCCGTCGCGCGCGTGCAGGATTCGTTCTGCCAGGGCTGCTACAACAAGATCACGATCAACGACGTGTCGCGCCTGATGGGCGGCACGGCCATCGTGCGCTGCGGCAGCTGCCAGCGCCTCCTCTACCTCGCGACCTGATCCGCAGCGGCCGCCGGCCCCCGTGCCGCGGCGCACGACGCATGGCCCGCGCCATCCACCCGATCGTCGTCGGCACCGCCGGCCACATCGACCACGGCAAGAGCAGCCTGGTGAAGGCGCTCACCGGGATCGATCCGGATCGGCTGAAGGAGGAGAAGGAGCGCGGGCTGACGATCGACCTCGGCTTCGCCCGCATGCGGCTGGCCGACGGCCGCTGGCTCGGGCTCGTCGACGTGCCGGGCCACGAGCGCTTCGTGCGCAACATGGTCGCCGGCTGCACCGGCCTCGACCTCGCCATGCTCGTCGTCGCCGCCGACGACGGCGTGATGCCGCAGACGGTGGAGCACGTGGACATCCTGGACCTGCTGCAGGTCCGCGGCGGCCTGATCGTGCTGACCAAGATCGACATGGTCGACAAGGCGCTCGCCGACATGGCCGAGGAGGAGGTGCGCAAGCTGGTGCGCGGCACGCCGCTCGCCGACGCCGAGGTCGTTCGCGTCAGTTCGGTCACCGGCGAGGGCATCCCCGAGCTCAAGCAGAAGCTCGAGGCGCTGGCGCTGGCGGTGCCGCCGCGCACCAGCCAGGGACCGTTCCGCATGCCGATCCAGCGCGTGTTCTCGCTCGCCGGCATCGGCACGGTCGTCACCGGCATCCCGATGACCGGCACGATCCAGCCGGGCGCGGAGATCGAGATCCTGCCGATCGGCGACCGCGTCAAGGTGCGCGGCATCCACGCGTACGGCGGCAAGGTGGACGAGGCCGTCGCCGGCCACAGCACCGCGCTGTCGGTGCCCGAGGCGAAGGAGTCCGGCGTGCACCGCGGCATGGTCGCGTGCGCGCCCGGGGCGTTCACCGCCGGCGACGCCGTCGACGTCGACCTGACGCTGACCAAGCGGTCGCCGCGGCTCGGCCACCGCGAACCGATCCGGTTCCACGTCGGCACGGTGGAGGTGCGCGGCCAGTTGCTGCTGCTCGACCGCGACGCCGCCGGGCCCGGGGACGCCGTGGTCGCGCGCGTGGAACTCGACGAGGACGTCTGCTGCGCCGCCGGCGACAGATTCCTGCTGCGTCTGCAGAATCCCGCGGCCACCTGCGGCGGCGGCAAGGTCATCCGCCTGTCGAAGTCGGGACGCTACCGCCGCAAGGACCTCGGCGAGGAGTTGGTCGGCATCCTCGTCGCCGGCGACCGGCCCGAGGCGCGCCTCGAGCACGAATTGCAGCAGGCCGGCCCCGATGGCCGCCCGATCGACGAATTGTCGCGGGCGCTGGGACTCGCCGACGAGCAGGTCGTGGCCGCGGTACGGGCCATGCCCGAGGTCGTGCTGCACGATCGCGCGATGCGGGCGTTCCTCGCCGCGCACGTCGCCGCCGGCGAGCAGGAGTTGCTGCAGTCGGTGGACAGGATGCTGCAGAAGCGCGCGGAAGCGGCGTCGGTCAAGCGCGCGGCGATCCGCGCCACCAAGACCCTGCCGCAGCCGCTGATCGACTGCGTGTTCGATCGCCTGCAGGCGCAGGGGCGCGTGCGCATGGGGCGGCAGGGTCAGGCGCTGTTCCTCGACCGACTCAGGCCGCTGCCCGCGCCGCAGCAGCAGCGTTTCGACCGCATCGTGGCGGAATGCGAGCAGCGTGGCTTCCGGCCGCCGGAGCTCGCCGAACTGGCGGCGGCCGTCGGGCTGCAGGGCGACGCGCTGCTGTCGCTGCTCGACCGCGCCCAGGACGAAGGCCGCGTCGACAAGGTGGGCGAGCACTACTACGGCGCTGCGGTCGTGCGCACGGTCCTGCGCGCCGTCCGCTCCAACTGCCTTGCGCACGCCGAGGTTCTCGACATCCCGGCCTTGCGCGATCAGCTCGACACCAGCCGAAAGTACCTCATCCCGCTGCTCGAGTACGTCGACAGCCTCGGGCTGACCGTGCTGCGCGGCGGCGTTCGTCGCCTGCTGCCGTCCTCGGACGTCGCACGCGAACTGGCTCGCGAAGCCACGTCCTGACGGTCCGTTCCGGCCCAGGCGCCATCGGCCCCGAGCCGAGCGACGGCGAGGAGCGTTCGCCGTCGCCTGGCGCGACGGCGCGACGCGTCGATGCCATGGCGGGTTCGCGGCAGCTCCGTGGGAACCCGGTGCTGACTTCATCCGCGGCCACCGGACGGTCGATACCGCGGCGTCCCCCGACCGGAACGGAGATGCCATGAGCGGCCCGAACAGCAATGACGACGATTTCCTCGACGATGAATTCGTCGTCGAAGGCCTCGCGGACCAAGGTCCCCGCGACGACCTCGGGCTCCTGTTCACACCAGCCGATCAACCGCCACCGCCGCCCACGGCGCCGGCCGCGACGCCGGACGCGGACGACAACCTGTTCACGGACCACACGGCGAATCTGAACCCGACCGAGGTCTTCGACGGCCGACAGCAGTTCGACGAGGCCGCGGCCTCGACCTGGGATGGGGCGAACCTCGATCTGGACGACCACGCCGACGGGTTGGCTGCCCAAGCCAGCGGTGCCGAGACGCCGAAGGCTCCCGCGACGCCCGATTGGGGCGACGCAGATGCGTTCGCCGACGATGCCGCGTCGGTCGATTCGGCCCTGGAGATCGTCGGTCAGCCGTCGGCCGCCACGCCGCCGGATGCGTCGACCGCGACGCCGGAGATCTCGGTGTCGGGGCTCGTCGACGAGGAGATGCCGGTGCTGGATCCGGTCGCCGAGGGCGAGGATCTGCCGTGGCTGCTGCCCGTCACGACGGTCGGTGAGAACGACGCCAACGCCCCGGCGGACGGCGCTGCGGATGTGCCGATGGCGGCCAACGGCCAGTTCGACGCAGCGGCTGCGGCAGCCGACGCGACGGTGACGGTGCCTGCCGATGCCGCGCCGCGGGCCGATGCGCCGGCTGCGACGGACAAGCCGAGCCTCCAGGATGCACTGTTCGGCGATGGCGCGGGGGCGGACCTCGTCACACCGGCGGCCAACGCCGAGGAACAGCCCGCCGAGGGCGAGGAGTTCGCGGCGAGCGAGGAAGCGTTCGCAGCCGAGGAACAGCCCGCCGAGGGCGACGAGTTCGCGGCGAGCGAGGAAGCGTACGCAGCCGAGGAACAGCCCGCCGAGGGCGAGGAGTTCGCGGCGAGCGAGGAAGCGTACGCAGCCGAGGAACAGCCCGCAGCGGCGGAACTCATCGGCGTGTCCGATGATGGCTCGCTGGCGCCCGTGCTCGCCGGGCCGGGCAGACGCGGTTCGCGCATGGCGATGGTGTTCGCCGGTCTGGCGGCCAGTTGCGCGATCGTGACCGGGGCTGGCATCGTCCTCCTGCGTCCGGAGTTGGTTGGCCTCGACCTCGGGCCCGCGCAGGTGGCACAGGTCCGGGTCGAACGGCCTGCACTGCCCGAATTGGTCGCAGCACCGCCGCCGGTGGTGCACTCACTCGTCCAGGTGCCGGCGAAGCCGAACGATCCCGCCGCCAAGCCGGGGCTTTCGGCCGGAGCGATGACCAAGCTGTTCGGGGCGCTGTCCCGACTTGGTGGCAAGCGGTCCGGCGCTGGCACACCGACGGCTACGGAGCCGCCGACGTTGCCGCCAGTCGCGGTCGTCAACCCGCCGTTACCGCCATTCCCGGCGGGCGGACCCGTGGCGAACCTGCCCCCGGCGCAACCGCCTGTCGGCCAAGCGTCGCAGCGGCCAGCCACCGGCGAACCGTCCTGGCCCGCGCCGGTGACGTCCGGCGCGCCGACCGGCACGGCTCCCCCGGCCCGCGCCGGACTGGTTCGCCTCGACGCCGACACCATGGTCGGCGACAACAACCCGGACGACATGGTCCGCAAGCCCGTTGATGGCGTCATGCCGGGCCTGCGCGCCTTCGCGCTGATGCGCAACGGCAACTTCTTCATCGGCCGCGTCAAGATGGTCGACGAGGCGGCGCTGACGCTGCGCACGCCCGATGGCGAGGTGTCGCTGCTGCGCGAAGAACTCGAGCGCGTCGTTGGACTCGGCACGGCCGACTACGAGACGCTGCAGCGGGCCACCGACGGCTTCGTCCGCCTGACCAACAGCAACAAGCTGATTGGTGGCATCCTGAGCCAGGTCGCCGACGACCACGTCGTGATGGAGTGGCGCAGCAACCGCATCATCTTGCCGCGCTCTGCCGTCGGCTCGATCGTCAAGGGGCAGCAGCCGGACGACGTGCAGTTCCGGTTGTCACCGGAGGAGGACGCCTGGTTGCGTCGGATCGCCCAGCGGGAACTGAGCAAGGATCGCGAGACCACGCAGCCCAAGCGTCCCACCGACGTCCCGCCTGGGGCCGAACCGGGCAAGTAGTCGTGGCCGCCGTGGTATGGTCCGCACCCGTGCAGACCTGCCCGGAGTGCGGCAACCACGACATGACCGCGCGCCTGGTCGACGGCGCGACCGTGCACGAATGCGGGCTCTGCTTCGCCCGCTTCGGCGAGCGGCGCGCCGTCGAATCGCTGCACGACGCCGAAGAGGCGCGGCAACGCGGCGTGGCGAACGCCATCTGGCCGCTGGTTCGCGCGTTGGAGCGCCTCCGGGGCCTGTGCGTCCGCACGTCGGGGGCCGGCGACGTCACCGCGAGGACGTTGCCCTTCGTCGAACTCGGGCTCGTGGATCCCGAGGCGCTCGTGCAGCTCGAGAACCTCGCCAAGTCGCTGCTGCTGTCCGCCGGCGCGACACGGTTGCACTGGGTCATGGAGGTCGCCTACCAGCACCACCTGGCGTTCGTGCTGAAGCCGCGCCACGGCGGGGGGCCGGTGCCCGCCGAGGAGGTGCGGGACGCCGTCGTCGACGTCGACGTCCTCCGTCGCGCGATCGAGCGCGACTGCCGCCTGTCGTGGTGGCGTCATGCGGCGGGAAAGGCCAGCGGATAGGCTGTGCCCGGCGGCACCGGTCGCCGAGCCCCGCATGCGCCTCCTCGCACATCGCCTCCGCGTCCTGTTCGCCTGCCTCTTGGCCCTTCTCGTCGGCTCGTCCGCTACGGCGACCGCGCAGGACGAGGCCGCCCGCCTCGACGCCGTGAAGGAGTTCCAGCGATTCTTCCGCAAGGAGAAGTCGGAGGCGCTCCAGGTCGAAGCGATCCTCACGCACCTCAAGGGCAACGAATGCGTGCCCGCCGCCGACGAACTGCTGCGGCTCCTTCGCCACCCTTCGGCGGCGGTGCAGCAGGCCGCCATCACGGTCCTCGCGACCTACAACGACGCGAAGACGTATGCGGCGTGGATCGCGGAGTTGCCCAAGTCCAAGGACGGCGAGCAACAGGCGATGCTCGTCAAGGTACTGGGTCGGGCGAAGATCAAGGATGCCGTGCCGGCGATCGAGGCCGTCGGCGGCGACGCCAAGGCCGGCACGGTGCTGAAGTACGAGTGCGCGAGGGCCCTGCAGTCGATCGGCGACGCCGGCACGGCCGGCCTGCTCGGGACGCTGCTCGTCGACCGCGAACCCCAGGTCCGCATCGCGGCGCTCGACGCCGTCGGCGCGCTCAAGCGCGTCGAGCACGGCAAGGCGGTGACGGCGTCGATCCAAGCGTCCGAATGGCAGGTGCAGGCCGCCGCGGTGGCGGCTTGTGCGCGGTTGCGCCCGCAGGAGGCGGTCCAGCCGCTCATCGACCTGATGCGCAAGGAAGGGCGCATGCGCACCGAGTGCGCCGAGGCGTTGTTCCGCATCACCGGCTTCGACTTCGGCGTCGATCCGGAGCGTTGGCAGGAGCAGTGGAACCTGCTCACGTCGATCCAGGGATGGCGCATCCCGACCGAGGAGGAGTTGGCCAAGAAGGCAGAGAGCCGCAAGAAGACGGACGCGTTCTACGGCAAGAAGGAGGAGCGCAAGGAGTTCGCCAGCATCCCGACGACCTCGACGAACATCCTGTTCATCATCGACGTGTCCGGGTCGATGGACGACCTCGTCGCCGAGGTCGACAAGTTCCAGGGCTATCGCGATCGGCGCCGCTTCACCATCGTGCAGGCGGAGTTGCTCAATGCGATCGACTCGCTGACCGCGGAGACCAACTTCGACATCCTGGCGTTCGCCACCGACGTCAGCGCCTGGAAGAAGCGCCTGGTCCCCGCCAACGTCGTGAACAAGGACGCGGCCAAGGCGTACGTGCGGTCGCTGAAGCCGATCGGCGGCACGGAGGACCAGAACGCCGGCCTCGCCGGCCTGACCGGCGCCGCCAACCTGGAGGCGGGCAAGACCAACACGTTGAAGGCGTTGATGTACGCGTTCGGCATCGACCCCGACAAACCCGTCAAGCCCGTCGTCACCGGCTTCGACAAGAACGCCATCAAGTCGCCGCTCGACACGGTCTACTTCCTGAGCGACGGCAGGCCGTCGGTCGGCAAGATCATCGAGCCGCTGGAGATCCTGCGCGAGGTCCGCAAGCACAATGAGGCCTTCCGCATGGTGATCCACACGATCGCCATCGGTGACTTCACCAAGGACTTCCTGAAGATGCTCGCCGAGGAGAACGGCGGGGTGTTCGTCGACCTCGGCCGTTGATCGGACGGGGGCGCAGGGGTCCGTCAGGCGACCGGTCCGGCGCCCCGCAGCAGGCCGCGTGGTCGCAGCCACATCACGACGCAGGTCGACGCCGCCCCGCCAGCGGCGACCGCGAGCAGCGCTGCGGCGAGGCCGCTGTGGTCCTGCAGTCGGAAGACTGCCACGTTCAGCAGCGCGTAGACCGCGCGCGCGCCGAGGGACAGCGCCGACAGCACGGTCGTCCGCGTCGCGCCGCCGATGCGATGGTTGACGAACTCCTGCAGCAGCGCCCAATGCATGCCGAACGGGATCTGCTGCAGGAAGAACATCGACACGCCGAGCCACGCCAGCTGGCGCGAGCCCGTGCCGTGGTGGCTGGCCCAAGCCATCACGGCCATCGAGCCGCACAGCAGCAGCGGCATGGACCAGAACAGCGCCCGCCGACCGAGCCGCTCGACGAGTCGCGGCGTCATCGCGCCGAACGGCGCGGCGGCGAGGTTCATCAGCGCGAACAGCAGGCCGACGAACAGCGGATCGTGGAAGATCGGCTCGGCGTCGCCGGCGCTGCGCAGGTACGGCTGGTAGTCGTGGAAGGGGAAGCGCAGCAAGGCGAACAGCACGACCCAGTAACCGAGCAGCCAGAGCACGGCAGGTCGCCGCAGTTCCTGCCCGACGTCACGCAGGAAGGCCGGCAGCCGCATCTTCGCCCGCGGCGGGCCGCCGTGCAGCGACAGCGCGATGCACGCCGCGCCGGCGCAGAGGCCGGCCGTGGCGACGATCGTCGGTTCCCATCCGGCCTGCGTCGGCGTGCTCCAGCGCGCCAGCGCGCCACCCAGCAGGAACGACACCCCCGTGCCGAGCATGCGCAGGGCGCTGAGCCGCGACTCCTCGCGGAGGAACCGATGCGGCTCGCCGGCCCGCTGCAGGGTCTCGTACAGCAACGTCGCGGGCGGTCCGGAAAGGACCGCATGGGCGACCCCCAACAGCGCCTCGGCGAGCAGGAAGCCCGGATACTCGGGCCATGCCAGCAGCGCGAGGAAGCCGGTGGCCAGCAGCAGCGGGCCGGCGACCATCATCATCTTCGGGCCGATGCGGTCGGCCAGCACGCCGGTCGGAACCTCGGCGAGGAACATCGCCACGTAGTAGACGCCGATGATCTCCCCGTACTGCGACTCGGACATGCCGTGCCGCTCGAAGTACAGGAACAGGAACGGCACGCACGCGAACGGGTACGTCAGCGTCGCGAAGGCACGGAGCAGGAGCAGTTGTCGCCGCAGGTCGTCCAAGGAGGGCAGGCTCGCAGAGTGTCGTCGGCATCGCAACATGCCGACGCGCCGACTCGCCGGCGCGTGCGTCCGTCGCGGCGAGCCTGCCGCGCCACCGCTCAGGGCCCGAGCAGGAAGGCGGACTCCGCCGGCCGGCACACCCGCTTCAGGTGCAGCGGCCGCCGCAGGCCGTCCGTGCCGTGCTGGCCGGCCGGGCGCGTCTTCGCCAGCCACTCCTCGAACACCGCCATCGACTTCGCCGTGTCGACGAAGACGTCGCCGTAGCGATCGCCCGGCTCGGCCTTGGTGACGACGACCTTCTGGTGCCAGCAGTGCATGCCCGAGATCGGGTCGGGCTGCACCGGGAAGGTCATGTTCTGGTGCACACCGCCCGACGACCACCAGACCTTCTGGCTCTCCTTGTCGGCGCTGGCGAACTTGCCGGTCGGCTTGGTGCGGCGCATCAGCCACGCCGTCTCGGTGACCTTGCGCAGGTCGACGTCGTGCAGTTGCCAGTGGTTGCCCGAGACCTGGTCGCCGGAAACGGTCCAGCGGCCCATGTGGTGGCTGCAGGCGATCACGCCGGGGCGCACGCCTTCGGTCACCCAGGCGGCGTTGACGTACCAGCCGGTGTGCGTCGCGACGCGCAGCAGGTCGCCCATCTGCACGCCGAGCCGCGCGGCGTCGGTGGGGTGGATCCACACCGGGTTGGTGTTGGAGAGTTCCGTCAGCCACTTGCTGTTGGCGCTGCGCGTGTGGATCAGCGTCGGCAGGCGGAACGTCGCGACCAGCACCATCTCGCCGGCCGCGCGGTCGAGCTTCGCCTCGTCGATGTGGCTCGGGATGTACGTCGGCGCGGCGTGCTCCGGCCAGCCCCAGTCGACCATCGTCGGCGACCACAGTTCGAGCTTCTTGCTCGGCGTCGGGAAGCCGACGCGCGCCTTGCCGCCGGCCCAGACGCCGGCGAGCTTGCCGTCCTTGCGCACCACGCCGGCGGCCTCGTCGACCGTGTAGTCGCCCTTCAGCTCGCTCTCGTGCGTCTTGTAGACCTGGTCCTGCACCAGGAAGCAGCCGTGCCGCTGCATGTACTCCAGCGGGCTCAGGCCTTCCTTCGCCGCCGCTTCCGGCAGGCCCGGCACCGAGTTCTCGAAGATCCAGCGGTAGTACTCGGTGATGGTGACGCGCTCGCCCGGGCGGTAGGGCGACTCGAAGTGCTGGCGGATGCCGAGCGCGCCGTCGGGGTCGACGTGCCAGCTCAGCGCGATCCAGAACTCGTCCTCCTCCCAGACCTGGCCCGGGTTCACCTCGTACGTCCACGTCACCTGCTTGCCCTGGCGCTCGGCGAGCACGCGGTGCACCGGCTGGCGGAAGCCGATCCACGTCGCCGCGTGCGTCTCCTGCGACATCAGGTCGTGGCGCTCGGTGGCGTGGCCCATCGGCAGCACGTAGTCGGCCCAGCGCGCGGTCTCGTTCCACGTCGGCGACAGCACGGCGTGGCAACCGACCGACTGCTCGTCGGACAGCATCTCGATCCACATCGCGCCGTCCGGATTGGTCCAGACCGGGTTGTAGACGCGGGTGAAGTACGTGTCGATGTGGCCGCGTCCGCTCTTGACGAGGTGCGGCAGCAGGTAGCTGAGCTCGTGGTGGGCGAGCGGCCACTCGCGCGGGTACAGCAGTTCGCTCCAGACGTCCTGCGGCCGCGGCTTGCTGAACGGCGACGGCACGAACTTGTTGGTGCCCGAGCCGGCGGTGCCGCCGACCGTGCCGACGGCGCCGACCAGCACGGAGACGAACTGCAGGTTGCGCGCCGTCGCCCAGCCGCCTTCGTTGCCGGCGGCGGTGTTGCGCCAGACGTGGCTGGCGAAGGCGCTGCCGGCTTCGCCGATGCCGCGAGCAACCGCCTCGACGACCTGCGGGTCGAGCCCGCAGACCTCGGCGACGTGCGCCGGCGTGGCGAACGCGTAGTCGGCGGCGAGGTCGCTCTGGAAGGCGGCGAAGTCCTCGGCGCGGCCCTTGGCCCGCTGGTAGGCGCGCCACTCGACCCATTCGCGCACGAAGTCCCAGGCGACGAGGCCGTCGCGCAGGAGCACGTGCGCGAAGCCGAGCAGCATCATCGGCTCGGTGCCGGGGCGCGGCGCCAGCCAGTAGTCGCCCATGCTCGCCGTGTTCGACAGGCGGATGTCGCAGACGGCGAGTTTCCCGCCGCGCATCTTCGACTCGATGATGCGCTGTGCGTGCGGGTTGAAGTAGTGGCCCGTCTCGAGGTGGCTGCTGATCAGCAGCGTGAACTTGGCGTTCTCGTAGTCGGGCGACGGCCGGTCGTAGCCGCTCCAGAGCGTGTAGCCCAGGCGCGCGGCGGCGCTGCAGACGTTGGTGTGGCTGTTGTGGCCGTCGACGCCCCAGGCCTGCAGCACGCGCTCGACGTAGCCGTCGTGGCCCGGCCGGCCGACGTGGTACATGACCTCCGTCTTGCGGCCCTCGACGATCGCCTTGCGGATGCGGCCGCCGAGCGTCTGCAGGACCTCGTCCCACGACACGCGCTCGAAGCGGCCGCTGCCGCGCGGGCCGACGCGCTTCATCGGGTAGAGGATGCGCTCGGGGTCGTGGACCTGGTTGATCGTCGCCGGGCCCTTGGCGCAGTTGCGGCCGCGCGAGCCGGGGTGGTAGGGGTTGCCCTCCACCTTGCGGATGCTGCCGTCCTGCTTGTCGACGTAGGCGACGAGGCCGCAGGCGGCCTCGCAGTTGAAGCAGATCGTCGGCACCAGCGCGTAGTTGCGGGTCACCCGGCGCGGCCAGGCCTTGGCGTCGAGTTCCTCCCAGTCGTCCCACTGCGCCGGCGGCGGAAAGCTCTCCAGCGGGGTCGTGCGCAGCGTGGCGTGGTCCATGCAGCGGGCCAGATTAGGTGGGGCGCGCGGCCGGGTCCACGCCGCCCACGCGACTCAGCCCTGGCGATTCTGCGCGTCGGTGCCCGGCAGCGCGAGTTCGCGGCGCGCCTGGTCGACGACGCGCGCGAGCGTGTTGACGCACGGATCGCAGTTGCTGTTGCAGCACCAGCGCCACGTCGCGTCGTCGGCGTCGACGTGGCGGGCGACGAAGGCGTAGTAGCTCTCGTCGACCCCGGCCGTGCGCAGCCAGCCGCGGATGCGCGCGGCCTGCTCGGGCAGCAATGCGGCGGGATCCATGGCGGCGGAGTTAGGGCGCCGCGGTGGCCGACGAAAGGGCTGTGCTCACGACAGCGGCGGCAGCTGGCCGGCGCGCACGTAGGCCTGCTCGTACAGGAACAGGCCGGCCCAGCCGATCACGGCGCACAGCGCCAAGGCCGCCGGGTGGCCGACGCCGCTGGTGACCAGGACCATCGTCAGCACGCCGGCGAGCGAGGTCGTCGCCATGCCCAGGTGGAAGGCCGAGCGCTGCGTGCCGGGCCACGCCGGCACGGTCGGCAGCAGTGCCGCCGCCATCTTCGCGTTGTGCGTCGTGTGGCGGCCGTGGCGTTCGAGCAAGCCGAAGCCGTGGTGCAGCAGCGCCAGGACCGCGACGGCGACGGCCAGCTTGGCGTCGGGCGCGAACGGCAGCAGCACGGCGCCGCCGAGGTAGAGCGCCTGCACCAGCAGGTGCGGCAGCAGCGTGCGCGTGTGTTGCCACAGGTCGCGACCTTCGCACTGCGCGAACAGGAAGGCCGTGTACGCCGCCGCGAGCGAGGCGGTGACGAGGTTGGTCCAGCGCAGGCCATCGGCGAGCCCGGCGAGGCCGAGCAGGCGCGCGCCGACGATCGCGGTGGTCAGGCCGCCGAACGCCATCAGCACCCACGCGCCCTTGACCAGCCAACTGCGGGTGTTCGGCCGCAGCAGGATCGACAGGAAGAGCTTGGGGCGCTTGAGGTCGGCGACCAGCAGCACGTTGGTCACGGCTAGGAACAGCAGTGCGAAGGCCTCCGGCAACCAGTTGCGGCCGAGGTCGGTCGCCGCCGGCATCCAGGCGACGAACGGGGCCCACAACGCAGCGCCGGCGGCGAGTCCCTTGGTGACGAGGTACGCCGAGACCTTCCAGCCCCAGTGGACCTTGTGGTCGACGTCGAGCACTACGCGCGCGTCCGACCGCTGCAGCGCCGCGGCGTCGGCGGCGGGCAGCGGGGGCTTCGGCAGCCGGCGATCGCTCCAGAGGTACATGTCCTCCTCGCGCGCCGTGCCCGGCTCCAGGTTGGCGGCGTGGGCGCCGAGGTAGAAGACGTTGGGGCGGGTGCCCTGCTCGGGCCGCCGGACCATCGGTTGCTCGCCGGCGGCCGCGAGGGCGAGGCTGAGCGGGCTGTGCGGGTCGTGCACGTCGCCGCTGATGATGGCGTTCTCGGGGCAGACGACCTCGCAGGCTGGCTTGAGGCCCTGCTCGACGCGATGGGCGCAGAAGTGGCACTTCTCGGCGCCGCCGGACTCCTCGTTGAGGTAGAGGGCGTCGTAGGGGCAGGCCTGCATGCAGGCCTTGCAGCCGATGCACACGTCCTTGTCGAGGTCGACGATGCCGTCGGGCCGCTTGTTGAGGGCGGTCACCGGGCAAATCGTCACGCAAGGGGCCGCCGTGCACTGGTTGCAGCGCAGCACGGCGAAGTGGCGGCGGACGGCCGGGAAGGCCCCGACTTCCGTGTACTTGACCCAGGTCCGGAAGTCGCCCAGCGGGACCTCGTTCTCGGACTTGCAGGCGACCGTACAGGCGTGGCAGCCGATGCACCGGCGCTGGTCGAGGACGAAACCGTATTGCATGCGCGGATCGGGGGGGCCACGCACCATACCGAAGGGCACGCGCGGCGCTACCAGCCAGTGCCGCACGGTGGCGGGTTCGGTGGGATTTTCCGGCTCCCGGCTTGCGCGCGCCCGGGCGGTCCCGCATCGTTCCAGGCGTCCGCGACCTCGTCGGGCCCGTATTGGTTGGTCAGATCGCCGATCGAAGCGGTTGCTTGCTGAGAATCGCCTTCCCAAGTTCGCAGCGCAGCCAGGTGCCAAGCCCTGCACCCATGCTGCTTCGAGACCGTGAAGGGCTGAAGTGATCGTCAGATGGGTACGAGACTGTACGTTGGCAACCTTTCCTTCCAGACCACCGAGGATTCGCTGCGCGCAGCGTTCGGTGGTGACGGCCGCCAGGTGACGGAGGTCAAGATCATGCTCGACCGCGACACGGGCCGGTCCCGTGGCTTCGCGTTCGTCGAGATGGCGACCGAGCAGGACGCGCAAAACGCGATCCAGGCGATGAACGGCGCCGACCTCGATGGCCGCCCGCTCAAGGTCAATGAAGCCCAGCCCCGCCAGGACAGCGGCGGCGGCCGCGGTGGCTTCGGCGGCGGCGGTGGTGGTCGCGGCGGCTACGGTGGCGGTGGCGGCGGTGGCCGCGGCGGCTACGGTGGCGGCGGCGGCGGCGGTCGCGGCGGCTATGGCGGCGGCGGCGGTGGCCGCGGCGGCTACGGCGGCGGCGGCTGCGGTGGGGGTGGCCGCGGCGGCTACGGCGGTGGGGATCGCGGCGGACGCCGCGGCGGCCGTGGCGATGACGGCGGCGGTGGCGGTGGCGGCGGCGACGAGTGGTAATGCGCCGGGCGCGGTTCGACCGCGCCGACTGCGTGTGCCGCTGCGGCTGCAGGCACGCTGCCTGATCTGAGCCCTGTGGTTGGGGCCCCGGGAGTCGGGGCCCCTTTCGCAGGTGCCCATCGCTCCCTTGCGCGCCGGAACGGCAGCAGGCGGTCGACGCATGGCCGTAATGCGTCTACGCGTGCGCCTTGCGCGGCGTCGACGCCCTTACGAAGCGGTGCCCCTACGAGGCGGCGCTCCTACGAGGCGGCGCCCCTACGAGGCGGCACTGTAGGCGTCTCGCGTCAGGGGACGCGTTCGCATCGACCTTGGCCGCGCAGCAAGCTTCGTCGCGGCCCGATAGGCCCGGGCTCCGACTGGTCTAGTCCACCCCAAGGTCCTTCAGGCCCAGATGCTTGAAGGCCCCGCGACCTGAAGGCCCCGCTACCTGAAGGCCCCGCACACCGCAGGGTCAACTCACTGCCGCGGTAGCAGCCACGTCTCGGCGAGCAGCGCGAGGTTCATGCCCAGCGCGACCGAACCTAGCAGCGCCAGGATGCCGAAGCCGAGCACGAAGCCAACGGCAGCAGGCACCAGTTCCTTGGGGTCGATCAGCGGCTTGCTCTCGGACATGCGACAAACTGTACGTCCGGTTGCGACCAAAGCCAAGTGCAGTGCTGGCGGCGCTCACCGTCCGGCCGCCGCGAACATCGCGTCCAGCGTGCGTTGCGTGACCGCGTGGTAGCGGGGGCGTGCCTTGTCGTAGATCGCCTGCGCGCGGGCACGACCTTCCGGGCGGGCGAGCAGCGCTTCGTACAGGGGTTTCACGAACTTGCGCCGGCCGACCGTGAACAGGAAGAGTTCGAGGCGGCGGTCGGCGCCGCGGTAGTCGCGCCGGATCGCCAGTGCGAGCCACGCGCACAGCACTTCGCTGTTGCCCGAGCGCGTGAAGTGGAAGGCGCCGTCGAGTTCGCCCATGCGTTCGGCCGGGCAATCGCCGAGACCGTGCAGGAAGCGCAGCCACTGCTGCGTCACCCAACCGTCGACGGCGAGACCGGCTGGCGCAGACCCGCCGCGGAACGCCGCCAACTGCGCGTCGACGGCGGCGAACAGGGCGCTCTCCGGGGCCATCGCGTCCGTCGGCAGGCCGCTGCCATCGACCCAGCGCGCGACGTCGACGCGCGCGGCCGCGGCGGCGTCGGTCGCCAGCAGGTCGCGCTGCAGGCAGTCGAGGAACGTCGCGGTCGTCACGCTCTGGAAGGCGTGGGCGTCGAACCAGTCGCGCAGGAACGCGTCGAGCCGCTCCCGGCCGAAGGCCTGTTCGAGGCTGCGTAGGAACGCCGCGCCCTTCTGGTAGGCGACGGCCGTCATCGCGTCGTCCGGATTGCGCCCGGTCAGGTCGAGGTGGAGCCGCTGGTCGGCGGCGGGCAGCGACTGCAGCTCGTCGGCCAGTTCCTGCATGCCCAGGCGCGTCTCCATGACCGCGCGCTCGCGGCCGAAGACGCGCTCCATGATGCGCTGCTCCAGGTAGACGGTGAAGCCTTCGTTGAGCCAGAAGTCGCGCCACGTCGCGTTGGTTACGAGGTTGCCCGACCAGCTGTGCGCGAGTTCGTGCGCGATCAGCGAGACCAGCGACTTGTCGCCGGCGAGGATCGTCGGCGGCGCGACCGGAAGACACGGATTCTCCATGCCGCCGAACGGAAAGCTCGGCGGCAGCACGAGCACGTCGTATCGGCCCCAGCGGTAGGGGCCGAACAAGGCCTCGCAGGCGGCGACCATCGACTCGGTGTCGGCCAGTTCGCTGGCGGCGAGATCGAGCATCGACGGTTCGGCCCAGACGGCGCAGCGGTCGCTCAACGCTCGCGACGACAGATCGCCGCAAGCGAGCGCGATCAGGTACGGCGGCACGGCCCGGTCCATGGCGAAGCGCACGCCGTCGGCGCGTTCCTCACGTTGCACCGCGCTCATCAGCGGCACGAGTCCGGCGGGCGCCTGGATGCGCGCCTGCCACGTCACGCGCACGCTCGGGCTGTCCTGCAGCGGGATCCAACTGCGCGTCAGGATCGCCTGCCCCTGGGTGAACAGGAACGGCTGCTTGCCGCCTTCGGTCTGCTCGGGCGCGAGCCACTGCATCGCTTCGGCGTCGGGGGCCGTGCTGTAGTCGATGCGCACGCGGTCCGTGTCGGCGCGCAAGCGGACGGCGAGGCGTTGGCCCCGCAGCGGATCGGGCAGGCTCGCCAGATCGACGAACAGCGGCCGGCCGTGCTGGTCGAAGGCGCCGCGGACGACGAGTCCGTCGGAGTCGACGACGAAGGGCGCGTCGGCGTCGAGACGCTCGATGTGGTGGACGACGTGGCCGCGCGCGACCTTGGCGGTGAAGTCGAGCGCGAGGTCGAGTTCGAGGTGGCGCGAGCGCACGCGGTGGGGCTCGGCGAAGGAATGGACGTCGGCAGCGGCGTTCGACACGTTCGATTGGGGGGCGCCGGCGCACGCCGTGAGGACGAACAGCGGGAGGAGCAGACCTGGGCGCATGGGCTGCGTTCTATCGGCGCGACCATTCATGCGTCACGTGGCAGGGCGCAGAAGCGGCAGGATCGCCTGCGTCTGCGGCCGTGCCGCCCTGCTCCCTGGTTGCCGGTGGTCAGCGGGCCAGGGTGATGCGCACCGGATCGATCGTGCCCGCCGCGGGGACCTGGAACGTCGCGCTGCCGGTTGCATTCCACAGGGTTGTGGCGGCAACCTGGCACGTACCTGCCGGCAAGCCGAGGGCGGTGCGGAACACGCCGGGTTGGCTGGCGGCGGCCAATTCGAACTCGTGCAGCAGCGCGCCCGCGCCGTCGAGGATGCGCACGTAGAGTGGACCATCGACGGTGTATTGGTTCTCGGCGCGCGCGAAGCGGAACTCCAGCGGCACGGTCGCTGCGGCGGCGACCGCGATGACGATCGGGTTGGCGGCGGGCGCGAGGTCGAAGCGTCGGCGGAACGGCGCGATGCCTTCGCCGTAGCCGACGATCTCGACGGGGCCGGGCGGCAGCGGGCCGACGGTGGCTGCCGCATTCGCATCGGTGTCCGCGTGCCGGAAGGCGTCGCCGGCCGTCGGGCGCGCCAGCAGGCGGATGCCCGCGCCCGTGCCGATCCCCCCGTCGAGCTGGACGTTGGCGTACGCGGGCAACGGCAAGGTCAACGTGCCCAGGTCCGTGCGCTGGGCTCCGGGCTTGACGACCGCGGGCAGCGTCACGGTGGCGGCGGTCGGGCTGGAGACGACGACCTCGTAGTCGCCGGCCGGAACGTCGCGCCAGACGACGGCGCCGTCGTCGCCGAGCAGGCGGCCGATGTTCCAGCGCAGATGGCGCGATCGCAGCGTCAGCCGGCAATCGGCGGGCACGTTGCCAGCGCCATCGAGTACGCGCAGAGCCATTTCCCGCCGCGGCGTCGCGGCGTCGACCACGCAGCGCAGGCCGGCGTCTCCTGCCGTCGCTTCGCCGAGTTCCTGCGGGATGGCTCGGCCGAAGCGATCGAGCCCCGGTGGCCAGGCGCCCAGCGCATGGCGTTCCCCGGCCGCGAGGTCAGCCAAGGTGAACCACCCCTGGTCGTCCGTGATCGCGTCACGACTGCGGATCATCCGATACTGGCTGAAGCCCACGGTGGGGACGCCGATCACCGTCCAACCGCGCATGCCCTGGCCAGTGCCGTCGACGAGTCTGCCGCGGATCGAAGGCGGATCGCGCGCGACCAGCAGGCATTCCGGTTCGTCGGTGCCAGCGCGCGCATCGACGGCGGCGAGGACGAGCGGCGTCTTGGCGCCCTCGATACCGGCGATCGAGCCGCTGGTCGCACGCACGAAGATCGCGCCGGCGGCGATCTGGGCCACGTGGAAGCGGCCATCGTCGTCGGTCCGCGCGGTGCTCATCGTGTACGCGTCGTGGGCATTGCCGGGTTTGTCACGGAGGGCGCCGACCCGGACGGCGACGTTGGGCATCGGTTCGCCGTTCTGACGAATGACGCGGCCGCGCACCGGGAAACCACGGGACGCAACCAGCACGGTTGGACTGCCATCGTGCGTCCGGTCGGCCATGCAGGCGGCGCGACCCGCCGCGCGGGCGACGAGCAAGCAATCGGCCATGCCGAGGTCGAGCAGGCGGCACGAGCCGTCGGCGCCGGTACGGGCGTGTTGGACAGGAATGACCGTGCCAGCGGGCGCCTTGGGGACGGCTGCGACGTAGGCGTCCGCGATCGGCGCGCCGCCTTCGTCGACGACCCGCACCGCCAATTCGCTGCTCGCCGGTTGCAGCACGAAACGCAGCGTCGTGGCAGCGTCGGCGCGCACGCCGGCGGGAAGCGCGTAGTCAGGGTGGCTGGCGAACACGTAGCCGCCCGTCACGTGGGACGTGCCGTCGAAGGAGCCGTCGGTCCGGGTCGTCGCGAAGGCATGGCCTTGGTCGCCGCGCCTGGCGGTGAGCGAGGAGCGCAACACGACGCCGGGGATTCCCTGCCCGCCGGCGTCGACGACGACGCCGCGCAGTCGTTCCGGCGCCCGCACCTGCAGGCGGCAGATCGACTCGGCGCCGGCGATCTGGGCGCGCTGGACGGCTGCGAGGCCGCTGGCGACGACGTCCACGGGGCCCGCGGGCAGCGCAGCGAAGCGGACGGCTCCCGCCGCATCCGTGCGTGCCGTCGCCAGCATCTGCGCGCCGAGCAGCCGCTCGGTCAAGCTGGCGCCGTCGGCGATCCCGGCGGCGACCTCGACGTTCGCGACCGGTTTGCCGGACTCGTCGGCGCAGTGCACGGTCAGGGCCCCTTCGGCGATCGCCTGCCGCACTTCGACTGCTTCGTCCGCCGCCGGGGC
>JBKDXM010000109.1:0-4283 GCA_046306335.1 Planctomycetota bacterium
CTACGCTCCTCCGGCGCCAAGCACCGGAAAGCGTTCTCAAAATAGCTCACACGCTTCTCTTTCGAGGCCACCCTGAATGTCAAAGATCGCCTCGCTCCAGCGCGTCCGCGCCGTGCGAGGGGCGGGAGAAGGTAGCGAGCGATCGGAGCCCGTCAAGCCACGACTTGAAGATTTCTTCGCAGGCAGCGCTGCCACCTGCGCAGCGAGGGCTGCGCCGCCGTCCGCCGCCGTGGCCGGGGCGGTCGCTTGGCGGCGTGGCGAGTCCTGGCGGCGGCCGCCCGAGGCGCATTCGCCTGTCCCCTTCCCGCCCCCTCCCCCACCGCCGGCGGCCAGCAGGACCCATGGTTCGCCGGCCCGCGGCCCCCGCGTCCCCGCGCGGGCATCTTTGCTTCCGACCTGGCCGCGGAGTACACGCTCCGGGGTGCTGATCCTGCTCGCGCTCTTCGTGCTGGCCCAACTCGGGGTCGGCTTCTGGGCGTCCCGCCGGATCGGCAACGAAGACGACTACCTCGTCGCCGGCCGCCGGCTCGGCCCGTTCCTCGCGACGACGAGCATCTTCGCGACGTGGTTTGGCGCCGAGAGCTGCATCGGCGCCGCCGGCAACGCCTACAGCAACGGCCTGCGGGCGGACACGACCGAACCGTTCGCCTACGGCCTCTGCCTCGTGCTGATGGGCCTGTTCTTCGCGGCCCGCCTGCACGCCGAGCGCATCACGACCCTGGCGGACTTCTTCCGGCGGCGTTTTGGCGCTGGACCCGAGCGGCTCGCGGCGGTGCTGCTGCTGCCGTCGTCGCTGCTGTGGGCCGCCGCCCAGGTGCGCGCCTTCGGCCACATCGTCGCCACCAACTCCGACGGCGCCCTGTCCGAGGCGACGGGCACGTGGATCGCCGCCGCGGTCGCCGTCGTCTACACGGTCTCCGGCGGCCTCCTCGCCGACGTCTACACCGACGTCGTGCAGGGCGCCCTGCTGCTGCTCGGCATCGCCGCGTTGGCGATCGCCGTCTGGTGCAACCTGCCGACGGTCGCCGACGCCGCGCCGGTCGCCGCCGCGGCCACCGTTGGCGAAGCGGAGGCGATCGGCGCCTTCGCCATCGCCGAGTCGTGGGCGATCCCCATCTGCGGCTCGATCGTCGCCCAGGAGGCGCTGTCGCGCTGCCTCGCCTCCCGCTCGCCGTCGATCGCGCGCCGCGCCGCCATCGCCGGCGGCGGGCTCTACCTCATCGTCGGTGTCGTGCCGTTGGCGATGGGCGTGGTCGGCCCGCGCCTCGCGCCCGGCCTCGCCGATCCCGAGGCGCTGCTGCCCCACCTCGGTGCACAGCTGCTGCACCCGGCGCTCAACCTGCTGTTCGCCGGGGCGCTGATCTCCGCGATCCTGTCGACGGTCGACAGTTGCTTCCTGGTCGCTGCATCGATCGTCGTGCGCAACCTGCTGCCGCACCGCGACGCCAGCGCCGGCAACCTCGCACGCGCGCGCTGCGCGGCCGCCCTGGCCGGCGCCGTCGCCCTCGCGCTCGCGCTGTCGGGCTGGAACGTCAAGGAACTCGTCGAACAGGCCTCGGGCTTCGGCAGCGCCGGGGTGTTCGTGCTCGCCGTGTTCGGTTGCTACACGGGGGTCGGCGGCCCGCGCGCCGCCGTCGGCGCGCTGCTCGGCGGCCTGGGCGCGTGGATCCTGGGCGGCTATGCGTTGCCCGAGCACGTGCCCTACCCGTACCTCACCTCGCTGGTGGCCGCCCTCACCGGCTTCGCCGCCGGCGCGTTCGCCGACCGTCTGGCCGCCGCCAGCCAACGCTCCGGAGCCGTTCCATGAGCCTCCTCCGCCTCGCCCTCGTCGTCGCCGCCTTCGGCGGCCTCTGCCGGCACGCCAGCGCCCAGGTCGACCGCTACGAACTCGGCCTGCGCTTGCGCGCGTTCGAACGGCAACTCGATGCCACCCCCGATGCGGCCCGCCGGCGCGCCGCCTACGGCGAACTCGACCGCGCCGTGCAGGCGTTCTTCCGCCTCGACCTGAAGACCGTGGCCAAGGCCATCGCCGCCGCCGACGAAGCCCTGGTCGGCGCTGCGCCGGCGGCTCGCCGCTTCGCCACCAGCCTGCGCGTCGAACTGCCTGCGCGCCTCGTCGATCCGCGGGGCGGACCGGTCGCGCTGCGTCTCGCCGCCGCCTATCGCGCCGACGAGGACCTGCCCGCCGACCTCGTCTGGTGCGCGCGCCTCGACGGCGACGACAAGGACCGCCTGCGGCAACCGGTGGCGGAATTGCCGGTCGCTGCGACCCTCGACCTCGCCGACGCCGCGCCCGGTGACCGCACGCTCGCGTGGGAACTCCGCCGCGGCGACACCGTCCTCGTCGCGCGCACGCAGGGACTCTCGCTCGCCGCCGACGCGGCGGCGCGCCTCGCCGTGGTCCAGGCCGCCGCCGGCGAGCCCGACCGCCAACCGGATTCGCTGGAGGCAGGCACGCTCGACCTGCTCGCCGGACTCTGCACCGGCATGGTCAAGGCGAACGCCGAAGAGACCGTGCTGCCGGGCGCGCGCCTGCTCGCCGAGGCCGAAGCGCTGGCCGCCGCCGCGGCCAAGGGCGAAGCGCGCTACGGCGCGACGACGCGCGGCCAGGGCTGGCTGCGCGTGCCGACGGGGCGCACCTCGACCGTCGTCCGCCTGCAGGCGCCGGACGCCCCCCCGGCGGACGGCGCGCGCGCGCCGCTCGTGCTGGCGCTGCACGGCGCCGGCGGCTCCGAGAACCTGTTCTTCGACGGCTACGGCGATGGCGCGATCGCGCGGCGCTGCCGCGAACGCGGTTGGTTCCTGGTCGCGCCGCGCCTGGGCATGCTGGGCGGCGGCGACCTCGGCCCGCTGGTCGACGCGCTGGCCGCCCGCTTCCCGATCGACCCGCAGCGCGTCGTCGTCGTCGGCCACTCGATGGGCGCCGCGGCGGCGATGTCGGCGACCGGGCGGGCCCCCGAGCGCTACCGCGCCGTCGCCGCCCTCGGCGGCGGCGGCGGCGTGCCGCGCAAGGGCGCCAAGGCGCCGCCGTTCTTCGTCGGCGTCGGCGCGCGCGACTTCGCGCTGGCCGGCGCGCAGAGCCTCCACGCCGGCCTGACGGCCAATGGCTTCATGGCGACTCTGCGCGAGTACCCGGACGTAGAGCATCTCGCCATCGTGCAGATCGCCCTGCCGGACGTGTTCGCGTTCTTCGACGCTGCGCTCGCCGGCAAGTGACGTCCGTCAACTGCGGCAGGCGGTGACGACGGCGACCCGCCGCGCGCCCGCTGCGAGCAGCACGTCGGCGCACGCGCGCGCCGTGGCCCCCGAAGTGAGCACGTCGTCGACCAGCACGACATCGCGACCGCGCACCTTGGCGTTGCGGCTCATCGCGAAGGCACCGTCGACGTTGGCCTCGCGCGAGGCGACCCGGGGATCGCCCTGCGGGGACGTCGCGCGGACGCGCACCAGCTCGTCGCAGGCTGCCGCCAAGCCGAGCGCGCCCGCGAGCCGCCGCGCCAGCCACGCCGTCTGATCGAATCCGCGCGCACGTCGCCGCCGCCAGTGCAACGGCGCCGGCACCAGGACAGCCCGCTCCCAAGCCGCGCCCGCAGCCATGCGCCAAGCCGAGGCCATCGCATGCGCCATCAGGCGACCGGCGCCGCCGTCACCAGCGAGCTTGAAGCGGCGCACCAACTCCCCGCCCGTGCCGCAGTAGCGCCAAGGAGCGACGTGCAGCGCGAGGTTGCGAAGTTCCCGGTGGTCGGCGCCGCACGTGGATCCCCCGACGAGCACCGGTTCCCCACAACGCCGGCAACCAGGCGTCGAACGACGGACGAGCCCTTGGTCGCACACCCGACACAGCCGCACGGACGGCGCGCTGCACGCCGGGCACACGGGAGGCAGCACGGCGTCGACTGCCGCCGCGGCGAGACGCCGCAGCGGCCGACGAAGGACCCGCAGGCCGTGCGGCAAAGGCACGAAGCGTCGGTGACGAGGATGCACGAAGAACATGGGAACTGGCGGCGCCGATTCGGACCGGATTTCCGCGGGGCCAAGGCCCGACCTGATCGCTTGGTTGTTGTTCCGCGGCGACGCCGGAGGCGCCGCGCGGGCGAGCAGCAGCGCCCCACCCCGATGCCGCGGCCGCCCGCTCAGGTCCGCGAAGACGCGTGCCGGGCGGCGCGGCCTTTCGTGACGCAGGCTCCGAGGAGTCTGCGTCACGGAACGCGCGCCGATCCGGTGCGCGGATTCGCGGCTGGGGCGAAGCCGACGACCGCAGGCGAATCGGTCGATTCGCCGAG
>JBKDXM010000110.1:0-32291 GCA_046306335.1 Planctomycetota bacterium
GGCGCGCACGCCGGCACCAGCTCGATCGGCGTGACGTGCTTCTGCCCGCCGAAGGTCAGCGTCCAGTAGACTTGGTCGTAGAGCAGGAACAGCGCCTTCTGGCCGGTGCCCTTGCGCCGCTCGTTCTCGTCGACGACGAGCTGCGCGATGGCGCGCAGCTGCTCCGGCGGGATGACCGTGCCGGTCGGGTTCTGCGGCGAGTTGACGACCAGCAGGCGAGCCTCGCGCACGTGCGGCGCCAGCTCGGCCGCGGTCGGGTGGAAGCGCGTCGCCTTGGTCACCGGCACGGTGATCGCGCGCGCCGAGAACAGCTGCACGTAGTAGCTGTTGTTCCACGACGGCACGGGGTAGACGACCGTCTCGCCCGGGTCGAGCACGCAGCCGTACGCCGCGAACAGGATCGGCCGCGCGCCGCTGGCGATCAGCACCGACTCGACCGGGTAGCGCAGGCCGAGTTCGCGCTCGTAGTAGCGCTGCACCGCCTGCCGCAGCTCCAGCACGCCGTCCGACGGCGGGTAGTTGGTGTGGCCGGCGCGCAGCGCCGCCTCGGTCGCCGCGATCAGCTGCGGCGGCACCGGGAACTGCTTGGGGTCGAAGTCGCCGACCGTCAGGTTGCAGACCTCGCGGCCGGCGGCCTGCATGGCGCGGATCTCGGCCGCGACCTTGAGGATCGCCGAACCCTTCATGCCGCGCGCCATCGTCGAGTGCGACGCGTCGGCGACGGCGGGGTCGAGGAACAGGGACTTGGTGTCGACGGGGTTCAGCACGGTCGGGGGGCGAAGAGGATAGGCCCCGCCCGCCGCGACGGAAGCGCCGCCTGCGGAACCCGGCACCGGCGCGCTGCGGCGAGCCGGCCCCGGGCCGCGCCGGGCCGCCGCGCCCCCAACCGCCCGCGTCAGGCGGTCTTCGGCGCTTCGACGCGCTGCAGCCACGCAGCGTAGGCGGGATCGCCGCCGGCGGCGGCGACGATTTCGGGCCGCCGCGCCTGCCACAGGCCGTCGAGACCGACGGCGCGCAGCACCGGCGCCGCCAGCCGCGCGAACGGGCTGTTCGGCGGCGACTGGCGGAACACCTCGGCGACGAAGCGCGCGTGCTCCTTGGGCACCGGCGAACCGAGTTGGTGCAGCACGCCGAGCGCCGACAACACCGTCCAGAAGCCGGGCTGCCAGCGCGACTCCAGCAGCGCGGCGCTCTGCAGCCAGTTGGTGATGTAGCGCTCGCCGTACAGGCGTTCCTTCGGCATGCCGCCGGCCTGCGTCACCACGAGCGCGGCGAGTTGGCCGAGGCCTTCGGCGTACCGCTGCCAGAACGCTGCGTCGCCGACGGGCGGCTTGTGGTCCTTGGGGCCGCCGAGCAGCGGCCACAGGTCGGCGAGCAGGCGCAGCAGCAGTTCGCCGGCGGCGGCGACGGGCGCTTGCGCGCTGACGTGGCCGACGCGCGCCTGCTTGGCGCCGTCGTAGACGAACAGGTCGATGCGGCGCAGGTCGCCGTCGACGTGCAGCGTGCCGGTGACCAGCAGCGCCTCGGCGCGTTCGCGCTCGGGCAGGCCCTGCAGCAGCATCTCCTCCGGCCACGGCCGCCCCATCAGCGCCCACCCACCGGACTCGGCGAGCGGCAGCAGCGCCGCACCGCGGTGCGGCGTCGACAGCCATGCCTGCTCGGCGAGCAGCAGCGGCAGGCTGCGCGACAGGCGACCGACCTCGTCCTCCTTGCCGGTCAGCATCTCGGCCTTGCCTTCGATGCTCAGCGCGAAGAACAGCGCCTGGCGGCCGCCGGCGGGTTTGTTGGGCAGCAGCCAGACCGGGTCGTCGAGGCCGGCGTACCAGATCGGGCGATCGAGCCGGTACAGGCCGATGCGGGCGTTGGGGCCCATCGGCGCCGGCGGCGGCAGCTTGGCGAGGCGCTGGCGATCGAACTCGGCCGTGAACGGCTGCAGCTCGCCGCCGACGAGGTGGCCGTAGTGCAGGTGCATCTGGTGCAGCAGGGCAGCGCCGGCAACGTGGTCCTGCGTCTGCGCGAAGTGGTGCAGCAGTGCCAGGCCGACGTGCGGGTGGCTGCGACCGGGCACGAAGCGCGGCGCGACCAGTTCGCGGACGAGGTCGTGGCGCTGCATCTGCACGAGGTCGCCGCTGGCCATGATCTGCGCGTCCTGCTGGTCGCCGGCGAGCGCCAGGACGTCGCGGTACACCGCGGCCGCGGCGTCGGCGTCGCCCTTCTGTCCGAGGTGCCGCGCCAGCCACAGCTTCGCGCGCCACGCCTGCGGTCGCGCCGCCAGTTCCTGCAGTTCGGCGAAGTAGCCGGCGTCGCCGACCGTGTCGTGGCGCAGCTGCAGCCAACCGTGCACCGCGTCGGGGTGGTTGACGTCGATCCCGAGCGCCTGCTGCAGCAGGTCGGCGGCGGCCGCCTTGTCGCCGCGCTGCAGCGCCAGCATGCCGAGCCCGACGCGCGCGGCCGCCGACTGCGGCCGCTTCTGCAGCAGTTCGCGCAGCGTCGCTTCGGCCGAGTCGAGTTCGCCGGCGTCGCGCTGCACCACCGCGAGCACCGACAGCGCGCGCTCGACGTCCTTGTCGACGACGGTGAGCCGGTTGGCGGCGGCGAGCACGTCGGCGGCGAGGCCGTCGCGCAGCGCCTGCAGGATGATGCCGACGAGTTGGTCGGGGTTGTTGCCGTGCGCCTTGAGCAGCTCCGGCAGCATGCGGGTCCGGTATTCTTCGCGCGGGATCGCCGTGCGGCGACCGAAGGCGTCGACGCCCTCGATCACCGCGGCAGGCGCGGGCTTCGCCGGCGCGGCAGCCGGCGCACCGGCCGCGGGTGCGGGCGCGGCCGGCTGCGGCGCGGCCTTCGGTGCCTGCGCGGGCGCGGCCGGCGACACAGGCTGCGCGGGTGCGGCGGGGCTGGCGGGTGCGGCGGCGGGGCCGCCGGTGGCGGGCGGCGACGCCGGCGCGTCGTCGGGCTTCTTCTTCAGGAAATCGAACAGTCCCATGGCATCGCGGCGCTGGTGGGCGCACGCCTCGGAGCAAAACGCAGGGCGGAAGAGAGTAGCGTCGGCCGCCGGGGCCGGCCACGCCGGCAGGACGTTTGCGCCCGAAGCGGGACGCGCGCGCCGGCCCGGGTCGCTACAAGCACGGCATGACCGGCCCGGCGCGCCCCGGCGATTGGCTGCTGACCGACGAACCGCACCGCTTCGGCAGCGGCTGGCTCAGCGGCACGCTCGGCGCGCTGCTCGGCCTCGCCGGCCTCGGCGCCGCGGCGTGCCTCGCGTGGCCCGATGCGCTGACGACGCCGGCGCTGCGCGCGCACTGGCCGGCGGCGCTGCCGCAGTGGACGGCCGTCTGCCTGCTGGTCGCCGCCGTGCTCGGCGCCGTCTCGCTCGGCCTGCGGCGCAAGAAGACGCTCGGCCTCGTCGCGCTCGCCGCAGCGGTGCTCGGCGCCGCACTGCTGGTCGCGCTGCCGCAGCGGCCGCCCGGCGGCGGGCCGGGCGTGGTCGCCGTCGACGCGCTCGTGCTCAACCTGCTGCTGTACCCGCTGGTGTTCCTGCCGCTCGAACGGCTGAGCCCGCTGCGCGACCAACCGACCTTCCGGCCCGAGTGGCCGACCGACCTCGCGTGGTTCGTCGCCAGCGCGCTGTTCGTGCAGGTCACCACCGCGCTCGTGCTGGCGCCGGGGAACGCGCTCGCCGGCGCGCTGCCGGCGGCGCGCACGGCGCTCGGCGACCTGCCGCTGCTGCTGCAGTTGCCGCTGGTCGTGCTCGTCGCCGACCTCGCGCAGTACTGGATCCACCGCGCCTGCCACCGGCTGCCGTGGCTGTGGCGCTTCCACGCCATCCACCACTCGGCGACGGCGATGGACTGGCTCGCCGGCTCGCGGCTGCACGTCGTCGACGCGCTGCTGACGCGCGCGCTCGTCTACGCCGCCATCGCCGCACTCGGCTTCGACCTCGCCGCGATCGCCGCGTACCTCGCGTTCGTCGGCGCGCAGGCGACCTTCGTGCACGCCAACGTGCGCTGGGACCTGCGGTGGCTGGAGCCGTGGCTGGTGACGCCGCGCATCCACCATTGGCACCACGCCGACGCGCTGCCCGACGGCAACTTCGCCGTGCACCTACCGTGGCTCGACCGGGTGTTCGGCACGCTGCAACTGCCGCCCGCAGGTTGGCCGGCGCGCTACGGCCTCGCCGGCGGCGTCGCGGGGCCGCGCGGCTTCTGGCGGCAGTTGCTCACGCTGCGGCCGAAGGGCGACGCGACCGCCGCGTGAGCCGCGGCCGGCGATTATCCTCGCCCGCCATGGACCTCCTGCCCCTCGACGTCGCGCGCGTGCGCGCGCGCTTCCCCGGCCTGGAGCGCGGCGAGCACGGCGCGCGCAGCGTGTTCTTCGACGGCCCGGCCGGCAGCCAGGTCCCGACCGTCGTCGCCGACGCGATGCGCGAGCACATCCTGCACTGCAACGCCAACCACGGCGGCGCCTTCGCCACGTCGCGCGCAACCGACGCCATGGTGGCGGCGGCGCGGGCGGCGGCGGCGGACTTCTTCGGCGCCGACGATCCGGAGGAGGTCGTGTTCGGCGCCAACATGACGACGCTGACCTTCCACGCGGCGCGGCAGTTGGCGCGCACGTGGCGACCCGGCGAAGAGGTCGTCGTCACCGACAGCGACCACGACGCCAACGTGATGCCGTGGGTGCTCGCCGCACGCGACGCCGGCTGCGCCGTGCAGCGCATCGCCGTGCGGCCCGACGCCGGGCTCGACCTCGACGATGCCGCGCGCAAGATCGGCCCGAAGACACGGCTCGTCGCCGTCGGCGCCGCCAGCAACCTGAGCGGCGCGATCCAGCCGGTGACGCGCCTCGCCGCGCTCGCCCGCCAGCACGGCGCGCTGAGCTACGTCGACGCCGTGCACTGGGCGCCGCACCTGCGCCTCGACGTCCGGCGGCTCGGCGCCGACTTCGTCGCCTGTTCGGCGTACAAGTTCTTCGGCCCGCACGTGGGCCTGCTGTGGGGCCGGCGCGTGCTGCTGGAGGAGACGTCCGTCGACAAGGTGCGGCCCGCGCCCGACCACGGCGCCGAGAAGTGGCAGACCGGCACCGCCAACTTCGCCGCCATCGCCGGCGTGCTCGCCGCGATCGACTACCTCGCCGCGCTCGGCCGCGAGGTCGGCGGCCACGGCGACCGTCGGCAGTTGCTGGACGCCGCCTTCCACGCGATCGAACGGCACGAGCGCGACCTGTGCGCGCGCCTGCTCGAAGGCCTCGCCGCGCTGCCGCGCGTGCGCGTGCTCGGCCTCGCCGACCCGGCGCGCGTGCGTGAGCGCTGCGCGACGGTGTCGTTCACCGCGGACGGCGCGCGGCCGAGCGCCGTCGCCGCCGGGTTGGCGACGCGGCATGTGCATTGCTGGTCGGGCAACAGCTACGCGATCGCGCTGACGACGGCGCTCGGGCTCGAACCCGACGGCGTGCTGCGCTTGGGCCTGCTGCACTACAACACGGTCGAAGAAGTCGACGCCGTGCTCGGCCACCTGCGCCAACTGGTCGGCTGATCGGCGGCGCGCGTTGCTTCGCCGACCGCCGCGCCTATCCTGTCGGCCCCCAAAACCCGGCGGCGCTCACGCCGCCGAACCCAAGGAACCCAACCGATGCGCACTTCCCTCGTCGCCGCGTTCGCGGCCCTCTGCCTCTCGCTCCCCGCTGCCGCCCAGAAGGTCCAGGTCTTCGGCGGCGCCGCCGAGCGCGCCAGTTCCAGCCTCGTCATGTTCGGCGAGAACATGATGGCCGGCATCACGGTCACCTACGGCCAGCCGATGTGGCAGCCGGAGTACGACAGCATGCTCGACAAGCTGAAGGGCAAGCTGAACCGCCTGGGCAAGGACATGTGGACGACGTTCCTGACCACGGTGCCGGTCGAGATCGGCGGCGCCAAGGTCGAGGCCGGCAGCTACGTCGTCGGCCTGATGTGCGACAAGGACGGCAAGTTCCACCTCGCGCTGCTCGACGCGACGAAGGCCGCCAAGGCCGGCACGCTGCCGTTCGGCGCGCAGACGTGGACGCCGGACGTCCTCTGCCCGCTGACGCTGAACAAGGACGGCGCCAAGGAAGCCGCCGAGAAGCTGACGATGACGCTCGCGGCCGACGACAAGGACCCGAGCAACGGCACGTTCACGCTCGCCTGGGGCAAGCACACGCTGACCGGCGCGCTGAAGATCCAGCTCGCGAAGTGATCGCGACCCGCGGGGCGCGGCGCGCGCGACGCGCCCACCCCGCAGGATCATGGCCGCCGGCTACGGCATGCCGGCCAACGCCCGGCGCGCGCACAGCCGCGCGCCAAGCGCCAGCGCGGCGAGCGCGGCCAACGCCGCCCAATGCGGCGCCGATGGCCAGACGCCGTCGGTCGCCCACGCCCGCCACAGAGCGCCGGCGCACGCCGCGGCCGGCGCCACGACGGCGGCCGCGAGCACCGCGCCCGGCACGGCGACGCGCGCCGGGATGCGCGCCGCCGAAAGGTAGAGGCTGACCACCTGGAACGGCACCGCACAGCCCAACCGCAGCGCCAGCGCCCCGCGCACGGCCGCCGCCGGCCCTCCCGCGCACAGCGCCTGCACGGCGGCGACGCGCGGCCGGCCCGCCATGAACGGATAGAGCCGTGTTACGGCGAACGGCCAGACGACGAACTGGCCGAGTGCGGCGGCGAACGCGAAGCCGGCGATCGCCGCCGCCGCACCGCCGACGACGCCAAGGCACGCGCCAGCGGCGAACGCTGCGAACGCCGCCGGCAGCAGCACCGCGCCGACGAGCGCGCCGACGGCGGCCGCGGCGGCGGCGTGGCCCAGCGGCGCGGCGGGCCAAGCCGCCGCCAGGTCGCGCAGGTTGCCGAGCACGAGCATCAGGCCTGCGGTCGGCAGCACGGCAGTGGCGACGGCGACCGGCCGCAGCGGACCAAGGTCGGCGAACTCGGCGCGCAGGTGTTGCCAGCGGGTCTCGGACGAGGACACGCCGCCTTGCATACCCGCCGCGCACGAACGGACCAAGGCAGCAGCCGCGCCGGCCGCGAACGTGGATTCGGCGTGGAGAGTTCTTCACGATGCACGCCGCCGTGCTCGCGCGCCTTCTCCACGTGCTGCAGTGCCTCGCCGTGCCGGCGCACGCCACGGTGCAGTTCACCCCGGACGGCGCCGTCGTGCGCCACGGCCGGCCCTCGGGCGCATGGGTCGCCGACTGCGCCGACGTCGCGCGCGACCTCGGCGTCCACAGCGGCCGCAGCGACGTGCTCGGCCCGCGCAGCGCGCTGACGCTGCGGTTCTCGCCCGACGTGCCCGAGCGCTGCCGCCAGCGCTTGCGCAACGTGCTCGGCGTGCACCGGCACGCGCTGCTGCCGCCGAACGTGCGCTGACGCGCGCGCAAAAATCCTGTGCCAGGGCCTTGCGCTGCGCGCGCGGATGCATATTTATGCGCCGCTCCTGCATAATTATGCCATCCCGCCCCACCGCCCCCGCCGACCGCGACGAACGCCGCCAGCGCATCCGCCGGCTGCTCGCGCGCGGCCGCGTGCGCAACCAGGCCGACCTGCAGGAGCAACTCGCGGCCGACGGCTGCGACGTCAACCAGGCGACGCTGTCGCGCGACCTGCGCGACCTCGGCGTCGTCAAGGGCCCCGAGGGCTACGAACTGCCCGTGGTGGTCGCCGCCGCGCCGGCGGCCGAGCAGTCGCTGCAGCAGGCGGCGCGCACGTGGCTGCTCGCGGCGACGCCGGCGCAGAACCTGCTGGTGCTGCGCACGCCCGCCGGCGGCGCGCAGCCGCTCGGCCTCGCCATCGACCAGGCGCGCCTGCCCGGCGTCGTCGGCACCATCGCCGGCGACGACACCGTGCTGGCCGTCTGCGCCACCGAGGGCCGCGCCAAGTCGCTGGCCCGCGAACTCGGCGGCGCCCGGACCACCCGCCCATGAAGTCGTGCGCCATCGTCGGCGCGTCCGGGTACACCGGGCGCGAACTGCTCGACCTGTTGTCCCGGCACCCGCGGCTGCGGGCGACCGCGGTGATGACCGCGCGCGCCGGCGCCGCGCCCGAACCGCCGGCGTTCCCCAACGACCCGACCATCGACGCGCTCGACCTCGACCGCCTCGCGGCCGTCGACGGCGTGTTCCTGTGCACGCCGCACGGCGCGGCGAGCGCGATCGCCAAGGCGGCGCTGGCGCACGGCAAGAAGGTCGTCGACCTATCGGCCGACTTCCGGCTGCGCGACCCGGCGCTGTACGAGCGCGTCTACCACGCCGCGCACCCCGCGCCCGAGCTGCTCGCCGAGGCCGTCTACGGCCTGACCGAGCACCGGCGCGCGGCCGTCGCGGCGGCGCGGCTGGTCGCCAACCCGGGCTGCTACCCGACCTCGGTGCTGCTGCCGGTGCTGCCGCTGCGGCAGGCGGGGCTGCTCGACGAGCGCGCGCCGATCATCGCCGACAGCAAGAGCGGCACCTCGGGCGCGGGCAAGGCGCCGAGCGAGCGCACGCACTTCGGCGCGGTGCACGAGAACTTCTGCGCCTACGGCGTCGGTGTGCACCGGCACGCGCCGGAGATCCAGCAGGAGGCCGACACGCCGAACCTCGTGTTCACGCCGCATCTGCTGCCGACCTTCCGCGGCATCCTGTCGACGCTCTACCTGACGCCGAACGCGGGCGTCACCGCCGACGCCGTGCGCGAATGCCTGCGCGCCCGCTACGCCGACGAAGCGTTCGTGCGCGTCTACGACAAGGGCCAGCCGGAGCTGCGCTGCGTGCAGCGCACCAACCAGTGCCACATCGCGGTCGCCGCCAGCGGCCCGCTCGTCGTCGTCACCTCGGCGATCGACAACCTCGTCAAGGGCGCCTCCGGACAGGCGCTGCAGAACATGAACCTGATGCTCGGCCTGCCCGAGGGAGACGGCCTGTCGTGAGGATCCTGGTCAAGATCGGCGGCGCGCAGCTCGAAGAGGCCGCGCCGCGCCTGGAGCTGTGCCGGTCGCTGGCGCGCGCGCGCGCCGAGGGCCACGAACTCGTCGTCGTGCACGGCGGCGGCAACCAGATCCGCCAGCTGGTGCGCGCGCTGCAGATCCCCGAGCAGTACCACGAAGGCCTGCGCGTCACCGACGCCCGGACCGCCGAGGTCGTGCTGATGACCCTCGCCGGCAGCGTCAACAAGACGCTGGTGCGCACGCTGCAGGGCTGCGGCGTGGCCGCGGTCGGACTGAGCGGCGCCGACGACGGCCTGTTCACCGCGACCAAGCTGGTGAAGCCCGGCGTCGACCTCGGCTTCGTCGGCGCCATCGACCACGTGCAGCCCGACCTCGCGACCATGCTGCTCGCCAGCGGCCGCGTGCCGGTGATCGCGACGGTCGCGCCGGCCGCCGGCCAGACCGGCGGCGAGCCGTTCTTCAACCTCAACGCCGACCACGCCGCCGGCCCGCTGTGCCGCGCCTTCGGCTGCGACGCCGCGCTGTTCCTCACCGACGTGCCCGGCGTGCTCGACGGCGACGGCAAGCGCCTCGCCGCGTTGACGCCCGCCGACTGCGAGCAGCTGGTCGCAACCGGCGTCGCCAAGGGCGGCATGATCCCGAAGCTCGACGCCGCGCTGATGGCGCTGCGCGACAACCCGCGCGCGCTCGTCAAGATCGCGCCGGCCAACGCGCCGGACGCCGTGCTCGCGGCGCTGCGCGACGACGTCGGCACCCGATTCACCAACGCCGCGACGCGGCCATGCGAGGAAGCCTGCGATGGATGAGGGATTGATGAAGACGTACGGCCGCACCGAGGAGGTCTTCGTCGACGGCCACGGCGCCCGCCTCGTGACCGGCGACGGCCGCGAGTTCCTCGACTTCCTGGCCGGCATCGCCGTCAGCGCGCTCGGCCACGGCCATGCCCGCCTCGCCGAGGAACTGCGCGACCAGGTCGGCAAGGTCGTGCACCTCAGCAACCTGTTCCGGCACCCGTTCACCGAGCAGGTGGCGACGCGGCTGTGCAAGCTGACGGGCATGGGTGCTGCGTTCTTCACCAACTCGGGCACCGAGGCGATGGAGTGCGCGCTCAAGCTCGCGCGCAAGGCCATGCACGTGCGCGGCACGCCCGAGCGCACGTCGTTCGTCGCGCTGACCGGCGGCTTCCACGGCCGCTCGATGGGCGCCTTGTCGCTGACGCACAGCGAGAAGTACCGCAAGCCCTTCCAGCCGCTGCAGCCGACCACGTGGGTCGCGCCCGACGACGTCGACGCGCTGGCGGCGGCGCTGCGAAACGAGCGGCCGTGCGCGTTCGTCGCCGAGCCGATCCAGGGCGAAGGCGGCATCCGGCCGCTGTCGACGGCGTTCCTGCAGGCCGCGCGCGAACTGTGCACCGCGACCGGCACGCTGCTGGTACACGACGAGATCCAGAGCGGCTGCGGCCGCACCGGGCGTTTCCTCGCCGCGCAGGAAGCCGGCGTGACGCCGGACGTCGTGACGCTGGCGAAGCCGATCGCTGCCGGCCTGCCGATGGGCGCCTGCCTCGCCACGCCGGCGCTCGCCGACACGTTCCAGAAGGGCGAGCACGGCTCGACCTTCGCCGGCGGGCCGCTGGTCTGCCGCGCCGCGCTGGTGTTCCTGCGCGAGGTCGAGAACGGCCTGCTCGACAACGTCGCCGCGCGCGGCGCCGAACTGCGCGCCGGCCTCGAGGCCCTGCAGCGCGAGTTCGCCATGGTGCGCGAGGTGCGCGGCCGCGGCCTGATGCTCGGCCTGCGCGTGCACCACTCCGGCGAGGCGCTGCAGAAGGCGCTCTACCGCAGCGGCCTGATCGTGAACTGCACCGCCGGCGACGTGCTCCGCATCGTGCCGCCGTTCGTGCTCACCGCCGAGGACGTGCAGGACGGCCTGCGCATCCTGCGCCAGACCATCGCCGTGTTCCCCGGTTGCCAGTCGACCACACCGCCCGCCGCATGACCGCCACGCTCGACCTCGCCCCGCTCTCGCAGAAGGACCTGCTGTGCACGTCGTCGCTGACGGCGCACGACATCGAGCGCATCTTCGCCACCGCGCGCGCCCTGAAGGCCGGGCGCGAGACGCACACGCAGGTGCTCAAGCACAAGCGCCTCGCGATGATCTTCGAGAAGGACTCGCTGCGCACGCGCTTCACCTTCGACATCGGCATGCAGGACATGGGCGGCAGCGCCGTGTTCATGGACCATCGCGACGCGCGCCTGGGCTCGCGCGAGTCGGTGAAGGACATGGCCAAGAACCTGGAGCGCTGGGTGCACGGCATCGTCGCGCGCACGTTCAAGCACAAAGCGCTGGAGGAACTGGCGCTGCACGCCGACATCCCGGTCATCAACGGCCTGTCGGACTTCGTGCACCCATGCCAGGCGCTGTCGGACTTCTTCACGCTGACGGAGAAGTGGGGCACGGTGAGGGGCCGCACGCTGACGTACGTCGGCGACGGCAACAACACCTGCCACGCGCTGATCCACACCGCGGTCAAGCTGGGCGCCAACATCCGCGTCTGCTCGCCGGAGGGCTACGAGCCCAACTCGCGCGTCGTCAACGAGGCGATGCGCACGGCGCAGGACAGCGGCGCGGAGGTGACGATCAGCAACGATCCCGACGCCGCCGCCGACGGCGCCGACGCCATCTACACCGACGTCTGGGCCAGCATGGGCCAGGAAGACGAGATCGAGGAACGCAACGGCATCTTCGCCGCCTACCAGGTCGACGACGACATGATGCGCCGCGCCAACAAGGGCGCGCTGTTCATGCACTGCCTGCCCGCCCACCGCGGCTGGGAAGTCACGCAGGAGGTCATGGATGGCCCGCAGAGCGTCGTCTACGACATCGCGGAAAACCGGCTGCACGTGCAGAAGGCCGTGCTCGCCCTGTTGATGCGCTGACGCCATGACGCGCCAGCGGCGCGCGCCCGTTCCCACCCAACCCCGCACCCCTCCCCGTCCGTCCGACCGACTCCCATGAGCAAGAAGCCCAGCAAGAGCAAGAAGAAGAAGATCGTCCTCGCCTACTCCGGCGGCCTCGACACCTCGATCATCGTTCCGTGGCTGAAGGAGAACTACGACTGCGAGGTCCACGCCTACTGCGGCGACATCGGCCAGGGCGAGGACGAACTGCGCGGGCTCGCCGCGAAGGCCAAGGCCAGCGGCGCCGTCAGCTGCCGCGTCGACGACCTGCGCCGCGAGTGGCTGGAGCAGTACGTCTGGCCGTGCGTGCGCGCGATGACGGTCTACGAGGGCCGCTACCTGCTCGGCACCAGCATGGCGCGGCCGATCCTGGCCAAGGGGCAGGTCGAGTACGCGCAGGAGATCGGCGCCGACGCGGTCGCGCACGGCTGCACCGGCAAGGGCAACGACCAGGTCCGCTTCGAACTCGCCTACCAGGCGCTCGGCCCCGAGCTCGAGGTCATCGCGCCGTGGCGCCACTGGGGCATCCGCAGCCGCGAGGACGCGCTGGAGTACGCCGACGCACGCGGCATCCAGGTCACGGCGTCGCGCACCAAGATCTACTCGCGCGACCGCAACCTCTGGCACATCAGCCACGAGGGCGGCGCGCTCGAATCGCCCGGCAACGCGCCGCCGGACGACGTCTGGACGCTGACGGTCGATCCGCGCCAGGCCCCGGATCAGCCGCACGAGCTGACGATCGGCTTCCAGGCCGGCGTGCCGACCAGCGTCGACGGCAAGGCGCTGCCGGCCGAGAAGCTGCTGACCAGGCTCAACGAGCTCGGTAGCGCGCACGGCGTCGGCCGCGTGGACATCTGCGAGAACCGCCTCGTCGGCATGAAGTCGCGCGGCGTCTACGAGACGCCCGGCGGCACGATCGTGCTGGAGGCGGCGCGCACGCTGCGCGCGCTGACGATGGAGCGCGACACGCTGCGCCTGTGCGAGAAGCTGATGCCGGACTACGCCGACCTCGTCTACACCGGCCGCTGGTTCCATCCAACGCGCGTCGCGATGGACGCGCTGTTCGCGCAGGCGACGAAGCCCGTCACCGGCGAGGTGCGGGTGCGCCTGTACAAGGGCACGGCGACGGCGCTGTCGGCGAAGAGCAAGAACAGCCTGTTCTCCGAGGACCTCGCGACGTTCGGCCACTCGGCGAAGTTCGACCACGCCGACAGCTACGGTTTCGTCAAGCTGTACGGCCTGCCCGGCGCGGTCGCCGCGAAGGTGCAGGGAGTCGCCAAGTGAGCAAGGACGGCCAGATGTGGGGCGGCCGCTTCCAGGGCAGCCTCGACGCGCTGTTCGCCGAGTTCCAGAAGAGCCTCCCCGTCGACCACGTGCTCGCCTTCGCCGACCTGCGCGTCAACCGCGCGTGGAGCACGGCGCTCGCCAAGGTCGACGTGTTCACCGCCGAGGAACTCGCCAGGGTGCACGCGGCGATCGAGGACCTGGAGGCACACTGGCACCGGACCGGCGTCCCGGCCGGCGATCCCGCCGAGGACGTGCACAGCCTCGTCGAACGCGAACTCGTCGCCCGCTGCGGCGACCTCGGCAAGCGCATCCACACCGGCCGTTCCCGCAACGACCAGGTCGCGACCGACCTGCGGCTGTTCCTGCGCGAGCGCGCGGCGGCGCTGCGCGCGGCGATCGCCGGGCTGTGCGCCGAGCTGGTCGCCAAGGCCGCCGCCCACCACGACGCGCCGATCCCTGGCTACACGCACCTGCAGCGGGCGCAGCCGATCACGATCGGCCACTGGGCGCTGGCGCACTGCGAGGCGCTGGGCCGCGACCGCGAACGCATCGCCGACGCCGCGGCGCGCATGGACAGCTCGCCGCTCGGCAGCGGCGCACTCGCCGGCACCGTACTCGGCGTCGACCGCGATGCGCTGGCGCGCGACCTCGGCTTCGGCCGCGGCCCGAGCCGCAACAGCCTCGACGCGACGGCGCAGCGCGACCATCTTTGCGAACTCGCCTTCGCCTGCGCCATGGCGCAGACGCACCTGTCGCGGCTCGCCGAGGACACGATCTTCTTCGCCACGCAGGAAGCGCGCTTCGTCGTGTTCGGCGACGAGGTCTCGACCGGCAGCAGCCTGATGCCGCAGAAGCGCAACCCCGACGCCATGGAGCTGGTGCGCGGCAAGTGCGCGCGCGCGCACGGCGCGCTGCTGGCGCTGCTCGGCAGCCTCAAGGGCCTGCCGCTCGCCTACAACCGCGACCTGCAGACCGACAAGGAGTCGTTGCTGCCGACGCTCGCCGAGACCGAGGCCTGCCTGCAGGTCGCGACGCTCGCCGTGCGCCACATGCGCTTCGAACTCCCCCGCTGCGCCGCCGAGGCCGAGCGCGGCTACCTCAACGCCACCGACCTCGCCGACCTGCTGGTCGCCGCCGGCGTGCCGTTCCGCGACGCCCACGGCGTCGTCGGCGCGGCGGTCAACCGAGCCGTGGAACTCGGCGTCGAGCTGCAGGACCTGCCGGCCGACGAGCAGCGCCGCCTGCTGCCGCAACTGCGCGTCGACCTGCGGCAGGAACTCGCAGCGCGCGCGGTGCTGGCGCGGCGCGACGTCGTCGGCGGCACGGCCCCGGTCCGCGTCCGCGCCGAGGTCGAACGCTGGCAAGCGCAACTGGCGGCATGGCGCCGCGAAGGAAACACCTGATGAGCGATTCTCCTGCTGCTGCGACCCCGAAGGTCGTCGTCCGTCCCGCTGTCGTCGCCGACGCGAGGCCAATCATGACCCTGGTCAACGAGCTGGCGATGCAGCAGGTCATGCTGCCGCGCTCGCCGGCCTCGGTGATCGAGAACATCCGCGACTTCATCGTCGCGGAGGTCGACGGCCAGCTCGCCGGCTGCGGCGCGCTGGCGGTCACCTGGACCGACATCGCCGAGATCCGCTCGCTGGCCGTGCACCCGTCGATGCAGAAGCACGGCATCGGCCGCACGCTGGTCGACGCCTTGGTCCAGGACGCCCGGCGCCTGGGCATCCCGCGGCTCTTCGCGTTCACCTACGTGCCCGGCTTCTTCGCCAAGGTCGGCTTCACGCAGTGCCAGCACGAGGACCTGCCGCACAAGGTCTTCAACGACTGCACCCACTGCCCCAAGTTTCTGGCCTGTGACGAGATCGCGATGACGCGTGTGCTGGACGCCAAGGCCTCGCCGGCCAAATTGTTCGGCAAGCCGCAACGCGCCATCCCGCTGCCGCAGCGCACCCCGTCGTTCACCGCCCCCGTGATCGACAAGCCGACCAGGAATCCGTGAGCGATCCGGGCAGTTCGCCCGCCGCGCGCTGCGGCCATCGGACCGGCCCGACGCGGCGGCACCGCCTGTTCGCTTTCGCGCAGCCGGGTGTGTCAGCCCGCTCGCACGCCGCCCGTCCAGCCGATCGCCGCCGGCGGGCACCGGACGTTTCCCCGGGTGCCCCAGGGACTTGTTGCAGATTCCGTGGGTCCCGCCACAATCCTGGCACCGTTTTCGCACGCCGAGTCCCAAGCCATGGGCACCCGCCCTGGCGCCGACGCCATGTTGTCCCCTGGCGTCGGCCGAGCTTTGCATCCAAGCGCCATGAAGCGTCCTGAAATCGTCCGTCTGGTCTCGCTGGCCACGTTGTCCGCGCTCGCGGCATGTTCCGGCGGTTCGTCCACTGCGGTCAACGCCAACAGCGCGGGCGGTGACTTCCTGCTCGTCCGCACCGACCCGGTCAACGGCCAGTCGGTCTACCTCAACGATCCGCTGCGCCTCGACTTCAGCGAACCCGTCGACCTCGACACGGCGACCTTGACGACGGTCTCCTTCCAGGCCGTCGACGCGCTGGGCAGCCCGGTCAGCGACCTCGTGACGGGACGCTTCTTCCGCGACCGCGCGACGGGCGACACCGAAGCCGGTCGTCGCCTGCTGTTCGTGCCGACCTTCGCCACCAACGACGCCTTCAACAACGGCGGCTTCCGCGCCGGCCGCAGCTACATCTGCCAGCTCGTCGGCGGCACGACCAGCACGACCGTGCTGCGCAGCACGACCGGGCGCAAGCTGGAGACGCCGGCGACGTTCGAATTCACCACGCGCGAAGGCACGCAGCCGGCGCAGATCTTCCGCAATCCGCGGCCGGGTGGCCCGCGCCGGAGCGACTTCTCGGTGTCGACGGCGACCGACCTCGACAATGTGCCGCTCGGGCTCTTCGGCGCGCCGCCGACGGAAGTCCGGCTGGTCTTCGACCAGGCGCTCAATCCGAACAGCCAGAACCTGCCGACCAGCGTCGAGACGAATCCGCTGACGCGCTACGAGAACAACAAGGGCCGCATCTATCTGGAGTACAAGGACCCCGTCTTCGATCCGCTGCCGGACGAGTACACGTGGATCCCTGCGGACGTCGAGATCGAACGCAACGACCTGGATGGCGCGACCCTGCTGATGCGGCCGCTCGGCGTGCTGCCCAACAACGCCACGATCCGCGTGATCGTCGAGTCGACGGTCGAGGACATCTCGGGCGAGTCCAACACGGCGGAGCCCAGCTACAACCGCGTGTTCGCGACGTTCCGCACGACGGCAGGTTACGGCCAGCAATGGAACGCGATCGTCGAGAACTTCGATGCCTTGAGCCAGGTGGACCTGGGCGCCGCCTTCCCCGAATCGCAGGCCGAAGTCGGCCCCGGCTTCGTCAAGGCAGGTTTCTCCTTCGAAGGCAAGTCGACGACGCTGGAGTACCAGCCGACGACGGCCGAAGTCGTGCTCAACACGGCCTTCACGCAGATCGCCCCGTCGAACGGCTTGGCGTTCTCCGTCTCGGGCGGCGTGTTCAACTTCCGCAACGTCACGATCCCGCAGGGCGTGACGGTCATCGGCCAGGGCCCCAACCCGATGGTATGGCTGTGCAGCGGCCGCTTCACGGTCGCCGGCAACCTGACCGTCCGCGGCGGCGAGGGCGCGCGCGTCAACGTGCTCAATTCGGCCAACATCGCCAAGGCCGGCGGTGTCGCCGGCCCGGCAGGCGGCAACGGCGGTGACGGCACGCCGAGCGCGACGCAGCGCGATCAGCGCGGCGGCACCGGCCGCGGCCCGCTGCAGGCAGCCGGCCGTGGCGGCCGCGGCGGCTACCTGGCGTGCGTGAGCGGTTGCTACACCGGCACCGGCTACAACAGCAGCGGTGGCGGCTCCGGCGGCGGCGGCGGCACGATGGCGACGCAGGGCGACCCCAACTACCGCGGCACGACGCCGGCGGTGATCAATCCCAACACGTCGCCGACGGCGAACACGGCGTTCCAGCAGGTCCGCGGCTTTGGCGGCTCGGGCTGCAGCGGCGGCAGCGGCACGCGCACCGGCTTCCTCAACGGCGGCGAGCCAGGCGACCGCGTCTTCACGGACTCGCGGCTCGACAACAACTTCTGGGGCACCGGCATCAACCTCGCCGGCCCGAACGGCCGCACGCTGCGCATCGTCGGAGAACTGTCGGTGCCGGTCGGCGGCGGCGGCGGCGGCGGCGGCGGCGACACGTCGAACGTCTTCGACTGCTCGCTGTCCGGCAACCAGCCGGCCAACGACTACAGCGGCGGCGGCGGCGGCGGCGGCGGCGGCGTGCTGATCGTCAAGGCGCTGGAGGAGATCACGATCACGTCGACCGGCCTGATCGACGCCAACGGCGGCCTCGGCGGCGGCGGCGAGCAGGTCGGATCCTGCGGCGAGGCCGGCGGCGGCGGCGGCGGGGCCGGCGGCATGGTCATCCTGATGTCGGCCAAGGCGATCATCATCGAGGCGCACGGCTCGACGGCCGTCAACCAGCCGCGCTTCCTCTACGGCGCACCGGGTGTTGGCGCGGTCTATCAGGGCAACGACTACAGCTTCGCGATCTCGGCCGACGGCGGCGTCTGCCGCACGGGCGGTTTCGGTTCGGTCAACGTGGCGAGCAAGTACAGCGTCGCTGGCTCGCCGCCGCTGGCTGGCGAGACCTACGACGGCGAGCCGCTCGGCGGCTTCGGCGGGATGGGCATCGTGCAATTGATGGTTCCGCCCGGCACCGCCGCGACCTCGACCGACAACACCAACACGATCCTCGACGACAACATCATCTTCCGGCTGCCGAACACGACGACGGAGATCACCGGCGCCGGCAAGCGGCAACTGCTGGCGTGGCGCGGCTTCCCGAACAACTCGGGCGTGTTCGTCGACGACGCCGGCAACCCGACCAACATCGGCAACAACGAAGGCGACATCCGCCCGGCGCCGATCCTGCTGCCGTGCCCGTTCAGTGGTCGTTCGCGCATGCGGTCGAACTGGATCGACACCGGCGCCAGCAAGCGCCGCCCGCTGGCGGCGGCCGACGGCCTGCCGCGCGGCATCGTGACCGACGGCTCGACGGTCGTCGGCCCGAAGTACGAGTTCGCCGGCGTCACCGCGACCGGACCGCTCGCGGGCTACGTCGACTACACGACGCTCGGCAACACCGGCGTCCGCATCAACTACCCGATCATCGTGACGCCCCGGGCGATCAACACCCTGACCGCCGGCAGCAACTTCCTCGGCGAGCCGGCGTACCGCTTGACCACGGCGACGCCGCAGTTCGGCGATCCGGATCGGTACGCGCAGTACGAGGCCGAGTTGCTGAACGGCTCGGGCACGGTGCTGGCCAGCTTCCCCATCCTGACGCACACGGCGAGCGAGTTGCTGTTGAAGGCCGGCACGGAGCTGCTGCCGACCGCCGCGACGCAGGTGCAGATCCGCGCCAAGTTCTTCCGGATCGTGACCAGCAACGCCGACGGCCTCGGCCCCATCTACAACCCGGGCGGCACGGGCGCGCCCGTGCCGATCGCCAACGTGCGCATCGGCTTCGCGTTCCACCAGAACCCGAACCCGGCCAACATCCTGAACGGCCGATTCCCGTCGGACAGCGAGAACAACTTCATCAGCAACCTGGAAGACCCGGCCTTCCTGGCGTGGGTGAACACCAACGGCGCACCGCGGTACGTGCAGTGGGACGTGCTGTTCGACATGGCCTTCAAGCCGGGGCTCGCCCAGCCGCCGTCGCTGACGCCGACGACGCCGCGGCCGGAACTGCGCTTCCTGCGCCTGCCGTTCCGGTTCTGATTGCTGGGGCGCTGCGCGACGCGGGGACCGGAGCCGCGGCGAGCACGCACCCAGCCCCGCTTCGCAGCGCCGCGGGACGCACCGCGCAACGGGGCGTTCGATGGGGCGCGGCTGACGGGTCGTCGTCGGATCGCTACTGTCCGCCCCGCCGATGACCGTCCAACTCGCCCCGATTCCCGATCGCGTGCCACTTCCCGCCGGCTTCCGCGCCAGCGGGCTGCACTGCGGCTTGAAGAAGAACCAGCAGTTCGACCTCGGACTGCTGCTGGCCGATCGACCAGTCGCCGCCGCTGCGATCTACACGCAGAACCAGCTCGTCGGCGCCCACATCCCGGTCTGCCGTGAGCACCTCCAACGCAGCGGCGGGCTGGTGCGGGCCGTGCTCGTCAACGCGCGCAACGCCAACTGCGCAACGGGGCAACAGGGCATCGAAGACGCCCGCACTTGCTGCCGCGAACTGGCGCAGCGCGTCGGCTGCCCGCCGGAGCAGGTGCTGATGGCGAGCACCGGGCCGATCGGCGCCCCGCTGCCGAAGGAACGCATCCTCGCCCACCTCGACGCGCTGCTGGCGAAGGCCTCGGCCGACGGCGCCATGGACTTCGCGCGCGCGATCATGACCACCGACACCTACCCGAAGGCGCTGCACGCGCAGGCCGCGGGCCACGCGGCGACGGGCTTCTGCAAGGGCTCGGGCATGATCCACCCGAACATGGCGACGATGCTCGGCTTCCTGCTGACCGACGGCGCGATCGCCGATGGTCCGGCGACCGAGGCGCTGCTGCGCCGCGCCGCCGACCGCAGCTTCCACCGCGTCACCGTCGACGGCGACACCTCCCCCAACGACACGCTGATCCTGCTGGCGAGCGGCGCGGGCGACGGCCGCGGCCTGGAGGCGACCGTCACCGGCCTCAGCCAGGACCTCGCGCGCCTGCTCGCCGCCGACGGCGAGGGCGCCACGCGCCTGTGCACGATCGAGGTGCGCGGCGCGCGCAGCGAAGCGGAGGCTGCACACGTCGGCCGGGTCATCGCGACGAGCCCGCTGGTCAAGACCGCCGTCGCAGGACGCGACCCGAACTGGGGCCGCATCCTCTCGGCCGCCGGCCGCGCCGGCGTCGCGTTCCCGGCCGAGCGGGCGCGCGTCTGGGTCGGGGCCGCGGACGTGTACAGCGACGGCAAACCGCACCCGGAGAACGAGCCGCAGGCGCACCGTCACCTCGCCGAGGACACGCTGATCACGCTCGGCGTCGACCTCGCCGTCGGCAAGGCGGGCGCGGACGTTTGGACGTGCGACTTCACGAAGGACTACGTGCAGATCAACGCCGACTACCGCAGCTGACCGCGGGCCCACAACGACGGCCCTTGGGAACCTGCGCCACGGCCGGCAACGCCACCCGGCATGCGTGCCAGGAATCTGCGTCACGGGACGGGCACCGGACCGGCGCACGTCCCGTGGCACCGGCTGCTCGGCGCTGGCGCCAACTCGCGACCGCCGCGCCGGCCGCCCGCGGCTGCGGCGCGATCGTCAGCGACCGTCGTTGCGGTCCCGGTAGACGCGCGGCGGCTCGGCGCCCTTCTCCTGCCACCATGCGCGGTGGTCGCCGGCATCGGCGGGCAGATCGGCGACGTAGCCGATCGCGGCGGCGGGCACGCTGTCGCAGTACGGCAGATAGGGCTTCAGGTCGAGCACCGGCGTGCCGTCGAGCAGGTCGTGGTCGGCGATGTGCAGGCGCCGCTTGTCGACGCGCACGAGCCGCACGCACGACAGGCCGATCGGATTGGGCCGCTGCGGCGCGCGCGTGGCGAACACGCCGCGCTTCTCGACGTCGCGGGGCGGCACCACCTGCGAACGGAAGCCGCGCGCCAGATGGAACCACGACAGCACCCAGAGATGGCTGAACCCGGCGAGGTCCTGCAGGGCGTTCTGCAGCCCCTGGCGGATCTCGATGACGCCTTCCCCGCCGCGTCCGAGCCCGCTTTGGCGCGGCGCGTCATGGTGCACGCGTTGTGCGGTGCGCACGAAGCCGATCGGCGGCAGCGGCGACTCGGCGCCGGGGCCGTTCATCGACCGCCGCTGCGACCTGGGCCGGCCTTGGGGACCTTGACCTTCGTGCCGGGCTTGAGCCGCCGCGACTCCGCCTCGCTCCAGCCATTGAGCGCGAGGATCTCGCGGAAGCGGTTGCCGTCGCCAAGGTGCTTGCGGGCGAGGTGGATCAACGTCTGGCCCTCGGCGAGGGTCACGACCGTGAACGCCGGTTCGACCGCGGCTGGCGCGGCGCCGCGGGGCGGGGTCGGCGTCGGCTTCGGCGCTTCATCGCCCTCCGCGCGCCGCACGGACGGCGGGGCTTCGGGCTGCGTGCGCGCGTCGGTCTCCGGCGCCGGCGCTTGCGCGGCGCCCGGCGACGACAGATCGACCGGCGGCGGCACGTCGAAGCCGGCCCGCTCGAGCGCCCGCCGCAGCGACGGCTGCCCGCCGCCGACTTCGAGCACGAGCGCGCCATCGCCAGCCGGCATCGGCTCGCGTTCGCCGCCGCATGCTGCTGCAAGAGCAGCCACGGCGAGCACCGACCAGCGCTGGATCCGCATGCCGCCATGTTGCCACGCGCGGTCGGCGGCGGCCAGCGGTCGAGCCCTTGCAGGCAGCGCCCTGTGGGTCCATGGTGCGCGGCAGGATGACCGCCGTCCGCAGCCTGTTGTTGCACTGCCTGCCCAAGGTGGCGCTGTCGCGCGCCTGCGGCGCCGTCTGCAGCGCGCCGCTGCCGCGCTGGCTGCGACCGCGGCTCTACCGCTGGTTCGCTCGCCGCTACGGCGCCGACCTCGCCGAAGTCGACGGCGACCTCGCCGGCTTCCGCAGCCTCCAGGCGTTCTTCCAGCGGCCGCTGCGCCCGGGCGCCCGCGCCGTCGCCGACGTCGCCGTCGTGTGGCCGTGCGACGGCCGCATCGTCACCGTCGGCCCGGTCGTCGACGGCCGGATCGCGCAGGTGAAGGGCCGCGACTACGCGCTCGCCGACCTGCTCGGCGACGGCGAGCTCGCCACACGGCTGGACGGCGGTTCGCAGGCGACGATCTACCTCGCGCCCGGCGACTACCACCGCGTGCACGCGCCGTTCGCAGCCACGGTGCGCAAGGTCGTGGCACTGCCCGGCACCCTGTTTCCGGTGAATCCGCCGGCCGTGCGCTGCATCCGCGACCTGTTCGCCCGCAACAGCCGCCACGTGTTCCACTGCGCGCTCGCCGACGGCACGCCGGCGGCCGTCGTCATGGTCGGCGCCTACAACGTCGGCCATACCGCGGTCACCGTCTCGAGCGGGCCGGTCGCGCGCGGCGACGAATTGGGCCGCTTCGGCTTCGGCTCGACGGCGATCGTGGTGATCGGGCCGGGCGGGCCGGCGCTCGCTGCCACGCCACCGGAGCAGCGCGTGCGCATGGGCGGCGCGGCAGCCGCCGGCTGAGCCGGCCCCAGAACCTGGGAGACGAGGCCTGAGGAGCCGGGGCCTGAGAGACGGTCGCTTCTCGGGCGCTCAGGCGCCGACGCTGCGCAACGCGACCTTGGCGTCGTCGGCCGCGCGGCCCTTGGTGCGCTTGGCGAGGTGCTGCAGCAGGTCGATGGCAAAACGCTGCTCGGGGCCGACGGCGCCGCGGAAGTGGCTCGCCACCTTCAGCAGCAGTTCCGGCGTGACCGCCGGCTCCTTGCAGAGGCGGCCCAGCAGCGGGTACCCCCCACGCAGCAGCGTCGCCACGAAGCCCATCGCGGAGTTCCCGGGCGCTGCGGCCTCGGTCGCCGGCAACGACGCATCGTGCAGCAACTTGGTCACGGCGAGCTGGTAGCGGACCTCGTCGTCCTGCGGCGCCAGCGCCGTCAGCCGCGCGAGCACGTGCAGCGCGTCCGCGGAGCGATGCACGCGCCGGATGCGGATGCAGCGCTCCACCAGGAACGGGGCGATCTTCGGGCCCGCGCCGGCGAACACGACGTCGAGCAGCAGGTCCGCCGTGCGCGCGTCGTCGACCAGAGTCCGGATCGCCTTCTCGGCCAGGACGCGCACGACCTTCGGTGGCAGCGACGCGCCATGGCGGACGAGGACCGCCGCGGCGGCGCTGGCCAACTGCGGGTCCTTGCTGCCGGTGACCAGCTTGGCGAGCGGTTCGACGGCTTGCCGATTACCGGCGAGCGCGTCGGCCGCCGCGTCGCGGAAGCGCGCGTCCTCGTGGTCGAGCAGCTTGATCGCCGCCTTGGCCATGTCGGCGCCGCCGGCATGGCGCAGCATCCGGAGGGCGAACAGCCGCTGCTCCGGTGCCCGCGCGGCGAGCAGGCGCTTGAGCACGGGCACTAGCGCCTCCGGCACCTCCGGCAACGTCGCCAGCACCTCGCGGACCGCATCGTGGACCGACTTGTGCGCCGGATCCTCCAGCAGGTCCATCATCGTGCGCACCTGCGCCGCCGACAGCTTGCTGCCGCGCAGGGCGCGGAAGGCCGCGGCGCGCACATTCGCGGGTGCCGTGGGCTGCGTGAAGCCGACGACCGCGTTGCGGGAGCCTTCCGGATCGAGCGCCGTAAGCACCGCGACGATCTGCGCCAGGCAAACGTCCGGCAGCGGTTCGTGCAGGTGGCGCGTCAGCGCGCTGGTCATCGCCTTGGCGACCGGCGGCTCCAGGTGCTCGCGCGCCCCGGCGACGAGGCGGGCAGCGTGCTCCGCGGTCTCAGGCGCCAGCAGCGCCTGCACGAGCACCGGACCAGCTTCCTTGGTCGGATGCTTGCCGAGCAGGGCCACGATGCGCTTGCGGGCGTCGAGGCCCGCCATGCCGTACGCGGCGGCCAGGACCTGTTGCGCCGGCGCGCCGAGGTCGGCGACGAGGTGCGCTGCGTGTTCGCCCAGCGGATCCGACTCGATCGCGACCTTGGCTACGAGTTCGACCGCCTCGGGCGTGGCGATCTTCGCGAGCGCATCGATGCAGAAGCGCGCGAGCACCGGCGAGCGCCGCAAACCCTGGGCCAAGGCCCGCACGGCGCTGGCGTCCTTGACGTGCAGTTCGCCGAGGATCTGGGCCGCGGCCACCTGCAACTCGGGCCTGCCGGTGTCCAACAGACCGACAATGGTCTTGAGTGTGTCGTTCATGCCGTTCGTAATGCAATCAGCCCTGCAATGCCGGTCGGCACCACAGAGCGAACGGCAATGCATCATGCCAGCTGCACCCCGCAACCGCTACGCCTTGTTGCAAATCGGGGGCTTCATTGGGCCGGCCACCAACCGCTTGCGAATCGTCGCAACCTGTTGCAACATATGGAACTATCGTTTGCCATGCGCCTGCTCTTCGTCACCCCGTGCCCGCCTGATCGCCGCGCCCCCCATGGCGGCGGAGCGTACTTGGGGCAGGTTGCGCACGCGCTGTCGCAGATGGCGGAGGTCGGGCTCGTCGCCCTGCAACGCCCGGGCGAACACGCAGGCGACGTGGCGTGGCGCTTCGTGGCGGCGGTGCCGATGCCGCCGCGTCCGACCGGCCCGCGCCGGCTCGTCGACTCCGTCCGGCGGCTTTGGCAGTGGCGCAACACCCCGCTCGTCGCCGCCAAGCACTGCCACCCCGGCGTGCCCGCTGCGATCGCGCGCGCGCTGACGGCGTTCCGGCCCGACGTGTGCTTCGTCGAGATGGCCCAGATGGCGCAGTACCTGCCCGCGCTCGCCAGCGTTCCGACCGTGCTGACCGACCACGAGGCGGGCTGCCCGGCGAACACCCGCACGGGCCTCGGACCGCTCGGCGATGCGCGCGATCGCCGGCTGTGGTGCCGCCACGTCGCACGCTTCTACCCGCTGGCGACCGGACTCCAGGCGGTGACGGCCGCCGACGCGGCGGCGCTGTCGGCCCAGCTCGGCCGCGCGGTGCGCGTGCGGCAACTGGCCGTCGACGTGCCGACGACGGCGGTCGACGTCGCCGCCGCGCCGCCGCGCGCGCTGTTCCTCGGCAACTACGACCATGCACCGAACCCGGAGGCCGCGCGCCGCATCGTGCGCGACGTGCTGCCCCGGCTGCGCGCTGCCGCGCCGGAGTGCGAGCTCTGGCTGGCGGGACCGCACGCCGAACGCATCGCCGACCTCGCCGGCGCGCCGGGCGTGCGCGTGCTCGGCTACGTCCCCGACCTCCGGCAGCTGCTGGCCTCGGTGCGCCTGCTGCTGGCGCCGGTCTGGTCGGGCGGCGGCTTCCGCATGAAGGCCCTGACCGCGCTGGCCCATGGCGTGCCCGTCGTCAGCAACGAACTCGGCGCCCGCGGCGGCCCCGCGCGCGCCGAGGACGGCTGCGCCCGCGCCGAGAGCCCGGCGGAGCTGGCCGCGGCAGCGCATCGCTGGCTGCTCGACGCGGGCGGTGCTGCGCGCGCCGGGACGGCGGCGCGGGCGTGGGTCCGGGACAACGCAGCGCCCGAGGCCGTGGCGCGCGACCAGTTGCAGTACGCCGCCGGGCTCGCCGCCGCGCGCGCGGCCACCGCCGCTACGACTTGACGGGCGCCGGCGTCGCCGCGACGGCGCGGACGACGGGCTTCTTCTTGCGCAGCCGGAACTTGCGCACCGTCTCCTGCAGGAAGGACTCCATCTTCGACGTCTCCTTGCCGCGCACGAAGTTCCACAGGATGCGGAACACGCGTCCGGGGTGGAACAGCCAGCTGTTCAGGTAGAAGGCGGCGACGACCTTGTACTTCCACCGCGTGAGCTGCTTCGCCGTGAAGTGCTCGTTGAACTTGCGATCGGCGGACAGGAACTTGTTGTGGACGTAGATCGGCAGCTGCAGGAAGGCGTCGGTGTACTTCACCTTGCCCTCCTTCTCGAGCTGGCGCGTGATCTCGGTGCTCGGCAGCGGGAAGAAGAAGCCGGCCGACACGTCGTCGATGCCCGCCCGGCCCAGCCGCGCGGCGAGCCGCACGGTCGCCTTCATGTCCTCGACCTCGTCGGTCGGGTAGGCCAGCACGAAGAAGGCGCCGACGTTGAGCCCGGCCTTGACCGACGCGCGCACCGCGCGGAAGAGCTTCTCGTCGGTCAGCATCTTCTTCATGTGCTTGCGCGTGCGCTCGCTGCCCGACTCGGGGGCGAAGTTCAGCGAACGGCACCCGCTGCGCACCAGCAGCGCGGCGACCTCCTCGTCGATGATCTCGCTGCGCGTGCCGGCGGGCAGCTGCCAGGTGATCTTCAGCCCGCGGCGCTCGACCTCGTTGCAGAAGTCGACCACCCAATCGCGCTTGAGGATCGCGGTCAGGTCCTGGAAGGGGAAGTTCGTCGCGCCGTAGCGCTTGTGGTACGTCTCGATCTCGTCGATGACGTCCTTCGGCTCGCGCGCGAACCAGCGCGTCGTCCACATGTTCGGCGAGCTGCAGTACGTGCACTGGTACGGGCAGCCGCGCGTCGCCAGGATCGGCACCGTCTTGCCGTAGTAGATGCCGCTGACGAGGCGGTTGCTGGAGTAGGCCTCGATGTCGAAGTACTCCCACGCCGGCCACGGGATCTCGTCGACGTTCTTGATGCGGTCGCGGCGCGGGTTCTTCTGCACCGTGCCGTCGGCGGCGCGGAACACGATGCCGGGGATGACGGCGTGGTCGAGGCCGAGTTCCAGCGCGCGGAACAACGCCACGGCAGTCTCCTCGCCTTCGCCGAGCACCAGGAAGTCGATCGGCGCCTGCTCCATCGACAGCTCCGGCACGGCGGTGAAGTGCTCGCCGCCGCAGACGATCGCCACCTTGGGGAAGGCCGCGCGCAGCTTGTGCAGCAGCTCGCGCACGATCGGCCAGCTGTAGCTCCACATGCTGGTGACGCCGATGGCCTTCGTGTCGGGCGGGACGCGCGCGATGATCTCCTCGGGCGTCAGGCCCAGCCGCCAGATGTCGCCGTCGGCGATCATCTGCTCGGGCGCTTCGCCGAGCGCGTCGACGACCGCGACCTCGTGCTTGTCGTCGCGCAGCACGGCGGCGATGTACGCAAGGCCGAGCGGCAGGCTCGGACGCAACGCCGTGAGCCCGTTCTTGTTGATGTAGACCGGGGGATGGATCAGCGTGACCTTCATCGGCGGCGTCGGTGTCGCGTGGGCATCTCGAACGAGCGACTATAGCTTGTCCAACTAGCCCCGGGACGGGGCCGATTCCAGCCAGGGAACCATGAACTCGCGGGCCGGGCGCATCGCCCGTTGCCATGGCGCAAAGACGGCGTCCCGAAACAGGGCTGGCCGTTGGCCTCCCCGCCGCAGCGCGCGATGCTGCCGCGATGCCCCGGGTGGACCACGTCGTCGTCGGCGCCGGCATCAACGGCCTGTGCACGGCGTTCTGGCTGCGCCAGCGCGGGGCGGGTCGCATCGTCGTCTGCGAGCGCTTCGACCAAGGTCACGACCGCGGCAGCTCGCACGGCCAGACGCGCATCACGCGGTCGTCGTACGACGACCCGCGCTTCGTGGCGATGGCGCAGGTCGCGCACGGCGAGTGCTGGCCCGCGCTCGAGCGGGCCGTCGGCCGGTCGCTGCGCGCGCCGACGCCGGGGCTGTTCTTCGGCCCGGTCGACGGTCCCTTCGCCGCCTACGCCAGGGCCACGCTCGGCAGCGGAGCGGCGGTCGAGGCCATCGACGCGCCGACGGCCCGGCGGCGATTCCCGCTGCTGCGCTTCGACGACGACGACGGCGCCCTGCTCGACCACACGGCCGCCGTCGTGCTGGCGGCGGCGACCATGCAGGCACTGATCGCTTGGTTGTTGGCCGCCGACGTGGCACTGCGGTGGCGCGAGCCGGTCGCGGCGGTGCGCGCGGTCGCGGGCGGCGTCGAGGTCGCGACGGCGACGGCGGTCTGGCAGGCGCGCAGCGCCGTACTCGCGCTCGGCCCGTGGACGGGCAGCCTTGCCGGCGCGGACGGGGCGGGCCCCAATCTCGTCGTGCAGCCCCAGGACGTCGGTTACTTCGATGGCGACGGGCTCGAAGGGGACGTCGCGGCTCCCGGCCGGTTCCCGGTCTGGGCCCGCATCGGCCGCACGGCCGAGGACTTCCATTACGGCTTGCCCGCCGTCGACGGCAGCGGCCTCAAGCTCGCCGTGCATCGCACCACCGGCGAGGGCGTCGACCCCGACGCGCCGCGACCGCCCGCGGCCGATGGCGCGCTGGTGGCGCTGGCGCGCGCCCGCTTCACCGCCGCAGCGCCGCGACTGCGACGAACGGAACGCTGCCTCTACACCATGGCGCCGGACCACGGCCTGCGCGTGGCCCGCGCCGCCGCGGCGCCGGTGGTGACGATCGCGGCGTGCAGCGGCCATGCCTTCAAGTTCGGTCCGCTGCTCGGTCGCACGGCCGCCGACCTCGCGTTGGCGCGCTGACGGTCGGCTTCGCCGTTGCGCTGCGCCGCGTCGGCGGCGAAGGTTGCGGTGGATGAACCCCGGGCAGATCGCGCGCATGCTGGCGGGCTTCGCGGCCTTCTTCACCATCGCGCAGCTGCCGCCGTTCCTGATGGCCCTGCAGGAGCCGCAGGACGGACGCTTCGCCACGGTCGCCGGCTTCGCCGCCAGCATCGCGATCGGCATGGCCGTGGCGTCGCTGCTGTGGTTCGGCGGCCGCAACGCCGGCGCCGAGGTGTTCCGCAAGGAGGCGATCGTCGTCGCCGGCGTGTCGTGGATGCTCGCCGGCCTGCTCGGCGCCGTGCCGTTCCAGTGGTCGGGCCTGCTGCCGTCGGCCACCGACGCCGTGTTCGAGACGGTCAGCGGCCTGACGACGACCGGCGCCTCGGTGCTCGGCAGCGGCGACAACCCGGCGGTGACGGAAGCGCCCGCCAGCCTGCTGCTATGGCGCGCGCTGCTGCACTGGATCGGCGGCATCGGCATCATCCTGGTGTTCGTGGCGCTGCTGCCGGCGATGGGCGTGACCGGCAAGAACCTGCTGTCGAGCGAGTCGGTCGGCGTCGCCACCGAGTCCTTCCAGCCGCGCGCGATCGAGAAGGCCCGCGTCGTCGCGTTGATCTACCTCGCGCTCACCGTCGCGTGCCTGCTGCTGCTGGTCGGGGTCGGCGGCTTCGGCTGGTTCGACGCCGTGTGCCACGCATTCGCGACGCTCGCCACCGGCGGCTTCTCCACCCGCGTCTCGATCGACCAGTTCGGCAGCCTCGGCGCGGAGGTGGTGCTGACGGTGTTCATGTTCCTGTCGGGCGCGAGCTTCGCGTTCCTGGCCGCCCACTGGCGCAGCGGCCCGCAGGCGATCACGGCGCTGGCGCGCTCCGGCGAGTTCCGCCTCTACGCGCTGACCACGGTCGCGCTGATCGGCGCCTGCACGCTCGCGCTCGTACGCGCCGACGTGCCGTTGGGCAAGGCGCTGCGCCTGGCGTCGTTCAACGGCGTCAGCGTGCTGACCTCGACCGGCTTCGCCACCTCCGACTTCCAGGCCTGGCCGACGGCGTGCCTGCTGGTCCTGTTCGGGGCGATGCTGGTCGGCGGCTGCGCCGGATCCACCGCCGGCGGCATCAAGCAAGTCCGGCTGCTGGTCGTGCTGAAGCTCCTCGGCTACACGATCCGGCAGTTCGTCCGCCCCCGGATCGTCGAGCGCATCAAGGTCGACGGCGAGACGCTGCCCGCAGTCGTCGTGTCGTCGGTGCTGGCGATCACGCTGATGTGGCTGCTGACCATCGCCGCCGGCGCGTTCGCGCTGTCGTTCGACGAACGGCTCAGCTTCGTCGGCGCGCTGACCGCCTCCGCCTCGATGGTCGGCAACTGCGGCCCCGCGCTCGCCCAGGTCGACCCTGCAAGCGTCGCTGCGGCGCTGCAAGGCATCGCCGGCTCGACGCCGCTCGCGAACGAGCCCAACGTCGGCCCCTTCGGCGGCTACGGCGGGCTCACGGCATGGGCCAAGGCGGTGATGACCGCGCAGATGCTGCTCGGTCGCCTCGAGCTGCTGACGCTGCTGGCACTGCTCAGCCCCGGATTCTGGCGCCGCTGACGCTCACGACTCGCCGCCGAGCACGACCTTCTCGCGGCGCTTCCAGGACACCTTGATCGGCACCTCGTGGCAGTCGAAGGCCTCGCGCAGTTGCTGCACGAGGAAGCGCTCGTACTGGCCGCGGAACAGCCGCGGCTCGTTGACGAAGATCAGCAGCTGCAGCGGCTCCTTGCCGACCTGGGTGCCGTAGAACATCTTCGGGAAGTGGCCGCCGGCGCTCGGCAGCTGGCGGTCGCGCGCCTCCTGCAGCACGCGGTTCAGCTTCGCCGTCGGCATCTCGATGCGCGTCTGCGACCGCAGTTCGAACAGCAGCTGCAGCATGCCGTCGACGTTCATGCCATCCTTGGCCGACATGAACACGACCGGCGCGTGGTCGAGGCCGGGCAGCTGCTGCCGGATGTAGGCGTCCCACTTCTCCAGGTCGAGCTCGGGCGCGAGGTCGATCTTGTTGCCGACGAGGATCACCGGCTTGTAGTGCTCGACGCAGTAGGCGGCGAGGCTCTTGTCGACCTGGCTGATCGGCTCGCGGACGTCGAACATGTGCACGCAGACGTGGCTGCGCCGGATGCTGTCGTTGCTGCGCGAGTGCGCGAACAGCTCGATGGCGTGCTCCAGGCTCTTCTTCTTGCGCACGCCGGCGGTGTCGATCGCCAGCAGCTTCCTGCCGTCGAACTCGAAGGCGACGTCGATGGCGTCGCGCGTCGTGCCGGGGATCTCGGAGACGATCACGCGCTCCTCGCCGGCCAACTGGTTGAGCAGCGTCGACTTGCCGGAGTTGCGCTTGCCGACGATCGCGAAGCGCAGCAGGTCGCCCTCGGCGGCGTCCTCCTCGACGACCTTCGGCGGCAGCGCCGCGACGATCGCGTCGAGCAGGACGCTCGCGCCGAAGCCCTCCTTGGCGCTGACCGGCATCGGGTCGCCGAAGCCGAGCCGGCGGACCGCGGGCAGGGCGACCTCCTCGTGGTGCGCCTCGACCTTGTTGGCGACCAGCAGGACCGTCTTGCCGAGCGGCCGCAGCCGCTGCGCCACCATCACGTCGCCGGGCACGACGCCTTCCTTGCCGTCGACGACGAACACCACGACGTCGGCCGTCGCCAGGGCGACGTCGATCTGGGACTCGATGTGGTCCTTGAGCAGCGCTTCGTCGACCAGCCCGAGGCCGCCGGTGTCGACGAGCTCGAAGGTGCGCTCGCCATGGCGCACGGCGACCGCGACGCGGTCGCGCGTGACGCCGGCCGTCGGCTCGACGATCGAGATCCGGCGACCGCACAGGCGGTTGAGCAGGCTCGACTTGCCGACGTTGGGTCGGCCGACGATGGAAACACGAGGGATGGCCACGGTGAGAGGGGCGAGAAGAGTACGGATCCGCCGGGCGACCGCCAGCCCGCAGGTTCCCCGCCACGCACCGCCGCCGCGACCGCCCTCGGCGCTCCGCCCCCCGACGCGCCGTTCCGGACGCGCCGGCCGACCCAGGACCGGCGGCGGTCCGCGGCTCAAGTCGCGGCGCGATCCCGCCGATGGGACCGGGGAAGCGTGAGCCCCCAGCCGCACTGCACCACGATGAATTCCCACCGGACGGCGACGGCGCCGAGCAGCGCCGCCGTGGCCACATCCAGCCAGCCGCCGCTCGTGCGGGTGATCGAGGACGACGTCCTGATCAGCGACCAGTTCGCCCGGCTGGACGGCACCTGCGGCTTCGCCGTCGCGACCTACGCGACCGCCGGCGACTTCCTGGCCGACTTCGACGACCAGCGCGCCGGCTGCGTCGTCATCGACCTCGTGCTGCCGGACATGTCGGGCATCGACCTGTTGCAGCGGCTGGCCGAGCGCGACTGCAGGCTGCCGGTGGTCTTCATGAGCGGCATGGCGAGCGTCGCCGAGGCCGTCAAGGCCATCCAGCTGGGCAGCATCGACTTCCTGGAGAAGCCGTTCGAGATGGCGCACATGGTCGACACGGTGCAGCAGGCGCTGCAGCTCGATCGCAAGCGCCGCGAGGCCGGCAACGACCAGCAGGAACTGCGGCGGCGCTTCGCGACGTTGACCCGCCGCGAACTGGAGGTCATGGAGCACGTCGTCCAGGGCGCGGCGAACAAGGAAGTCGCGGCGCGTCTCGGCCTGAGCCCGAAGACGATCGAGGTGCACCGCGCCAACGTGATGCGCAAGACCCGGGCACGGTCGCTGGCCGAACTCGTGCGCATGCACGTCGCCGTGCGGACCTGAGGCGCGGCGGGCGGCAGACTCCTAGGAGTCTGCGTCACGAAAGGCTGCGCCGCCCGGCACGCGTCTTCACGTCCGGGAGCTCGCCGCCGATCCTCGGCGAATCGACCGATTCGCCTCCGGTCGTCGGCTTCGCCCCGGCCGCGAATCCGCGCACCGGAT
>JBKDXM010000111.1:0-37066 GCA_046306335.1 Planctomycetota bacterium
CGTCGGCCTCGCCGCCGGCCTCGCCGCCGTCGCCGCGGCCGCGCGCGCCGGCACGTAGCCGCGCGCGCCGTCGCCGCGCTTCACTTCAGCAGCTGCATCAGCAGCGCCTTCTGCACGTGCGCGCGGTTCGCCGCCTGCTCGTAGATCACCGACTGCACGCCGTCGAGCACGGCGTCGGTGGCGGCGACGTTGCGCCGGACGGGCAGCGGGTGCATCAGCAGCGCGTTCTTCGTCGTCGCCATCAGCGCTTCGTCGACACGCCAGTCCTGCAGCGAGCGTTTGACCACGGCCTCGCGCTCGGCGTCGCTCCAGTACTTCGGCGCGCCCCAAGAGCGCGCGTAGACGATCTCCGCCCCACGCGCGGCGGCCTCGCGGTCGTTGACGACGCGCAGCGCGCCGCCGGCGTCCTGCGCCGTGGTCCTGCCCTTCTGCAGCACCTCGTCGTCGACCTCGAAGCCGAGCGGGTGCGCCAGCGTGATGTCCATGCCGGCCAGCGCTGCGAGCTGCAGCAGCGAGTGGGTGGGACCGAGCGACTTCGGTTCGGGGTGGTTGCACCACATCAGCGTCAGCTTGCGGCCGCGCAGCGACACCAGCTGCTCGCGCATCGTCATCAGGTCGGCGAGCGCCTGGCACGGGTGGCCGAACGACGTCTCCAGGTTGATGACCGGCACCGACGCGTAGCGCGCGTAGCTGCGCAGCAGCAGTTCCTGGCGGTCGCGCGCCCAGTCGCCGCTGCGCGCCGCGGCGCGGATCCCGAGCGCGTCGACGTAGCGCGACAGCGTGCGCGCGGCGTCCTTGACGTGCTCTTCGGCCGGCCCGTCCATCACCGCCTGTTCCTGCGGTTCCAGCTCGTACAGGTCGTCGTTCGACAGGTTGATGCAGTGGCCGCCGAGCTGGACCATCGCCACCTCGAAGGACACGCGCGTGCGCAGGCTCGGTTGGAAGAACAGCAGCCCTAGCGTCTTGCCGTGCAGCACCTGGCCGGGCTTCTTGCCCTTCACGCGCGACGCGAGGTCGAGCAGGTCGTCGACTTCGGCGCGGGACAGGTCGGCCGTGGACAGGAAGTCGCGCTTGCTCACGGCGCGCTCCGGCGGAAGAGTGGACGCAGACGGCGATGGCTCACGACGGCACCATACGCGACGACGAACGCTGGATGCAGCGCTGCCTCGAACTGGCGCAGCAGGCTGCCGCCGCCGACGAAGTGCCGGTCGGCGCGCTCGTCGTGCTCGACGGCGTCGTCGTCGGCGAAGGCCGCAACCGCGTCGAGGCGCAGCGCTCGCCGCTGGCGCACGCCGAGCTGGAAGCCGTGCAGCAAGCGCTCGCCACGGTGGGGGAGAAGCGCCTGCCCGGCGCGGTGCTGTACTGCACCTTGGAGCCGTGCTTCCTCTGCGCTGGCGCGATCCTGCACGCGCGGCTCGCCCGGGTCGTGTTCGGCGCGCGCGATCCCAAGTTCGGCGCCGTGCGGTCGCTGGCCAACGTGCTGGAGGATCCGCGGCTGAACCACCGATGCGAGGTGGCCGAGGGCGTCGGGGCGGCGGCCAGCGCCGAGATGTTGCGCGCCTTCTTCCGCGGCAAACGGAGCTGAACGGAACGGACGGTCGCCGGCGGCGACTTGGCCGTTGCAAAGCCGCCGCGGATCTGCACGATGCCGCGCCACATTCGGCGGTGCGCGACCCCGCGCCTGCCCCTCGCGGAGAGGTGCCAGAGTGGCTGAATGGGCCGGTTTCGAAAACCGGTTGGGCCGCGAGGTCCACGGGGGTTCGAATCCCCCCCTCTCCGCCATCTTCCTGCGCGCTGCCCGGCTGGCCGGGGTGGGTGCACGCGGTGCGGCACCCGACCGCGGCACCCGATCGCGGCGCCCGATCGCGGCGCCCGATCGCGGCACCCGACCGCCGCCGCCGGTTGCCTTCTTCTTGCAAGGTTGCACGGGCCCAGTTGCCGTCGCTGCTGCGTCGATCTGGCACGCTGTGCGCATGCGCTGGCGCGCCGCCTTCCCTGCCGATGCCGAGCGATCGGCCGAGCGATCGCCGTGCGGCGGTCGCCTCGCCGTCGCCGCCGCTGCGGTTGCCGCGCTCACCGCAGCCGCGTCCGCTCAGCACTGGGCCTTCACGCCGCCGCGCGCAGCGCCCCCGGCAACCGTCGGCGATCCCGGATGGGCGCGCGATCCGCTCGACGGCCACGTGCAGCAGGCGCTCGCCGCCATCGGCCGCCGGCCAGCGCCGCCGGCCGCGCCGCTCGTGCAGTTGCGCCGCGTCCACCTCGCGCTGACCGGCCTGCCGCCGACCGCCGCCGAAGTCGCCAGCTACGTCGCCGACGCACGGCCCGACGCCTACGAACGGCGCGTCGACGAACTGCTGGCCCGACACGCCACCGCCGAGCACCTCGCGACGGCGTGGCTCGACCTCGCGCGCTTCGCCGACACCTTCGGCTACCAAGCGGACTTCGAGTGCCGCACGTGGCCGTGGCGCGACTGGCTGCTGCGCGCGCTGCACGAAGACCGCCCGTGGCCGCGCTTCGTCGACGAGTTGGTCGCTGGCGACCTGCTGCCCGACGCCGACCAGTCGACGCGCACGGCGACGGCGTTCTGGCGGCTGCACCGGATGACCAACGAAGGCGGCTCGATCGAGGCGGAGTGGCGCCACGAGGCGCTCGCCGACCGCGTCGACACCTTCGGCGCGGCGTTCCTGGGGCTGACCGTCGGCTGCGCGCGCTGCCACGACCACAAGTCCGACCCGATCGCGCAGCGCGACTACTACGCTCTCGGCACGTTCTTCGCGATCGACGAGTGCGGCCTGTACCCGTACGCGACGGGCGGCGCGGCGCAGCCGACGCAGCGGTTGTTCACGCCCGAGCAGGCCGCGAACGTCGCGACGCTGCAGGCTGCCGCCGCCGCGGCGCGCAGCGCGCTCGCGACGGCGCAGGCGCGGGCGCTGGCGGACGCCGCGGCCGGCGCGCCGGCGATGGACATGGTCGATGCCGGTCCGCTGCCGCGCGCCGTCGGCGCGGACCTCATGGCGGCGGGTGTCGCAGACGCGGCCAGGGCGTTGGCGCGTTGGTCGCCCGCCGATGCGGCGGCCACGGCCGCGTCCGGCGCAGCGCGCGCCGCGGTTGCGCCGCTGGTGACGCCGACGCCGACCCCGACGCCGCGGGCGCCGATCGCCGCGTTCGCCTTCGGCGGCACTTCCGGCGCGACCGCGCGCGACGAACGCAGCGACCGAGCGGTCGGCGTGCCGGCGGCCATGGCGCCGGTCGACGGGCCGAAGCCGGGGGCTGCAGCGCTGCGCTGCGATGGCGACGCGACGATTGGCGTCGACGGCCTGCCGGGCTTCGGCCGGTCGGCGCCGCGCAGCCTGCGGCTGCGGCTGTCGATCGACCGCGTGCACGAGCGCGCCGTCGTGCTGCACACCAGCGACTTCACCGAGGACGCCGACGCGCAGGGGTACCAACTGCTGCTGCGCGACGGCAGGCTGTGCTGGGAGATCGTGCACCACTGGCCGGGTTCCGCGGCCGCCGTCGCCACCTCGGCGCCGCTGCCGCTCGATCGCTGGCTCGACGTCTGCTGCACCTACGACGGCAGTTCGCACGCCGCCGGGTTGTGCGTCTACGTCGACGGCGAACGCGTCGCGACGACGGTCGTGCGCGACCACCTGCAGGGCCCCGCCGTCGTGCGCCGGCTCGTGCTCGGCGGTCGCGACCGCGACAAGGGCTTCGTCGGCGGCGGCCTCGCGCGCTTCGAGTTGTACGACGTGGCGCTGACCGCGGCCGAGGTCGCCGTGCTCGCCGGCCTGCCGCCGCGCCGCGACGACCTCGTCGCGCATGCCGCCGAACTCGCGCCCGCCGTCGTCGCCGCGCGCACCGCAGCCCGTGTCGCCGACGAAGCGCTGCACGCCGCCATCGAGCAGGCGCCCGAACTGATGGTGATGGCGCCGCATGGGCATCCGGAGCCGCGCTACGTGCTGCGGCGCGGCGCCTACGACCAACCCGACCGCAGCCAGCCGGTCGCCGCCGACGTGCCCACCGCCGTGCTGCCGTGGGATCCGTCGTGGCCGCGCGACCGCCGCGGCCTCGCGCGCTGGCTGTGGGATGCGCGCAACCCGCTGTCGGCGCGCGTCGTCGTCGACCGGCTGTGGGCACAGTGCTTCGGTCGCGGCCTCGTGCGCACGCCAGACAACTTCGGCCTGCTCGGCGAACGGCCAACGCAGCAGGCGCTGCTCGACGCGCTCGCCGTCGACTTCCAGCAGCACGGTAGCCACAAACGCATCCTGCGCCGCATCGTCACCAGCGCGACGTTCCGCCAGTCGTCGGCGGCGACGCCGGCGCAGCGCGACGCCGATCCCGACAACGAACTGCTCGGCCGCGGCCCGAGCTTCCGCCTGTCGGCCGAGGCGCTGCGCGACCAGGCGCTGCTGGCCGCCGGCCTGCTGCAGCCGCGCTTTGGCGGCCCGAGCGTCAAGCCGTACCAACCGCCGGGCCTGTGGCGCGACGCCGGCATCGGCTGGGGCGGCGGCGACTACCAGCCCGACCAGGGCGCCGACGCGCACCGGCGCAGCCTCTACACCTACCGCAAACGCACCGCGCCGCCGCCCAACCTGATGACGCTGGACGCCACCAGCCGCGAAGTCTGCGTCGTGCGCCGGCAGGGCACCGACACGCCGCTGCAGGCGCTGGTGCTGCTCGGCGACCCGGTGTTCACCGAGTGCGCCGACGCGCTGGCCGCACGGCAACTCGCGCGCGCGGGCGCGAGCGACGACGACCGGCTGGCGGCGATCTTCGCGGCGTTGTGCACGCGTCCGCCGACCGCGGGCGAGCTGGCAGCGCTGCGCGGCGTGCTCGCGGCGACGGCCGACGCCAAGGCCGGGTTCGCGGCGGCGGCGAGCGCCGTGATGGCGAGCGATGCCGCGGTGGTGCTGCGATGAAGCCGCCGCCCGTATCGCCCGCCGCCGCTGATCCCTTCGCCGCGCTCGATCCGCTCGGCCGCGCGCGCCGCGCCTTCCTCGGCCGCGCGTCGCTCGGCCTCGGCGCCTTGGCGCTGCACGGGCTCGGCGGCTGCGCGGCGACGCCGGCGGCGAGCGCGGCGGCGGCCGCGGCGCCCGACGCGTTCGCCGGCGCGCCGCGGCCGCACTTCGCGCCGCGCGCGCGCCGCGTCGTCTACCTGTTCCAGGCCGGCGGGCCGTCGCCGTTCGAGCTGTTCGACGAGAAGCCGATCCTGCGCGAACGCCACGGCCAGCCGCTGCCCGACTCGGTGCGCGGCGGCCAGCGCCTCACCGGCATGAGCGGCAACCAGGCGGTGCTGCCGATGGCCGGCTCGTTCGCGCGCTTTGCGCGCCATGGCCGGAGCGGCGTTGCGCTGAGCGAGCTGCTGCCGCACACCGCCAAGATCGCCGACCATCTGTGCGTCGTGCGCTCGCTGCACACCGAGGCGATCAACCACGACCCGGCGATCACGTTCTTCTGCACCGGCCACCAGCTGAGCGGCCGGCCGGCGATGGGGGCGTGGGCGGCGTACGGGCTCGGCAGCATGAACCGCGACCTGCCGGCGTTCGTCGTGATGGTCAGCAAGGACGCGGCGCGCGACCAGCCGCTGTACGCGCGGCTGTGGGGCACGGGCTTCCTGCCGGGCGAGCACCAAGGCGTGCAGTTCCGGCCCGGCGCGTCGCCGGTGCTGTTCCTCGACAATCCGGCCGGCGTCAGCCGCGAACTTCGGCGCGCCCAGGTCGAGGCGCTGGCGGCGCTGCACCGCGAGCAGCAGCAGGCGCACGGCGATCCGGCGATCGCGGCGCGGCAGGCGCAGGCGGAGCTGGCGTTCCGCATGCAGGCGAGCGTGCCGGAGGCGGCCGACGTGTCGACCGAGACCGACGCGACGTTCGCGCTCTACGGCGAACGCGCGCGCGACCCGGGCACGTTCGCCGCCAACTGCCTGCTGGCGCGGCGGCTGCTCGAACGCGGCGTGCGCTTCGTGCAGCTGTTCCACCAGGGCTGGGACCAGCACGGCAACCTGCCGGGCGACCTGCGGCGGCAATGCGCGCAGACCGACCAGGCCGCCGCCGCGCTCGTGCTCGACCTGCAGCGCCGCGGCCTGCTCGACGACACGCTGGTGGTGTGGGGCGGCGAGTTCGGCCGCACCGCGTACTGCCAGGGCGCGCTGACCATCGACAACTACGGCCGCGACCACCACCCGCGCTGCTTCTCGATGTGGCTCGCCGGCGGCGGCGTGCGCGCCGGCCACGTGCACGGCGCGACCGACGACTTCGGCTACAACGTCGCCGCCGATCCGGTGCACGTACACGACCTGCACGCGACGATGCTGCACCTGCTCGGCGTCGACCACGAGAAGCTGACGTGGCGCTTCCAGGGCCGCGACTACCGGTTGACGGACGTGGCGGGCAAGGTGGTGCGCGGGATCGTCGCTTAGCGGCCGTGTGCGATCCGTCCGCGCCCGGTTGGTGCTTGCTGCCTCTGCTCTGCCTCTGCTCTGTGCTCTCTGTGTTCTCTGTGGTTGTTCTGCTTCGGCAACAAAGGAACCACGGCGACCACAGAGACCACGGAGCCGAACGGAGCACGCAGACGAGCGCCGAGCCGTGTTGTCGCTCATCCTTGCTGCTCGGTGGCGCGAGGAGCGCCTACGTTCCCGCGCCGTACCGCCGCCGCGTCTTCGCCCTACATGCGCGCGACGTACGCCTCGATGCGCTGCAGGAAGTCCTGCGCCAGCGTCGGGCCTTCGAGCGTCGCCACCTGCACGCCGTCCTCGTAGACCGGCGCGCGCGGCGTCTCGCCGGTGCCCGGCAGCGAGATGCCGAGGTTGGCGGCCTTGCTCTCGCCCGGGCCGTTGACGACGCAGCCCATCACCGCCACCTGCAGCGACGCGGCTTGCGGCTTGCTCTTCTTCCACTCGGGCATGCGCGCGTGCAGGAACTTCTCGACCTGCTGGCTGAGCTCCTGGAAGTACGTCGAGGTGGTGCGGCCGCAGCCCGGGCAGGCGGTGACCTGCGGCAGGAACGGCCGGATGTCCATCGCCTGCAGGATCTGCTGCGCGACGCGCACCTCCTGCGTGCGCGAGCTGCCCGGCTCCGGCGTCAGCGACACGCGGATGGTGTCGCCGATGCCTTCCTGCAGCAGGATCGCCAGCGCCGCGCTGGATCCGACGATGCCCTTCATGCCCATGCCGGCCTCGGTCAGGCCGAGGTGCAGCGAGTGGTCGGTGCGGTCGGCGAGCGCGCGGTAGACGCGCACGAGTTCCTGCACCTTGCTGATCTTGCAGCTGAGGATGATCTGGTCGCGCGGCAGGCCGAGCTCCTCGGCGGCGTGCGCCGAGCGCAGCGCGCTCTGCACCATCGCCTCCAGGAACACCGCCTGCGCGTCCTGCGGCACGGCGGCCCTGGCGTTGGCCTCCATCAGGTCGTTCAGCAGCTCCTGGTCGAGCGAGCCGGCGTTGACGCCGATGCGGACGGGCTTCCGGTGGTCCTTCGCGCACGCGACCATGGTGGCGAAGTTCTTGTCGTGGTTGGCGCCCTTGCCGACGTTGCCGGGGTTGATCCGGTACTTGTCGAGGGCGTCGGCGCAGGCCGGGAACTTCCGCAGCAGGACGTGGCCGTTGTAGTGGAAGTCGCCGACGATCGGCACCGGCAGGCCGCGGTCGCTCAGGCGCTGGCGGATCTCCGGCACCGCGGCGGCGGCTTCCTGCGTGTTGACGGTGATGCGGACGACCTCGCTGCCGGCGAGGTACAGCTCGGCGACCTGGTCGGCCGTGGACTTGGGGTCGGCGGTGTCGGTGTTGGTCATCGACTGCACGACGACCGGGTGGCCGCCGCCGACCGTGATGTTGCCGACACGGACGGCGACCGACTTCTTGCGTTGCGGTGCGAACATCGTTGGGGCGGGCAGGATAGCCGCCCACGGATCCGGAATCCGTCGCGTCAGGCCAGCGCGAGCCGGCGGCGCAGCCCGCGTAGGTGCGGGTCGTCGGCGCGGGCGAGGTGGCGATCGAGACGCTGGACCACCTCGCGCACCAGTCCGGCGTCGGCGGCGCGCGCCAACGCTTCGGTCAGCGTGTCGGCGGCCCACTGCTGCGACGTGACGCCCCAGTCCGGCGGCGCGTCGATCGCCTCGAGCGCGTCGTGGACGGCCTCGCGCGCGGCCTCGCGGCCGGCTCCGCGCCGCAGCAGCCATTGGGCGCGGTAGAGCAGGAAGAGTCTGGACTCGACGTCGGTCGCTGGGGGCGCGCGCAGCGGTTTGGCGAGCGCGGCGGCGCGCAACCCGGGCACCAGCGCCGCGAGCCGGTCGGCGTCGACGAGGTAGTCGGCCAAGGGCGGAGACACCTTGCGCAGCGCGCGGTCCGCGCCATCCGGCCGGTCCGCAGCGGCGAACTCGATCCCGAAGAAACCCTGCAAGGCAGCCCGGAGCCGCCCGCCGGCGATGTCGATGTCGTAGTCGATCTCCAGCACGCGCCGCCCGGCGGCGCAGGTCGCGAGCAAGCGCGCGCACGCGACGCAGTCCTCGACGTACGCCGCGAGTTCGTCGGGCGTGATGGACACCTTGACTGCCGAGCCGCTGCCGCGGCCGTCGCGATCGTGCCAGATGCCGGTCGCTTGCGCGCGCCGCAGTGAAGCGAGTTGCGCGAGCAGATCGTGTCGACGGACGACGACCAGATCGACGTCGTGTGCGTGCGCTGCGAGGCAGGCGACGAGGCGGGCCGTCGCCGCCGCGTCCGTCAGCGCGGTCTTCAGGCCGACGAAGGCGTGGTCGGCGCGGCGGCCAGCGAGCGCGTCGAATACGCTGCGCAGCGTCGCGGTGCGGTGCTGCGGCGTTTCGCCGCGGTCCGTCGTTGCGTGGACGGTGCGCTGGAACAACGCAAGGTGGATTTCCTCAGGGCCGAGGGCGATGTCGGGGTGGCTGGCGAGCAGGCTGCGCGTGACGGTGGTGCCGCTGCGTTGCATGCCGATCACGAGGAAACGCCGAACGGAAGCGTCCTCGTGTTTGCCGCCAGGTGGTGCGCTGGGTGGCATTCTCGTCCTTGTCGTCGCGACGCGACGCAGGGACGCGGATGTGGAGTTTCGCGACGCGTCGCAATCGCGTCGTCACGCTGCATGCGGTGCCGCCATGCCGCTGCGCGGTGGGCGGCACGGCTCGGCGGCGCGGACGATCGGTGCGCAACCGCCGTTGGCAACGGTCAGTCGCGGTTGCTCTGCAGCTTGGCGAGCAGGCGCAGCGTCTCCAGGTACAGCCAGACCAGCGTGACCAGCAGGCCGAAGGCCGCGTACCACTCCATGTGCTTGGGCGCGCCGTTCGCCTCGCCCTGCTCGATGAAGTCGAAGTCGAGCACGAGGTTCAGCGCGGCGATGACCACGACGACCATCGAGATGCCGATCGACAGCAGGCCGCCGCCGTGCAGCCAGCCCATGTCGATGCCGCACAGGCGCGCGATCCAGGTGGCGAGGTAGAACAGCAGGATCGCGCCCATCGCCGCCGCCATGCCGAGCTTGAAGTTCTCGGTCGCGCGGATCAGGCCCGAGCGGTAGGCGAACAGCAGCGCCAGCAGCGTCGTCGCGGTGAGCCCGGTCGCCTGGATGGCGATGCCGGGGAAACGCGCCTCGAACGCCGCCGAGATCGCGCCGAGCACCACACCTTCGCAGGCGGCGTAGAGCGGGGCGGTGACGACGGCGATCGTGCGCTTGAAGTGGGTCACCAGCGCGAGCACGGCGCCGCCGATCAACGCCCCGATCAGCCACGGGTACATCGCCTTGCCGCCCTGCGCGGCGAGTTCCTGCCACGACCACATCGCCGTGCCGAGCACGATCAGCACGAGGAACGCCGTCTTGTGCACCGTGCCGAGCACGGTCATCGTCGCGTCGGCGGTCGCGGCGCGCAGGTCGAAGGTGTCGGCGCGGAGCAGGGGATTGGAGGTGCGCATGGTCGGTGTCCTTGGTCCGGCACACGGCGTGCGCCGAGGCGCCGGATGGTAGCGCGCCCGCCGCGCGGTCCGCTACCGTGCGTCGCGATGGCGTCGCGCCTGCCCGCCGCATCCACCGCACCCGCCGACTCGCTGCTCGCCGGCGGCCGGTTGCGCGTGTTGGCGTTCTGCTGGCTCGGCTGGGTCTTCGACTTCTACGACCTGATCCTGTTCGCGTTCACCAAGGCCGCGATCGGACGCGACCTCGGGCTCGAACTGGCGAGCGTGCAGTGGGTCGAGGGCTGGTCGCTGGCGGCGACGGCGTTCGGCGGCTTCGCGTTCGGGCGGCTGGCCGACCGCGTCGGGCGGCGGCCGGCGATGGTGGCGAGCATCGCGACGTTCTCGCTCGGCGCGCTGCTGACCGGTGTCGCCGACGGCTTCTGGTCGCTGTGGCTGGCTCGGTTCGTCTGCGGCTTCGGCGTCGGCGGCGAATGGGGCATCGGCCACGCGCTCGTCGCCGAGGTCTGGAGCGAGCGCCAGCGCGACCGCGTGCACGGCCTGCTGCAGGCCGGCAGTCCGGTGGCGATGGCGCTGGCCGCGGCGGTCGGGTGCTTCCTCGCGCCGCTGCCGCAGGTCGGTTGGCGCGCCGTGTTCGTCGGCTCGGCCGCGCTCGGCGCGCTGGCGTTCGCGGCGCGCTGGGCCTTGCCGGCGCAGGCGGGTGCGCCGCCGGCGGCGCGGGCCGCCCCGGCGACGGCGTTGTGGGCCCCGCTGCACCGCCGCGCCAGCGCCGTGCTGCTGGCGGTGCTGACGCTGCACATGGCCGGCTTCTGGTGCGTCTACGCCGAACTGCCGCGCGTGCTGATGGCCGAACGCAAGTTGCCGCTCGCGGACGTAGGCTGGTTCCAGATCCAGGTCAACGCCGTGCACGTGTGCGCCGACGTGGCCTTCGGCTTCGTCGCCGCGCGCCTGGGGCGCATCCGCGTGTTCATCGCCTCGTGCCTGCTGTTCGCGCTCGGCCACGCCGCCGTGCTCGCGGTGCTGCGCGACGCCGGCCACTCGTTCGCCGCGTTCACCGTCGCGGTCGCGGCGATGGGACTCGGGGCGGGCACGTGGTCGTGCTTCGGCGCGCTGTTCGGCCGCTGCTACCCGCCGGAACTGCGCGCCACCGCGGCGTCGACGTTCTACGCGGCGGCGCGGCTGGTGCAGCTGCCGCTCAAACCTGCGGTCGCCGGGCTGCTGGTCGCCGGCGCGACCGATGGGCTGCTGTGGATCGGCATCGGCTGTGCGCTCGGTTCGGGGGCGTTGGTCGGCTTGCTGCCGCGCGGCCGGGTCGGACCGCGGGGCTGAGCTGGCCGCCCGTCGGCCTCACCCGGCGAACACGTCGTCGAGCGTGCGCGCGTCGAGCACGCGGTCGAGCCAGCCTTCGAGTGCTGCGGGGTCGGCGGCGCGGACGCGCGCGTCGACGGCCGCGGGCAGCGGGCCAAAGCGCCGGCCGAGCTGGCGCAGCAGTGCGGTGGCGAGTCCTTGCGCTTTGCCGGCGGCCAGGCCTTCGGCGCGACCCTCGACCCGGCCTTCAACCCGGCCTTCGACCCGGCCTTCGACCCGACCTTCGGCGCGTCCCTCCTGCCGCAGCTTGTAACCCGTCGTCAGCTTACCGTCGGCGGTGTAGGCGTACGGATCGGTGATGTGCATCTGCAGCTCCTGCTGGGTGACGTCGGTCTGGTCGAGAAGATAACGCGCAAACGCCTCCATGGCGTCGGCGGCGGCGGGCGGGCTGAGGTCGGCGTAGACCCCCGCGATCACGTCCCGCCAGCGGTGCAGCGCGTCGATCGCCCCGCGGCTGTCCATGCCGCGCACCGTGCCGAGCGCCAGCAGCCCCAACTGCGCCAGCGGCAGCAGTCCGGGGCGCCGCAGCGCCGTCTCCCCGACGCCGTGCAGGTCGTCGACGAGGTACCGCAGTTGCGGCTGCAGCCGGCGCAGCGCGGGTGGGCGCGTCGGCCGGCGCTGTGCTGGCGGCGCATCGCCGTGGTGCAGCGCCACCGCCACGACCAGCGGTTCGCGCGCGTCGCGGCGCGCGGCGATGCGGCGCAGGTGCACGGCGTAGCGCAGCAGTTGGGCCGCAAGGTCCGGGTCGGCGTGTGACTTGTGCTCGACGAGCAGCAGCGCCGGGCCGGCGTCGTCCTCGCCGTCGGCGCGACAGCGCACGGTGAAGGCGAGGTCGGCAGCGTGGCTGCGTGTGCGCAACCCGAGTGCTTGCCCGGGCCACGGCGCGAGGCTGGTCAGGTCGAGCGCCTGCCGCACGGGGGCCGGCAGGAACGACGCCAGCCACGACGCCGTCTGGCGCGGGCAGCGGAACACCGCCTGGAAGAGGCGGTCGTGCGGGGACGGCGGGGCCACGCCCCTAAGGGCACGGCAGCCGTCGTTTCGGACGCGATTTCTCGCCGCAGCGAGCGGCGGGCGGCGCGGCCGCCGCCGGCTCAGGCCGCCGACCGCTGCGGCGCGCGGAACAGCAGCACGAACAGCACGAGGATGCCGAGCGCGCCGAGGCACGGCAGCAGCCAGACGTGGCCCCAGTCGATCACGTTGTCCTTGGTGTTGCGCGTGACGACCGACGTCATCGCCTGCGCGCCGATCCACATGCCGAGCCCCTGCGTGACGAGGACCAGCAGGCTCTGCGCCTGGCCGCGCACCTGCGGGCCGGCCTTCTGGTCGACGTAGATCTGGCCGGTGACGAAGAAGAAGTCGTAGCAGATGCCGTGCAGCAGGATGCCGCCGAGCACCATCCACGCGACCGGCGGCGCGCTGCCGGCGGCGGCGCTGAACAGGCCGTAGCGCACGACCCACGCCAGCATGCCGAGCGCGAGCATCCACTTGACGCCCAGGCGCGCGAAGAACGCCGGCATGATCACCATGAACAGCACTTCGGCCCACTGGCCGAAGGTCATGTAGAAGCCGGGGTTGTCGGACCAGACCAGCTTCGCGAACTGGTTGCCGAAGCTGTAGTAGCCGGCGAGCGGGATGCAGACGAGGAACGAGCACACCAGGAACACCGCGAACGCCGGCTCCTTCAGCAGCGGCAGCGCGCCGAGGCCGAGCGTCTCGGCCAGCGACGTGCGCTTGCCGGCGGCCGGCGGCGGCGTGTTCGGCAGGATCCAGCTGAGCAGCGCCATCGCTGCCGAGCTGTAGCCGGCGACGAGGAACATCACCGGCTTGGTGTCGGCCTGCAGGAACTTGCTGACGAAGGTGACCGCCGCGATCCAGCCGAGCGTGCCGAACACGCGCGCGATCGGGAACTGCTTCTCCGGGTTGGTCACGTGGCTGAACGCCACCGTGTTCGACAGCCCGAGCGTCGGCATGTAGCAGAGCATGTACGCCAGCAGGTACCACTCGAACCACGTCGGATCGTTTGCCTTGATCGCACCGGGGATGCCGACCAGCATGATCAGCGCGCCGACGGCGTGCATCGCAGCGAGCACGCGCTGCGATGCGAAGTAGCGGTCGGCGATCAGGCCGAGGAACAGCGGCGAGATCAGCGCCGCGATCGGCCCGGCCGAGTAAGCCCAGCCGATGGTCGACACTGGCCACTTGGCGGCGTCGATGAACGTGCCAGCCGTCTGATACCAGCTCCCCCAGACGAAGAACTGGAGGAACATCATCGCGCACAGGAGGGGGAACTTCGGCATGGGGCCGCATTGTGTCGGCGGCCCGGCCGTGCCTCCAGCGCGGAGCGCGCCGATCAGGCGTAGTACTTGCCGAAGCGGTTCTTCAGGAACGCGCCGCAGTCGATCTCCTCCATCTTGAGGAAGCCCGACTGCTGCAGCTGGCCCGCGCGCACCATGTCGACGACGCCGGTGATGCCGGCCGCGGTGGTGACCTGGATGCCGGTCCACTCCTCGCCGTCGATCTGCTGGTGGTAGATCGTCCTGGCGTAGGTGCGCTCGGTCAGCTTGCCGCCGACCATGCCGATGGCGCTGACGTAGACGATGATCTGGTCCTGCGCCGTGCCCGGGATCGCCTTGTCGAACAGGTCGCGGATCGCGTCCTTGTCGTTGCGCAGGCCGAGGTCGTGCAGCAGGAACTTCATCAGCTCGCAGTGCCCCGGGTAGCGGATCGTCTTGTAGTTGACGTTGCGGACCTTGTCCTTGAGCGTGATCGCCAGCGTGCCGAGCCCGCCCGAGGTGTTGAACGCCTCGTACTCGACGCCGTCCAGCGTCATGCGCTCGAGCTGCTCCAGCGGCGGCACCGTCGTCAGCTGGCCGTTCTCGACCGCCTCGCACGGGTTGCAGTACTCGTTGATCAGCCCGTCCGTGCTCCACGTCAGGTTGTACTTGAGCCGGTTGTTCGGGTAGCGCGGCAGCGCGCCGACGCGCAGGCGCAGGTCGTGCACCTGCGTCATCGTCTTCATCAGGTCGTGCGCGGCGATGGTGATGAAGCCCGGCGCGAGGCCGCACTGCGGCGCGAACACCGTCTTGCTGTCCTTGGCGAGTTCCTTCACCCGGTGGGTGACGCCGACGTCCTCGGTCAGGTCGAAGTAGTGCACGCCGTGCGCCTTGGCGCGCTCGGCGATCAGCGGGTTGCAGCGGTACGGCGCGCAGCTGATCACCGCCCAGGCGCCCTTGAGCACGCCGTCCAGGCTCGCCTGCGAGGCGAAGTCGACCACGCTGCCCTTGACGTTGCCGTAGCGTTTGGCGACCGCCTCGGCCACGCCGGGCGCCACGTCGCCCAGGCGCACGTCGTAGTCGCCGCACTTGGCCATGAGGTGGGCGACCATGCGGCCGATCTTGCCGGTGCCGAGGATGACGAGCGTGTGCATGCGGATGAGGGCGGTTGGGGCAGTGGCGGCCGGGCTGGCCGGGTTGTGGGGGCGAGCATTGTGCGGAGCCCGCTCACGGGCGCAAGGACGCCCCGGGGCCGGCGCGGGGAGCGCCGATGCAAGTGCCGGTAGCAGAAGGACTTTCGCGCGGCGTCAGGACGGTTTGCGGCCGGTGACGAGCGCGATCCAGGCTTCGTCCTGGCTGCCGCGGTCGGTGCGGTAGAAGGCACCCGAGCCGGTGCCGCTGCGGTGGTCGGTCGACTCCCACAGCACCTGGACGTCGGCGAACCCCGCCTCGGCGAAGAGTTCCCGCAACTCGGGCAGGGTCCACAGCCGCCAGTCGTAGACGAAGGCGTCGCGCAGGCGGCTGCCGTCAGGGAAGGCGAAGTGGATCGCGCATTCGATGCGGTGGGTGACCGGATCGAAGGCGCGCTGCTCCCACTCGTAGACGAAGCCCGCGCGGCGATGGCGGTCGGTCTTCTGCAGCAGCACGTCGGGGCCGCCCCAGGCGTCGGCGAACAGCACGCCGCCCGGCCGCAGCGACGCGAAGGCCGCGCGCAGGTAGGCGAGCAGGTCGGCGCGCGTCTGGAACACCGCGTAGCTGAAGTTGAGCGCGACGACGGCGTCGACCTTCGGCGCGCGCACGGCGCGCACGTCGGCGTGCACGAGTCGCAGCCGGCGCTGCTGTGCGGCGTCGAGCTGGGGCCGGACGTTGTGGATGCGACCCCACGCGAGCGTCGGCCAGTGCAGGTCGACGCCGATCGCGCGGTTCTGGCGGTGGCGCTTGACGTGCTCGACGGCGAGCGCAGCGGTGCCGCAGAAGTCCTCGCGCAGCAGGCGCAGCGGCCGACCGGCGAGGCGCTGGAACCAGCGGGCGTAGAAGGCCGCGTCCGTCGCCGGCGTCTGCACCGCCAGTTGGTACAGCGCGTGCCGGTCGGCGGTGCGGGCGGTCAGCGTTGCGCGGCGGCGACGGGCGGGGACCTTGCGGGCGGCCATCGGCGGCGAGCGTAGCGGCGGTGGGGCCGGCGGCCGCGCGGTGTGCGCCGGCCGGCGCGCGTTGCATTTGCCACGGCCCGCAGGCGGTCCGGCCCGCAGGCTGTTCGGCCCGCAGGCTGTCCGGCCCGGAAAAAAGTCCGGCCCGTCCGGTGTTCGCCGGACGGGCCGTATTCTCCCACTGTGGTTTCCCGAAGTCGGGGTTTCCCGAAGTCGGCCGCCTGCCGGGGCGCGGCGGCCGGAGTGCGATGGGCGCCGCGCAGGCGTCGCTCCACCATGTAGATTCCCTGACAGTGGCAGGTGTGACAGCAATTTGCGTGCTGGCGCGGAATTCCGCCGTCGCGCACGCCGACCTGCCGGGCGGCGTGGCCTTCCGTGGCGCGGACTCCTAGGCTCGCCGCGCGCGATGACCGTCCCTGTGCCCTCCGAGCTGCCGCCCACTGCGCCGCTGCGCGTAGGCATCTTCGGGGCGGGGCGGTCGCGGCAGGGACTCGGTCCCTTCCTGGCGCGTGCCTTCGAGGCGGCGGGGGCCACGGTCGCAGCCGTGGCCGGGCGCGACGCCGCCTGCGGTGTCCGCGCGGCCGGCGAACTCGCGGCGCTGCTCGGCCACCCGGTCGCCGCCGCCGCCGATGCCATGGCGCTCGCGCGCGCCGTCGACGCGCTCGTCGTCGCCGCGCCCGTCGCCGGCCACCTCGCCGGCCTCGACGCCGCGCTCGCCGCCGGCGTGCCCTGCCTGTGCGAGAAGCCGCTCGTCGCCGCCGCTGACCTCGCCGCCGGCCTGCAGCGCGTCGCCGCCTTCCGCGCGCGCGGCCTGCTGCTGGCCGAAAACTGCCAGTGGCCCGAGGTGCTGCCGACCCTGCGCGCACTGCATCCCGCGGCGCTGCGCACGCCGCCGCGCACGCTGGCGATGGGCCTCGCGCCGGCCGAGGCCGGCCCGGCGATGGTCGCCGACTCGCTGTCGCACGTGCTCAGCGTCGCGCAGGCGATCGCCGACCTGCCGCCGGACGCGCAGGCGACGGACGTGCGCCAGTCCGATGCGTCGCCGACGGCGACGCGCAACGTCGTCGCCTGCACGCTGCCGACGCGCCACGGCCCGCTCGCGGTCGAACTGCACCTCGCCGTCGGCCCGACGCAGCCGCGGCCGGCGTGGCTCGCCGTCGACGGCTGCCGCATGGACCGCCGCATCGGTCCGGGCTACCGCATCACGTTCGCGGCGCCGGACGGCCGCGAGCAGCCTTGCGACGATCCGCTGTTCCGTTTGGTGTATGGTCTCCGCCCGCTCCTGACGCAGCCCACCCGTGAACGAACCCTCGCCATCGCCGACGACGTCGCCCTCCGCCTCCGCCTCTACGCCGGCATCCTCGACGGCCTCGCCGGCCGGTGACGGCCGCCGCGTCGAGACGGTCCACGACTTCGCCCAGAAGCTGCAGCAGCCGTCGCTGTGGAGCAAGGTCGTCGACTACGTCGAGTGGCAGCGCGCCCGCCGGGCCGCCGCCGCCAACGGCGAGCCCGAACCGGACCTGCCCGACCTCGCGCCGCTGTCGATCAACCTCGACCTCACCACGGCGTGCAACTACAAGTGCGACCACTGCATCGACTGGGACATCCTCAACAGCAAGGAGAAGCACGAGGACCAGGAACTGCGTGACGCGATCGCCAAGATGGCCGCGCGCGGCCTGCGCAGCGTCATCCTGATCGGCGGCGGCGAACCGACGCTCTACCCGGGCTTCGTCGCCTTCGTGCAGTTCCTTAAGCAGTTGAAGCTCGCCGTCGCCGTGGTCAGCAACGGCAGCCGCGGCGACCGCCTGCTGCAGGCAGCACCGGCCTTCACCGCCGGCGACTGGGTGCGCCTGTCGCTCGACTCGGGCAGCAACGAGGTCTTCCGGCGCATGCACAACCCGTCGAGCGCGACGCTCAACCTCGACGAGATCTGCAGCTGGATCCCCAAGATCAAGGCCGCCAACCCGGCGCTGCAGATGGGCTTCTCGTTCGTCATCACGTGGAAGGGCGGCAGCCGCGGCGACGTCAAGGTCGTCGAGAACATCCACGAGATGGTGATGGCCAGCCGCCGCGCCTCGGACGCGATGTTCGACTACATCTCGTTCAAGCCGTTCCTCGAGCGCCAGGAGGACGGCGCCGAGGTCATGGACCCGGCCAAGACCGAGGCCGAGCTGCAGGCGGTCATCGCCCGCATCAAGCAGAACCTCGCCGAGGCGCGCGCCGCCGTGCGGCCGGGCTTCCGCGTGCTGGCCAGCACCAACCTGCGCGTGCTGATGGACGGCACGTGGCGCGACTACACCAAGCAGCCGAAGACCTGCCACATGCAGATGCTGCGGCAGGTCGTGACGCCGCTCGGCACGTTCAACTGCCCGGCGCACCGCGGCGTGCCGAAGGCCGAGGTCGGCGGCAAGGCGCTGTGGCAGGTGCCGCCGGCAGCGCAGCACAACACGGCGAAGCTGCTGAACACGTTCGACGCCAGCCACGAGTGCAGCCAGGTCACGTGCCTCTACCACAGCACCAACTGGTGGATCGAGGAGCTGATCGAGGCGGGCAAGGACCTGCCGCTGCAGGCGCCGGGCGCCGAGCGCCAGGACTGGTTCCTGTAGTCGACCACAGCGCGCCGTCCGCGGCGTCGCATCCGTGCGCGCCGCTCACGCCATCGCGGCGCGCAGCAGGCCGGCGGCGACGCCGAGCGCCATCGCGGCCAGCACGCCGAGCCGCCGGCTCGCCACCGCGACGAAGGCCAGCCCGGCGATCCCCGTCGCGACCCCATCGAAGCCGGTCGCGGCCGGCCGCAGCGTCGCCGCGAGCACGCCGAGCGCCAACTGCAGCAGCGCTCCGAGCGCAGCACCGGTGACGCCGGCGAGCGCGGCGCGGGCGCGCGGCCGGGCGCGCAGCCGTTCCAGCAGCGGCGCGCCGGCGAGCACGAACGTCATGCCCGGCAGGAAGGTCGTCCACGCGGCGATGGCGGCCGCGAGCAGCGCCATGGCGAGCGGCGGAGAGGCGCCGGGCTGGTTCCAGGCGGCGACGAAGGCGACGTGCTGCAGCGCCAGCACCAGCGGCCCCGGCGTCGCCTCCGCCAGCGCGATGCCGTCCAGCGCCTGCGCCGTCGTCAGCCAGCCGTGCGTGTGCACGCTGGCGTCCGCGACGTAGGCCAGCACGGCGTAGGCACCGCCGAAGGTCACCAGCGCGGCGACGCTGAAGAACAGGTACAGCTGCCGCAGCAGGGCGAACGCTTCGCCGCCGGCGAGCAGCAGCAACCACGGCAGCAGCCAAAGGCCCGCGCCGACGGCGAGCACCCGCGCGGGCCGGCCGCCGGGTGCTGCGTCCGCTGGCGCGTGCGCGGTCCGCTCGCCAGCCGTCGCCGGCAGCGCCAACAGCCCGAGCGTCGCCGCCGCCGGCACGACCAGCGGAAACGGCGCGCCGAGGGCGAGCGCTGCGAACGCCGCGAGCGCGATCCCAGCCGCGGCGCGGCGGCGGACGACGCGGCGCGCCAACTGCACGACGGCGACCGCGACCAGGCCGGCGACGACGGCCTTGGCGCCCCACAGGGCGTGCAGCGCCAGCGCCCGGTCCGCATGCGCGGCGCTGGCCCACGACAGCAGCGCCATCAGGACCGCACCCGGCAGCACGAACAGCGCGCCGGCGGCGATGCCGCCGCGGACCCCGTGCAGCCGGAAGCCGCACCACGTCGCCAACTGCTGGGCCTCGGGGCCGGGCAGCATGGTGCAGAAGTCGAGCGCGTGGTCGAAGCGTTCGCCGTCGAGCCAGCGCCGGTGCACGACGAGCTCGTCGTGCAGCCGCGCGATCTGCGCGGCCGGGCCGCCGAACGACGCGCAGCCGAGCCACGCCCAGAAGCGCAGCGCCGACATCAAGGACGGCGGCGCGGTCGGTTCGGCGGGCGCGGTCATGGCGGCGGCCGCAGCCTACCGACGCGCCGGCGCGCCGGCGATCAGAGCGTGCCGAGCAGCAGATCGACGCCGTTGCTGGTCAGCAAGCCGAACGCGTTCGTGCCCGGCGGGATCAGCGCGCCGGCCTGCACGTAGACGCGCGTGCCGCCGAGCGCCGCCGTGTTCGGGATCGCGAACGACCACGGCGTCGCCGCGCTGAGCGGGAGCAGCGTCTGGACCACCGTCGCCGGGTTGTAGAGCGCGCACCCGGGCGCGCCGATCAACGCGAGGTCCTGGCCGGCCGGGATGCTGGTCGTGGCGAGCAGCACGAGGCCGATGCTCGCGGCCGGGTTCGGCACGTTGGTCAGCGTGCACTGCTGCGTCGCGCCGAGCAGCGGCCGGTTGACGCCGGTGAACGTCAGGCCGGCCTGGTCGCTGCTGACCTGGAACGGCAGGTTCGTCGCCGACAGGTCGCGGTTCGGCGGCACCTGCGAGCCGCTGCGGCCCCAGCCGACGACGCACGTGTTCGTCTGGCTGCCGAGCGCGCGGTAGCGGAACTCGACGGCGCCGCTCGGGAACAGCGCCACCTGGACCGTGTTTCCGGCCGTGCTGCCGTAGTGCGGCACGCCGTTCCACGTCAGGTACACGGCCGCGTTGCCGGGCGCGACGTCGAAGTGGCACGTGCCGCCGGCCGCCGGGTTGAGGTCCATCCAGAGCGGCGCGAGGCGCGAGGCGGCGCCGACCAGCAGCGCGGCGGTCGGCTGGTACTCGGCCGCCGTGCTCGTGCCGTTGAGCCAGACGAAGCCGTTGCTGCACATGCGCACCTGCGTCGTCGCGCCGCCCGGGAACGGGAACGCGAACGGCAGCGTCAGCGCCGCCGACAGCGCGTCGTCGCCGAGCGCGAGGTTGGCGGCGACCGGCGTGAACCACGCGTTGGCGCCGGCCTGCACGGTGTAGCCGCTGTTGCCAGCCAGCGGCTGCAGGCGGATCACGTTGGCGACCGTCGCCGTGCCGCCGAGGTCGAGCGTGTTCGCCGCGAAGGTCTGCGCGAAGCTGGCGAAGCGCGTGTAGCAGCCGGTGCCGTAGCTGGTCGCCGCGGCGACCGTGCCGCCGCCGCCGCCGCGGCCGCCGACCGGTCGCGTCGCCAGCGTCGTCGCGCCGGTGTTGATCGGGTCGAGCCAGTTCGACAGGCGCGTCGTGTTGGTGCCGCCGCCGGTCCACGACACGGCCAGGCGCCCGTACCAGTCGGACAGGTTGTTGCCGCACGCGGCGCTGCCGCCGTGCAGTTGGCCGACGATCAGCTTGTTCTGGTCGAGCAGCGGGCTGCCCGACGAGCCGCCCTCGGTCGTGCCGGTGTCCCAGTCGACGACCCGAAGGTGCGTGCTGTCGCCGGGCGACGTGGTGCCGCCGTACGACGTGATCGTCGACGCCGCGTTCTCGAACGAGATCTTCTTCACGTCGCCGCTCGGGTGGTGGATCGCCGTCGACGAGGTCGGCGCCGCGGTGCCGCGGTTCCAGCCGGCGTGGGTGATGCCCCAGGCGAGGTTCGGCGCGCTGTTGAGCTCGACGAGCGTGAAGTCCGACGGGCTGTAGCCGGCGCGCCACGTCGCGCCGCTGGTGAACTGCGTCAGCGGGCCGCTGCCGCTGCCGCACGTGGCGCGCTGGTAGTTCCAGTAGCACACGAGCGAAGCGGCGTTGGCCGACGTCACGCCGCAGTGGAACGCCGTCAGGAAGTAGTTCTTCCCGTCGCTCGCGGTGTTGTTGATCATCGACCCGGTGCAGAAGATCGAGCCGTTCGAGCTCATCGCCGCGATCGCCGGGATCTCCAGCGGGAAGGCCGCGCCTTGCGAGCAGGCGACGTCGACGTTGCACGCACCGGCCGGGTCGATGCCGCCGATCGCGTCGTCGCCGAAGTTGAAGAAGCGGTAGCCCGAGCCGACCTGCGCCAGCTGCAGCTGCACCTGCGGGCGCAGCGCGGTCGGCACGTAGACCTCGCAGACGATCTCGCTCGTCTGCACGACCGGCGTCCAGAACTCGCCGCCCGGCTGGTGGTCGCCGCTGTCGAACGGCCGGACGACGTCCTGGTAGTTCGACGCGTAGACCATCATGCGCGCGCCGGCGGGCATGGCGTACTGCTGGAAGCCGAGGTTGACGTGGCTCGCCTCGGGGCAGGCGATGCGCAGGCGCCACAGCGACCACGTCGGGTCGAGCGCCTCCCACAGCCCGTGCGTGTCGGGGTTGGCGGCCGTCGGGAACGGCACGGCGTAGCGCGCCGGGTCGCCGTTCGCGCGGCGCCGCGCGTCCTCGACGCTCAACGCGGCGCGGTCGATGGCGGGCAGCGTCAGGACGGGGACGGCGGTGAACGGGCCGGCCTTGGGATGGATGCGACCGATCGGGTCGATGCCTTGGGCAGCGAGCGGAACGACGACGGCCGCGGTGGTGACGAGGCCGAGGAGGACGTGGCGCATGGTGGTTGGGATCGCGCCGGTGGGCGACCGGCGGGGCGGCAGCGTATCGCCCGCGGCGACGTGGCCAACGCCGTCCGGCGAGGCCGACCAGCGCCTCGGGATACGTTCCCGGCCCGCGCTTCGCTACCGTGTCCGCCCCCCGGCGCGCCCCGCCGGGACGCGTCGTCGCATGGCCTACCCGCAAGTCGTCCGCGTCTACAGCACCTACCAGGACCCCGACTACGAGTGCCCGTGGCAGAGCGTCGCGCCGCGCGGCAGCACAGGCTCGGGCGTGATCGTCGGGCCGGGGCAGGTGCTGACCGGCGCGCACGTCGTCGCCAACGCGACCTTCGTGCAGGTGCAGAAGCAGGACGACGTCACCAAGGTCGTCGCCCGCGTCGCCGTCGTCAGCCACGACTGCGACCTGGCGCTGCTGCAGGTCGAGGACCCGGCCTTCACCGCCGGCATCGCGCCGGCGCGCATCGGCGACCTGCCGCGCCTGCGCGAGGCCGTGCAGGTGGTCGGCTATCCGATCGGCGGCGAGGAGGTGTCGATCACCGAGGGCGTCGTCTCGCGCATCGAGGTGCAGCGCTACGAGCACAGCCAGCGCCACCTGCTCGCCGTCACCGTCGACGCCGCCATCAACGAGGGCAACAGCGGCGGGCCGGTGTTCGCGCGCGGCAAGGTCGTCGGCATCGCCTTCCAGGCCCTGCCCGACGCCGAGAACATCGGCGAGATGGTGCCGGCGACGATCATCCGGCGCTTCCTCGCCGGCGCGCGCCGCGGCCTGTCGCCGCAGGTGCCCGGCATCGGCATCACCACGCAGCCGCTCGAGAACGACGCGCTGCGCGCCTACCTCGGCATGGGCGCGCGCCAGTCCGGCGTGCTGGTGACCGCCGTGCAGTACGGCTCCTCGGCGTGGGGCCAGCTGCAGGTCGGCGACGTGCTGATGGAACTCGACGGCCTGCGCATCGCCGACAATGGCACCGTGCGCTACCGCAGCCGCCATCGCTGCCAGTTCGACGCCGTGATCGGCGACCACCACTGCGGCGACGTCGTCGTCGCCAAGGTGCTGCGCCACGGCAAGCCGCTGGCCGTGCGCATGGTGATGCAGCCGATGGCGTGGCTCGTGCCGCGCACCGAGTTCGACCGGCGGCCGATGTGGTTCCTGTTCGGCGGCCTCGTGTTCCAGCGCCTGACCGCCGAGTTCCTGCGCAACTGGGGCGACCATTGGTGGGACAAGGCGCCGAAGGAGCTGCTGCACCTCTACCACTCCGGCCTGCGCAAGCCCGAGCAGCAGGAGGTCGTCGTGCTGGCGCACGTGCTCGCCGACAAGGTCAACGTCGGCTACGAAGCCTTCGCCAACGACGTCGTCGCCGCGGTCGACGGCCACGCGCCGGTCGACATGCGGGACTTCGTGCGCCACGTCGACCGGGCCCGCGGCCAGCTCGTCGTCAAGCTGACGAGCGGCGCGATCGTGCTGCTCGACGCCGCGCAAGCGCGCACCGCGCTGCCGCGCATCCTGGCGCGCTACCACGTGCCGGGCGACCGCTCCGACGACCTCGGCGCGGCGGCCGTCGCGGCGTCGTCGCCGGCTGCGGCCAAGGCCCGCCGACCCGCCGGCCGCCGCCGGCCGCGTCGATGAGCGACCGCGTCGTGGTCGCGGCGCCCGGGCCGCTGCTGCCGGCGCTCGTCGCCGCGCTGCCGTCGTGGTCGCGCAACGCGCTGCGCGAGCGGCTGCGCCTAGGCTGCATCGAGGTCGACGGCGAAGTGGCGCGCCGCCACGACCAGCCGGTCGCCGCCGGCGCCGTGGTGACCATCCGGCCCTCGGCCGCCGGCCGCCGGCCCGACGCGCCGGCCGGCCTGCCGATCCTGTTCGTCGACGACGACCTGTGCGCGATCGACAAGCCGGCCGGGCTGCTGTCGGTCGGCAGCGACGACGAGCGCGAGCGCACGGCGCTGGCGCTGCTGCGCGCGCAGCTCGGCGGCGGCGAGCTGTGGCCGGCGCACCGCCTCGACCGCGAGACGTCGGGCGTGCTGCTGTTCGCCCGCACGCGCGCCGCCAAGGACGCAGTGCAGGCGGGCTGGCCCGCCGCGGCGAAGGTCTACGCCGCCGTCGTCGCCGGCGCGCCGCGGCCGCCCGACGGCGTCGTCGACCAGCCGTTGTGGGAGGACCGCAACCTGTTCGTGCGCGTCGGCGCGCACGCCGACGCCAAGCCCGCGGTCACGCGCTACCGCACGCTCGCGCGCGGCGGCGGCGGCGCCCTGCTGGAGGTCCGGCTCGACACCGGCCGCAAGCACCAGATCCGCGCCCACCTCGCGTGGCTCGGCTGCCCGATCGTCGGCGACGCGCGCTACGGCGTCCGCGGTCCGCGGCTCATGCTGCACGCCGAGGAACTGGCGTTCGACCACCCGGCCGACGGCCGCCGCGTCGTCGTGCGGGCGCCGGCGCCGGCGGCGTTCGCGCTGGCCGTGCGGCCCGGCCGCTGATCACGCCGGCTCGAGGCACAGGAAGAGCGCGTCGTGGCCGAGCAGCAGCACGGCCAATTCGCGCAGCGCCGCGTCGTCGCGCGCCATCGCCGGCGCTTCGCCGCCGGCGGCCACATGCGCGCGCACGCGCTGCAGCGTCGCCGCGTCGTCGCGCAGGCGCACGGCGGCGTAGCCGGCCGCCAACGGCAGCTCCGGCGCGGCGAGGTGGTCGGCGACGTTCTGCCGGAACCGCAGCAGCGTGCCGTAGGGCGTCAGCCCGAAATGCACCGGCCGGCCTTCGAGCGGATCGGCCCACGGCAGCCAGCGGCCCATCTGCGTCTCCAGGTCGGGCAGCCGCAGTTCCGGCGCGCGCTGCGCCAGCTCCCACGCCGCGAACAGGTGCGCGTAGAGCGGATTCGGCGCGCGGCGGCCGAGGCGCAGCGCCGCGGCGCGCGCGAGGAACGCCGCTTCGCCCGGCCAGTCGACGTGCGCGGGCAGCTTGCTGCCGTGGTCGCCGCCGAGCGCGAGCGGGCCCTGCGCGAGCGTCGCCGGCACGCGGCCCGCGCCGAGCGCGCGCGCGTCCGCGGGCCGCACCCGCAGCGGCGCGTCGCCGGTGCGCGCCGGCTGCGTGCCGCCGACGAGGCCCAGGCGCAGCAGGCGCAGCCGATGGCGCAGGCCCGCCGCGTCGCCGCGGAAGCTCGGGTGCGCCGCCGTCGCCTGCACGATGCGCGGCGGCGCGTCGGCGGCGCGCGCCAGCACGACGAAGTTGCCGCGCAGTTCCTGCCACAGGTCGAGGTAGGCGAGCACTTCGCCCTGGCTGCGGTCCGTCAGCGCCAGCCGTTCGGCCATCGCGTCCGGCTGCGCCCAAGGCCGGTGGAACCAGTGCGCCGGCTGCAGGCCGGCGTCCGCCAGCAGCGCGCCGAGCTGCCAGCCGGTGAAGCCGCGGTCGCCGCCGTGCAGGAACGCGTCGACCACGCCGGCGTCGTTGCGGCTGTCGGCGGAGGGGGTGAAGGCGTGGCGCAGCGGATGCGCCGCCGGCAGGCGCTTGACGAAGGCGCGCAGGCGCGCCGGGTGCGAGCGTTCGGCGGCGGTGAAGCCGAGCAGCTTCGCCACGCGCTGCAGCTGGAACACGCGCTGCCGCGACCAGTGCGGGTAGACCATCAGCCGCAGCACGCCGCGCGCCGTCAGCCGCGCGCGCAGCGCCCCCAGCGTCGCCAGCGGGTCGGCGCAGTTCATCAGCACGCCGTAGCACTCGACGACGTCGAACTGCCCGTCCGGCCACGTCGACGGGTCGTCGAGGTCGAGCGGCGCGAACGCCACGTTGCGCACGCCGTGCACGGCGCAGCGCCGGCGCGCGACTGCGAGGCTCGGCTCGCTCAGGTCGCCGGCGACGATCTCGGCCTGCGGGTTGGCGACCGCGAACGCGTACGGCTGGAACGTGCCGCAGCCGGCGATCCAGATGCGCGGCCGCGCCGGCGCCGGGCCGCTGCCGGCGCGGTCCCACAGCCAGCTCGCGTGCAGCTCGAACGGGTGCGTGCTGGGCAGGCTCGCGAGCAGCGGTACGTGCGGATACGGCCACGCGCCGTACTGCGCGCGCATGGTCGCCGCCTTGCCCGGTGCCGCCGGATTGCCCATCGTGCCGCCGGTCTCATCGGCAGCACGGGTCCGCCGGGTTCAGCCGGCGTCGCCGCCGTCGTACATCTCGACGATCTCCTCGCGGGCGGCCAGCAGGTCGTCGGGTGCCTTGATCGGCAGGAAGCGGTTCTGGCGGCCGCTGCGGCGGATCTGCAGCCAGTTGGTCGACAGGTGCGCAGTCAGCTCGCCGATCAGGTGCTCGATCTGCACCGCCTTCCTGTCCTCGACGGTCTTCTCGACGTAGTACCAGCCGAGGTCGAAGTCGCGGTCGAGGGCCGCCGCCGTGAACGTGAACGTGTTGGTGTTGAACACGTCGACGATGCTCGGGTCGAAGCCCTCGGGGAACCGCAGCTGCTCGACCAGCTGCACGCGGCCGTCGAGCAGGTAGGGGGCGCCGCCGACGTCCTCCGGCCACTTCGGCGCCAGCTCGACCGTCGCGTCCTGCTTGCTCTTGATGTGGTGGCCGAGGATCACCGGGTCGATGCGCGCGCCGAGGTTGTCGACGTTGCGCACGAACAGGTACTTGCCGCCGCCGTCGCGGAACCGCTTGAGCATGCCGCTCTGGCGCAGCGCCGGCGCGAAGTCGCCGTGGCCGGGCCCGTAGGCCGAGGCCTCGCCGTCCGCGAGGCGGAACAGCTCGCCCTTCTTGGTCATGCGCAGTTGCACGAACTGCGTGAAGTGCGCGAGGCGGTCGGCGTCGAAACCGAAGCCGCCGTGTTCGGCGAAGTGCAGCTTGGTCGCGGCGTCGGTGGCGAAGCTGTTCATCAGGAACACCGGTACCTTGCCGCCGGCGCGCGCCTCCGCCTTCTTGACGTCCTCGACCATCAGGCCGAGGAAGCTGCGCTCCTTGCCGAGCACCGGCACGACGCCCTTGACCACGCCGCCAAAGCGCGTCGCCATGCCGCCGTTGAGCACCACGACGCCGAGTTCGCCGCGCGCGATCGCCTCGTTGCCCAGGCGTTCGAGCTCCTTGGCGGTCTTGGTGGCGCTGCCCGGCAGCTTCTTCAGCGTGCCCGGCGGCGGCGCCAGCAGTTCGCCGGCGACGAGGTTCCTGGCTTTGGCGAGACGCCCGGCCGCGACGTCCTCCTGCCAGCGCTGCTGCAGCGCCGGGTCGAAGCCGTACTGGGCGAGGAACGCGAGTTGCTTGGCGGAGAGGCCGCTCACGGGGGCAGGAGGGTAGCTGCTGCGCCGTTCCTTGGCGAGGTTGCCGGGGCTAGCCTGCCTCAAGGCGATGGCAAGATCCGATGCGAGCGCAGCCGTGGCCCTCGGGCCGCAGGATCCCGTTGGGACGATTCCTGGCATCGGACCAGCGAGCGTCGGCCGCCTCGCCGCCGCCGGCATCCACACGGTCCTCGACCTCGTGGCGTTCTTCCCGCGCCGCTGCCGGCCGCTGCGCGAACTGCCGGCGCCGGACGAAGCGTCCGCCGGCGAACTGGTGCGGCTCTGCGGCGCGGTGCACGCGGTGCGTTCGGCGTGGCTGCCGGGCGGCCGCGCGATGACGACCGTCGTGTTCGCCTGCGACGACGGCAGCCGCTTCGAGGCGATGTTCTTCAACCAGCCGTGGCTGAAGAAGAACTACCCCGTCGGCCAGCGGCGCAGCGTCGAGGGCGTGCTGCAGACGAAGGGCAAGCGGTTCCTGCTGCAGCAGGCCAAGGTGCTGCCGCTCACCGCCGCGCCGAGCGGCGAGGTGCAGCTGCGCTACGCCGACATCGACGGCGTGTCGGGCGCGCGGCTGCAGCAGTGGTTGGCGACGGCGCTGCAGCGCATCGACTGGGCCGCCATCGCGCTGCCACCGCTGCCCGCCGGGCTCGAGGAGCACGCGCACACCGCGCCCGAACTGCTGCGCGCGATGCACCGGCCGGCGGACCTCGCCGAGCACGAGCGCGCGCGCCGCCACTTCGCCGTGCGCGAGGCGGTGCAGTTGTTCGCCGCGGTCGAGAAGGCGCGCCGCGCCCGCGCCGAGCGGCCGTGCGCCGCCTATCCGGTCGACGCCGCGCTGGCGGCGCGCATCACCGCGCGCATCCCGCTGCAGCTGACCGTCGACCAGCAGCAGGCGCTGGCGGCGATCTGGGGCAAGCTCGCCGGCCCGTCGGCGATGGGCGTGCTGCTGCAGGGCGACGTCGGCACCGGCAAGACCGCGGTCGCCGTCGGCGCCGCGCTCGCCGTGCTGGCCAAAGGCGACACCGTCGCGTTCCTGGCGCCGACCGAACTGCTCGCCGAGCAGCACCACCAGAACGTCCGCCGCTGGCTGCAGGGCACCGGCGTGCACGTGACGCTGCGCACTGCCGCGACCAAGGCCGAGGCCCTGCCGACGCTGGGGCCGCGGTTGGTCTTCGGCACGCATGCGCTGCTGTCGGGCGGGCTCGACCTGCCGCGGCTGCGCCTCGTCGTCGTCGACGAGCAGCACCGCTTCGGCGTCGGCCAGCGCATGCAGCTCGTGCACAAGGGCGACAACCCGCACGTGCTGGTGATGACGGCGACGCCGATCCCGCGCACGCTCGCGCTGGCGCTGTTCGGCGACCTCGACGTCGTCACGCTGCGCCAGCGGCCGCCCGGCCGTTCGCCGGTGCGCGCCGTGCACGTGCCGACGACCGACTGGCCGCGCGCCGTGCGCAGCATCGCACGGGCGGTGCGCCGCGGCGGGCGGGTGTTCGTCGTCTGCCCGGCGGTCGGCGAGGAAGGCGAGAAGGGCGGCGTGGTGCGCGTGCACGAGGCGCTCGCCGGCCGCTTCCGCTGCGGCCTCGTGCACGGCCGGTTGCCGACCGCCGAGCGCCAGCGCGTGCTGCAGTGTTTCCGCGACGGCTTGCTCGACGTGCTGGTCGGCACCACCGTGCTGGAGGTCGGCGTCGACGTGCCCGACGCCACATTGGTGGTCGTCGTCGCTGCCGACCGCTTCGGCATCGCCACGCTGCACCAGCTGCGCGGCCGCGTCGGCCGCGGCCGCCGCCGCGGGCTCTGCCTGCTGTGCGGGCCGAAGAGCGAGCGCGTCGCGGCGGTCTGCCGCACGACCGACGGCTTCGCGCTCGCCGAAGCCGACCTCGCGCTGCGTGGCAGCGGCGAACTGCTGGGCACGCAGCAGAGCGGCTTCGCCGACCTGCGCGCGCTCGATCCGGTCGACGACCTCGAACTGCTGCTGCGCGTGCGCAAGGCCGTCGCCGACGCGGCGGAGGCGCAGCGGTGAGCGGCGCGTCCGGCGGCGAGCACGGCGGCGAACCGGGCGGCGAGCGGCTGCTGTTGGTCGCCGAGGCACGCGCGATCGACGCCGACGCGCGCGACCGCCTCGGCCTGCCGACGCTGCTGTTGATGGAGAACGCCGCGCGCGGCGTCGCCGAGGCGGCGGCGGCGCTGGGCGAGCGCTTCGTCGTGCTCGCGGGCACTGGCAACAACGGCGGCGACGGCCTCGCCGCCGCGCGCCACCTCGGCTGGCGCCGCTGCGCGATCCACCTGCTCGCCGAGCCCGACGCGCAAACGGCCCCCGACGCGGCGCTGCAATTGCACGTGCTGCGCGCGGCCGGCGTGCCGGTGGTGGTCGGCGCGCTGCCCGACCTCGCCGCGCACGCTGGCGCGGTCTGGATCGACGCGCTGTTCGGCACCGGCCTCGCCCGGCCGTTGGCCGGCGCGGCGCGCGCTTGGGTCGACGCGTGCAACGCCGCGCGCGGCCGCAAGCTCGCCGTCGACATCCCGTCGGGCCTGCACGGCGACACGGGCGAAGTCCTCGGCGCCGCGGTGCGCGCCGACGTCACGGTGACGTTCGTCGCGCGCAAGCGCGGCATGGCGACGCCGACCGGGCGCGCGCACTGCGGGCGCGTCGTCGTCGCCAACCTCGGCCTGCCCTGACCGCGGGGCGCGCGCGGGCGCGCCGAGGCCGTCGCGTCGGCGTCGGCCTCACCTGCCCGCCGGCTTGCCGACGTGCTGGTCGAACAGCACCGGGTTGCCGTCGGGATCGACCAGCATGAAGAACGCCGGGCCCGTCGACGCCGGGTCGGCGGCAGGCGCTGGCTGCAGGCCGCGCGCCTGCAACCGCGCCTGCAGTTCGCGCACGTCGGCGAACGACGGCAGCGGCGTCGCCTGCTGCGTCCAACCGGGGTTGAAGGTCAGCGTGTTGCGTTCGAACATGCCCTGGAACAGGCCGATCACGACGTCGCCCTGGCGCAGGATCTGCCAGCCCTTGCCGTCGCCGCCCGCGGCGGTGAAGCCGAGCTTCTCGTAGAAGGCACGCGACGCGGCGAGGTCCTTCACCGCGAGGCTGACCGAGAACGCGCCGAGCGGACTGGCGGCGGCGGGCGCGGGAGCGGTCGGCGCGTCCGCCGGCTCGGTGGGCGCGGGCGCAGCGCAGGCGGCGACGAGGACGGCAGCGAACGGGACGGCGAAGCGGCGAAGGCGCATCGCAGCAGTATCGCCGGTCCGGCGCGCCGGGGGGCGCGCCATCGTCGGCGCACGTCGCCGGCGACGGGCAGGCGCGCTGCGGCGAGTGCGTGGCGCCGCGGCGCGCGGGTCGGCGCGCCGCCTCAGGCGAGCGCGTCCCAGAACGCCGCGAGCGCGGCCGCGAACGCCGCCGGCTGCTCCATCGGCGTCATGTGGCCGGCGCCCGGCACGACGGCGAGCCGCGCGCCGGGGATCGCCGCCGCCATCGCCTCGGCTTCGGCCGGCGGCGTGATGGCGTCGTGTTCGCCGACCACGACGAGCGTCGGCGCGGCGATCGCCGGCAGCAGCGCGGTGCGGTCGGCGCGGTCGCGCAGGCCGCGCAGGTCGGCGACGATCGTCGCCACCGGCGTGCCCGCGATCATCGCGCGCAGCGCCGCGGCCACCGCCGGATCGGCGCCCGGTGCGAGGAGCTTCGGCAGCATGGCGTCGGCGATCGCGGCAGCGCCGTGCGCCGTCGCCGTCGCGATCGCCGCCTCGCGGCCGGCGCGCGCCGCCGGCGCGTCCGCCGCCGCGCGCGTGTCGACGAGCGCGAGCGAGCGCAGCCGCTGCGGGTGCCGTTCGGCGAACGCCAGCGCCGCGTAGCCGCCCATCGACAGGCCGACGACGTCGGCGCGGCCGTCGGGCGCGAGCGCTGCGACCACGGCGGCGACGTCGTCGGCGAAGCGCTCCATCGCGTGCGCGTCGTCGCCGGCGGCCGGCGAATCGCCGTGGCCGCGCAGGTCGAGTGCTGTCAGCGTGCGCCGGCCGGCGAGTTCGCCGTGGCGGACCGCGTCCCACATGCGGTGGTCGAGCGGGTAGCCGTGCAGCAGCACGGCGAGCGGGCCCTTGCCGGTCGCGTGCACGGCGAGCCGCGCCGCGCGGCCGTGCGCGGTGGCCGGCGCGTCGATCCAGCGCAGTCCGTTCACGGCTGCGCGAGGCGCAGGCGCGCGACCGCCTCGACGTGGAACGTCTGCGGGAACATGTCGTAGCCCTCGACCTGCTCCAGCACGTAGCCGCCGTCGACGAGCTGCCGCAGGTCGCGCGCCAGCGTCTGCGGGTCGCACGACACGTAGACCATGCGCTTGGCGCGCAGCTGCAGCAGCAGCGGGATCGCCGGCTTGGCGCCCAGGCGCGGCGGGTCCATCAGCACGAGGTCCGGCCGCTCCTTGGTCTCGCGCAGGAACTGCTCGGTCGTGCTGCGCAGGTAGGTGACGTTGTCGCAGCGGTTGGTCTTGACGTTGACGCGGCCGAGCGTGCACGCGCGCCGTTCGTCCTCGACGGCGACGACGCGGTCGAAGCGCCGGCTCAGCGGCAGCGAGAACAGCCCGACGCCGGCGTAGAGGTCGAAGCACAGCCCGCCGCGTTCGTCGCCGAGCGCGCCGGCGACGAGCTGGCCGACGAGGTGGCGGTTGCACTGGAAGAAGCTCTCTGGCTCGATCAGGTAGCGGAAGCCGCCGACCTCGTGCTCGACGAGGTCCTTGCGCATGCCCGGCAGGTCCGGCGCCCACGACGCGCCGCCGACGCCGCAGGCGCCGTCGATCTGGTACGGCCACTCCTTGCGCGGCAGCGTCGCCAGCGCCGCGCGCACGCCCGCGAGGCCGTGTTCGAGGTCGGGCGCCAGCACCGGGCACTCCTGCACGTCGAGCACGCTGTGCGTCAGCGCGCGGTGGAAGCCCAGCACCATCTGCGGGCCGCCGTCGGCGACCGGGGCCGCGGCGGCGGCCGCCGCGCCGTCGCTTCGCGGTCCGCGCTCGCGCTTGCGCAGGCGGCCGTGCACGCCGTCGCTGCGCAGGCCCGAGGTCGCCATCAGCTTGAGCTGCGTGCGCACGCGGTAGCCCCACGGCTCGGCGTGGTGCACCACGACCGGCTGCGGCCACTCGAAGCCGCCGGTGCGCACCAGCGCGTCGCGCACGATCTCGGCCTTGGCGGCGACCTGCGCGCGGTAGTCGACGTGCTGCAACTGGCAGCCGCCGCACTCGCCGTAGTGGCGGCAGCGCGGCGCGACGCGGTCGGGGCCGGCCTCCAGCACCTCGACCAGCCGGGCGCGCACGAACGTCTTCTCGACCTCGGTCACCTCGACGACGGCGCGGTCGCCCGGCGCCCCGAATGGCACGAACACCGCCAACCCGTCGTGCCGCGCGATGGCGAAGCCGCCGTAGCCGAAGCGTTCGATGCGGACTTCGAGGCGCTCGCCGACGGCTGGGATCGTCATGGGGGCGGGGACGGTAGGAGGCTGCGCCGTCGATCGCAATTCAGCGGCTGCGGCGGCGACGCCGTCCGGCCCGCCGCATCGCGCAGTGCGCGCGCCGCCGCGGTGGTCCGCCGACGGCCCGCGCGCAGTCCGCCGCGGCGGGACAGCATCGCCGTCCGCCGCTATCATCCGCGGCCCGTTCGCGCGCTGCTTCCCCTCGCGGCGCGCGGACCTACCCCCGGCGTCCACCGCATGAGCTTCGTCGTCGCAGTCTTCCTTTTGGCCGTGCCGCAGCTCCCGCGCGGCGGCGACATCGTGCTGCCGCCCCGCAAGCCGGCTGCCGCTGCGTCGACGACCGCGCCGCCGCTGACCACCGTCGAGCGCTTCCGCCGCGACCTCGCCGACCTGCAGGGCCCCGCCCAGCGCATCGAGGGCAAGCTGCAGGAGATGGCCGCCGCGTACGAGCCCGACCAGATGACGCGGCTGGTGCTGGACGTCGCGCGCAGCGCGCGGGCCAACGAGTTCCGCGGCTTGTGCACCGTCGCGGCGCGCTTCTGCACGCGCACGCCCGAGGTCGCCGACGAGTTCCTGTTCCAACTGCTGACGCGGCCGCTCGGCGACGCCACGCGCGCGGTGCTGGAGACGATGTCGGCGCTGAAGGGCGACGGCGCCAAGAAGGCGCTGCAGGAGTGCCTGCGCGGCCGCGTCGCCGGCGTGCGCCGGCACGCGGTCGAACTGCTCGTGCCGATGCTGACCGCGGCGGACGTGCCGTTCGCGCTCGAACTGTCGCGCGAGACCACGCTCGACCTGCAGATGCGCGGCCTCGATCTGCTGCGCGCGCTGCCGACGCCGGAGACGGCCGCGCGGCTCGTCGAGCTGCTGTCCAAGGACCCGTCGCTCGCCGGCGCGTCGTGCACGGCGCTGGTCGGCATGGGCGCGCCCGCCGTCGAGGCGCTGCAGCGCCTGCTGCAGGGCCCGCGCATCGACCGCGGCCACGCCTACGCCGCGTTCGCGCTCGCCCAGATCGCCGCCGCCACCGGCCCGGACGCGCTGCCCGAGGCGCTGCTGCCCAACCTCGCTCCGTTGCTGCGCGATCCCGAGCTGCTGACGCGCTCGCTGGTCGCCGTCGCGGTCGCCGACCTGCTGCACCGCGGCGCGCCGTCGCCGGCGGCGACCGACGCCGCCTGCGTCGAAGCGCTGCTCGACGTCGTGCAGCCGCAGCAGTTCCTGCCCAACCTCGACCTCTTGCGCCGCGCCTGCGAAGAGCGGCTGCAGCGCGCGACCGGCCGCCTGCTGGGCGGCGCGGAACAGCGTTCGTGGCGGGCGTGGTGGCAGGACGAGAAGGCGACCTTCGTCGCCGTGCGCAGCCGGCTCGCGCTCGACGAGCGCGCCGCGGCGACGGCGTCGGTGTCGTGGCGGCAGGGCGAGCGGCACGTGCGCCTGCTCGGCGAAGGCGTCGCCGACGCCGCGCCGATCGCCGGCGCCACCGAGATCGTGCTGACGACCGCGCAGATGGCCGCCTTGCTGACGGCGCTGCAGCAGGGCGGCATCTTCGATCCGGCGGCGATGCAGGTGGATTCGGCGCTGCCGCGCTCGCGTTCGCTGGAGCTGCGCGTGCCGGGCGGCCGGGCGCAGACGGCCATGCCGCCCGAGGCGCACCCGCGCTTCGACGCGCTGGTGACGCTGGTGCAGCAGCAGCTCGAAGCGGAGGCCTGGCAGCTGTTCCGCGACCCGCGCACCGAGCCCGAGCGCGCGCCGTTCTGGCGCACGGAGCGGGCCTGGCGCGAAGCCAACGCCGACCCGGTCGCCCGCGGCCGCCGCGTCGCGCACCGCGTCGTGGCGCAGTGGGGCCAGTTGTCCGAGTCGCTGCGCGCGCGCGCGGTCGACCTGCTGCTGAACCACCCGAACCGCCGCGAGCTGCTGGTCGAGGCCGACGGCCTAGCCGTGCTCGACGTGCTGGCGCAGCGGCCCGAACTCGGCGAGCTCGACCTGCGTCTGCTCGAACTCGCGGCCGCCGTGCCCGGCGACGCCTGCTGGCGGCGCGCGATCGACGTCGCCACCACGCGCCAGGGCGGCAACCGCGCCGCCGTGCGCGCGGTGTTTGCGGTGCTCGGCCCCGAAGCGGTGCTGAGCGCGTTGGGCGACCAGAAGCCGATGGTCCGGCGCGCCGGCATCGACGAGGTGATGGTGGTGCGCGACCAGCGCGCCGCGCCGCGTCTCGTCGAACTGCTCGCCGACGCCGACCTCGACGTCGCGCGCGGCGCGGCGATGGCGTGCGGCCACCTGCAGGTCGCCGCCGCGGCGCGGCCGCTCGTCGACCGCATCGCGGCGCCCGACACCGACCCGGAGCTGCGCCAGGAGTGCCTGCGCGCGCTCGGCAAGGTCGGCGGCGACCTCGCCTTCCCCGTGCTGCAGCGCGCGCTGATGGCCAAGGGCCTCGACGACCGCGAGGCGGCGCTGCGCGGCATGGGCGAACTGCGCGACCCGCGCGCGCCGCACGTGCTCGCCGACCTCGTCGTGGTCGGCCACGGCAAGGACGTCGGCGCGCTGGCGCGCGTCAACCTGCAGCGGCAACCGGCGCGGCGCGTCGTCGAGGCGGTGCTGGCGCAGGTCGAGATCGTGCAGGACCGCGCCATCAAGGACGACCTCGTGCTGCTGCTCGGCGACTACCAGGACCCGGCGGCGCTGCCGTACCTGCTCGACCTGATGCGCAGCCCGCGCATGGGCGGCGACGCCGCCATGCGCTTCTCGGCGACGACCGGCGTCGAACTGGTCGAACGCGCCGACCGCGTCGACATCGCCGAGCGCTGGTACCGCCAGAACCGCGAACTGCCGCAGTGGCGCTGGCTGCTCGACGCGCTGGCCGCGACCCGCACCGCCACGTCGCTGACGGCCGAGCAGTTCGGCCCGACCGCGGGCCTGCAGCCGGTGCCCGAGCTGGCGCGGCTGCTGGTCGAGGCCAATGAGCCGCGCCTGTGGTCGCTGTGCGCGGCGGTGCTGCGCAGCGTCACCGGCGAGGACTTCGGCGTGTTCGCGCTGGCGGCTTCGACCGAGGCGCGCACGGCGCTGGCCAACCGCTGCCGGGCGCTGTTCGACAGCACGCGCGCAGCACAGGGCGGGCGATGAGCGAGACGGGCCGCGTGGTCGGTGGCGGCGATGGCGTTGGTGTCGGCGCTGGCGTTGGCATTGGCGCGGGCGTTGGCCATGGCGTTGGCGTTGGTGCGGCGCCCGCGCGCGCGGGTTCGTGGCGGCCGCTGCTGGCCGTGACCGCAGCGTTCCTCGCCGCCTTCACCGCCTTGCGCAGCAGCTCGGACTTCCTCGCCATCGAAGCCGACGCTCCCGCCGCGCGCGCGCTGGCCGCCCGCCACGGCGTGCCGCTCGCCGACGCGCTCGCGCTGCGCGAACTCGTGGGCCTGCAGGCATCGACCGAGCGCTGGCACGACGTCGTGCAGCGCTACGCCGGCCTGCGCGCGTCGCTCGGCGACCCGTTGGCCGCGATCGCCGCGACCGCGAGCGACGCGGCGGTCGTCGCGGCGGTGATGGCGGCGGGCGGCGGTGGTGGGAGCACGGGGGGCAGCACTGGCGGGCCAGCCGACGGCGACACCGCCGCGCGCGACGGTGCGGCCGGCAGCGCGGACGCCGGCGGCCATGCCGCGCGCACCGCCGCCGCCTGGCAGGCGTTCGCCCCGCGGCAGGAAGCAGCGGCTGGGCTACGGTTCCTCAGCATCCGGGACCGGTTCGCGAAGCGGGCGGTTGCGCGGGAGTGAGCGGGGGGGCGCTGGGAGGTTGCAAGTGGTTGATGGGGGGCGACGCCTGGTCCCACCCATGTACCCGGGTTGGACCACTGCACACCTGGAGCCAGGACCTGCGTCACCACCCGCACGTGCATTGCGTGGTGCCAAGTGGCGGCTTGGCCCCCGATGGCTCCTGGGTCGCGTGCCGACCAGGCTTCTTCCTCCCGGTGCGCGTGCTGGGCGCCATGTTCCGCGGCAAGTTCGTGACGGCACTTCGCGCTGCATTCGAGGCGGACGAGCTGAAGTTCCAGGGATCGCTCGCGAGCTAGGGCGACGCCGCATCGCCTGCCGCGTGCCTGGATCGCGCGATGGCCAAGTCGTGGGTCGTCTACAGCAAGCCACCGTTCGGCGGTGCAGAGCAGGTGCTGAAGTACCTGGCGCGCTACACGCACCGCGTCGCCATCAGCAACAGTCGCCTCCTCCATGTCGGTGCTGCCGGCGTGCGGTTTCGATGGCGCGACAGTGCCCGTGGCAACCGACCGCGCACGATGACTCTGCCGGGAGTCGAGTTCCTGAGGCGATTCCTGCTGCACGTGCTGCCCAG
>JBKDXM010000112.1:0-33636 GCA_046306335.1 Planctomycetota bacterium
GTCGATGGCTTCGGTGGTCGCCGGGGAGGTCGACGCGAACGCCCTCTCGGCGCCGTCGGCGCCGGTGGCGGACGTCAGTCCCAGGACGTGACGCAGCCGCAGGTCGAGCAACCGCTCGGCCTCCGCCCTGCTCTGCTGCAGCGCGCGTTCCGCGCGCTGGCGGTCCGCCTCGGGCGGGCGCGGCGGCTCGGCCTGCGCCGCGAGCGCGCTGGCGGCGCCGAGCAGGCTGACGGCGGCCGCGGCGACGACGCGGCGGCTCATCGCAGGATCCCCCGGTAGGCGTCGGCGGCGTGCTCCAGCTTGCCGACGCGCGTGTAGGCATCGCCGATCATCGTCGCGCAGCGGCTGCGGAGCTCGGCGTCCTCGATGCGCGGCGCGATGCGGATCGCCAACGCGGGGAACTCGTCGAGATGCCCGCTGGCGAGCGCCTGGTCGTACATCGCCTTGACGACGCGATAACGCGCCTCGTCGCCGACCTCGCCGGGTCGATCCGCCCACGGCGCCGCGACGCTCATCGCGCGCTGCCACAGGCGATCGATGAGCAGCGCGTCGACCCGGACCAGCGTCAGCTGCGGCTCCTCGCCGCGCAGCACGATCTGTTCGAGCTGCTGGAAGGCGACCTCCTTGTCGCCGAGGGCCAGGGCGCTGCGGGCCCAGACCTTGAAGGCGCGTTCGCGCCACTCCGGCGTCAGGCTGCCCAGGTGCCGCGTGCGCGCTTCGGTGCTGGCGGCGCGCGCCTGCATGTAGCGATCGAGCGCCAGGTAGCTCTCGGCCAGCATCACGTTTGCCGGGCCGACGCGTTCGTCGACGCCGACGTGGATCAGGAACCACTCCAGCGCGCGCATCGCCAGATCCTGGTTGCCGACGCCGTGCGCGCCGTAGCCGAGCAGGTAGTGGTAGTCGAGGAAGCGCCGTTCGTCGAGGTCGGCGAACCACTGCGACGCGCGCAGCACCTGCAGCGTCTCGTCGACGCGGTCCGGGCGTTCGCTCAGCATCTGCGCCTCGGCGGTCAGCAACCACACGTCGGCCATCGCGGGCGATCCGACCAGGCGCGCCGAGCGGGCGCCGAGCTCGTGCTGGCAGCGTCCGGCGGCTTCGAGCATCGCGTCGCGGTCCCCCGCCGTCGCGACCTGGCCGAGCAGCGCGCGTCCGAGCAGCACGGTCGCCTCCGCCGCCTCGGGCGCGGAGGGCATCGAGTCGAGGATGCGCCGGGCCCATGCTTCGGCCTTGGCGAACTCGGTCTTGCGGCGGCCCGGGTCGCGGCTGCCGGCCGCGATCTCGGCGTGGCAGTCGCTGATTCGCAGCGCGGCGGCGGCGACGAGGTCGTGCGGCCGCTGCTCGAAGGCTTCGGTGAAGAACGGGATCGCCGCCGCGAGGTCGCCGTTCTGCACCAGCACCTCGCCGAGCCGCATGCGCGCGCCGACGCCTTCCTTCTGCACGATCGGCTCGAACTGCAGCTCGTCGCGCAGGAAGGAGCGGTACCACTGGTCGGCGAGCGAGCGCAGGCGTTGGCGTCCGGCCTCGGTCTCGGCCGACGGCGTCCGCACCACGTGCAGCGTCGGCCTCCCGGCGTCGGCGAGGCGGTTGTCGTCGATCAGGCAATCGGCGCCGGCCGCGATCGCCACCAGCTGCGCCGCCATCCGCGGATCCTGGCCGCCGAAGCTGAGGTCGACCGTCGCGAAGCGCAGGTCGTTCTCCAGCACCGAGCTCTCGACGACGAAGTTCCAGCCGCAGGTCGCCGCCAGGCCCCGCAGCGCGTCGAGGCAGGCGATCGCGCGCGCATCGGCGTCGACGACGACGCGCGGCTCGCCGTCGGCGACCGGGACCTCGCGGCGGACGAAGGGCGACGCCTGGGCAGCCGCGCCCGCGGCGAGGAACGCCAGCGCGAGCAGCGGCTTCACTTGCCCCCCTCGACGGCGTCCGTCTTGCGTTCGGCGAGCCGCGCCGCGGCTTCCTGCAACTGGCGCACGCGTTCGCGGTCGGCGCCGGCGCTGGCCTGGTCGCGGTAGCTGTCGCCGAGTTCGAGGTAGGCCTGGGCCACGTGCTTGTAGAGCCACGACGGCACCTGCCGTTGCTGCAACAGGAAGCGCGCCCAGACGCGGCGCAGCGACTCCTGGTCGCCGCTCGCCGCCGCCGCCTTCGCCATCGCCACGAGGTCGGCCGGCAGCGAGTGGCTCTGGCCGATGCCGGCGGCGCGCTGCGCGAACTCCTGCGCCCGGCCGAAGTCGTTGGCGAGGCTGGCGTAGTGCGACAGCATGTTGAGGACGTTGACCTGCTGGCTCGGCTGCAGCGACGGCGTGCCGGCGAGGTATGCCTCGAGCGTCGCGACCGCGCCCGCGTAGTCGCCGCGATCGGCGGCCGCGAGCGCGCGCTGGAACGGCGCGTTGAAGGCGCGCAGGGCGGCGTCGTCCTTGGGCGCGACCGGCTGGCTCGCGACGGGCGGCGTCGCCGGCCCGCTGTCGGTCGCGGTGGTGGTCGTCGTCGTCGTCGCGGTCGCCGGTGGCAACGACGCGACGAGCACGAGCGCGACGAGGTTCACGAACAGCACGGCGCCGAAGACGAGGTCGAAGCGACGGCGCTGCCGCGGACCGGTCGACGGCGACGACAACTGCGCCGCGGCGGTGGCCAGCGCCTTCTCGCCGGCGGCGATCGCCTGCCGGGCGGCGCGCAGCGCGTCCGCGTCCAGGTTCGGCCCCGCCGGGGTCGCGGCCGGGGCCGCCATCAGCGACGGCAGTGGCTCGCCCGGGTTCGTCGCCGGCGCGGGGGCCTTCGCCGCGGCGGCAGCGGCGGGCGCAGCGGCCCCAGCGGGCGCGGCGGGCGTCGCGGGCGGCGGCGCGGACGGGTTGGTGGCTTGGTCGTGGCTCACGGTTCGCTCCAGAGTTCGGCGAGTTCGGCCGGCAACGGATCGCCAGCCTGTGGCTTCATCGGCATGGCATGGGCGGTTCCATGAACCGGGTCGGCAGGTTCTGCCGGGTGGCCGCCGCGCGGTGCGACGTCGCCGTTGCCGTGCGGCCATCGGCAGGTGACGCGCACGCCGTCCCGCCGATGCGCGACGGCGACCTCCGCGCCCGCGACGGCTGGCGGTGGCGCGACGCCGGGCGGCAGGTCGGCGACCAGCGTCGCCTGCACGCCGTCGTCGTACAGGCGCACCGTCGCCGTCGCCGGCCAGCCGGCCAGCAAGCCGGGCAACGCGGCAGCGGCGGGCGGCGGCAAGGGCGGCGCCGCGGGGGGCGCCGGCGCGAGCGCGGCGAGCGCCGCTGCCAGTCGCGCCGGCAGCACCGGCTTGGTCAGCACGTCGGCGAACGCATGGTCGCCGCCGATCTCGTCGGGATGCCCGCTGATGGCGAGCACCGGGCAGCGCGCCAGCGCGAGGAAGTCGCCGGCGACCCCGTCGGGCAGGCGCCAGTCCGTCACCACGGCGTCGAACTCGTCGGCCAACGCCGACCGCGCCGCGGCGCAATCGGCGGCGGTGCGGACGTCGTGGCCGCGGCGGCGGAGCAGCAGTGCCAGCCCTTCGCGGATGCCGTCCTCGTCGTCGACGAGCAGCAGCTTCATGCGCTCGCGGCCCCCGCCGCGATGAGCGGCAGGCGCACGGTGAAGCGGGCACCGCGCGGCAGGGCCGCGCAGGCGACGTCGCCGCCGTGCGCCGCGGCGGTCGCGGCGACGACGTGCAGCCCGAGGCCCGCCCCGCCGGTCGCGCTCCAGCCGGGCGCGAACAAGCTCCCGGCGTCGGCGTCGGCGAGTCCGCGGCCGTCGTCCTCGACCGCGACCGCGCAGCCGTCGTCGCCGACCTGCAGGTCGATGCGCACGCGCTGCGCGCCGGCACGGCGGGCGTTCTCGCAGAGGTTGTCGAACAACCGCTCGAGCCGCGCGGCATCGCCGTCGACGCGCGCCGGGCCGGCGACCGTCAGTTCGGCGGCGTGGCGCGCGGCGACGGCCGCGAGCACCGCGCCGAGATCGCACGGGCGGCGCGCGAGCGCGCGACCGCGCGCCGCCGCGAGCCAGCCGTCGGCGAGCGCAGCCGCGCGCTGCAGGTCGCGCACGACACCGTCGACGAGCGCGGCCCGCGGGTCGTCGTCGTCGAGCAGCTCGCGGGTCGCCAGGGCCCCCGTCAGAGCCGACGCGAGCGGGTTCCGCAGCTCGTGGCCGAGGACCCCCGCCAGCAGCTCGGGGGCGACGGCGGTCACGCCGTCACCGTCGGCCGCTCCGGCCGCTTGCCGATCTCGTAGAGGCGGATCTTGTTGTAGAGCGTCGTGCGGTTGATGCCGAGGATCGCCGCCGCGCGGCTGATGTTCCACTTCGTCTCGTCGAGCACCTTGGCGACGAGCTGCGACTCCAGCGCCTTCAGCGAGCGGTCCTCGCCGGGCAGCACGAAGCCGCCGCGATCGATGCGGTCGCTGTCGTCGAGCGCGCCGCCGGTGAACTTCGGCAGGTGGCTCTCGTCGATCATGCCGGACGGGCAGACGATGCAGGCGTGCTCGATGGCGTTGCGCAGCTCGCGCACGTTGCCGGGCCACTGGTACTCGCACAGCGTCTCCATCGCCTCCTCGGTGAAGCCCGAGAGCGCCTTGCCCATCTGGCGGCCGATCTGGTCGAGGAAGAAGTGCGACAGCAGCGGGACGTCGGCGGCGCGCTCGCGCAGCGCCGGGACGTGCACGGTCATCACGGCGAGGCGGTAGTAGAGGTCCTCGCGGAAACCGCCGGTCTGCACCATCTGACGCAGGTCGCGGTTGGTGCTGGCGACGATGCGGACGTCGGCGGCGACGTCCTGCACGCCGCCGACGCGGCGGAACGACCGCTCCTGCAGCACGCGCAGCAGCTTCGCCTGCAGCGTCGTCTCCATCTCGCCGATCTCATCGAGGAACAGCGTGCCGCCCGCGGCGACCGCGAACAGGCCGTCCTTGCCCTCGCGCGCCGCGCCGGTGAACGCGCCCGGCTCGTAGCCGAACAACTCGGCCTCGAGCAGCGCCTCGGTCAGCGCCGCGCAGTTGATCGCGACGAACGGCCCGGTGCGCCGCGCGCTGCGCTCGTGGATGCAGCGCGCGACCAGCTCCTTGCCGGCGCCGCTCTGCCCGGTGATCAGCACGGTCGTGTCGGGCGCCTGGGCGACCTGGTCGATGCGCGTCTGCACCTCGCGGATGGCCGGCGACAGGCCGACCAGCTCGGTGGCGGTCAGTTCGCGCACGCGGTCGTGCAGCCACGCCAGTTCGTTGCGCATCTGGCGGATCTCCAGGCAGCGCCGCACCACCGCGAGGATGCGGTCGCCGGCGAACGGCTTCTCGATGACGTCGGCGGCGCCCTTGCGCATCGCCTCGACGGTATTGGCGACGGTGCCGTAGCCCGTCAGCACGACGACGTCGGCGGGCGCCGCGCCGCGCCGGAACTGCGACAGCATCGACAGCCCGTCGGCGCCCGGCAGGTGCAGGTCGAGGAAGACGACGTCGTAGGCGCGCTGGTCGAGGCGGCGGACGCCCTCCTCGGCCGAGCCGGCGACCTCGACGTGGACGCCTTCCTTCTGCAGCAGGGCGCGCAGACCTTCGCGCACGCCGTCCTCGTCGTCGACGACCAGGACGCGGGGGAGACCGGGGAAGCTGAGGTTCTTCATGGCCGACTTGTCGTTTCGTGCAGCGCTCCGGTCCGCCGGAGGCCGCGGGATCACCTTGCCATGGCGTCTTTCGACACACCGGCCGTCGGACTTTTGGTCACTTTGGGGAATCCCGGCGGTTTTCCGCCCCGACCGGGGCCCCGGGCTCAAGCGTCCGACGCCACCGCCGAATCATCGCGGCAGGGCAAGGCCGAAGAGGCCGCAACCAAGGCAACGGTGAATCATGGGTCTTCGCGTCAATACCAACGTCACGTCCATCACGGCGCAGCGCAGCCTGTCGACCGTCACCGACCGGCTGACCGGCAACTTCCGCCGCCTGTCGACCGGTCTCCGCATCTCGACCGCGGCTGACGACGCCGCCGGCCTCGCGATCAGCGAGCGCCTGCGTTCGCAGGTCCGGTCGCTCGAACAGGCGCGCCGCAACGCCAGCGACGGCATCTCCCTCATGCAGACCGCCGAGGGCGCGCTGAACGAGGTCAGCTCGATCCTGATCCGTCTGCGCGAGCTCGCGATCCAGTCGAGCAACGGCTCGGTCAGCAGTCAGGACAGGGAGACCCTCGACCAGGAGTTCCAGAACCTCGTCAACGAAGTCGACCGCATCGGCCGCTCGACCGAGTTCTCCGGCATCAAGCTGCTCGACGGCTCGTCGACCTCGGTCAGCTTCCAGGTCGGCCTCGGCACGACGACGGGGATCGACCAGCTCGACGTCACCCTGACGCCGGCGCTGAGCACGTCGCTGTCGCTGAACTCGCTCGACATCGGCTCGGGCGGCGGGACGACCACCGCGATCACCAGCATCGACGCGGCGATCAACTCGGTCAGCTCGTTGCGCGGCACCCTGGGCGCCGTGCAGAACCGGCTCGCGAGCACGATCAACAACCTAGCGATCACGACCGAGAACCTGACGAGCGCCGAGTCGCGCATCCGCGACGTCGACGTCGCCTTCGAGACGGCGCAGCTGACGCGCAACAACATCCTGCAGCAGGCGAGCATCTCGGTCCTGTCGCAGGCCAACGCCCAGCCGCAGGCGGCACTGCAGCTCCTGCAGAGCTGAGCCCGACGGCCGACCGTCCTTGCCCGCCCGAGGCGGCGCCTTCCCGACCGGGGAGGCGCCGCCTCGCGGCATTTCCGGGGCCGACGACCAGGACATGGGGCCGGCGCCGCAGCGGCGCCCCGGCCTGATCGCCTGGCTGTCGTCGGGCGCGATTGCCGACGCCGCGGCTGTCTCCGCCGGGCACGCTGCCGCCGAGCGCGGCCGGGCGGCGCCGCGCGCTGCCGCGTTCGAGGCACCGGACGCCCTGGCGGCGCTGCGATCGACGCGGCGCGACCGACCCACCCGCCGGGCCCGTCGGCCCCGTCGGCGGGGCGTCCTGCGGCGGGACGGCGACAGCGCGACGGCTGTCGCGCGATCCCACACGCCCCCGCGCCGCACGACGGCGGCACGCCAGCCGCGCGTCGAGCCAATGGCAAGGGACGTCGCTGCCCGGCGATTGGGCGATCGCCCGCGCCGTCGTCCGGAACTTCGGCAATCACCTCGTCCGCGCGCTCAATCGTCGGCCAGCGCGCCCGACCATTGGGCAACCGAGCTCGCCGCGCGGCGAGTCCTACCGAAACGACAGCAGGGAAACATGGGTCTTCGAGTCAACACCAACGTCACGTCCATCAACGCTCAGCGCAATCTGTCCGCCGTCACGGACAAGCTGACCGGCAACTTCCGTCGCTTGTCGACGGGTCTCCGCATCTCGACCGCGGCCGACGACGCCGCCGGCCTCGCGATCAGCGAGCGCCTGCGTTCGCAGGTCCGGTCGCTCGACCAGTCCAAGCGCAACGCCAACGACGGCATCTCCCTCGTGCAGACCGCCGAAGGCGCGCTCAACGAGGTCAGCTCGATCCTGGTCCGCCTGCGCGAGCTGGCCATCCAGTCGAGCAACGGCTCGGTCAGCACCCAGGACAAGGAGACCCTCGACCAGGAGTTCCAGAGCCTCGTCGACGAGGTGAACCGCATCGGTCGTTCGACCGAGTTCTCGGGCATCAAGCTGCTCGACGGCTCGTCGACGTCGGTGACCTTCCAGGTCGGCCTCGGCACGACCTCGGGCATCGACACGCTGTCCGTCAGCCTGTCGCCGACGCTCAGCACGACGCTGTCGCTGAGCTCGCTCGACATCGGCTCGGGCGGCTCGACGACGACCGCGATCACGAGCATCGACTCGGCGATCAACGCGGTCAGCTCGCTGCGCGGCACGCTGGGCGCCGTGCAGAACCGCCTCGGCATCACGATCAACAACCTGTCGATCACGACCGAGAACCTGACGAGCGCCGAGTCGCGCATCCGCGACGTCGACATCGCGTTCGAGACGGCGCAGCTGACGCGCAACAACATCCTGCAGCAGGCGAGCATCTCGGTCCTGTCGCAGGCCAACGTGCAGCCCCAGTCGGCGCTGCAGCTCCTCGGCTGATCCGCCGGCCCGCAAGGGCGACGGAACCGACGACCGGCAAGGCGGCGTCTCCCCCAGCGGGAGGCGCCGCCTTGCGGCGTTGATGGCCGCCCCCCGCCGACGCGCCGCGTCACCCCGCATGACGGCCGGCGCGACGTCGCCGCCGCGGGTGACTCGAACCGGGACCGGCGGCACACCGATGCCATCGCCGCGACCGCGCCGCAGCCGGCTACCGACGGCTTCGTCGACGCCGCCGGCCTCAATCGGAGGCGAGGCCCCTCCGATCATGCCGGAGCAGCCGCATCCGCGGCCGTCTACCACGCAACGCATCAGGGAGAAGCATCATGGGACTCCGCGTCAACACGAACATCGCTGCGATCAACGCCCAGCGCAACCTGGCGACGGTCACCGACAACGTCACCGGCAACTTCCGCCGCTTGTCGACCGGTCTCCGCATCTCCACCGCCGCCGACGACGCCGCCGGCCTCGCGATCAGCGAGCGCCTGCGCTCGCAGGTCCGGTCGCTCGACCAGGCCAAGCGCAACGCCAACGACGGCATCTCCCTCGTGCAGACCGCCGAGGGCGCGCTCAACGAGGTCAGCTCGATCCTGACCCGCCTGCGCGAGCTGGCCATCCAGTCGAGCAACGGCTCGGTCAGCAACCAGGACAAGGAGACCCTCGACCAGGAGTTCCAGAGCCTCGTCAGCGAAGTCAACCGCATCGGCCGGTCGACCGAGTTCTCGGGCATCAAGCTGCTCGACGGCTCGGCGTCGTCGGTGAGCTTCCAGGTCGGTCTCGGCACGACCTCGGGCATCGACACGCTGTCCGTCAGCCTGTCGCCGGCGCTCAGCACGACGCTGTCGCTGAGCTCGCTCGACATCGGCTCGGGCGGCGCCACGACGACCGCGATCACCAACATCGACGCGGCCATCAACAGCATCAGCGCGCTGCGCGGCACGCTGGGCGCCGTGCAGAACCGCCTCGGCATCACCGTCAGCAACCTCTCGATCACGACCGAGAACCTCACCGCGGCCGAGTCGCGCATCCGCGACGTCGACGTCGCGTACGAGACCGCGATGCTGACCCGCAACAGCATCCTGCAGCAGGCCAGCATCTCGGTGCTCGCCCAGGCGAACGTGCAGCCGCAGTCGGCGCTGCGCCTCCTGGGCTGATCGCCCGGGGTCCGCTCGGCCCCGACGGCCGCCCGGCGACCCCGCCTGCGGGGCGCCGGGCGGAGCGACCGGGGTCCCGATCGACCGGCCGTCGGCGTCGCGGTCAAGTCCGCGGCCCCGCCGGCCGATAGCTCCGCGACGGCGGCCTGCCCGCCGCATGCATCCGATGTCCAACGCCGGCATCAGCTTTGGAGGACTCGCCTCAGGCCTCGACACGAAGGCCATCATCCAGGCGTTGGTCGCCATCGAACGGCGGCCGATCGCGGCGCTGGAGCAGAAGAAGACGAGCCTCGGCAAGCAGAAGTCGCTGTTCGGCGACCTGCGCGGGCTCCTCGGCAAGCTCGAGACGGCCGCCAAGGCCCTGAAGACGACGAGCGACTTCCTCGTGCGCAAGGCGTCGTCGGACAAGGAGGAGATCGTGACCGCCTCCGCCGGCAGCGCTGCGAGCGCCGGCACCTACAACCTGCGGGTGGTGTCCCTGGCGAAGGCGCAGGTGAACGCCAGTTCCGGCAGCGCGTCGCCGTCCGCCAGCCTGGGCGCGCCCGGCACGCTGCAACTCGACGTCGGCGGCGCCACGCACTTCATCGCGGTCGGCGGCGTCGTGAACGGCGTCACCGAGCCGCCGACCCTCGAACGCATCGCCGCCGCGATCAACGCCGCCGACGACGCCAACGCGACCGGCGTGCGCGCCGAGGTCGTCGACACCGGCAACAGCGGCAACAACCGCTACCAGCTCGTCGTGCGCAGCGAACAGGCCGGCACGGCCAGCGGGTTCTCGATCAGCTACGACGACGGCGATCCGGCCTTCCAGGCGGTCATCAACAGCGTCGGCAGCAACGTGCTCACCCAGGCGAGCGACGCCAGGGTGCAGCTGAACGGCGGCGTCACCGTCACGCGCTCCTCGAACACGATCAGCGACCTGATCGCGGGCGTCACGCTCGAGCTCAAGTCGGACGCGAGCCCGACCCAGTCGGTCGCGATCACGGTGTCGAACGACAGCACCGCGACCACCAAGAAGGTGCAGGACTTCGTCGACGCCTACAACAAGGTCGTCGACTTCCTGGCCGACCAGAACCAGCTCGACGCCGACGGCAAGGCGAAGGGCCCGCTGTTCGGCGACTCGACGCTCCGCGCGCTGCGCGCGGGCCTGCGCACGATCGCGGGCAGCGCCGTGCCGGGGACGGGCAACGCGTCCTTCCAGCTGCTGTCCCAGCTCGGCGTCAAGGCCGACACGGCGGGCAAGCTGACGCTCACGGCGACGGCGCTGGCCGAGGCGCTGGCGACCGACGAAGCTGCCGTCGCGGCGGTCTTCACGTCGTCCGCCAACGGCATCGCCGGCCGCGTCGTCGCGCAGATCGACGTCTACACCGACTCGGTCGACGGCCTGATCAAGAACCGCACCGAGGCGTTCGATCGGCAGTCGAAGGACGCGACCACCCGGATCACGCAGGCCGAACGCCGCCTCACCTCGTTCGAGAAGCAGCTCGAACAGAAGTACGCCAACCTCGAGCAGCTCATGGGTCGCCTGCAATCGCAAGGCAGCTCGCTGGGCGCATTCTTCTCACGCCGCTGACCCGATCCCCTCACCCTCCAAGCCGACCCACATGTCCTACGCCCAAGCCGCCGCGACCTACACGCGCAATGCCGTCCTGACCGCTTCGCCCGAGAAGCTCGTGAAGCTGCTCTACGACGGCGCCATCCGCAACCTCGAGAAGGCGAAGGTCGGCCTCGCCGACGCCCGCACCGCGCGCTCGCCCGAGGTCGGCCAGACCCTCAGCCGCGCCATGGGCATCCTCGGCGAACTGCGCGCCAGCCTCGATCACGCCGCCGGCGGCCCGGTCGCCCGCGAGCTCGATCGGCTGTACGAGTTCGGCCTCGACCAGCTCAGCCAATCCAACCTCACCCGCAGCGGGGACGGCGTCGGCAACACGCTGCGCGTGATGCGCACGCTCAAGGAAGGCTGGGATGGCATCATCCCCGGCTGATCCGCACGCGACGGGCAAGGCCTTCGCGCTGCGCGAACTCGCCGTCTGCTGGAACCAGGCATACGAGGCCATGACGCAGGGCGACCTCGACCGCGTCGCGGGCCTGCTCGACGTCGCGGCCGAGCGCCTGCCCGCCGCCGGCGACGGTCGCGCCGACTCCGCCCAGGACGCCGCGCTGCGCGAGGCGGCCCTCGCGGCCAAGGGCCGCCTGGAGCACGGCATGCGCGCCGGGCTGGACGCGCTGAGCGACGAACTCGCGCGGGCGCGGGTCGGCGGCAAGGCGCTGCGAGGGTACGCGCAGGCCGCGACGCACGTGCCGACGGACGAATCCCACCGGGACGCCTGAGCCCGCGCGAGACACCCCCCGCCGCGGCGTCCCCTGACGCCGCCGCGTGAACGTCCTGGTCATGGGCGACCAGGGCCTGTTCAGCGACCGACGCGGCGATGCCGTCGTCGCTGCGGCCCGTCGCCTCGGGCGAAGGCGTTGGCAGCAGCCGTCAGCTTGCGCGCCCGTGCGCGCGCGACGACGCGTGCCGATGGATCTGCGGCGACGGCGCGGTCGACCAGCACACGCCGAGCGACTTCCGCGCGCCACTCGGCGACCTCGGACGGATGGCGCCGATGCTCGACCAGATCGAGCGAGCTGGATGCGAGGGCCTGACCGTCTTCGTGCCACCGCAGTGGCCGCCGACACACGACAGCACCGCGGCAGGCGGCAGCTGCCCCTGCGCGGCCGGCGCGGCGTGGCGCCGCGCGGGCCGGCAGGCGCCGGGCGATCAGCTGCCGAGCGTCGTCAGGTTGTGCTTGGCGTCGACGTCGTTCGGGTCGATCGCCAGCGCCCGCGTGAAGCACTCCGCCGCCTCGGTCAGGCGGTTCATCTTCCACAGGCAGACGCCGAGGTTGTTCCAGACCTGCGCGTCGGCGGGCGTGATCTCGCTCGCGTGACGGAAGCAGCTCTCCGCCTCGGCGTGCTTGTCGCAGCCGAAGAGGATCATGCCCAGGCTGAACCACGCCTCGCCGTTGCGCGTGTCGGTCTTGAGGATCGTCTGGTACGTGGTCAAGGCACCGACGTCGTCACCGGTGACGTAGCGGACGAACGCCAGCTGCAGCTGGACCTTCACGTCGGTGGTCAGGAACGCGGCCGCGGCGGCCAGGTGCGGCAGCGCCTGCTCGTACTGGCCCTTGGTCAGGTAGGCCTCGGCGGCGATGCCGTGGATGCGCGCCAGCTTGTCGTCGAGCGCGGCGAGGCGCTCGCGGGTCTCGTTGGCGATGGCGTCGTTGGCGGGCTCGACGACGAGCGGCGGCGGCGTCGCGGCACGGATGTCGCGGATGCGCGTCGGGATCGGCTCGAAGCCCCGGCGCTGGGGGGTGGTTGCCTTGGTGAGGTCAGGATTGCTGGCGGTCGTGGTCATTGCAGGACTCCTTCTCGGGGTAGATGGGGTGGGAAGATCGGTGTCGAAGGTGATGGCGGCTCAGCGGGCGGCCAGATGGCGCTTCATCGCCGCCGCCTCGTGGTCGAGAGCGCGCGCGGACAACAGCGCGACGGCGCGCTCGCCGACGCGGCGCGCGGCGTCGGGCTGGCCGATGCGTTGCAGCACGAGCGCGAGCTGCTGGCAGGCGCCCGGCGAGTCCGGATGCTCGGACAGGAAGCGCGTCAGCGTCGCGATCGCCGCGGACATGTCGCCTTCGAGCATCTGCAGCTTCGAGAGTGCGAGGTGCGCCACCTCGTAACCGGGGGCCTCGGCGATCGCCTGCAGCAGCAGCGCGCGGGCCTGCGCGCGGCGACCGCGCAGGAACCACGCCTGCGCGATGCCGGTGTACGAGACGTAGCTGGTGATGCCGTCCTGGACCGGCACGACCAGCACCTGCCCGCGGTAGGCCAGGCAGCGCCGGTAGTGGTGGATGGCGTCCTCGGCGCGCCCCTCCGCGAGCGCGACGCTCGCGGTCAGGTAGTGCAGGTTCGGGGTCGGCACGAAGCGGCGCAGCGCGACGTCGAGGATCTCGTTCGCGCGCGCCCGATCCTCGACCCGCGCAGCCTCCAAGGCGCAGAGGCTGGCGACCTCGGCGGCGTACGGCAACTCGCGCGGCAACGACGGGGGTCCGGCCAGGATGCGGTCGAGGCACCGGTCGAGCAGCGCGCGGGCGTCCACGGAGCGGCCGGGCACCCGGCGCAGGAAGTCGCCGTACTTGTAGAGGCAGTAGATGTCGTCGGGCTGGCTCGCGAGCTGCTTCTTGAACAGGCGCTCGTTGCGCTCGGTCTTGCCGCGCTCGGCCATCACGGCGTCGGAGTACCCGTGGTGCTCGACCTCGACCTCCGCGCTGCCGAGCACGAGTCCGAGCGGCTGCCCGAGCCGTTGCAGGCTGGGGGTCACCTGCTCGTGGATGACGTTCTGGTAGGCGATGCCCGGCAGGTTGCGGAACAGCCGCACCATCATCACGCCGAGGGTCTTGCCGCCGCCGTAGACGTTGATGAACCGCAGGTGGTAGCCGAGCGCCGTGCCGTCCTGCGCGGCCGCGCGGATGCGCTCGCACGCCCCGGGCTGCAGGAACTCGTCGGCGTCGAGCACCAGGATCCAGTCGCCGGTCGCCGCCTGCAGGCCGACGTTGCGCGGCGCCGAGAAGTCGTCCTGCCACGGCGCGTGCAGCACGCGCGCGCCGAAGGACTCCGCGATCGCGACGGTGCGGTCGTTCGAACCCGTGTCGACGAGCACGATCTCGTCGACGCAGTCCTTCGCGCGCGCGAGGCACTCGCCGAGGAAGCGCTCCTCGTTCTTGGCGATCATGCACAGCGAGATGCGCGGCGCGCGACCCTGCCACGGCGGCGGCGCGGCGGCGGTGGCGGCGGTGGCGTCGGCCGTCGCGGCCGTCGCGCCAGCGCCCGGTTGCAGCGCCGCCCACTCGGCGAACAGCTGCCGGCTCTCGTCGGCGAAGCAGGCAGGCTGCTCGATCGGCGGCGCCGGCGACGACCACGCGACCTCCGCCCCGTCCATCAGCGGCAGTTCCGCCTCCAGGCGCAGGGCATGGCACTCCAGCGCGACGCGCGTGTTGGCGAAGCGCTCGTCGAGCGGGCCGACCAACAGCAGATCGCGGCGCGGGGCCAGCAGTCCGGCGAGGTCGCCGGGAGCCGCGCGCTCGCCGTTGGCCATGGGCCAGACGGGGCCGATGCCGGCGCGCGCGGCCAGCGCCGCGAACGCCGTCTCCCCCGGCAGCGCCCCGCCGCGCACGAACCAGACGAGTTCGCCGCGGGCCCGCGCGAACGCGCGATTCCAGGCGACGACCTCGCGCTCGTCGTCGGCGACGACGACTTCCCAGTCGCCGGGGAGCCAGGCGCCGAGGCGGGCGGCCGTCGTCGCGCGCGCCGCGGCGTCACCGCCGGCGACGAGCACCGAGCCCGCGATCGGCGCCTGCTTGCGGCACACGAGCCAATGACGCACCGGCGGCTGGCCTTGCAGCCAGGCCAGCGGCGCCAGTCCCTGCGCCAGCAACGTGGTCGCGAAGCCGGCCGGGAACTCGTCCGCCGACGCCGGCACGCGCACGACGTCAGCGACGCACAGTCCGGCGGCGGTCGCCGCCGCGAGCACGCGTCGGAGCAGCAGCGGCACGGTCGGATCGGCGAAGCTGCCGGTCGGGTCGTACTGGCCAGGGCGGCCGTCGACGACCTGCCGCAGCATCGCCGCGCTCTGCACGTTGTCGACGTCGAGCAGCAGCACGCCGTCGTCGGCGAGCTTGGCGGCGAGCACGGGCAACGTGTCCTCGATCCGACCGAGCGATTCGGTCCAGGCCTGCACCTCGACGAGGCGCTGGCCGCCGGCCGCGGTTCGCCAACTGGCGCGGTCGCGCGGCAGTTGCAACGCAGCCGCAGCACCGGGCACGAGCGCGGCCCAACCTGGGACCGGACCCTGGAAACCACGGGGCAGATTGTCGCCGCTTCGCTTCATCGGACTTGCCTGGACGGCGGCTCGGCCGTCGCGCAGGTCCATCGGCAGATGGGCGGCGGATTCTGAAGTCGGCATGATATGGGGACTTGGACCACCCCGATGAAGGCGCTCCGGACGCGGTCGTCACCGCGCTGTTGCAAGGCACGACACGCTTCCGCCGCTGCGTGCACGTGCCGGCCTGCGGATCGACGCAGGATCTCGCCGCGGCCCCCCCCGCCGACGGCGACGCCGTGTTCTGGGCCGATCACCAGACGCACGGACGCGGTCGCCAGCAACGCAGCTGGCACGACGAACCCGGCGCCGACCTCGCCGTCACCTTCCGCGCGACGGTGGCCTTGCCGCGACCGATCGCGCTCGCGGCGGCGCTGCCGATCGCCGTCGCCGAAGCGGTCGAACCGCTGGTCGGCCGGGCCCTGCGGGTGAAGTGGCCGAACGACGTCTTCCTCGACGGCCGCAAGCTCGCTGGCGTGCTCGTCGACTCCGGCATGGCCGGACGCGACACATGGTTGATCGGCGTGGGCATCAACTGCAACCGGACGCGATTCCCCCCCGAGCTCGAAGCGATCGCGACTTCGATCGCCGGCGCGTGCGGGCGCTACGTCGACCGCGGCATGTTGCTCGTCGCCCTGGCACAGCGCCTCGACGCCGCCCTGCACGCCATCGCCGCCGGCCGACTCGACCGGCTGACGGCGGCGTTTCGCGACCGCCTTGGGCTCCTCGGTCGCCGCGTCGCGATCGACGTCGGCGGCGAGCAGCTCGGCGTGCTGGCGAACGTCGACTTCGACGCGATCACGCTCGCCGACGGGCGGACGTTCGCGCTCGCACACGTGCGCGGCCTGCGCGCCGTCTGACCGTCAGGACCGCCGCGCCACCGGCCGCCGCGCCACCGGCCGCCGCGACACCGGGGGCCTGGGCACCGACGACGCAGCGATCAGGCCTGCCCGACGCGCAGGCACGCCGCCAGCACCCGCGCCTCCAGCGGCGGGCAGCGCAGCGGCGGCGGCCCGCCGGCGAACGCCACCAGCCACCTGGCGTCGCCGGGCTCGGCCGGCAGCAGGGGGAAGCCCTTGGCCTGCAGCCACGTGTTCATGCCGAGCCAGCCGACGACGGCGTTGAAGTCGGGGAACGGGGCGATCTGCAGGAAGCGCCAGAAGACGCGCACCGCCTGCCGCACCGGGTGCAGCGGGCGGAACAGCGACGGCGCGTCGCCGAAGCAACGGCCGGCGTCGAAGGCATCGAGCAATCGGCGGACGTCTTCGGCGGGCGCGTGCTCGACGTGGAGGATCGCGTCCCAAGGCGGACCGCGCCGCAGGTCGTTGTTGCGGAAGCGGGGCAGGTCCGCGGCCATCGTCCGGAACAGCTCGACGAGGAACCAGCCATCGGGCGGCGCGCCTTCGGCGGCGCGCGCGCGCACGCGCCGCAGCGCCTCCTGCAGGCCGCGCAGCAGGCGGTGTTCCTGCGTCGCTGGCGCCAAGCGGCCCGGCCGGCCGGCGCACGCGGCGGCGGCGTCCTCGTCGGTGACGGCGAACCCGCGCAGGCGCAGCAGCGAGGCCAGGAACGCGACGTCGGCGGCTCCGGGTTGGCGCAGGCCGTCGAGCGCGCGTTGCACGGCTGCGATCCACTCGTCGGAGCCGTCGGCGGGCAGCATGCGCGCCGCGATCGCGAGGTCGGCGCGCTCGAGCGCCGACAGTTGCATGGGGTCGATGAGGGCCACGGCAGTCCCAGGATAGAACATGCGGCGACCGCCGCCGGCGCGATGCGTCGAAGCGCCCGTGCCAGCGCGACATTCGCTGCGCGACGACGCGCGCGCCGGCACCGCCGCGCGGCTCAGCTCTCGCGGTAACGATGCGCGACGGGCATGCGGCGGCCGCTCCAGCAGCGTTCGCTGACGCGCAGCGTCGGCGGATACTGGTGGCGCTTCCACTCGGAGCCCTGCACCTTGGCGAACAGGTCGGCGACCTGCTCGCGCGGCATGCCGGTGCGCGCAGCCGTCTCGGCGACGGAGAGGTCGTCTTCGATCAGGCAGCGCAGCACCGGATCGAGCACGGGGTACGGCGGCAGGCTGTCCGTGTCGAGCTGGTCGGGCCGCAGCTCCGCCGACGGCGGCTTCTCGATCGAGCGCGCCGGAATGCGCGCGCCGTCGCGGTTGAGCCAGCGGCTCAGCGACCAGACCTCCGTCTTCCACAGGTCGGCGATCGGCGCCAGCGCGCCGTTGGTGTCGCCGTAGATGGTGCAGTACCCGACCGCGCACTCGCTCTTGTTGCCGGTGGTGAGCAGCAGGTGGCCGTGCTTGTTGGCGAACGCCATCAGCAGCACGCCGCGCATGCGCGCCTGCAGGTTCTCCTCCGCGAGTCCCGGCGGCGTGCCGGCGAACACCGGCTGCAGCGTCTCCGCGAACGCGCGCTGCAGCGACGCGATCGGCAGCAGGTGGAAGTCGATGCCGAGGTTGGCGGCCAGCTCGCGCGCGTCGACGACGCTGTGCTCGCTGCTGTGCGTCGACGGCATGCCGATGCCGGCGACGTCGGCGGCGCCGAGCGCGTCGACGGCGAGCGTGGCGACGAGCGCCGAGTCGATGCCGCCCGACAGGCCGACGACGACCTTGCGGAAGCCGAACTTGCGCACGTAGCCGCGGATGCCCTGCACGATCGCCGCGTGCTGCATCGCCTCGACGGCGATCGGCGACGGGGCCTGCGTCCATGGCGCGTCGGTGTCGACGACGACCAACGCCTCGGCGAAGGCGATCGGCGGCGCGGCGATGCCGGTCGGCTTGACCGCCAGCGAGCCGCCGTCGAACTGCAGCTCGACGTCGCCGCCGACGAGGTTGACGTACAGCATCGGCACGCCGTGCCGCGCCGACGCCGCGGCGACCATGCGGTGGCGGAACGCCTCCTTGCCGACGCACCAGGGACTGGCGCTCAGGTTGACCACCATCTCGGCGCCGGCGGCGACGACGCGCTCGACCGGGTCGACGGCGTAGCTGCGCTTGCCGAAGAAGCGCTCGTCGTTCCAGCCGTCCTCGCAGACGACGACGCCGACGCGGCGGCCCGCGATCGTCACGACGTTGCGCTCGGGCGCGGCGTTCGGCTCGAAGTAGCGCGACTCGTCGAAGACGTCGTACGTCGGCAGCAGCGTCTTGGTCGCGACGATGCGGGCCGCGCCGCCGTGCAGCAGCGCCACGGCGTTGTGCAGCGGCCGTCCGCCGCGCGTCGCCGCGGCCTCGTTGCGCGCGACGCAGCCGACCAGCGTCGGCAGCTCCGGCGGCACGGCGCGCGCGAGCGCGGCGAGGGCCGCGTCGTGGGCGGCGAGGAAGCTCGGGCGCACCAGCAGGTCCTCGGGCGGATAGCCGCAGATCGCGAGCTCGGGGAACACCGCGAGCTCCGCGCCCTGGGCGCGGGCGCGGGCGGCGAACTCGACGATGCGCGCGGCGTTGCCGTCGAGGTCGCCCACCGTCGCGTCGATCTGGCAGAGCGCGACGCGCATGCGCTCACCGCACTTCGAGCGGCAGGCTGAACTCGATCAGCTCCGGCTCGCCGGCGACTTCCTCGACCTCGGTCGCGCCGAGCTGGCGCAGGCGCGCGACGACGGCGGCGACGCTCGACTCCGGCGTGCTCGCGCCCGACGTGATGCCGACCGTGCCGACGCCGCGCAGCCACGCCGGGTCGACTTCGCCGGGACCGAGCACGAGGTACGCGGACACGCCGCTGTCGGCGCCGAGCTCGCGCAGCCGGTTGCTGTTGCTGCTCATCGGGTCGCCGATGACGAGCCAGATGTCGACCTTGCCGCGCAGGTTCTTGACCGCGGTCTGGCGGTTGGTCGTGGCGTAGCAGATGTCCTCCTTGCGCGGCGTCACCAGCTTGGGGAAGCGCCGCTTGAGCACGGACATGACGCGCAGCGCCTCGTCGATGCTGAGCGTCGTCTGCGTCACGACGCCGACCTTGTCCGGGTCGGGCACCGTCACGCGCTCGGCCTCGTCCGCCGTCGCCACGACGATCGTGCGCTCGGGCGCTTCGCCGACCACGCCTTCGACCTCGACGTGGTCGGCGTGGCCGATCAGCAGGATCGTGAGCCCGCGGGCGGCGAAGCGCTTGGCCTCGGCGTGCACCTTGGTCACCAGCGGGCAGGTGGCGTCGATCGCCTGGAGCCGCAGCCGCTGCGCGTCGGCGAACACCGTCGGCGCGACGCCGTGCGCGCTGAAGATCACGTGCGCGCCGGTCGGCACGTCGGCGAGCTCGTCGACGAAGATGGCGCCCTTCTGCACCAGGTCCTGCACGACCACCTTGTTGTGGACGATCTCGTGGCGGACGTAGATCGGACGGCCGAACTTGGCCAGGGCGCGCTCGACCGTCTCGATCGCGCGCTCGACACCGGCGCAGAAGCCGCGCGGACGGCAGAGGAGGACCTTCATGCGGGCCCGGCAGCATCCGCCCCCGCAGCTCGCTCGGCAAGCGGCAGGCGACGGCGGCAGGCGCTGGCGGACCTCGGCCGGCGCGCCGCGGCCGGTCGCCTCACTGCACGTCGAAGATGAAGCCGACGCCCATCTGCACGAGGCCGGCGGTCGGCGGCGGCGGCGGCGGCGTCGCGAGGTGGTTGTAGAACGCATAGACGCGGGCGACGCCGAGCGGCCCGCAGACGGTCGAGCTGCGGCCGAGCGACGTGACCATGCGCAGCGGATTCGCCGACTGCGCGAAGCTGGTGGCCTGGGCGTAGAAGGTCTGCCCGATCATCTGCCGGCCGGGCGGGATCGCGGTCGTCGCCACGCCCACGCCGCCGGCGTTGGCGACGCCGCCGATCAACGTCAGCGGCGTGATGTTGAGCCAGCAATCCGGCGCCGGATGACCGAGCGCGGCGAGCGCCGGCGACGGCAGCGCTGGATTGGCCGGATCGAACATCGGGTAGGGCAGCGGCCACGCCGGGTTGCCGAACAAGCCGCCCTGGTTGGTGACGTCGAGCGCGACGAAGTAGGGCGAGTTCGGCGCCGCGTTGGCGATGTTCCAGCCGTAGCTGGAGGCGGCGAGCATCGACGCATCGCCGAGCACCGTCAGGCCGGGCTGGCCCGGCACGGCGCACGCCGGGCCGCGGTTCCCGAAGGAGTTCTGCGTCGACGTGCAGCCGCCGAGGTTGTCCAGCCGGTACGAGCCGCTCGGCTGCGAGTGGATGTGGAACTCGACGAGCAGGTTCTGCGGCGGCGGCAGGCTCGAGACCGCCGGCGTCAGACCGAACATCCACGGCACCGCGAACGGGAAGTCGATGTTCGCGGGCAGCGGACCGGCGGGCGTCGCCGGCTGCGCGGGCAACTGGTAGATCTGGTTCTGGATCACCCACGTCGCGTCGGCGCCGCGGTTCTCCGCGAACACCGGGCTCGCCGTCAGCGCGGTCCTGCTGGTCGTCGACACCAACAGCGAGATCTGCAGCCACCCCTTCGCCGGGACGGGCACGTTGGGCGTGTTGTTGTCCGCGCGCAACCGGATGGCGGTGAGCAGCCGCGGGCCCTGCCACGGCAGCTCGGCCGCATCGTAGATGCACTGGATCCGGCAGGCCTGGTTGCTGCCGAAGGGGATGTTCGTGCCGCCAGTGCCCTCGACGCCGTTCAACAGCGCCGGCACGGTGACGTTCTGCGCCGCCAGGGCGGCGACGGCCACGAACCCGGCGACGACCATGCGGACGCCGCGGAGCGCAAGCTTCGATCCCATGGGAGCCATGTCGTCGCCAGCATCGGCAACGCCGCCATCCCGACTTGACGACGACGCGGCGCGACGGGGCGGCGCTGGCCGCGGTCGCTGCGACGGCGACCGCTGCGGTAGGATCCGCCCGCCCGCTGCGGCAGCCTGCCTCATGGACCTCAACCAGTACCTGCGCGACGTCCCGGACTTCCCCAAGCCCGGCATCCTGTTCAAGGACATCACCCCGCTGCTCGCTTCGCCGGCGGCGATGCAGGAGACCATCGCGCGGCTGGCGAAGCTCGACGTCGGGCGCGTCGACAAGGTGGCAGCGATCGAATCGCGCGGCTTCCTGTTCGGCGTGCCCCTGGCGATGCAACTCGGCGTCGGCTTCGTGCCGATCCGCAAGCCCGGCAAGCTGCCGTGGAAGACGAGCCGCGTCGAGTACGCGCTGGAGTACGGCCGGGACGCCGTCGAGATCCACCAGGACGGCGTGCGGCCCGGGGAGCGCGTGCTGCTGGTCGACGACCTGCTGGCGACCGGCGGCACCATGACCGCCGCCTGCCAACTGGTGGAGGGCTGCGGCGGGATCGTCGCGAGTTGCGCCTTCGTGGTCGAACTGCGGTTCCTGCCCGGCCGGCAGCGGCTGGCACCGCGGCGCGTCGACGCCCTGATCGCGGTCCAGTAGGGGACGGCCAGCAGGAGCGGGCAGGAGCGGATCGTCTGGTCGCTGGCCGGGCAGGGCTGCCGGCATGGGCGCGATCCCATCCACCCCGGGGCATGGCGTCGCCGCACCGCCCCCCGCCCGCGGTCCGCCCGCTCGGCCCCCTGGCATCGAGGTTTTTTGGTCGGTAAGTCTCTTTTAGATAACGACTTGCACGATTCCCTAAAGAAACCTGCAAGTTCTTCCTCAACCTCTCCCCAAGTGCGGCCGATGTAGGGCGGCCGCCCGGCAGCGGGCGCGCGCTCTTTGGTGCAGCGGCTCCCGCGACACGCCTCCCGAAACGGCAAACCCGGCGAAAGCCGGCGACGCAAAGCCATAGGGCCTTCGGCCTGGTTCCCGCCAGGCCATGGCAGCCTGGTTCCCGAAGGATCGACGCCCTGCCCCGCAGGCGCGCCGAAGCAGGGGACCCGACATGGCCGGCGACCGAGACGGCAGGCGAGCGAGCCGGTGCGACCGACGCTCCCCCTCCCCCCCACACGCAGTCTGCAGCGCAACGCCGGAATCCCGACCATGGCCAAGCCCTCCCGCGCCGTCCGCATCTCCCGCCCCAAGACCGTCGAGCCGAAGGCCAAGGCCCCGGGCGCCAAGGCGACGACGAGAGGCGGCAAGACGGCCCAGGCGACGACGCGCGCCAGCGCGACGACCGCGAACGCCGCGCCGGCGCAAGCTGCCGGGCCGCAGCCGCTGACCGACGGGGAGCTGGAGGTCGTCTGGAAGACGTTCAAGCGCACGCGCGACGAGAACCTGCGCAACACGCTGATCGAGCAGCACATGCCGCTCGTCCGCGCGATCGCCGAACGCGTGCTGCAGACGCTGCCGAAGTCGATCGAGCTCGACGACCTCGCCTCGGCCGGCCTGTTCGGCCTGATGGACGCGATCAACGGCTTCGACCTGTCGCGCGGCATCAAGTTCAAGACCTACTGCTCGACCCGCATCCGCGGCTCGATCCTCGACGAGCTGCGCTCGCAGGACTGGGTGCCGCGCCTCGTCCGCCTGAAGGCGCACCGCCTCGACCGCGCGATCCGCCAGCTGGAGGGCGAACTCGGCCGCGCGCCGAACCAGGTCGAGATCGCCCAGGTCCTCGGCATCAGCCTGGACGAACTGCAGGCGCACCAGACCGAGGCCAACGCCAAGGCGATCTTCTCGCTGTCGGAGAAGTGGGACGACGGCGAGGAGGAGAAGGAGATGGAGAAGGTCGAGATCCTCGCCGACCGCAAGTCGGCGGATCCGCTCGACACGATCCAGCAGAACGACGCGCTGGAGATGATCACCAGCAGCCTGACCAAGAAGGAACGGCTGATCGTGCTGATGTACTACTACGAAGGGCTGACGATGCGCGAGATCGGCGAGATCATGGAGCTGACGGAGTCGCGCGTCTGCCAGATCCACAGCAACGTGATGATGCGACTCAAGACGCAGATCGAGCGCACGCAGGAAGCCGCCGCGCAGTAGCTCCGCGGCATGGCCTGCGCACGGTCTCCTGCGCACGGTGGCCCGCGCTTGCGCACGCCGTGCGGGCGCGGGGCGGCACGGCGGCGGTTTCGAACGGTTGGCCTGAAGCGGACCGCCCCGGCCGCTCGATAGACGCAGCGCAAACACTCCGCAGGAAACCATGACCAAGAACATCCTGATCGTCGACGACTCCGCGACGATGCGGAAGATCATCATGCGCGGCATCCGGCAGGCCGGCATCGACAACGCTGAGTTCAAGGAAGCCGGCGACGGCGTCGAGGGCCTGCAGGCGATCGCCGCCGGCGCGTTCGACCTGATCCTCAGCGACGTCAACATGCCGAACATGAACGGTCTCGACTTCGTCAAGGCCGTCGCCGAGAAGCTCGCCACGCCGCCGCCGATCGTGATGATCACGACCGAGGGCAGCGACGAGATCGTGCGCGAGGCGATGCGCCGCGGCGCAACCGGCTACCTGCGCAAGCCGTTCACGCCCGAGAAAATCCAGGAAGTGATCGGTCCGTTCCTCAAGTGAGCCGTGAGCGCCTGCCGAACGGGTAGGCATGGCGACAGCGACCCTCGATCGACGCCTCATTGAGGCGCTGCAGCTCTCCGCCCAGGAGGTGCTCGTCACGATGGTGACGATGACGCCGCGCGCGATCCGCGAAGAGCAGGAACTCTCGTCCCTCTTCCGCGACGAGGTGATCGGACTGCTCGGCTTCACCGGCGACCGGTCGGGCACCGTCGTCGTGCGCACGACCGATCGCATCGCCAAGGCCATCGCCGGCCGCATGCTGATGACGGAGTTCGGCGACGACGCGAACTTCTCGGAAGTGGCCGACGCGTTCGGCGAGGTGGTCAACATGATCGCCGGCAGCTTCAAGAACGCCTGGGTCGCTGCCGGCCACGCGATGGAGCTGTCGATGCCGAACGTCATCCACCACGGCTTCGTGAAGCTGCACTCCGACGGCGTCGGGGCCGTGCGCTCGCGGATCCGGATCGACCTCGATGCCGGCGCGCTCGACGTCGGCGTGCACCTCGAGGAACTGACGCGGGCCTGAGCGCCCTCGCACGACGATGGCCGGCGCCAAGGTCACCCACGCGAGCAGCAAGCCGTTGCAGCGGCTGTTCGCGATGCTGGCGGGATCCCTTGGCGAGACGCTGGGCTCGCTGGTCAACAGCCCGATCGTGGCGCGGCCGGGCGAGCTGCGCATCGTCGACGCCGACGAACACGTCCGCGGGCTCTCCCGCCCGTCAGCGATCGCGCGCGGCGCGCTCGACAAGGCCTACGCCGGCAGGACCTTCGCGACCGCCATCGACGTGGCGGATGCGATCGCGATGGCCGGTCTGCTGATGATGACGCCGGTCAACGTCGTCGAGAAGCGCCGCGCCGCCGGGGCGCTCGAAGGCGACGACGCGGAGGCGTTCCAGGAACTCGGCAACGTGCTGTACGCGGGGCTCGGCAACGTGCTGCGCAAGCAGGTCGCCGACAGCGACGTCCGCCAACGCGACTGCGGCATCGTGCGACCGGGACTCGACGCGAACGGCCTGTTCGGCGCCGGCGAACTCGTGGTCTGCGACCTGAGCCTGCAGGTCGGCGACCATCCGGCGACGCAAGGCGCCTTCGCGCTCGACCTCGCCACCGCCGAGGCGTGGAACCAGGGCCCGCTCGCGCGCGAAGGCGCGGGCGCCGGCGGCGCCGAGGTGGAGGTTGCGCCCGCCGCCGCGCCGGCGCCGACGGCCGATGGGCCGGCGCGCGACGACCCCTTCGACAGCATCCCGGCGGCGGAGATCCGCGGGCGGCTCGCTGCGTTCGTCTTCGAGCCCAAGGCGCTCGACCTCGTCCACCGCAGTTGCCGGCGCATCGGGCTCGAGCTCGTTCGGCACAGCTCCATCGAGGTGCCCAACCCCGCCGGCCACCGCGACGAGATCGTCGTCATCGACGTGCCCGCGAACGACGACCGGCGGATCGAATGGTGCCGGCGCGTGAAGGAGTTCCAGCCCAAGGCCCGCATCGTGCTGCTGCTGCACCGTCCCGCGCGGCAGACGGTGACCACGGCGTTCGCGGCGAAGGCCGACGTGATCATCGGGCTGCCGTGTCCGGAGTCGCGCTTGTCGCCGCGTCTCGCCGCGCTGCTGGCGACCGCGCGGGCGCCGTCGGAACCGCCGTCGGCGTCGCCATGACGGCCGCCGCGGCCCGCCTGCACTCAGCCGCGCTCTTTGCCAACCTCGCGCAGCCGGCGAACGTCGGCCTGCGTCTTGCGCGCCGACTCGACGATGCGCCGCAGCGCGTCGAGGCAGGCGTCGGCCGTGCCCGTCGCCTGCGCCACCTCGGCCTGGATCTCGATGGTGCCGAGCAGGTTGTTGACCCGGTGCACCAGTTCCTCGAACGGCGTGCGCGTCATGGTCGCCACGGTAGCCGGTGGACGGATGGCGGCGACGGGGCGGTGTTGCAGACGCCGGCACCGGTGTCGGCTTTCACCATGGGCGACCGGCCCGTCGTCGCCGCCGACCCCAACAGGTTGCGGTTTCAGGCTTGGCACGGCACGTGCAATGGGCGGCCCAGACACCATGAAGCCGTTGCCCAAGTGGTTCCTGCTCCCTCCCGCCGCCGCCGCCCTCGTCGTGCTCGCCAGCCTGACCCAGGGCAGTGACGCGCCGGCGCGCCCCGCGACCCGCACCGCGGCGAACGCGGCCGCCGACGCGCCGGCGACCGCGCCGGGCAACGCCCCCGCAGACGCCCCCGCCAGCGCGGACACCGCGACCCCGGCGGCCGCCACCGCGCGCCGCGACGCGCCCAGCGGGCCCAAGGCTCCCGACTTCGGCCAGATGCTGACCGCGCTCGTCGCGGTGCTCGGGCTCGGCGTCGCCGGCGTCTACGTGCTGCGCCAGTTGCGCGGTCCGGCGCGTCCGACCGGCGACGGCAAGCTGATGACGCTGCGCCAGTCGCTGCGGCTGTCGCCGCGCCACACGCTGCATGCGATCGAGTTCGACGACCGCATCGTGCTGGTCGGCGAGACCGAACGCGGACTCGCGTTGGTCGACGGCGGCAAGCTGCCCGACCGCGCCGCGGACGAAGCGGCCGTGCTGGCGCGCGCCGCCGCCGCGGCCGCCGCCGCGGCCGACGACGACGACGACGACGACGGCGCCGTGCCGAAGGACCTCATCATCCCGCGGCCGGATCGGCCGCTGCCGGCGCGTGCCGCGCGCGCGCCGTCGAGCCGGACGGGCGCGACGTCCGCGTCCGCGCCAGCGCTCGCCGACTTCCGCAACCTGCTGCAGAAGGTCGGTCGCTCGTGAGCGCCCTGCGCTTGCTGCTGCTGGCGTTGTGCTGCCTGTGCGGCGGCGCGCTGACCGCCCAGTCGGCCAACGACCCGGCGACGCTGCCCACCGGCGCCGTCCAGCCGTTCGGCGGCCCGCTGGTCGGCGCCCAGGCCGCCGCCGGCGGCGGGCTCGCGTCCGCGCCGCAGGGCCAGGGCGGCGGGCTCACGCTGTCGTTCCAGACCGGCTCCGGCGGCAAGTCGCTGGGCTCGGCGCTGGAGATCGTGCTGCTGATGACGCTGCTGGCGATGGCGCCCGCGATCATCATGACGATGACGTGCTTCACCCGCATCGTCGTCGTGCTGTCGTTCCTCAAGCGCGCGATGTCGATGCAGGACCTGCCGCCGGCGCTGATCACCACCGGCTTCGCGCTGTTCATGACGCTGTTCGTCATGAAGCCGGTCGTCAGCGACGTCTACACGCAGGCCTACGAGCCGTACGTCGCCGGCACGATGGACTGGAAGCAGGCCGCCGAGGTCGCCGGCCGCCGCATGAACCAGTTCATGCTGTCGCAGACGCGCGAGGAGGACGTCGCGCTGATCCTGGAGCTCAGCCGGACGCCGCGGCCGGCGACCGCGCTGGAGACGCCGTTCCACGTCGCCGTGCCGGCGTTCGTGCTCTCGGAGATCAAGACCGCGTTCCAGATGGGCTTCGTGCTCTTCCTGCCGTTCGTGGTCATCGACCTCGTCATCAGCTCGATCCTGGTGTCGATGGGCATGTTCAGCCTGCCGCCGGTCGTCGTCTCGACGCCGCTGAAGCTGCTGCTGTTCATCCTCGTCGGCGGCTGGGACCTCGTCGTCACCTCGCTCGCCCAGAGCTTCACCGCCTGAGGAACCCGCCATGGGCCACGAAACCCTGCTCGACCTGTGCAAGACGACGCTGCTGACGGCGCTGCTGATCTGCGCCCCGGCGCTGCTCGTCGGCATGGCCGTCGGCCTCGTCGTCAGCTTCTTCCAGACGGTCACGTCGCTGCAGGAGCAGACGCTGACCATCGTGCCGAAGATGCTCGCCGTGCTGCTGACCATCGTGCTGCTGATGCCGTGGATCCTCGGCACGCTGCGCGAGTACACCGCCGCGCTGTTCGCCAACCTGTCCGCCTACGGGCTCAGCGGCTGACGGACCGCGCGATGGACCTCGCCCAGGCGACCGCGATGGCGACGGCCTTCTGCCTGCACGTGATGCGGGCCGGAGCCTTCTTCGCCGTCGTGCCGCTGTTCGGGCGCACCGCCGAGACGATGCTGCTGCGCGTCGTGCTCGCCGTCGCCATCGGCGGCGTCGGCTGGTGGACGAGCCCGACCGAGGTGGCGGTCCCCGGCCACCTGCTCGCGCTCGCCGCCATGGCCGCGCGCGAGGCCGTGGTCGGGCTCGCGCTCGGCTTCGCGCTGTCGACGATGACGTCGCTGCTGACCAGCGCCGGCGAGATCATCAGCTCCGAGATGGGCTTCTCGATGGCACGCGCCATCAACCCCGAGAGCGGGGAGGACGCCGCCGTGATGAGCCAGCTGCTGCAGTCGCTCGGCTTCCTGCTGGTGCTGCAGCTCGACCTGCACCACGACGCGCTGCGCGTGCTGCACTCGACCTACGAAGCCTGCCCCGTCGGCCAGACGTTCGACGTGGCGCCGGTGTTCGCCGGCATCGCCGCGCTGGTCTCCGGCAGCGTCGCGCTGGCCGTGCAGTACGCGTTCCCGGTGATCGCCGTGATGCTGCTGCTGTCGGTCGGCATGGTGCTGCTCGGCCGCGCCGTGCCGTCGATCAACCTGATGGAGTTCGGCTTCGCGCTGCGCGTCGTCGTGGCGCTCGGCCTGATGGTGCTGTTCCTCGCCGAGGGCGCGCCGTTCCTGGTCGCCGCCTTCCGCGGCATCCTCGCCGCCGCCGGCGGCCTGTTCGGAGGCTGAGCCGTGGCGCTCTTCGGCGACGACGACGGCAAGACCGAGAAGCCGACCCCGAGCCGGCTGCAGGAGGTCCGCGACAAGGGCGACTCGCCGCTGTCGCGCGAACTGGTGCAGGGCGGCGTGCTGCTGATCGCCGCCGTGCTGCTGATGGTCCTCGGCGGCTGGCTCGTCGACGCCTTCCGCCGCGTGCTGCAGCAGGGCCTCGCCGTCGACCGCGCCCGCGTCGACGACGTCGGCTCGGCCTGCCGCGCGCTGCTCGACGCCGTCTGGATCGTGCTGCCGCCGTTCGCGGTGTTCGTGCTCGGCCTCGCCGCCGCGACGCTGCTGATCGGCTACGGCCAGATCGGCGTGCGCTGGTCGAAGGAGGCGATGGGCTTCAAGCTCGGCCGCGTCGACCCGATCCAGAACTGGAAGCGCGTGTTCAACGTGCAGGCCCTGATGCGCACGTTGTTCGCCGTGCTGAAGCTCGGCGTGCTGGTGACGGTGCTGTGGCTGGTCGTCGGCGGCCGCCTGCCCGCGCTGCTGCGCCTGCACGAGACGCCGCTCGACGCCGCCGCCGGCCACGTCGCCGGCATCGCCATCGACGTCCTGCTGTGGGTCGGCGCCGTCGTCACCGTGATCGCCGCCGCCGACTTCTTCTGGCAGCGCTACCAGTTCGAGAAGCGCAACATGATGACGCGGCAGGAGATCGAGGACGAGCGCAAGCGCAGCGAGGGCGATCCCGCGATCAAGATGCGCCAGCGCCGCGCCCGCAACGAGCTGCTGAAGCACCGCATGATGGCCGAGGTGCCGAAGGCGGACGTCATCGTCACCAACCCGACGCACTTCTCGGTCGCGCTCCGGTACGACCGCAAGCGCGACGTCGCGCCGAAGGTCGTGGCCAAGGGCGTCGACGACGTCGCGATGATCATCCGCGAGGTCGCGCGCGAGCACGGCATCCCGCTGATGGAGGACCCGCCGCTGGCGCGCGCGCTGTTCCGCGCGGTCAAGGTCGGCCAGACCATCCCCGAGCGCTTCTACCAGGCGGTCGCGACCGTGCTCGGGCACGTTTACCGGATCAAGGGGAAGTCGGCGTAGTGCCGATGACATCGGAGCGATCCCCCCATGGCTGACCGCGCCAAGAGCAACTCGAAGAACTCCCTGCTGGCGTTGTTCTTCGTCGCCATCCTCGGGGTCATGCTCGTGCCCGTGCCGGGCCTGCTGCTCGACGCGATGTTGTGCCTCAACATCACGTCCAGCCTGCTGATCCTGATGGCCGTGCTCAACGCCGGCCGCCCGGTCGAGTTCAGCACCTTCCCGAGCGTGCTGCTGTTCACGGCGCTGTTCCGGCTCGCGCTCAACGTCGCCTCGACGCGCCTGATCCTGCTCGAAGGCGACGCCGGCGACGTCATCGAGACGTTCGGCCAGTTCGTCGTCGGCGGCGAGCCGCTGGTCGGCATCGTCATCTTCCTCGTGCTCGTGGTGATCCAGTTCATCGTGATCACCAAGGGCCAGGGCCGCATCAGCGAGGTCGCCGCGCGCTTCGCCCTCGACTCGATGCCCGGCAAGCAGATGTCCATCGACGCCGACCTCGGCGCCGGCCTGCTCACCGCCGACGAGGCGCGCGCGCGCCGCCAGGCGCTGACGACGGAGATGGAGTTCTACGGCGCGATGGACGGCGCCGGCAAGTTCGTGCGCGGCGACGCCATCGCCGGCCTCATCATCACCGCCATCAACATCGTCGGCGGCCTCGTGATGGGCATCGCGTTCAGCGGCATGTCCGCGGGGGCGGCGTTCGAGAAGTACACGATCCTCACCATCGGCGACGGCCTCGTCGCGCAGATCCCGGCGCTGCTGGTCTCCACCGCGGCCGGCATCCTCGTCACCAAGGGCGCGAGCGAGAGCTCGCTCGGCGACGAGATGGGCGACCAGATGCTCGCCAGCGGCCGCGCGCTGCGCATGGTCGCCGGCGTGCTCGTGGTGCTCGCGCTGCTGCCGGGCATGCCGACGCTGCTGTTCCTCGGCATCGCCGGCGCGCTGTTCGCGTACTCGGGCGCCGCCGACGCGGCGCTGGCCCGCACCGAGGCCGAGAAGGCCGCCGCGGCCGCCGCCAAGGACCAGAAGCCCGAAGACGCCCAGCAGCCGGTCGAGGAACTGCTCGGCGTCGACCGCCTCGGCGTCGAGCTGGGCTTCCGCCTCATCGGCCTCGTCGAGCCGGGCAAGCACGGCGGCCTGCTCGACCACATCCGCGCGCTGCGCCGCCAGTTCGCCCAGAACCTCGGCCTCGTCGTGCCGCCGATCCGCGTGCGCGACAACGTGCAGCTGGAGCCCAACACCTACCGCATCACGCTCGGCGGCCAGGAGGTCGCGCGCGGCACGCTGCGCGCCGGCCAGTACCTCGCCATGGACCCGAGCGGCACGGCCGCGCCGATCCAAGGCATCGAGACCGTCGAGCCGGCGTTCGGCCTGCCGGCGCGCTGGATCGCCGAGTCCGACAAGGACCGCGCCGAGCTGCTCGGCTACACCGTCATCGACGCCGCGTCGGTGCTGATCACGCACCTCACCGAGTCGCTGAAGAAGATCGCCGGCGAACTGCTGTCGCGCGACGACGTGAAGTCGCTGGTCGACAACCTCAAGAAGACCTCGCCGGCGGTCGTCGACGAGCTGATCCCGTCGCAGCTGACGGTCGGCCAGGTCCAGCGCGTGCTCGCCGGCCTGCTGCGCGAGGGCGTGCCGATCCGCAACCTGCAGACGATCCTCGAAGGCCTCGCCGACGCCTGCGCCGAGACCAAGGACCTGCGTCAGCTCACCGAACACGTGCGCGGCCGCATCGCGCGCACCATCGTCGAGCCGCACCTCGACCCCGCCGGCACGCTGCACGCCGCGTTCCTCGACCCCGACCTCGAGCGCAACCTCGCCGAAGCGCTCGCCGGCAACGAGGGCGCCGCCAACCTGCCGGCCGGCTTCCTCGGCCGCTTCGTCGACCGCACCGCCGAGGCGCTGTCGACGATGGCGCGCAACGGCCGCGACCCGGTGCTGGTCACGCGCGCGAGCCTGCGGCCGTTCCTCGCCGAGGCGATCGCCGGCGTCATCCCCAACGCCGCCGTCCTCAGCTACCAGGAGACCTCGCCGGCGCGCAAGGTCGAGACCACGCAGCGCATCGCCGTCGCCGGCTGATCCCCGACCACCCCACCGCCGACCATGCTGCTCAAGCGATTCGAAGCCCGCACGCTGCCCCAAGCGCTCGCGCGCGTCCGCGCCGAGTGCGGCGACGACGCCCTGCTGGTCGAGACCAAGGCGACCCGCACCGGGTTCGTGGTCGTCGCCGCGCACCCGCAAGCGGCGAACGCCCGCGCCGCCGACGACGCAGCCGCCGCGCGCCCGCCGCGCTGGACGCGCGGCTTCCAGCAGCTCGCCGAGGCCGCGACCGGCTTCGGCCTGCCCGACGTCGTGCTGCGCGCCGTCGAGAACGCGCTGCTCGGCACGCGTGTCGACCTGTCGCTGCCCGGCGATCCGGCCGTGCCCGGCCTCGCCGCCAAGGTGCTCGCCAGCCTCGTGCGCTGCGACCGCGGCGTCGAGGACTGCGACCCGGCGTTCCGCGCCATCGCGCTCGTCGGCCCGACCGGCGTCGGCAAGACCACGACGCTCGCCAAGCTGGCCGCGCGCGCGCGCGACCGCGGCGAACGCGTCGCCATCCTGACGCTCGACACCTACCGCATGGCCGCCGTCGAACAGCTGCGCGCCTACGCCGACCTGCTGGCGACGCCGTTCGAGGTGTGCTTCACCGCCACCGACCTGCGCCGCGCGCTGCGCACGCACGCCGACGTCGACCGCGTGTTCGTCGACACCACCGGTCGCAGTCCCGCCGACCGCGACGCGCTGCCGCTGCTCGAAGGCAACCTGCGCGCCGGCGAGTGCGCGACGATGCTATGCCTCGCCGCCGGCACGCGCGGCCGCGACGCGCGCGTCGTGCTGGACGCCTTCGCGCCGCTCGGCCTCGACGCCGTGTGCCTGACCAAGTGGGACGAGACCGTCGCCCCCGGCGAAGCGCTCGGCGCCGTCGTCGAGCGCGGCCTGCCGCTGAGCCACGTGTGCTTCGGCCAGGAAGTGCCGCAGGACATCGTCGCCGCCGATCCGCAGGCGCTCGCCGACGCCGCCTTCGACCTTCGGCACGCGCAGGTGGCGTCGTGACCGCGACGGACCGGACCGTGCCGGCACGGTCGCGCGCGACGTCGCGTGCGTCGTCGCCGACGCCTTCGCCGGCGCCCCTGCCCGCGCACCAGGCCGCCGGCCTCGTCATCCCGCAGCCGCTGCCAGCGCCGGTGATCGCCGTCGCCGGCGCCAAGGGCGGCGGCGGCAAGACCACGATCTCCGTGCAGCTCGCGACCTTGCTGGCGCGCGGCGGCCACCGCACGCTGCTCGTCGATTTCGACCCCGGCTGCGCCAACGTCGGCGTGCACCTGCGCCTCGCCGCCGCGCGCGACCTCGAGACCGTCGCCGCCGGCGAATGCAGCCTGCGCGACGCCGTCGTGGCCGGCCCGGGCGGTCTCGCCGTCGTGCTCGGCCGTTCGGGCAGCAGCGCGCTCGCCGGCGAGCGCGGCCTGCCGCGCGAACGCGCGCTGCGCGCGCTGTTCGAGGCCCGCCGCAGCTACGACGCGATCGTCGTCGACACCGGTGCCGGGGTCGGCCCCGCGACCACGCTCGTCGCCGAGCGCAGCGACCTCGTGCTCGGTGTCACCACGCCCGACATCGCCGCCGTCACCGACGCGTACGCGCTGTGCAAGGTGCTCAACGCGCGCGGCCGGCCGCTGCCCGAGCTCGTCGTCAACCGCGTGCCCGACCGCGAGACCGCGATGGCCACCGCCGCGCGCCTGGCCGCCGTCGCCCGCCGGTTCCTCGCCGCCGAGCTGCACACCTGCGGCTTCGTCCGCGAAGACGCCGCGGTGCCCGCCTCGCTGCGCGACCAGCGCCCGCTCGGCCTGTTCGGCAGCGGCGCGGCCTTCGACGACCTGCGCGCCGTGCTCGCCGCCGCCCAGGGCAAGCTGCCGGCGATGGCCCGCCGGGCGCTCGGCGTGGCCGCGCCGAGCGTCGTCGACGCGCGCTCGCTCGTGCCGCCCGCCGTGGGCGCACCGGCGACGGACCGGAGCTGACCGCGGGCACGGGAACCGCCGGCGAGGCGGCCCGCGGACTGCAACCCGCTGCCCCGCGACTTCTGGGTGCTGCTTGCTGCTGGGCTCTTGGTGTCTCTGCTCTGTGTCCGCTGTGTTCTCCGTGGTTCCTTTGTGCTGGTGCAGCAGCAGCTGCTGCTGCGCGGCGCGGGGGGCGGCGTGGCCCCCGGACGCGGAGACGCGCACCGGGCGGCGCGGCCTTTCGGGACGCAGTTTCCTAGGAGTCTGCGTCACGGAACGCGCGCCGATCCGGTGCGCGGATTCGCGGCCGGGGCGAAGCCGACGACCGGAGGCGAATCGGTCGATTCGCC
>JBKDXM010000113.1:0-48263 GCA_046306335.1 Planctomycetota bacterium
CCGCTGCGCCGACGAGCATTCCGATGCCGAAACGAGTGCCGCCGCGCAACGCGGCCCACTGCGCCTTGGCACCGACGACCGGCGGCGCTGGCGAACGTGCGACGAATTGCGCCGCATCGGCGGCATTGCGTGCCAGGGCCGCGGCGTCGACGCGCGCAGTGAGCGCAGCGACGAGGCCGAGCGGCAGCGCTAGCCGCAGCCGATCGAGCGCGCGTTCGATCTGTTTGCGCACGGTGGCGGCGGGTCGGTGCAGGCGTTCGCCGATCTCGGCGCTGTCCAGACCGCCTTCGAGGTGCAGCTTGACCACCGAGCGGTACGGCTCGGGCAACTCGCTGATGCTGCGGCCAAGCGCCGCCTGCAGTTCGTTGCGCAGGGCTGCGTCGGCCGGATCCTCCGCCACCTGATCGCGGGCCTCGGGTGCGCGCCGGCGCTCCGTCCGGCGCAGCATGCGCGCATGGTTCGTCAGGATGCCGCACAGCCAACTCATCACGCGGCCATCGCGGCGGAACTGGTCAGCGTGCGCGATGGCGCTCAGGAACGTCGCCTGGACGAGGTCTTCGGCTTCCGTCGGTCGCGGCGCGAGGAACGCGGCGATCCGCAGCAGTTCAGTGCTCCGGCGATGGAACAGCACGCCGAGCGCCTGGCAGTCGCCGCCGTCGCTGTAGATGCGGAAGAGGTCCTCGTCGCTTCGCGGGTCGTTTGCGTCCATGGCCAACCGTTGCGCGCGCGGCGCGCCGCCGGCGTGGAGGGTAACACAAGATCCGACCCGCGGCCGCGTCGCGCAGATTCGGTCCTGAGCAGCGCCAATCCGACCGCTCCTGGGCGCTGGCCTCCTGATTTCCCTTCCTGCCGCGTCACGCCGAGCCATGCTGCCGCATAGGAGCCGCGGATCGCATCCCCCCGCACCTCCCAACCAGCATCCCTACCATGTTCCGCTGCACGCTCCTTCCCACCGCCGGTTCACTGTTGTTGGCGGCTGCCGCCGTCGCGCAGGCAGGCAACGAAGTGGTCTTCGTCGGTTCCTCGACCTCGGGCAACACGGACTACCACGCGTTCGCCGCGTCGGGTGCGCCGAACCTCCTTTTCACCGCGCCTTCGGCCTTCACCAACAACGTGACGGATGCCGCCTGGGCCGACACCGGGCGGAGCCTGTACGTCGCCCAGACGCTGTCCAACCGCGTCTCCGTCGGCGCCTGGAACGGCGCCAGCATGACGTGGTCTACGCTGTACCAGGCGACCGGCGGTTGCTACGGCGTCGGCGTCGACGCCGGCCGCCGCAGGGTCTGGACGATGATGACGCCGGCGGCGACCGGCGATCTCGTGTGCATCGACGCGGATCCGACGAGCGCGAGCTACGGGATGGTCCTCGCGACCACGACCAACCTCAACACCGCCATCCGCGAGCGCTGGCGGCTGTCGCCGTCGGGCAGCTTCGCCTGCGTGCCGTACGGATTCCTCGACACGGGGCTGTTCGAGATCGTCGACACCGACCCCGCGAGCCCGACCTTTCTGCAGACCGTCGTGTCGCTGCCGATGCCGGCCGCGCAGCAGGGGGGGTTGTCGTTCGTGTTCGATGTGCAGATCTCCGTCGACGAGCTCTACTGCTTCGTCCTGTACGCGGGCCTCGGTTTCACTCGGCTTGGCGTCTACAGCCGCGCCAGCAACTCGTTCGTGGACTTCAACCCCGCCGCGAACGGCCAGCAGGACCTGACGCTGGGCTTCGCCGGCGGCAACTCGCTCGCGCTCGCCCCGGATCGCAGCTTCGCACTGGTCAGCAGCGCCACTGCGCCCGGACGCGTCGCGCGCGTCGGCTTCGACTACGCGGCGCCGGGCAACACGACGGTGACGACGTTCGCCGGCCTGAGCGTGCCGTTCGCCAACGGCGTCTCGCTGTCGCCGGATGGCCTGCGCGGGGCCGTCACGACCACTGCCGGCTCGGTCAGCGGTCCCGGCTCCCTGGTGTTCTTCGACGCGTCGACGGGCGCGACGACGGGCAGCGTCGCGCTCGGCAACATGTGGAACCTCTACACGACGGCGTGGCAGGACGGTTCGCCCAACGGCACGTTCGGCGGCTTCGGGGCCGGATGTGCGGGCAGCCTCGGTGTGCCGAGCATTGCCGCCGCGCCCGGCCAACGGCCCCGCCTCGGCAGCGCCTTCACGATCGACGCTGGCGGGCTGCCCTACGGCATCGCCTTGATGTGGCTTGGCACGTCGAACGTGACGTCGAGCGGCCTGCCGCTGCCGTTGCCGCTCGCCGGCCTCGGCATGCCGGGTTGCAGCCTGCTGGTCGAGACTGCCTACAGCGCCGCGCTCGTGGGCCCGTCGTCGACCGCCGGCTTCACGCTGGCGATCCCGAACAACGCGGCGTTGTTCCAGGTGTCGCTGTACTGCCAGGCCTTCTCGCTCGACCCGTTCGCGAACGCCTTCGGCTTCGCCGCGTCGGCCGGCGGCGCGCTGCGGATCGGTCTTCGAGCCGCGGCGCCGAAGCGTCGCGCGCCGGGTTCGCCGGCGGGGAGGTTGCGACGGGTGCTGGGGCCCACTAGCCTTCCCAGAGCCGGCGGATCGTCCGCGCGGCCTTCCGCCATCCACCCAAGGAGCGCCCTGATCGTGTTGTTGAAGTCGAAGAGGATTCATGTCCGGCAGGCCTGACCCGCGACGTCCCCCGATGTCGCAGGACCGTGGCCCGCGCATCAACCACCAGATCCGCATCCGCGAGGTCCGCGTCATCGACGAGGACAACAAGCAGCTCGGCATCCTGCAGACAGCCGACGCCCTCGCGCTCGCGATCCAGAAGCAACTCGACCTCGTCGAGATCGCCCCGAACCAGCGGCCGCCCGTGTGCCGCATCATGGACTTCGGGAAGTACAAGTACGAGGAGAAGAAGAAGGAGCAGGCGAGCCGGCGCAAGCAGCACCAGGTGCAGATCAAGGAACTGCGCGTGCGGCCGGTGACCGGCGAGCACGACCTGCAGGTCAAGATCAAGCAGGCGCGCCAGTTCTTCGCCGACGGCGACAAGGTGCTGGTCTGCTGCGTCTTCAAGGGCCGCCAGATCACCCACAAGGAAGTCGGCGAGCAGGTGATCAACGAGGTCGTCAAGGAACTGAGCGACATCGCCAAGATCGAGGCCGGCATCCGCGTCGAAGGCAAGCGGATGGTCCTGTTGCTGACGAAGAAGTAGGCCGGCCGGCGTTCTCCGGTTGGCCAAGTCCCTGCGGCGGCGGGGCGCGCCGTCGCGTAGGATCGGGAGGGCTTGCGGCGTCGCCGCGGGCACGCGACGCAATGCAACGACCTGACTTCGAGGAAGTGTTCGGACTCAACGCGGCGTACGCCGAGAAGGTGTACGGCGAGTACCTGCAGGCACCGGAGTCGGTGCCGGCCGAGTGGCGCAACTGGTTCGAGTCGGCGCTGCCGCCCGAGCAGCGGGCGCAGGCCGCGAGCGCTGGCAAGGCGGCCGTCGCCGTGGTCGAACCGCAGGCGGCACCGGCCCCTTCGGCGCCGCTCAGCGACGAACTGCAACCGCTCGTCGGCGTCGCCGGCCGCATCGTCAAGAACATGGCCGAGAGCCTCGGCGTGCCGACGGCGACCTCGACGCGCGAGATCCCGGTCAAGGTGCTGGAGGAGAACCGGCACGCCATCAATCGCCATCAGCAGGGCCTCCACCTGCCGAAGGTGAGCTTCACGCACCTGATCGCGTGGGCGATGGTGCAGTCGATCCTGCGCGTGCCGGCGATGGCCGGCCAGTTCGTCGAGCAGGACGGCAAGCCGTTCCGCCGCGTCGGCAAGGCGCTCAACATCGGCATCGCCGTCGACCTGCCCGGCAAGGACGGCCGGCGCAGCCTCGTGGTGCCCAACGTCAAGGACAGCGGCACGCTCGACTTCGCGGCGTTCTTCGCCGCCTACAACGACCAGATCGAGAAGGCGCGCAAGGGCGCGCTGACGCCGGACGACTTCGCCGGCACGACCTGCACGCTGACCAACCCCGGCACGATCGGCACGGTCAGTTCGCTGCCGCGCCTGATGAGCGGGCAGAGCTTCATCATGGCGACCGGCGCGATCACCGTGCCCGGCGCGTTCCAGGGCGCGTCGCCCGACACGCTGACCGAGCTCGGCGTCGCGCGCGTGATGATGCTCACCAGCACCTACGACCACCGCGTCATCCAGGGCGCCGAGTCGGGCCAGTTCCTCGACTGGATGCACAAGCTGCTGCTGGGCGAGGAAGGCTTCTACGAGGGCGTGTTCCGCTCGTTGAAGGTCCCGTATCGCCCGGTCGGCAACTGCGTCGATCGGCGGCCGCCGCTCGGCAGCTCGCTGCGCGAGGCCGAGAACCTCGAGCGCGCCGCGGGTTTGATGACGTACATCCGCAGCTACCGCGTGCGCGGCCACGTGCTCGCCGACCTCGACCCGCTGTGCTTCCAGCCGAAGGACTGGCCGGAGCTCGACATGTCGACGTACGGCCTGACGATGTGGGACAAGGAGCGCACGTTCTACAGCGACGGCGTCACCAAGAAGCCGTTCGCGACGCTGCGCGAGATCCAGGAGACCTTGCACCTCACGTACTGCCGCCACGTGGGCGCCGAGTACATGCACATCGCGGACAGCGAGCAGCGCACGTGGCTTCGCGACAAGATGGAGGGCAACCGCAACGAGGAGCAGCTCGGCAAGCAGGCGCAGTTGCAGATCCTCGACAAGCTCGTCGAGGCCGAGGCCTTCGAGCAGTTCCTGCACACCCGCTTCGTCGGCGCCAAGCGGTTCTCGCTGGAGGGCGGCGAGACGCTGATCCCCGTGCTCGACGCGCTGCTGGAGCGCGCCGTCGACTTCGGCTGCAAGCGCGCCGTGCTCGGCATGGCCCACCGCGGCCGGCTCAACGTGCTCGCGCACGTGCTGAAGAAGCCGGTCACCAAGATCTTCGGCGAGTTCGAGGGCTTCCTCGACCCGACGATGGCCCAGGGCTCCGGCGACGTGAAGTACCACCTCGGCGCGCAGGCCGAGCACGTCACGCACTCCGGCAAGCCGATCGCGCTCGAACTCGCCTGCAACCCGAGCCACCTCGAAGCCGTCGATCCCGTGGTGGAGGGCATGGCGCGGGCGCGCCAAGACGAGCTCGCCGCCGATCCGTCGGCCAACGTGCTCGACGCGGTCCTGCCGGTGCTGATCCACGGCGACGCGGCCTTCGCCGGCCAGGGCGTCGTGTTCGAGACGCTGCAGATGTCGCAGCTGCAGGGCTACAAGACCGGCGGCACCATCCACGTCGTCGTCAACAACCAGATCGGCTACACGACCTCGCCGCACGACTCGCGCAGCACGCTGTTCTGCACGGACGTCGCCAAGGGCGTCCAGGCGCCGGTCTTCCACGTCAACGGCGACGACCCGCTGGCGGCCGTGCGCATGATCCGGCTGGCGATGGAGTACCGCGCGCGCTTCCACGCCGACGTCGTGCTCGACATCGTCTGCTACCGGCGGCACGGCCACAACGAGGGCGACGAGCCGAGCTACACGCAGCCGCTGCTGTACCAGCAGATCGAGCGCCACCCGACCGTGCGCAAGATCTACCAGAACTACCTGATCCGCGCCGGCGTGCTGCGCGCCGACGAGATCGCCGCCTACGACCAGAAGGTGCAGCAGCACCTGAAGGAAGCGCTCGACGTAGTGCGCGCGCACGAACAGCCGCCCATCACGCTGCCGGCCGAGACGGCTGAGCGCGAGTGGGCGCCGCGTTCGCCGGCGACGCCGATCGAGACGCTGCGCCAGCTCAACGCCAAGCTGCTCGACTGGCCGGCCGGCTTCACGCCGCATCCGAAGGTCAAGGGCGTGCTGCTGCGCCGCGCCGAGATGCTCGCCGGCAAGCAGCCGGTCGACTTCGCCACCGCGGAGACGCTGGCGTTCGCGTGCCTCGTCACCGCCGGCGTCCCGGTGCGGCTCGCCGGCCAGGACTGCGGCCGCGGCACGTTCAGCCAGCGCCACGCCGCCCTGTACGACGCCGCGAACGGCAAGCGCCACGTCGCGCTGAACCAGCTGGCGGCCGGTCAGGCGCCGTTCACGGTCATCGACTCGCTGCTCAGCGAGGAGGCCGCGCTCGGCTTCGAGTACGGCTACAGCGTCGCCAACCCGCGCACGCTGTGCCTTTGGGAGGCGCAGTTCGGCGACTTCTGCAACGGCGCGCAGATCCAGATCGACCAGTTCCTCGCCGCCGGCGAGGCCAAGTGGAACCAGCAGTCGGGCCTCGTGCTGCTGTTGCCGCATGGTTACGACGGCCAGGGCCCCGAGCACAGCAGCGCCCGCCTGGAGCGCTTCCTGCAGCTCTGCGCCGAGAACAACCTGCGCGTCGCCAACCCTTCGTGTGCGGCGAGCTACTTCCAGCTGCTGATGGCCCAGGCTCTCGACGCCGACCGCAAGCCGCTGGTGGTGATGACCCCGAAGAGCCTGCTGCGCCAGAAGGAAGCCGGGTCGGCGGCCGACGAACTCGCCCACGGCGGCTTCCAGCAGGTGCGTGACGACGCCTCGATCGTCGACGCCGCCGGCGTCACCCGCGTCGTCTGCTGTTCGGGCAAGGTCTACTACGACCTCGTCGACGCACGCGGTGACGACCGCAGCGTCGCGCTGGTGCGCGTCGAACTGCTCTACCCGTGGCCGGCGACGGCCATGGCGGCGCTGCGCGCGCGGTTTCCGGCGGCGAAGTTCGTCTGGTGCCAGGAAGAACCGGCCAACATGGGCGCGTGGACCTTCGTCCGCGACCGCTTCGACTGGGCCGCGCGCGCGACGCGCCGCGCCGCCGCCAGCCCGGCGACCGGCAGCTCGCACAAGCACAAGGCGGAGCAGGCGGCGGTGATCGCCGCGGCGCTGCGCGGCTGAGCAGCGGCCCGTGGTCGTCCTCCAGGCGGCCATCAGGGCCGCCGTGGGCCGCAGTGGCCGCCGGCGCAGCCGGAGCGCCGATCGGTCCCAGGCGTGCGCCGCGGCTCAGGCGCCGTGCCGTCGCAGGAAGGCGTCGCCGGCGCCAATCGCTGCGTCGAGGTTGCCGTGCGCCGTCCGCCCGCTCGCTGCGCGCGGCCGCAGGTCGTGGTCGCCGTCGGCGAGCCAGTGCACGGCGATCGCCGGCGACAGCGCGTAGCCGGCGACCTCGGCGCGGTGGCCGAAGGGGTCGCGTTCGCCCTGCAGCACGAGCGTCGGCGTGCGCAGCGCTGCGAGGTGCGCGGTGCGCAGGCGGCTCGCGTCCTTCGGCGGATGGAACGGATACCCGAAGCACAGCAGCGCGCGCGCTGCCATTTCGTCGGCGAGGGTCGAGGCAACGCGGCCGCCGAGCGACTTGCCGGCGAGCGCGATGGCGCCGCGACCGTGTGCGGCGACCACGGCGCGCAGCGCGTCTTGCAACCGCGGCAGGCGGTCGGGCAGCCGGCGGCCGGCGGCCCGGTACGGGAAGTCGAAACGCACCACGCGGCGCCGTGGGCCGGCGAGCCCCCGCGCGATCGCCGCCAGGAAGGCGTGCTCCTTGCCCGTGCCAGCACCGTGCGCCAGCAGCAGCGTCGCCGGCGCGTCGTCGGGGCCGTCGATCAGGACGTCGGCCAGGACGTCGGCCAGGACGTCGGTCACGCCGGGCCGCAGCGGCCGCCGGGCAGCGGCGCAGAGGTGATCAGGTGCTCGCGCACGACCTCGCCGCCAATCAGGTGTTGCTCGATGATGCGATCGAGCACCGGCGGATCGCAGTCGCGGTACCACGCGCCTTCGGGGTAGACGACCGCGATCGGCCCGCCGGTGCACAGCCGCAGGCAGTTCGCCTTCGTCCGCTGCACGCCGCCCTGCTCCGACAGTCCGAGCGCCTTGAGCCGCGACTTGAGGTGCTCCCACGCCGCGATGCCGCGGTCCTTGTCGCAGCACTTCGGATTGGTCTGGTCGGCGCACAGGAAGATGTGCCGCTTCGCCTGCGGCAGTCCGACCTTGGCGCAGAGTTCGCCCTGCTTCTGCTTCGTCGCATCGTCGCTCATGGCGTGCAGGATGGCGGCCCTCGGCCATCGGCGCCACCGCCCTTGCGCCGGATGCGGTCGTGGCGTTCGCTGTCGGCCGATGCCCACGTCGCCGTTCCGCCACGTCCTACCCGCCGTCACGACGCCGTTCCTGGCCGACGATCGCGTCGACCACGACTTCCTGGGCCGTCACGTCCGCTGGCAACTCGACGCCGGGTGCAGCGGCGTCATCCCGCTCGGATCGCTCGGCGAAGGCGCGACGCTCGACTCCGACGAGAAGGTCGCCGTGGTGCGCACCGTGGTCGCCGCGGCCGGCGGCAAGCCGGTGCTGCCGGGCATCGCCGCGCTGAGCACGCGGGCCGCGGTCGCATTGGCGCAGGCGGCGGCCGGCGCTGGCTGCGCCGGCCTGATGGTGCTCCCGGCCTACGTGCACAAGGGCGACATGGCCGAGGCGCTGGCGCACGTCGGGGCGGTGCTGCGCGCCACGTCGCTGCCGTGCATGCTCTACAACAACCCGCCGGCGTACGGCGTCGACTTCGCGGCGCCGCACGTTGCCGCGCTGGCGCGCGAGCACCGCAACCTCGTCGCCGTGAAGGAGTCGAGCGGCGATGCCCGGCGCGTCACCGCGATCAAGGCGCTGCTCGGTGACCGGATCGACGTGCTGGTCGGCATGGACGACATGCTGTGCGAAGGCGTCGCCGCCGGCGCGGTCGGCTGGGTCGCGGGCCTCGTCAATGCGCTGCCGCGCGAGTCGGTGCAGTTGTTCGAGCTGGCGCGCGCTGGCCGTCACGCCGAAGCGGCGGCGCTCTACCGCTGGTTCCTGCCGCTGCTGCGCCTCGACACCGTGCCGGAGTTCGTGCAGTTGATCAAGCTGGTGCAGCAGGAGGTCGGCCAGGGCAACGAGCGTGTGCGGCCGCCGCGCCTGCCGCTGGCCGGGGCGCGGCGCGACGAGGCGCTTGCCGTCATCCGGACGGCGCTCGCGGCGCGCTCGCAGGCGGTGGGCGCGTGAGCGTGCGCGGCGTGCACTTCGTCGCCGGCGTCGCCGAGGCCGGCGACGGTCCGGCCTTCACGGCGACGGAGCCGCTGGCCGGCGCGGCCATGCCGCCCGCTTACCGCGACGCGTCGTCGGCGCAGGTCCAACGCGCATGCGCGGCTGCCGATGCCGCCGCCGTCCCGTTCGCGGCGACGCCGCCGACCGTGCGCGCGCGGCTGCTGCGTGCGATCGCCGACGGCTTGCTCGAACTCGGCGACGAACTGATCGCTCGCGTGACCGCCGAGACGGCGCTGCCGGCGCAACGCGTGCAGGGCGAGCGCGGCCGGACCGTGCTGCAACTGCAGCAGTTCGCGGCGCTGCTGGCGGAGGGCTCGTGGGTCGACGCGCGCATCGACCGCGCCGATCGCCTGCGGCAGCCGCTGCCGAAGCCCGACGTGCGGTCGATGCGCTTGCCGCTCGGCCCGGTCGCGGGGTTCGGCGCCAGCAACTTCCCGCGGGCGTACTCGGTCGCCGGGGGCGTCGCCGCGTGGGCGCTCGCCGCCGGCTGCCCGGTGGTCGTGAAGGGCCACCCCGCGCATCCCGGCACGAGCGAACTCGTCGGTCGCGTCGTCACCGACGCCGTGCGCGCCTGTGCCCTGCCGGCCGGCGTCTTCTCGCTGCTGCACGGTCGCGAACACGCGGTCGGGGAGGGCCTCGTCGAGCACCCGGCGATCGCGGCCGTCGGCTTCACCGGTTCGCACGCCGGCGGCCGGGCGCTGTTCGATCTCGCGGCTCGACGACCGCGGCCGATCCCGGTCTTCGCCGAGATGGGCTCGATGAATCCCGTCGTCGTGCTGCCGCAGGCGTTGGCGCAGCGCGGCGCTGCGATCGCCGAGCAGATCGCCGCCTCGGCCCTGTTGGCGCAAGGCCAGTTCTGCACCAGCCCCGGCATCGTCTGCTGGATCGATGGCCCGGGCGGCGACGCGTTCGTCGCGACCTTGCGGGCGCGCATCGCCGCGAGCCAAGGCGGACCAGCGGTGCATCCCTCGATCCGCGCGGGCTTCGAGCGCGCCGTTGCGGAAGTCGTGGCGCTGCCGACCGCGGTCGCTGCCCGCGCCGGAGTTGCGGGCGCGGCGGTGACGGCCGTGTGTCCGACGCTGTTCACCGCGGACGTCGCCGCCGTGCTGGCGCACCCGCGGTTGCGGCGCGAGATCTACGGGCCGGCCGTGTTGGCCGTGCGCTGCGCCGACGCGAAGGAACTGCGCGAGGTCCTGGCGGCGCTCGACGGCCACCTCACCGGCACGGTGCACGAGGCCGGCGACGATCTCGCGTCCCACTGCGACGTCGTGGCGCTGCTGCAGCAGCGCGTCGGCCGCTTGATCGCCAACGGCGTGCCGACCGGGGTCGAGGTCTGCGGCGCCATGGTGCACGGCGGCCCGTACCCGGCGTCGACCGACGCGCGGTTCTCGGCGGTCGGCGTCACCTCGATCGCGCGCTGGACGCGCCCGCAGTGTTGGCAGGACTGGCCGGCGGCGGCGCTGCCGCCGGAACTGCGCGACGACAATCCGCTCGGCATCGCGCGCATCGTCGACGGGGTGCGCAGCTGACCCGGTCGACGCGTCCTGCCGCCGTCAGCGCACGAAGAACTCCCAGCCGCGGCTCGCCGCGATGCCGCCGGGGGCGGCGCCATCGAGCGCGAAGAGCTGGAAGAACAGCGGCACCGTCGCCAGCGACGGATCGTTCGGCAGCGGCAAGCGCCAGGTGGCGAGACCCGGTCGGCCCGGGGCACCGGTCAGCGCGAACGGCGTCCAGCCGACGACGTGCAGATGCCACGGCAGCAGGCCGACGCTGGCGGCGGGTTCGATCGACTGGAAGCCCCACGTCACCAAGGCGGTGGTGGCGCTGCCGGCGGCCAACCCGAGGCGGTAGTCGGCGTTGCCGGGGAAGGTCGGCGCGCTGTCGAGCAGGCGCGGTTCCGCGAGCCCGGGCAGCGCGGCACCGAACACGCGCGGCGGCGCCACCACGGCGCTGCGCAGGTCCGGGTGGTCGAAGGGCGGCAGGCGCAGCGCGGCGCGCTGGTCCGTCAGCGCCGTGCGCACGAAGTCCTGGATCAGCGCCACCTCCGCCTGCGTCACGCCGAGCTGGTTCAGCGGCAGCATGAAGGGGTCGAGGTTCGACGGGTCGACGCCGCTGCCGTTCCAGTACACCAGCAGCGAGGAGTTCGGGTCGGTCCACTGCGCGGCATCGCCGAGTCCCGGCGACTGGCCGTTGTGGAAGAGCCGCGGTCGCAGGCCGGCGTTGCGCAGGGTCGGCGTCTTGAAGGCGCCCTGGTCCTCGACGTACGGCGTGAACTGGCCGCGGCCGACGTCCTCGGCGACGAAGCGCAGGCCGAGGTTGTGGAACAGGTCGTCGGAGAACAGCGGCGCCCAGTGGCACGCCGCGCAGCGGCCCTGGTTCTGGAACAACTGCCAGCCGGTCTTCTCCGCCGGCGTCATCGCCGCGGTTTGGCCTGCCATGTAGCGGTCCCACGGCGTGTCGTCCGGGTTCAGCGTGCGCTGGTAGCTCGCCAGGGCCATGCCGATGCGCGCCGCGGAGATCGTCGCGTCGCCGAACGCCGCGGTGAACAGCAGCGGGTAGGTCGGGTGCTGTTGCAGCGCGGCGGCGACGTCCGGCGGCAGGTTGCTGGCGAGGCGCAGCGGCGGTGCCGTCTGCAGCTTGCTGCGCACGTCCTGCCACGTGCGACCCGGGCGGCCCATTTCGACCGGATTGAGGATCGGCCCCACGGCCTGGCTCTCCAGCGCGCCGCCGATCGGGATCACCACGGCGCCGGTCTCGGGATCGAGGAACTGCGAACTGGCGCGGCCGTCCCAGAACAACTCGTCGTGGTGCGCGGCCCCGAGCGTCGATGGCGACGTGCGGCCGGTGGCCTGCCGCGAGAGGCCGAACAACGACGACACCGCGAAGTCGCCGTTCGGCGCCGACTTCACCACGCCGGCCGACCCGTGCACGTCGTCGGCGGTGCCGAAGACGTTGTCGGCGCCCGGGTGCAGGCCGCCCGCCGGACGGCCGTCGCTGCCGCCGAACTCGGGCAGGTGGCAGGTGCCGCACGCGACGGTGTCGTCGCTCGACAGTTGCTCGTCCCAGAACAGGATCTTGCCGAGCACGATCTTGGCCGGAGACTGCGGATTCTGCGGGGGCACGAAGGGTGCTGGCAGTTGGGCGGTGAGCGCCGGCGCGAGGGCGGCGGCACAGGCGAGCGCGCGCAGCGGCGTGATGGCTCGTGGCAGCATCGGTGGTGGGCGATGGGCAGGCCTTCCTAGTCTAGGCGATCGCGCCGTCAACGGCGTCTGGCGCGCGAAATCGTCGGTTCGCGGCCGCGGCGGCAGCGGCCGGCAGCCGTGCGCCCGGCCTTGGCAAGGCGGGCAGGTGGCGCTTCAGCCGCCGAACATCTGCGTCCACTTCCGGGCATGGCGACCGAGCCCGACGCGGCCGTGGCCGCCGAGCATGTTGCGGTGGTGGCCCGGGCTGTGCCACCACGACTGCACGGCCGCCGGGCCGGACTCCTGGCCGCTGGCGATGTTCTCGGCGCCGCCAGAGGTGCCGAAGCGCGCCGCGCGGTCGCCGGGGGACTTCTTGCCGGCGACCGGCGATTCGTGGGCGAAGAACCCGAGCGTCTCCATGTCGAGGGAGTGGTCGCGCGCCGCGGCGGCCAGCTTCGGATCGATGCGCAGCACGGGCAGTCCGAGCAGCCACCGCAGCCGGTTCAACGCGGTGTTGCCGGCGATCTCCTGCGGGTCCATCGTCGCCCGCAGCGTCTCGTTCGCCTCGAGCGCGCTGCGGTCGCGCGCGGACAGGGGCATGGCGAGCAGCGTCCATGCCGTCCATTCGTCGTCGAGGCCCGCGAGCGGCAGGGGCGGCACGGGCGGTGGGTTCTTCAGGAAGTGCTTCTCGGCGTCGGGGTGCAGTTCGAGGCCGGCAGTGGCCTCGCCGTAGAGCGCGAACCACTGCGGCAACTCGGCGCGTTCGCCCTGCAGGGCTTCGAACGCCGTCTGCAGGGCGGGCGCCTTGGCGACCAGCGCCTCGCGCGCGGGCCACAGCGCTGCTTCGAGCGCCTGCAGTTCCGGATCGATGACCGACTGGATGATCTCCTTGGTCAGGCCGTCGCGTCGCGATGCGGCGAGCGCCTTGCTGCGATGACCGTCGATCGGATCGACGGCCGGCTTCTTGCCGCCCCTGGGCTCGGCGCGCTTGGGTGCAGCGGCGGCGATCGCCTTGCCGAGGTCCGCGCAGGCCTTCGCGTGCCGGGCGGTGCGCTGCAGGTAGTTGGCGCGCAAGGCGTCGCTCGCCTGCAGGCGGATCGGCACCGGCGCGGTCTGCAGGGTCGGCACGGCGGCCCGGGCTTCGTCGAGCGCGAGGTCGCTGGCCCGCAGCCGCGCCAGCACGGTGGTCGGTGACGACGGCGAAGGCGCCTGGGCCGGTGCGTTGCCGGCGCCGGCCACGAGGGCGGCGACGACGAAGGGGACGGCGGCGAGGCGGGCCGCCGCAGGGCTGCGCGTCACGGCTTCTTGGTCCCCGGCGGCGTCCAGCCGGGGTTCTTGTTGAGCCAGCGCTGCCATTCCGTGAAACCGGAGTGCGAGACGCCGGTCAGCTTCGTCAGCGTCGTCGACCACTTGCCCTCGACCGCGCGCAGCGTGTCGCGGGCGTTGCGCGGGCCCGGATCGATGGGGGCGCTCGGATCGGTCGGATCAGGCGTCGTCGCGCGCGAGTGCAGGCTGCCCCATTCGCGCACGATCGCCTTGACGACGTCCCGGCGCGGTCGCAGCTCGAGTTCGGTGTAGTTGCCCAACGCCTCGCCGGCCGCGGCGCGCAGTTCGTCGATCGGCGAGCGGGTCGTGGTGTCCAGCAGCCAGTCGACCTGCTTGCCGTCCTTGGTGCGCCCGAGCGCCAGGATCATGTGCGACAGCAACTGGCGGTTGTCCTTCCAACGCGTGTCGGCCAGCGCCTTCTGGATCTCCGGCGCGCCGAGGTCGCCGAACTTGGCCAACTCGTCGGCGGTTTCGCGGTAGAGGACTTCCTTCGGACCCGTGCGCAGCTTGCCGGCGCGGAACACGTCGCCGAACGCCTTGGCGAGCCGCTCCTTGTCCTTCGGGTTGCGGGCGCCGAGGTCCTTCGTCAGCGACTGCATCAGGCCGATTGCCTGCATGTCGCTCAGCATCTTCGTGTCGGTCACGAAGGCCCGCAGTTGCTTGAGCTGCTCGGGCAGGGCCGGATCGACCGGCGGCACTGGCTCCTGGGCGACGGCGGCAGCCGCCAGGACCAGGGCCAGCAGGGGAACGCGAGCGCGGAGCGGCGTCATCGTGCGCATCCTACCGCTGCGATCGACCGGCCGCATGCGGCGGGCCGTCGCGGCGGGTCAAGCTTCGGCGCAAGGTGGAATCGCCTGGTGGGATGGGGTACCAAGACACAGCCGTGTCGCCTGTCCTGATCACCGGCGGAGCCGGGTTCATCGGTTCGCACCTCGCAGAGCGCCTGCTGGCGGCCGGTGCATCCGTCCGCGTGCTGGACAGCCTCGATCCGTACTACGACGTGCGGCTCAAGCAGGCGAACCTCGCGCGCCTCGCGACGGTGGGCGGCGGGCGCTTCGAGTTCCAGCAGGGCGACCTGCGGGACGCCGCCGCGTGCGGCAGGGCCGTCGCCGGCGTGCGGGCGGTCGTCCACCTGGCTGCGCTGGCCGGCGTCCGCCCGTCGATCGCCGATCCGGTGCGGTACATGGACGTCAACGTCACCGGCACCCAGACGCTGTTGTCGCAGATCGCCGACCCTGCGGTCGTCTTCGTGTTCGGCAGCAGCAGTTCCGTCTACGGCGGCAACACCAAGGTGCCGTTCGCCGAGGCCGACAACGTCGATCGGCCGATCTCGCCGTACGCCGCCAGCAAGAAGGCGGGCGAACTGATCGTGCATGCTTGGCACCACCTGCGCGGCAACCCGGTCGCGAGCCTGCGCTTCTTCACCGTCTACGGGCCGCGGCAGCGGCCGGAGATGGCGATCCACCAGTTCGCCCGCCTGATCACGGACGGCAAGCCGATCCCGTTCTTCGGCGACGGTTCGTCCCGCCGCGACTACACGTACGTCGACGACATCGTCGCCGGCGTGGCGGCGGCGATCACCCCGCCGCGGCCGTTCGCCGTCTACAACCTCGGCGGCTCGGCGACGACGTCGTTGGCCGAACTCGTGGCGCACCTCGAGCGCGCGCTCGGGCGCAAGGCAGAGCTGCAACGCCTGCCCGACCAACCCGGCGACGTGCCGATCACGTTCGCCGACGTCGCGCTGGCGGAGCGCGAGCTCGGCTACCAGCCGCGCGTCGGCGTGGCGGAAGGCGTCGAGCGGTTCTGCCGCTGGTACCTCGCCGAGAAGCAGGCGGGGAGGATCGCGTGACGCGGCGCGTGCTCGTCACCGGCGGCGCTGGCTTCATCGGCTCGCACGTCGTCGAGATGCTGGAGCGCAGCGGCCGCGACGTCACGGTGCTCGACGACTTGTCGACCGGCAAGCGCGCCAACCTCGACGGCAGGAAGGCGCGCTTCGTGCACGGCTCGATCCTCGACCCCGTCGCGGTCGCCGACGCCTTCACCGACGTCGACAGGGTCGTGCACCTCGCCGCGCTGCCGTCGGTCGCGCGCTCGGTCGAGCGGCCGCTCGACTCGCACCCTGCCTGCGCCACCGGCACGCTGATGGTGCTCGACGCGGCGCGCCAGCGCGGCGCGCGCGTCGTGTACGCCGGCAGCAGCTCCGCCTACGGCGACCAGCAGGCACCGAGCAAGCGCGAGGACCTGCGCGAGGATCCGCTGTCGCCGTACGCCGCCGCCAAGCTCGCCGGCGAGCTCTACTGCCGCGCGTTCGCGCGCGTCTACGGCCTGCAGGTGGTGGTGACGCGGTTCTTCAACGTGTTCGGCCCGCGCCAGCCCGCCGACAGCCCGTACTCGGGCGTCATCGCGGCCTTCTGCCGGGCGTTGCTCGACGGCCGGCCGGTGCGCATCGACGGCGACGGCCTGCAGTCGCGCGACTTCACGTACGTCGAGGACGTCGTCGCCGGCGTGATCCAGGCGCTCGACGCCGACAGCGGGGGCTGCGTCACCGTCAACCTGGCCTACGGCAGTTCGACCACGCTGCTCGACCTCTACGCGGCGCTGTGCGAACTGGCGCGGCCGTGCCTCGGCGGCCGACCGATCCCGCCGCCGACGCACGCTGCGCCGCGGCGCGGCGACGTGCGCCATTCGCTGGCCGACGCGAGCCGCGCGGCGGCGACGTTCGGTTTCGCGCCGCGCATCGGCTTCACCGCCGGACTGCGGCGCACGTTCGACTGGTACCGGACGAGTTCCGGCACGGGCACCCAACCATGAAAGGCGTCGTACTCGCTGGCGGCCTCGGCAGCCGCCTCTATCCGCTCACGAAGATCACCAACAAGCACCTGTTGCCGATCTTCAACAAGCCGATGATCTACTATCCGATCCAGTGCCTCGTGAACGCGGGGATCACCGAGATCATGGTGGTGACCGGCGGCAACTCGGCGGGCCACTTCCTGCAGCTGCTGCGCAACGGCGCCGACTTCGGGCTCAAGCGCCTGCACTACGCCTACCAGGAGGGCGAGGGCGGCATCGCCGACGCGCTGAAGCTCGCCGAGTCGTTCGCCGAGGGTGATTCGATCTGCGTCGTGCTCGGCGACAACATCATCGAGGGCAACATCAAGAAGGCCGCCGACGACTTCAAGCGGCAGGGCGGCGGCGCCAAGATCCTGCTCAAGGAAGTGCACGACCCGCAGCGCTTCGGCGTCGCCACCATCGAGGCCGGCAAGGTCGTGAAGATCGTCGAGAAGCCGAAGGAGCCCGAGACCAACCTCGCGGTGATCGGCATCTACATGTACGACCCGGCGGTGTTCGACATCTGCCGGACGCTGAAGCCGAGCCAGCGCGGCGAGCTGGAGATCACCGACGTCAACAACGAGTACGTCCGCCGCGGCAACCTCACGTACGAGGTGCTCAAGGGCTGGTGGACCGACGCCGGCACCTTCGAGTCGCTGTACCGCTCGGCGACCCTGGTGCGCGAGAACGGCGCCAACCGCATGGACGTCTGAGCGCGGCGATGGTGGCGTGCGACATCCTGGTTACCGGCGGCACGGGGCAACTCGGCCGCGCCGTGCTGGCCGCCGCGGCAGCCCGCGGGTTGGTCGCCGTCGGCGTGTCGTCGCGCGACATGCCGCTGGGGGACCGGGCTGCGATCTTCGCCGCGATGGGCCGCGCGGCGCCGCGCGCGATCGTGCACTGCGCTGCGGCGACCAACGTCGACGGCTGCGAGCAGGACCCGCTCGGCGCCTACCGCGTCAACGCGCTCGGCACGGCCTGGGTCGCCGAGGCGGCGGCCGCCGCCGGCAGCGAACTCGTCTACGTCAGCACGGACTTCGTGTTCGACGGCGCGGCAACGGCGCCGTACCCGGTCGACGCGCCGACGCGGCCGCTGTCGGCGTACGGCGCCAGCAAGCGGTTGGGCGAGGAAGCGGTGCTGGCGCATGGCCGCGACGGCTTCCGCGTCGTGCGCACGAGTTGGGTGTTCGGCCCGGGCGGCCGCAACTTCCCGCGCGCGATCCTCGACCGGGCGCGGGCGGGCCAGCCGCTCGCGGTGGTCACCGACCAGATCGGCCGGCCGACCTTCACCGTCGACCTCGCCGAGGCGTTGCTCGACGTGCTGGCGCTGCGGGCGCCGGGCGGCGTCTACCACTGCGCCAACGAAGGCGCGGTGTCGTGGCACGGCTTCGCCGTGGCCGTGCTGGCGGCGGCCGGCCTCGGCCACGTGCCGGTCGGCGGACAGTCCGCCGCCGACCGGACGCGCCCGGCGCCGCGGCCGGCGTGGTCGGTGCTCGACACCGGGAGTCTCGACGCGGTCCGCGGCAAGCCGATGCCGCATCACGCCGATGCCATCGCCCGTTGGCTCGCTCTCGATGCCGCGGGCGCGCCTGCCGACCGCGCCAGCGTCGGCGACTCCCTCGGCGGCAAGCGATACTGACGCAACCCCGGAACCCTCCGTGAGCAAGATCCTCGTCACCGGCGGAGCCGGCTTCATCGGCTCCAACTTCGTCCGCCTGCTGCTGCAGTCGAGCGAACACCGCATCGTCAACGTCGACGCGCTGACCTACGCAGGCAACCTCGAGAACCTCGCCGACGTCGAGCGGCACGAACGCTATGCGTTCGTCAAGGCCGACATCGCCGACGCCGTCGCGATGGACGCGTGCTTCGCCGAGCACCGCCCGGAGATCGTCGTGCACCTCGCCGCCGAGAGCCACGTCGACCGATCGGTGCTCGACGCGTCGGCCTTCGTGCGCACCAACGTCGTCGGCACCCAGGTGCTGCTCGACAAAGCGCGCATCTACAAGGCCGCGCGCTTCGTGCACGTCAGCACCGACGAGGTCTACGGCTCGCTCGGCGCGTGGGGGTACTTCACCGAGGAGACGCCGATCCAGCCGAACTCCCCGTACTCGGCGAGCAAGGCCGGCAGCGACCTGCTGGTCCGGGCGGCGGTGCACACGCACCACATGGACTGCGTGATCACGCGCTGCTCGAACAACTACGGGCCGTTCCAGTTCCCCGAGAAGCTGATCCCGCTGATGATCGCCAACGCCAGCGAAGGCAGGCAGCTGCCGGTGTACGGCGACGGCAAGAACGTGCGCGACTGGATCCACGTGCTCGATCACTGCGCCGGCATCCGGGCGGCGATGGAGCGCGGCCGCGCCGGCGAGGTCTACAACTTCGGCGGCGACGCCGAGCGCGAGAACCTGTTCGTCGTGAAGGAGATCCTGCGCCTACTCGGCAAGGGCGAGGACCTGATCCACTACGTCAAGGACCGGCCGGGCCACGACCGCCGCTACGCGATGGACTCGAGCAAGGCGCGCGCGACCCTCGGATGGCGGCCGCAGTTCACGTTCGAGGCCGGACTGCGCGACACCGTGCAGTGGTATCGCGACAACCGTCGGTGGTGGGAGCGGGTGCGGAGCGGCGCCTACCAGGACTACTACCGGCAGCAGTACGGAGCGCGCTGACGGCGCGGCGCGCGAGCGTCGCCGCGTTCAAGCGTCCGCCAAGGCCCACGCGGCGAACGCCACCGCCGCGGCGCCGAGCGCCAGTTCGCGTTCGTGCACGGCCGGCAGGTCGTCGACGGCGGCGTGGTGGTAGTCGAAGTACCGCTGGCCGTCGACGACCAGGCCGTAGCACGGCACGCCGAGCGCCAGCAGCGGCCCGAGGTCGGCCCCGCCCGCCCCGGCGCCCGGCAGGAACGCCCCCGCGCCGAAGCCCTGCAGCGGCAGCAGGGCGCGACGCACGGCTTCGGCGGCTTCGTCGCGCAACGAGCACGTGAAGCCGAGCGGCGTGAAGCCGCCGGCGTCCGACTCGATCGCGGCGACGTGGCGCGCCGCCTCGTCGCGGTGGGTCTCGGCGTAGGCCTTGGCGCCGCGCAGGCCGTTCTCCTCGTTGGCGAACAGCACGACGCGCACGGTGCGTTTGGGTCGCAGGCCGCTTGCCTGCAGCAGCCGAACGGCTTCGAGCGCGTGCACGCAGCCGGCCGCGTCGTCGTGCGCGCCACGGCCGAGGTCCCAGGCGTCGAGGTGGCCGCCGACCAGGACGACTTCGTGCGGGCGCTCGCTGCCCGGCAACTCGCCTACCACGTTGGCGCCCGGCCCTTCGCCCAGCGAGGCGCAGGTCAGCCGCAGACGCACGCTCACCGGGCCGCGTTGCAGCAAGGCCGACAGGGCGTCGGCGTCCGCGGTCGCGATGGCCGCCGCCGGCACCTGCGGCACGCCCTCGGCGTAGGACATCGCCCCGGTGTGCGGATGGCCGTCGATCGCGGTGGTCATCGACCGCACCAGTGCCGCCACGGCGCCGGCCTTGCCGGCCTCGATCGCGCCGTTGCTGCGCTGCGGCACCGCTTCGCCGTAGGCCGAGCCGGTGCGGCGCAGCGCGCGCGGCATCGGGCGGTTGAAGAAGACGATCTTGCCGCGGGCAGCGTCACCGAGCGCCGCCAACTGCTCGAACGAGCGCACCTCGACGACCTCCGCCACGAGCCCTTCGTCGCCGGTGCCGACGCTGCCGCCGAGCGCGGTCACGCGCAGTTGCCGAGCGCTGTCGGCGATGGACGCCTCTTCGACGCCGCGCCGCCAGACCGGCACCGTGCACGGCTCGGCGCGGACGTTCCGGAGACCCATTGCGCGCATCCGCGCCATGGCCCACGCAACCGCGTCGTCGTAGCCGGGCGAACCGGACAGGCGCGCCGGGGCAGCCTCCAGCAGGCTGGCGAGCGTGGCGATGGCCGCGTTGTCTTCGAGCGCGCGCGCAAAGAGGGCGGCGCAGACGGCGTCGCGGTCTTCGGCGGGGACGGGGCGCGCAGCGGCCGAGCAGGCGACGGCGACTGCGGTCAGCGAAAGTGCGGCAAGGCGAAGCACCGGCACAAGCAAGCGCCGCCGGGCGGTCGTGTAAAGCGGTCGTGGCCTTGCGTCCGGCCCCGGCCTGCGGCTAACTCGCGGCATGGAACCAGCCGTAGCGCCGTTCACGCCGCCGCGCCTGCTGCTCGTGACGGACGGTCTCGGGGACATCGCGCGCCTGCGCGCGATCGTGGCCGCAGCGATCGCCGGCGGGGTGCGGGCCGTGCAGTTGCGCGAGCCGCGCTGGCCGGCGCGGCAGTTGGCCGTCGCAGCGGCGGAACTCGCGCCCGTGGTGCACGCCGTCGGCGGCCTGCTCTACGTCAACGATCGCGTCGACATCGCGGCCGCCGGCTTGTGCGACGGGGTCCAGGTCGGCCATCGGAGCTTGCCGCCGGCGGCAGCGCGGCGGGCGCTCGCGGGTCGGGCGCGACTTGGAGTGTCCTGCCATGATCCGGAGGAACTCGCCGATGCGCGCGCGGCGGGCGCCGACTTCGCGCTGCTCGCGCCCGTTTGGGCCACCGCGAGCAAACCCGGCCACCCGGGCCTTGGCGCGGCGCGCGCCGGCGCCTGGACGCTCGACGCCGGCCTGCCCGTGCTGTGGCTCGGCGGCGTCAGCCCCGAGCGGATCCTCGCCGTGCGGGAGCTGCCTGCGGCGCTGCGGCCTGCCGGCTTCGCGGTGCGCGGCGCCCTGTGCGGCGCGCGCGACGTGGCGGCTGCCGCTGCCGCGCTGGCTGCGGCGGTGGCTTGCACGCTCGATGCGGCACCGGGTTGATCGCCGCTTCGGCGGGCAAACCGGTCAGCGTGCGGCGAGCCACGCGACGACCTGTCCGGTGGCCTGCGCGAGATCGGGCCAGCTCGCGTCCGGATCGAGGCGTCGCGCGAGTTCAGGCGCGCCCTCGCGCAGCAGCATGCGCTGGACGAGGTATCGCTCCATGGCCCAGCGCGGGCGCTCGGGCAAGCCGAAGCGGCGGCTGCCTTCGACGCCGGCGGGCGTGCCGGCGAGCAGGATGGCGGCGAGGAACGGCGCCACGTCCTTGCCGTGTCCCATGCGCGCCAGCCCACAGGCCGCCGCCGTGCGCAGCGTCGCGTCGGCCGCGAGGTCGTTCATCGCGTCGCGCAAGCTCGCGATCGCCGCGACGGCGTTGCGGTCGCCGACGGCCAGTGCGGCTTCGGTCGCCAGGTTGCCGCGATCGTCGATGAGCTGCGTGAGCACGGTATCGACCTGCGGCGCCGCGCAACGGCCGAGCACGGCGATGGCTGCGGGAGCACCGGGCGCGGTGGGGCGGTCTTGCACGGCGGCCGCCAAGGCGGCGGCCTCGACGTCGTTGAGCGGCAGCGCGGTCGCGATCCGCGCCGGCCAATCCATCGGTTGGGCCTCGATCAGTACCTGCAATCGCTCAGGCAGCACGGCGGCAGTCGATGCCGTCGCCGGGTCGGTGTGGATGCATCCCGTCAGCAGCAGGCTCGCGCACCAGGTTCCAAGGCATCGGCGGTGGCTGGCCATGCCGGACAGCGTCGCGCGCAGCGTGCCGCCTGTCGAGCGCCGGTCACGGTGGCGTCGGCGTGCGGTCGAGCCAGTCGTCGAACAGTTGCGGCATCGGCGCTGCCACGGTGCGCGGCAGTCCATCGTCCGGATGCCGGAACGTCAGGGACTCGGCGTGCAGCAGGTGGCGGTCCGGTCCGCCGTCCTGCCACGCGCGCGCATCGCCGGTCCGCTTGGCCGTGGCGATGAACGCGAGGTAGTCCTCGTCAGGTCTGCCGTAGAGCTTGTCGCCGACGACCGGAAAGCCAGCGTGTTCGAGGTGGGCGCGGATCTGGTGCGTCCGTCCCGTCGCCGGGATGGCGCGCAGCAGCGTGTTGCGCGCGCCCTTGCGAACGACGCCGAAGCGGGTGCGAGCGGGTTTGCCGTCGACGCACGACGCCGCGCACGACCGACGCAGCGTCACGGCGCTGCCGACGGCATGCCCGATCGGCGCGTCGACCAGGAAGTCCTCGGCGACGACGCCCCGGACGAGCACGAGGTACGTCTTGGTCACCGCACCCGCGGCGAACTCGCGCTGCAGGCTCTGCCGCACCAACGGGTTGCGCGCCAGCAGCACGACGCCGCTCGTCTCGCGGTCGAGGCGGTGGCAAGGACCGAGTGCGGGTTCGGCGCGCCGCGTCTGCAGCAGATGCACGAGCGTCGATTGGCGAAACGGGCCGTCGGCGTGCATCGGCAGGTGGGCCGGCTTGTCGACGACCAGCACGGCCGCGTCCTCGTACAGCGTGGCGATCCGATCGTCGACCCAAGGTTCGGGGTCGGGCCGCAGGTAGGTGACGTCCATGCCGCGCCGCAACCGGGTCGTGGCGTCCGCCTTGGCCCCGGCGACCAGGACGTTGCCGTTGGCGATTTCGTCGCGCCAGCGGTCGCGCGGCAGGTAGGCAAAGCGAGCACAAAGGTAGTCGAGGAGCTGGGCACCATCGGCGTGGCTGGGCACGGCAGAGGTGAGGGCTCCTGGCGGCTGGCGGGGCGGCACCGTCACGTCGTCACGGTCGCTGGCCGGTGGTCGTAGCCAGGCGAACGGCCGGGCAATCGGCACGCCACGGCGCCCCTCATGCGGGCGTTCGTCGACGCGAGGGCAAGTGTGGGGCGGGTGGGACGCAAGCGCGCGCGATCGTAACGGGTTGGCCGCAGCCGCGGGCACGCGCCGTCGCCGCCCATCGGCGGCGGCGCCACTGCTCGGCAGATCCACCGATTCGCCTGCGGTCGTCGGCTTCGCCCCGACCGCGAATCCGCGCCCTGGCTCGGCGCGCGTCCCGTGACGCGGTTGCGCAGCCGCCGCTCAGGCCGGCGCTTCGCCCGACTTGCGTCGGCGTCGCAGCATGGCCAGAGCCGCCATCCCGCTGCCGACGAGCACGAACGTGCCGGGCTCGGGCACCGGTTGGCCACCGCCGCCCGGACCCTGGCCACCGCTCGGCGCGCCGGAGCCACTGCCAGAGCCACTGCCGGAGCCACTGCCGGAGCCACTGCCGGAGCTACTGCCGTTGCCCTTAGGCGGAATCTGTCCACCGGAACCGCCATCGGGCGGGTTGATCGGGGCCTGCGGGCCGGTTGCAGGCGTGGCGCTGGAGGGGGTACCGCCACCACAGGCCCCAACGGAGAGGCTGGCGAGCAGGGCAAGCGAGAGCAGAAAGCGCATGGGGTGGACGCTGGAGTGAGCGAGCCGCAGTGGCGTCTCGCCCGATAGCGGAAGATACATCGAAACTACACGCTTGGCGAATCCGGTAACCGGAAGGCTTGTCGGATTGCCTCGTATTGCGACGTGCTCGGGGTGTTCGGAACGGCGGCGGAGTCCCCAGGTGGAGCGCTGGCTCCGGTCCCGGCGACTCGGCCGCTTGGACTGACGCCGTGACGTGGCTGCGGCCATGGCATCGGCTCGGGGCTGCCGCCGTCGGTGGCGCGGGCGTTCACGATGCGACGAGCGCCGCGCGCAGCGTCACCAGAGGTTACGGTAGGCCGCCACCGCGTGGTCTGGCTCGACCAGCCACAACTCGTCGGGCGACGGGATCAGTCGGGTCCGCCGACTGCCTTCGAGGCGGTAGCGCGGCGTGCCGGTGGTTGCGCAGTGCACGACCGGCCCCGTGGCGGTCGGCACGACGAACTGGTTCTTGAACAGCACGGCGGCAGCGACGTGTTCCCCCGCGAGCGTCGGTGACAGCGCAGCGCGGTCTCCGGTCTTGCGGTCGAGCTTCGCCAAGCCGGTCCGCAGCGTCTGCCAGACGTGTTCGCCGACCACCAGAGGGGCGCCGAGCGGCTCGCCGCCGAGGTCGACGTTCCAGACCGCGGCACCCGTGGCCATCGCGATGCACGCCACGCGGCCGCGTTCCGTGCTCAGCAACACGTCGCGACCGCTCTGTGCGCACCCGACCACGTCGGCATCGGTCAGCCGCTGCTCGAAGAGGAGGGCTCCGGTCGGAGCATACCTGCGCAATTGGCCGATGCCGCTGAGCGTCACGAGGGCGCCGTCGTCGTCGTGCCAGAAGCCGACGATCTGCTTGCCGCCCTCGATGCGCTTGGTGATGCGGCCGTCTTCGCCGAGGCTGACGATCGTGCCGGACGTGGTGACGCAGGTCAGCCCGTCGGCCGTGGGACGCGGCGGCAGGTCCATCGGCAGGCCTTGCGTCGACCAGGCCATGCCTCCGGTCGAGAGGTCGATCGCGCGCAAGTCGCCGTCCACCGAGCCGAACACGACCCGGTCCCCGGCGAGAACCGGCCGGGTTAGGCAGCCGGACAGGTCGTCCGTGCGCACCGTCCAGAGCGCGCTCCGGTTGGGCGACAGCAGCGTCACCGCGCCGGCGCGATCCACCATCACGATGCCGTGACGGGTCGCCAAGGGCGGGGTGTCGATGGCGCTGGTGTGCCGCCAGCCGGCCTGCCGCTGCAGTCGCAGGTCGAATGCGAGCGTCGCCTTCTCTTCGCCTTCGACCGTTTCGGTCACGGTCGCGAAGCCAGCCAGTTCGACGACGACCTCGGTGGGCAGCGTCACGATGCGTTCGAACAACAGCGGCGTCGCCCCGGCGTCGGCGCCGTTCACGCGCACGCGGGCGCCGGCCGGGCGCGTCTCGATCCGCAGCGGCAAGCGCACGAAGCGCTCGAAGCCGAGTTCCGGGTGGGTGGCACACAGCGACTTGAGGTGCGCCAAGGCAGCCGTGAAGTCGCCCGCCTTGGTCGCAGCGCCCTGCTGTTCGAGCATGCGCACGATGGCGCCGTTGCGGGCGACCCGGTCGCGGAAGTGGAGCCGCAGCGCGGCGTCGTCGACGGAGTGCCGCTCGAGCTCGACGTAGTCGGCGAGCGCGCCGGCGAAGTCGTTGGCTGCCTCGCGCTGCACGGCGCGCTGGAACAACGGATCGAGCCGGCGCTGCTCCTCCTTGCGCTGCAGCGCCGCCGCGTAGGCGACGGAGAGCGTCTCCGCCTTGCGGAAGGCGTCCCGCACCTGCGCCTCGCCGTCGACGAGCATCTTCTGCACGCCGGCGTTGACGAGGTCCGGGTGCAAGCTGCCCGACGCGGTCTTCGCGAGTTGCTGGTAGGCCGCGAGCCAGCGGGACTCGACGGCGGCAGCGAGTCGCTCCTGGGCCTTCACCAGGTCGTTGCGGTCGAGCATCTGCTCCGGCGGCGCGAGGCTCAGCCCTTGCAGACCCTTGGCGATCTCCGCGAGCCGCTCGGTGAAGGCCTTGACCCGCCGTTCGGCTGCTTCGAGCGTGTTGGTGCGGCGATCGGCGTCCGCGACCAGCCGCTGGTAGATGGCGAGGCCCTCGGCGAGCTTGCCCTGCTCCATCGCCTCCGCTGCCTTGGCCAGCGCGGCGACGAGTTCCTCCTGGCGCAGCCGCTGGCTGCGCGCGCTCTCCTGGCCCTTGGCGTAGGCGATCTGGGTGCGCAGGTCGACGATGCCATCGCGCTCGCCGAGTTCCTCGGCGCAGGCCTCGACCCGCTTGCTCGCGGCGTCGAGATCGCCCTTGGCGATCAGGCTGCTGATCTCGAGCTGGGCGGCTTCCATGGCGCGCAGGGTGGCGAAGTGGCTCCAGAACCAGCCCGCCAGGCCGAGCACCGCGCATGCGACCGCCCCGACCACGCAGCGGCGGACGATGCGGCCCGTGCGCGTCAGGGTGCGTTCCTTCAACAGCTTGCGGATGTCGCGCCGGCTGCGGTCGACGCGCAGCAGGTGCGCATACGCGTTGTTGGCGAGTTCGCGCTCGCCTTGCGCGTCGTAGAGATCCGCCAGTTGCTGCAGGACGGCGACTGCCCCCGGGATGTCCTTGGCCTTCTGACGCGCGCGCGCCTCGCGGAGCATGATCGCCGGGCGCACCGTGTCGGTCTGGCGCGCTTCCTCGACGATCGCCAGCGCCGTGTCGGTGCGACCTTCGGCGGTGAGCGCATCGAGCAGTTCGACCGTGCACTTCTCCAGCTCCGGCGAGTCGGCAGGCGTGTAGGCGAGGAGGATCGTGCGCAGGTAGCTGAGCGTGCCGACGTCGTGGGGATCGAGTTCGCGCGCCCGGCGCGCCAGATCGAGGGCGGTTTCGCCTTCCGCCTGCCGCTGGGCGGCTTCGAGCAGCAGGGTGCTGGCTTGGCGCCGTTCGCCAAGTCCTTCGAGGCACTCGGCGAGCACGATGAGCACCTCGATGCTGCGGTCGCCCGGTCGAGCGACCAGCGTCCGCGCCGTCATCAACGCCTTCTTGCTGTCGCCGCTGTCGGCCAGCCGCTGGGTGATCGCCGCGAGTTTCTCGTCGTCGGGGTTGCCGAGCCAGCCGGCGGTCACGAGGTCGCGGACGGCGCGAGCGCTCGGGAACAGACCTGCCGTCGTGCGCTCGGTGAGCTCGCGGTAGCTCGTGAAGCCGTCCGCTGCCGCGATCAGTTCGGCCGCAAAGCCGTCGATGCCGGCATCGGCGTCCGGCTCGCGGAGGCGCTGTGGCACCTCGTCGAGCGAGCCGATCGCCGCCAGGATCGTCTCCCATTCGTCCGAGCGGCGCGCCACCTCGAGCAGGAGGCTGTTGATGTCGTACTCGTAGCACGTGTCGAACAACTTGGAGGCATCCGCTTGCGGGGTGCCCTTCCAGAGTTCGAAGGAACCGTGGCGCCACGTGAAGAGCGCGTAGACGTCCTCGGCCGCCTGCTCTTCGAGCACGGCGTCGATGTGTTCCTGCTTGCAGTGGCCGCCTGCGACGAGCAGCACGCCGAGCGGCCGCTTGTCCTTGCGTTGGTCGATCAGCACCGAGCGGACCGTCTCGACCTGCACGACGCCGGCGCTGATCAGCCGCTGGCCGATGCGGCGCGAGAGGACCCGCTGCGGCACGTGGACGCGGATGCGGCCGTCCTTGCAGTACGCCTGCCGTTCTTCGAGGGGGTTGCGGATGCGCAGCGTCCCCTCCATCTTGGTCGTCGCGAGCGTCTGCATGACGTCGGCGAGCTGGATCTGCTCCAGATCGCCTTGCATCATCACGGTCTGGTGTTCTGCCGCCGTGGCGCTCTGCTCGTTCGACGCCTCCGTCAGGAGGAAGTCGACTTCCGCATCACTCAGGACTTCGGTTTTGGGCGCCATGAATCGGCGGGGTCAGGACATTCGATGCGCGAAGCAGCGGCTGTTGGCGCGCTGCCTCGGCGTGCCGTCGGCTATCGGATTCGTGACGCTGCTGTCTCAACTCGCATCTGCGCAGGCGCCAACCGCCGGTGGCGCTGAAGGTTGGGCGACGGTCGAAGCCAGGGACGATTTTTTGACCGCGCGCATGCGCGCCGCCTTCAGCGGTCGCGACGTCGATCTCGGCGCCGGTTGGGACGCCGCTGCGACCCTTGGCCCGTCCGTGTCCCCGGCCCTGTGGCGGCTGCTGGACGGCCAGTCGACGGGCGAAGCGCGGCTGGCGGTGCTCGCGGCGATCCAGGCGGCGGGCGGTGTCGACGAAGACGACCGCTTGTTGCGTTGGAACGACTCGCCCGGGCGTTCGGCCCGCGATCGGCTGTTCGTCGCCTTCGTCCTGGCGATGGGGCCGCGGCGGTCCGCGCCGCGCGGCGACCTGCTGGCGCGGTTGCGCGGCACGAGCGAGTTGGCCGAGTTGTTGGCCTTGCTCGCTGCCGCCCGCTTTCCCGGCGTCGAGGGTCTGCCGGACGTCGCGAGCGACGGCGATCCGGGCATCGCCGGCGCCGCCTTGTTCGCCGGCAGCGTGTTCCGTTCCGGGCCGCCGCGCGGTGCGCGGCACGAAGGCCTCTTCTGGCGCGGGGCGTTGCTCGGCGCGGTGCAGCCGCCGGCGAAGGGCGCGCTGCGGGAGCACGCGCGGACGTGGGCCACCGATCGCGGCGACGGGGCGGTTGCGATCCGTCGCGCCGCCCTGTGGTGGCAGGCCCGCGCGGGTGACGCCGAGGCGTGGCTGGAGCGGCCGGACGACGAAGCGCTCGCCATCCTGGTCGGCGAACCCGCAGCGCGGGCCCGTCTGCGGTCTTGGTTGGCGAGCCCGCCGCAGGCGCGGACCAATCCCGTGCCCGCGATCGTCGTCGCACAGGCCATGGCCTGTCCGCTCACGGAACTGGTCGCGACGCGCGAGGAGTGGGCGGTTGCCGCGGAGCACCGTGCAGGCGTGCTGGTGCTGGCGTTGCGCGCGCTCACCGAGGGCGGGCTGCCATGCCCGCCGGCATGGCCCGCAGTGCCCGAGTGGGCGCTCGTCCGCTTGGCGTGCGGCAGTGGCGACCAGAGGCTCCCGCCGCTTGCCGATGCCAATCTGGCGCGCGCGGCCGCCGCCTTCGCGACCGGTCGCTTGCCGGCAGCTGACTTCGCCGATGCGCTGGAACTCGCGGTATGGCGCGCCGGGGCGCACCCCGGGCTAGCGCCGTGGCGACTCGAACGCGACTTCCTGCGCGATCTGGTGCTCGCCGGCAGCCAGGAAGGCGGTGGCAAGTACCAGCCGCACGTGCCGCCGAGCCAGCGCTACTTCGCCACGGGACTCGGCCGCGACGAGCCGTGGTTCCGCGTCGCCGTGGCCTTCTTCGAGTGGCACGGACGGCTGCGCGGGACCGTGCCCGCGGCCCTCCGGCTGGTCCGCAGGAACTGACGAGCCGCGGCCGGTCGGCGCGAATGCGCCGTCGCCCGCGCTTGGTCAAAGACCGGCGAGCAAGGCCGCGAAGTCGCGGATCGTCGCCGCCGGCGTCTCCGGGCCAGGGCTCACGCGAACGACGCCGGCGGCCTCGGTGCCGAGGTGGCGATGGATCCACGGCGCGCACAGGTGGCCGCTGCGGACGGTGAAGCCTTCCTGGCTCGCAATCGCGCCGATCTCGGCGGGCTCGTAGCGCGCGTGGCGGAAGGCGAGCAGGGGCATGCGCGCGGTCGCCGGCGCTGCCAGCACTTCGATGCCGGCGATCGTCTGCAGTGCCGCCGTCAGTTCGGAGACCCGCGCGAGCGCTGCCGCGAGCCGCTGCGGCGCCATCGTCGTCGGCCGCGTCCGCAGGGCGGCGGCCAGGCCGAAGAGCGCGGGTGTGTTGGGCGTGCCGGCTTCGAAGGCGGTTGGCCATGCGGTCGGGTGCTCGTCGAGCGCCGAACTGCTGCCGGAGCCGCCGTGTTTCTGCGGCAGCAGGTCGAGTCCGGCGCGGACGGCGACGAAGCCCACACCGGGCGGGGCCAGCAGCGACTTGTGGCAACTGGCGACGACCACGTCCGCGCCCAGGGCGATCGGCAGCAAGCCGACGGTCTGGCAGGCATCCAGCAGGGAACGGGCCCCAGCCGCCCGCGCCGCCGCGATGCATGGAGCGGCGTCGACGATGGCGCCGGTGACGTTGCTGGCGTGGTTCAACGCCAGCAGGGCGGTCGGCGCCGCCGCGATGGCGGCCGCGATGGCGTCGGCGGGGATGGCACCGTGCGGATCGGGCGCGACGACGTGCACGACGCAACCGCGTTCCCGCGCCAGGGCGACCAGTGGGCGGGCGACGGAGCTGTGCTCGAAGGCCGTGGCGACGACGCGGTCGCCGGGCCGGAGGAGGGCGCGCAGCGCCAGATTGAGGCCCTCGGTCGCGCCCGAACAGAAGGCCACGCGGTCCGCGGTGACTCCCGCGAGTTCGGCCACGCCCGCCCGGGCGGCCGCCACCTCGGCGCGGGCGATGCGGTGGCCGGGGCCGTCCCCGCGCTCGGCCGAGACGCCGACCTCCGCGTGCCAGCGCCGGACCGCGTCCACGACTGCCGCCGGCTTCGGCCAGCTGGTGGCGGCGTGGTCGAGGTAGCGCGCCGGATCGTTCACGCTCCCACCCAGCGGTCGTAGAGCGCGCGGGCGCGCAGCAGGTCGCCGACGCCGAAGATGAGCGCGCGACCGTCGCGGAAGACGCTGAAGCGGGCGCCATCCGCCGCGAAGCGGAGCAGGTGGGGGGTCAGCGCGAGTTCCCCGACGATGCCGGCGAGACGCTCGGCATGCGCGCCGAGGTCGAACGCACGCGGCTGCGCGGGCTCGACCTGCACGGCGTCGCGACCGCACAGCGACGTCGCGCCGCCCGCGCCCGCCTGCCGCAGAGCGGGATGCTCGTCGCGGCTGCAGCACGGGCAGTCGGCCGCTGCCGCGCCGAGCAGATCGACGATGGCATAGCGGCCGCGCCATACGTCGACGGTGAGCGCGCCGCGCGTCGCCGGCGCGCCGACGATCGCCTTCATCGCCTCCGCGACCTGGAAGGCGGCGACCATGGCGATGGCGGGGGCGAGGATGCCGTGGGTCTCGCACGAACCGACGTCGCCCGCCGGTGGCGGTTCCGGCCACACGCAGCGCAGGCAGGGGCCATCGATCGGGAAGGCCATCGCCACCGCTTCGGCGCCGATCGCGCCGGCGTAGATCCAGGGCAGGCGGCGCGCGCGGCACCAGTCGTTCACGAGGTACCGCGTGGCGAAGTTGTCGACGCCGTCGATCACGACGTCGGGCGTCGCCGGCAACATCGACAAGAACTCCGCCGAACACTGCGCCACGAACGGCAGCACCTCGACGTCGCCGTTCACCTCGGCGAGACGCTGCGCCGCGGCGATCGCCTTCGGCAGCCCGGCGGCGGCGTCCGCGTCGCGGAACAGCACCTGGCGCTGCAGGTTCGACCACTCGACGACGTCGCGGTCGACCACGAGGATGCGGCCGACGCCGGCGCGCGCCAGGGCGTCGAGCGCGTGCGTGCCGAGGGCGCCGCAGCCGACGACGAGGACGGTCGCCTGGCGCAGCCGCTGCTGTCCCGCCGCGCCGATGCCGGCGACGCGCTGCTGGCGGCTGTAGCGGTCGTGCTGGCCCAAGGGTGCAGGGTGCGGACGGCGCGGCGCGGGGATCCGGCGGCGCCGCGGGCGGCTACTTCTTGGCGTAGTGGTCGCGATTGACCTGGGTGAAGTGCTTCCACTCCGCCGGCAGGTCTTCTTCCGCGAAGATCGCCTGCACCGGGCAGGCGTCGACGCACAACGTGCAATCGATGCAGTCGTTGGGGTTGATGTACAGCTGCGGGTCGGCGTCGCCACCATGGATGCAGTCCACGGGGCAGACGTCGACGCAGGCCTTGTCTTTGACTCCGATGCAGGGTTGGGCGATGACGTGCGTCATGTCGGCTCTTGGTGGGCGGCAGCGTAGCGGCGCGGCGGCGCGATGCCACACCGCGCCGAACACGGCGACGCGGTGATCGTCGGTCGGCCGGCGATCCGCTGGTCGCGGCTCGCCGGGGAATGGTGCGAGAGCAGGGACTTGAACCCTGAAGGGCTTGCGCCCGCAGGTACCTAAAACCTGTGCGTCTGCCAGTTCCGCCACTCTCGCATGCCACCGAGAGGTTAGCGGCGGTGACGGCACGCAGGGAAGCCCGCGTTGGGACAACTGCCGCGGTAGGGATGCAGAAGTGCGGATGCGCGCGTCGATCGGGCCAGCCACGGTGAGCCTCGCCGAGGCCCGCCGACGCAACCATGACGCACACCCGGCCGGCTCCTTGTCCTCCTCGACCCGCGGCACTCCATAGCTTGGCCGCTCCGGCCGCAGCGCTGCTGCTCGGCCTAGCGGCCTGCGGCTCAGGCGCGATGACGAGCGGTGCGCTCGGCGCGGGCGGCGAACAGCAAGCCGGCGGCGCCGGCGCTGGCGGCTCGTCTGGCGGCGGCTCGGGCGGCAATCAGCTGCCCGGTGGCACGGGCGGCGGCAGCGGCACCGGCGGCGGCACGGGAACGGGAACCGGCACGGGCGGTGGCTCGAGCGGCGGTGGCACCGGCACCGGCGGCGGTACGGGAACGGGAACCGGCACGGGCGGTGGCTCGAGCGGCGGTGGTCCCGGCGGTTCCGGTGGCACCGGCAATCCGCTGCCGAGCACGCTGGACTTCACGGTGGTCAACGAAGCTGCCTCGCTGCGCACGGAGACGTTCCGCGTCTCGGTGCCGTTCGCCAAGGGGACCTACACCACGGCACAACTGTCGAACCTCGGCGTCAGCGGCCATCTGACTGCGTGGCTGCCGTTGCAGCAGTGGGCCGACGGTTCGGTCAAGGTCGCGCAGGCGCAGTTCACCGACGAACTCCAGCCCGGGCAGACGAAGTCCTACACGATCGCCACCGACGTCACTGCGCTCGCCGGCGGGTTCGTGCGCAATCCTTGGGTCGCGCAGGCAATGCCGACGCTGGAGGTCGGGGCCGAGGTCCGCGACACGTTCCAGACGCCGTACCGCTCGTTCGCGAGCGGTCCCGGCGAAGTGCTGCAGTCGACGCCGCTCGTGCAGGTCAGGCGGCATCGCACCTACCACCAGCCGGTCGCCGGACAGGTGGGCATCGGCCGCGACTACCTCACGTCCACGTACTACGTCACCGAGTTCCGCGACGCGCCGTACGTGCTGGTCGACTGGGTGCTCGGCAACGACTACCTCGGGGCCGACACCGTTCCAGCCGGCAACAGCGACCCCAATCTGGTGGCGCTCGGCAATGCCGACGTGCGCGGGGCGTGGTTCCTGGTGCGCGGCGCCGCCGGCTGCCTCGCGTACCGCCGGCAGCAGGAAGGCGTCGGCGAGGGCGAGGCCCTCGCTGGCGGCTTCACCGGCTTCCGCGTGATGACGGACACGTGGCTCGGCGACGCGCAGACCCGGCGCTACCGCTTCCTGCTGCGGGCGGAGGACGCCAACGCCAGCGCGGCGGAGATCACGAAGTGGCGCACGACCGCGACGGCCATGATCGACAAGCCCGCCTTCGCGCTCGCCTCGCAGTCGGCGTGGCAGGGCACGCGCGCCGCCGGCCTCGTCGGCGGCCCGCTCCCCGGGCCGTCGGACGCCGCGAACCGCGCCGCGGCGGAACTCGCGAGCTGGTCGGGCACGTCGTCGTACTTCGGCACATGGGGCAGCCGCGGCGACGTGCTGGTCACCGAGACGACCGGGACGCCTCGCAACCACCCGCTCAGTCCGGAGTTCGCGCACGCCATCCAGGGCGCGCATCCGCCGCTGCTGCTGAAGCTGGAGCAGATGGCCTGGGCGCAAGCCATGCGTCCGTACCACCTCTACGGCCTCGAAGTCGGGGCCGAACAGCAGATCATCCTATGGGACGGCATCCCGATGCTCAGCGTGCCGGGCGAGAAGCTCGGACGGTTGCGGTTGCGCGACCAGGATCCGTATCCCCAGTATCGCTCGCTGAGCAATGGCCAACCGCGCGCGCACGGCTGGGGCCACTTCGACCACGAGCACTGGTCGACCGACCTGCTGTTCGACTACTGGACGGTCAGCGGCGACGCCTGGGCCAGGGAGGAACTGCGGCAACTCGGCCAGAGCCTCAAGGGCCTGATGCGCCTCACGTACTACTACACGGCCGCCATCCAGGCCGCGCGCGCCGAAGGCTGGACCATGCAGGGCTTCGCGCAGTGCTTCCAGGCTACGCGCGACGCCGCGCTCAAGTCGTACGCCATGCGCCGCGTCAACGAGATCGTCGAGCCGCAGCGGCGCAAGAACCACCCCAGCAAGGCGATGACCTTCCAGGGCAACTACCTCAACACCGGCTACCCGATGAACCACGAGTTCTTCATGCCGTGGCAGCACGGCGCGGTGCTGTACGGGTACCTGGGCGCGTACGAGGCGTTCGGCGAGCCGGTGCTGCGCGACATCGCGACCGACGTCGTGCAGACCGTCGCGTACGCGTGGGTGACGAACTACCAGTCGCCGCAGTTCGGCTTCGTCGCTGAGGGCCTGCGCTACTACGTGCCGGCGTCGCACAACGGCGTGCCGGTCGCGGCCGACTACTGGGACGGTCTCGCGCAGGGCGTCAAGTTCGGCGACTCGCCGCTCGGCGGCGCGCACGGCTTCCTGATCGGCGGTCTGCACCTGCTCGCCGAGCAGACGCCCAACCCGGCCGTCCGCACGCAGGCGCTCTACTACGGCGGGCTGCTGCGCGGCCCGGTCAATTCCCTGGATCGCTGGTACAAGTGGAACTACTGCCTGCCGCAGCAGTACGCGCAGTGACGCTCACGCGCCGACGCTGGGCCACGTGACGGTCCGACCGCAGCGGCAGCGATGCTCGCCGTGCGGCACCGCGCCGGCGACGGCGCGGGCGACGACCTCGCCGCAGCGGCAGACCGCGCCCGCCAGCCGCGCCGGGTTGCCGACGACGAGGCCGTGCGCCGGCACGTCGTCCGTGACCACGCTGCCCATGCCGACCATGCAGAAGGCGCCGAGCTCGATGCCCGGCCCGATCGTGGCGTTGGCACCGATCGTCGCGCCGCGGCGGACGATGGTCGCCAGCGTCGCCGCGGTCGGCGCGCTGGTCTGCAGCGCCGTCAGCTCGGGATCGGTCGCCCGCGGGTGGAGGTCGTTGGTGAAGACGACGTGGGCGGCGACCATCACGCCGGCTTCGAGCGTGACGCCGGCGCAGAGGTAGACGCAGGCGTTGAGCTTGCACAGGTCGCCGACGACGACGTCGTAGGCGATGTACGCCTTCTCGCCGACGATGCAGCTGCGGCCGATACGGGCGCCGCGGCGGATGTGGGCGTTGTCCCAGACCGCGGCGCCGTCGCCGAGCGCGACGCCGTCCTCGACCAGCGCCGTCGGATGGATGCGCGCTGCCGGCGACGTCACTGCACGTCCTCCGGCACGTCGACCCAGCGCGACTCGCGCGCGGAGCGGTAGGCGCAGTCGACCACGACGACCGAAGCCATGGCGTCGGCGTCGCCGATCACCGGCGCGCTGCCGGCGATCGCGCCGGCGAAGTCCGCCAACTGTCCGGCGAACGCAGCCACCTTGTCGTAGCCCGAGCCGATCGCGCGCCATGCGCCGCCGACCGGCTTCCAGCGCGATGCGCGCCAGCCGACCTCGACGGTGCCGCCGGTGCCGTGCACGCGCACATAGCTGTCGGTCTCCTTGTGCACGCTCCACGACAGGTCGATCGAGCCCAGCGCCCCGCTGCGGCTGGCGAACAGCAGCCGCGCGGTGTCCTCGACCGCGACGTCCTGCGCGCGGCGGCCGAACTGCGCCTGCACGCGCGCGATGGGGCCGAGCAGGAAGCGGGCGATGTCGACGCTGTGGCAGCCGTTGTCGATCAGCACGCCGCCGCCGCTCTGCGCCGGATCGGCGTTCCAGCGCCTCGTCATGTCGACGTGCGAGCAGAAGACGTTCTCGTAGAGGACGACGTCGCCGCACGCGCCCTCGCGCAGCAGGCGATGCGCCTGCGCCACGTCCGGCGTGTAGCGGAACTTGCTGCCCATCATCAGGAGGCGTCCGGCGGCCCGCGCGGCGGCCAGCATGCGCTCGGCGGCGGCCACCGTGGGCGCGAGCGGTTTCTCGCACAGCACGTGCAGTCCGGCGGCCAGCAACTCGATGGCGATCGCCTCGTGGGTGGCAGGCGGGGTGAGCACCAGCGCCGCATCGCAGGTCGGGCCGGCTGCGCGCCATGCCGCGACGCTGGCGAAGCGCGGCGCGCCGGCCGGCGTCGCGCGCGCCGGATCCGGTTCGACGACGGCCGCGAGCGCCAGCCCGGGCGCGCCGGCGAGCGCCTGCAGGTAGGCCGCCGCGATGCCGCCGCAGCCGACGAGCAGCAGACGCACCGGACCAGCGGCGTCAGGCATGCTGCAGCGCTCCGACGGCCCCGCGGATGGTCGCCGCGACGTGCAGCACGTGGCGCTCGTCGTAGCGCTCGTTGATGGGCAGCACGACGACCTGCTCCAGGCCGCGCACGGCGCCCGGGTAGTCCGCGCGGCGGAACAGCGGCTGCGGGGCGTCGCGGCGCGGGTTGTGCTGCAGCGGCATGGCGGTCACCGGCGACGCCGACCAGTCGCGGAACAGCTCGCACTCGAAGGCCGGCTTCTGCACGTAGCGCGGCACGCAGGCGACGCCCGCCTGTTGCATGCGCTGGCCGAGCGCCACGGCGCCACCGGCCACGGCGTCGTCGTCGACGCGGAAGGCGAACTTCCACCACGCGTGCGTGCCGTTCGGCGGGTCGCCGGGGAGCCGCAGGCCGGGCACGTCGGCCAGCTCGGCGGCGAGGCGCGCAGCGACTGCGCGGCGGGCCGCGACGACGCCGTCGAGCTTCGGCAGTTGGGCGACCGCAACGGCGCCTTGCAACTCGGTCAGACGGTAGTTGAGCGCCGGGAAGTAGTGGTCGGGCTTCTTGTCGCCGTAACCCCACGCCTTGTTGACGTAGAGGAACAGCCGCCGCGCCAACTCGTCGTCGTCGGTGGCGACGATGCCGCCTTCGCCGGTCGTGATGTGCTTGCCCTGCTGCAGCGAGAACGCGGCGAGCGCGCCGAACGTGCCGACGCGGCGGCCGCGCCAAGTCGCGCCGAAGGCCTGCGCCGAGTCCTCGATCACCGGTAGGCCCCGCTCCCGCGCCAGGGCCGTGATGCCGTCGAGGTCGGCCGGGCAGCCGAACAGGTGGGTGACGACGATCGCGCGCGTGCGCGGCGTCAACTGCGCGGCGATGGTCGCGGCGGTGACGTTCAGCGTCGTCGGATCGACGTCGGCGAACACCGGCACGCCGCCTTCGTAGCAGATCGGCGTCAGCGCGCCCATGTCGGTGATCGGCGTCGTCACCACTTCGTCGCCGGGCTGCAACCGCAGCGCGGCGATGGCGCAGTGCATGGCAGCCGAGCCCGAGGCGCAGGCGATCGCGTGCTTGCGCCCGAGCCAGCGCGCGAAGCGCCCCTCGAAGGTCGTCACGTACGTGCCGCGCGTGCTGTTGAGGGTGCCGCGGCGGATGGCGTCGGCGGCGAGCAGCGCTTCTTCCGCGCCGAGCGTTCGACCGCTCGCGTCGCCGTCGCTCGGCAGCGCCACGGCGGGAGCCGGCGCGCTGGCCGGCGAAGCGGTCGCCTCGGCGAGCAGCAGGTCCCGCAGGCGCACGAGCGCGCCGGGCGGCACGGCAGCGGGTCGCTGCCCGGCCAGCGCACGGCCGACGGCGGCGGCGAGGCCGCCGGTGGCCGCGCTCGCCACGTGCACGCCGCCGGCTGCGACCGCCGAGGCCAGCGGGCCGGCCTCGGCCGCGACCACGCACGGCACGCCAGCGGCGCGCGCGAGCCGCTGGCAGCCGACCGAGTCGGTGACCACGCACGCGGCCGCGAGCAGGGCGCGCAGGCTGGCATCGGCGCCGCCGTCGACCCATGCCGCAGCGACGTTGCCGCGCGCCGCGGCGGGCGCGGCGACGACCTGGATCGGCCGCGGCGCGCAGCCCTGCACGAGCTCGGCGAGCTGCGCGCGGACCGTGGCCGCGCCGTCCGGTCCGACGTGTTCGAAGGCGCAGACGATGGCGTCGCCCGCCGGCAGCTTGCGGCCCGCGATGGCGTCCGCGAGCAGCGAACCGATGGCGTGGACCTTGGCGGGCGCAGCGCCCTCGCGGACCAGCTCATGCCGCTCGGCGTCGCCGTCGCACAGCCACATGCTGGCGGCGTGGTCGGCGCGCCGGCGTGCAGCGTCGCGCTGGCCGTCCGCGGCGTGGTTGCGCAGCCCGGCCTGCAAGCGGACGACGGGCGAGCCGATCGCCGCAGCGGCGCCACCGATCGCCTGCGCGAAGGCGTCGTGGCCGCAGGTCACGACGGCGCGCCATGGCGCAGCGAGCAGCGTCGCCGCGAATGCGGCGGCCTCGGCGCAGCGCTGCGCCGCATCGCCCGCCGACGGCGCCGCCCGGCGCTCCGGCGCGGGCAGTCCGACCGCGCAGGCGTCGGCGAGGCGGGCGTCGTCCCCGAACCAGGCGATCTCGGCCGCGGCGCCGGCCGTGCGCAGGGCTGCGACGGCGGCGCCGACCTCGAGGCCGTCGCCGCAGCTGCCGATCGCGAAGAGAAAGGCCCGCACGCCGCGATCAGCCCGGTCCCGGCTGCTGGTTGAGGCGCACGGCGACCACGCTCAGCAGGTCGTTGACCTGCTTCTCGATGCGGTTCACGTTCGCGACGTTGTCGAGCACGATCGCCTTCTTCGCCGTCGCCGGCTGGAAGATCAGCCGGCCGCTGCGCAGCAGCAGGAACTCGACGACGTCGTAGATCTCCTTGTTCATCTCGAGCCCTTCGGTCGACCAGCGCTGGATGTCGCCGAGGTAGCCGTGGTGGTGCAGGATCTCGCGCGCGTTGATCTCGTAGTAGTTGAAGCGCGTGTTGACGAACACCAGGGCGAGCAGGAAGCCGAGGCCCGCCGACAGGAAGCCGTAGAACGCCGTGTTCATCCGGATGTCGATCGCGCCGAACATGCCGCCGAGGAAGCCGGTGACGTTCGTCTTGGTGTCGCCCCAGAGGATCAGCAGCATCACCGCGATGCCCGCGATCAGGATCGTGATCGTCTTGATGCGTGAGAAGTCGAACGAGAACACCAGCAGGTTCAGCAACAGCGCCAGCATGAACGTGTTGCCGAGGAACGGCGAACCGCCCGCGCCGTCGGCCTTGCCGACGCCCAACCACGACAGCAGGAAGAACACCGTCGCGCAGCAGAAGGTCGGGTAGAGGAACACGACCTTCGGCCAGGGGCGGATGAGCACGCTCTCCGGCGCGCGGGAATCCGGGCGAGGTGCGTTCGCGGTAGCGGTGTCGGTCATGGGCAGGGCTCGGCGGGCTGGGCGCCGCCGCCGGTCACGCGTACGCGGCGACCGGCAGGCAGGCGCAGACGAGGTTGCGATCGCCGTGCACGTCGTTCACGCGCGCGACGGACGGCCAGAACTTGTGGTCCTTGGTCCAGGGCGCGGGGAATGCGGCGCGCTCGCGCGAATATCCGTGCTTCCACTCGTCGGCCGTCACCGCCTCGGCGGTGTGCGGCGCGTTCTTCAGCGGGTTGTCCGCCTTGTCGAGCTTGCCTTCCTCGATCTCGCGGATCTCCTGGCGGATCGCGATCAGCGCGTCGCAGAAGCGGTCCAACTCGGCCTTCGACTCGCTCTCGGTCGGCTCGATCATCATCGTGCCGGCGACCGGGAAGCTGACCGTCGGGGCGTGGAAGCCGTAGTCCATCAGGCGCTTGGCGATGTCGCTGACCTCGATGCCCGCGCTCGCCTTGAGCTGGCGGACGTCGACGATGCACTCGTGCGCGACCATGCCGTTCTGCCCGGTGTAGAGCACCGGGTAGTGGCCCTGCAGGCGCTTGGCGATGTAGTTCGCGCCGGCGATCGCGACCTGCGTGGCGCGGCGGAGGCCGTCGGGCCCCATCATCAGGAGGTAGGCGTAGCTGATCGTCAGGATCGAGGCGCTGCCCCACGGTGCTGCGCTGATCGGGCCGATGGCGCGGCTGCCGCCGGTCTTGATCACCGGGTGGCCGGGCAGGAACGGCACGAGGTGCGCAGCGCAGCAGATCGGGCCCATGCCCGGGCCGCCGCCGCCGTGCGGGATGCAGAACGTCTTGTGCAGGTTGAGGTGGCAGACGTCCGCGCCGAGATCGCCCGGGCGCAGCACGCCGACCTGCGCGTTCATGTTGGCGCCGTCCATGTAGACCTGGCCGCCGCGGTCGTGGATCAGCTTGCAGATCTGCTTGATCGCCTCCTCGAAGACGCCGTGCGTCGACGGGTAGGTGATCATCAGGCACGCGAGGTTGTCCCTGTGCTCGTCCGCCTTCTTGGTCAGGTCGGCGACGTCGATGTTGCCGTCGTCGTCGCACGCGACCACGACGACCTTCATGCCGCACATCGAGGCGGTCGCCGGGTTGGTGCCGTGCGCGCTCTGCGGGATCAGGCAGATGTTGCGCTGCGTGTGGCCGTTGGCGAGGTGCCACGCGCGGATCGTCGACAGGCCGGCGTACTCGCCCTGCGAGCCGGCGTTGGGCTGCAGCGAGCAGCCGGCGAAGCCGGTGACGTCGCACAACCAGTGGCTGAGGTTGGCGAACAGATTCTGGTAGCCACGCGCCTGGTCGAGCGGCGCGAAGGGGTGGATCTGGCCGAAGCCCGGCAGCGACACCGGGTACATCTCGGTGGTCGCGTTGAGCTTCATCGTGCACGAGCCCAGCGGGATCATCGACGTCGTCAGCGACAGGTCCTTCGCCTGCAGCCGGTGGATGTAGCGGAGCAGTTCGTGCTCGCTGCGGTAGCGGTGGAACGTCGGGTGCGTCAGGTAGCCGTTCGTGCGCGCCAGCGCGCCGAGGCTCGGCGCCGGCTGGTCGAGGCGCAGTTGCAGCGGGCTGCCGCCGAAGGCCTCGAACAGGTCGAGCAGGTCCTGCGTCTCGACCGTCTCGTCGAGCGCCACGCCGACGCTGCCGTCGCCGAAGTCGCGCAGGTTGATGCCCTTGTGCAGCGCTGCCGCCATCGCCTTGGCGGCGCCGTCCTTCGGCCACACGCGCAGCGTGTCGAAGCGGGCGCCGTCCTGGACCTTGTGGCCGAGCGACTGCAGGCCGTGGGCGAGGCAGTGCGTCAGCGAACGGATGCGCTCGGCGATCGCGCGCAGGCCCTCCGGGCCGTGGTAGACCGCGTACATGCTGGCCATCACCGCCAGCAGCACCTGGGCCGTGCAGATGTTCGACGTCGCCTTCTCGCGGCGGATGTGCTGCTCGCGCGTGCCGAGCGCGAGGCGCAGCGCCGGCTTGCCGGTCGCGTCGATGGTCAGACCGACGATGCGGCCTGGCAGCTGCCGCTGGAACTCCTTCTTCGCCGCCATGAAGGCCGCGTGCGGGCCGCCGTAGCCGAGCGGCACGCCGAAGCGCTGCGAGCTGCCGCAGACGACGTCCGCGCCCAGCTCGCCCGGCGGCTTCAGCAGCGTCAGCGACAGCAGGTCGGCGGCGACCGTGGCGAAGGCGCCGGCGGCGTGGACGCGTTCGATCGTCGTCGTCAGGTCGTCGACGCGGCCGTCGCTGCCCGGGTAGCTCAGCAGCGCGCCGAAGTGGCGGCCGGTGAACGTCGCCGTGCGATGGTCGCCGACCTCGACGTGGATGCCGAGCGGTTCGGCGCGCTGCTGCACGACGCCGAGCACCTGCGGGTGGCAGTTCTGGTCGACGAAGAACGTGTTCGCCTCGTCCTTGCCGTGCAGGCGGTGGCACATCGTCATCGACTCGGCGGCGGCGGTCGCCTCGTCGAGCAGCGAGCTGTTGGCGACCTGCAGGCCGGTCAGCTCCAGCACGAGGGTCTGGTAGTTCAGCAGCGCCTCCATGCGGCCCTGCGAGATCTCGGCCTGGTAGGGCGTGTACTGCGTGTACCAGCCAGGGTTCTCCAGGATGTTGCGCTGGATCACCGCCGGCGTCAGCGTGCCGTGGTAGCCCATGCCGATGTAGCTGCGCAGGACCTTGTTCTCGGCGGCGAGCGCCGTGAGTTCGGCCAGCGCCTGCCGTTCGGTGCGGGCCGCAGGGGTCTGCAGCTCGCCCTGCCAGCGGATCGTGGCGGGGATCGCCTTCTGGCTCAGGTCGTCGAGGTTGCTGCAGCCGAGCGCTTGCAGCATGGCCTGCAGTTCCTGGGGGCGCGGACCGACGTGACGGCTTTCGAACGAGTCGTGGCGGGAGAAGGCAGAGGGGGTGCTGACCATGAGGGGGATGCGATGGGGGGCGGGCGGCGCGACCTTCGGGGCGACGGTTATAGGCACGCGGCCGGTCCGGTAGAAGGGTGGAAGACGGGCGAGCCGGGGAGGGCGCGCCGGCGCCCGGGCGGTTGCGTCCAGGCCGCGGGCGCGGTCCGCTGTCGCTGGTGACTGCTGCCCTCGACACCGACCAGCTGGCCGCCTTCGCGCGCGATGGCTTCGTCGGCCCGGTCGACGTGCTGTCGGCCGCGGAAGTGGCCGCGACCCGCGCCGCCGTCGCCGAGGTGATCGCGCGGCTGCCGCAGTTGCACGACCGGTTGTACGAAGTCGAGCACGCCTACACCGAACGGCCGGACGAGGTCGTCTGCCACTTCCTCGGCGGTTGGCGGGTGCACCCGGCGCTGCGCGCGCTGGTCTTCCACCCGCGCATCGTCGCCCTCGCCGCGGCTGCGCTGGCCGCGCCGTCGGTGCGCTTCTGGCACGATCAGGTGTTCGCCAAGCCGCCGCGGCACCCGGGCGTCGTGCCGTGGCACCAGGACTACAGCTACTGGACGCGCACGGCGCCAGCCTGCCACGCGACGATCAACCTCCTGCTCGACGACGCCGACGAGCAGAGCGGCTGCGTGCAATTCGTTCCCGGCAGCCAGCGCTGGGGCCTGCTGCCGAAGTTGCCGTTCGACGCGCCGCTGGAGTCGATCCGCGCGCATCTGCCGGCGGCCGCTGCGTGGCGGCCGGTGGCCGTGCCGGTGCGCGCCGGGCAGGCGACGATCCACCACAGCCATACGCTGCACGGCAGCGACCGCAACCGCTCCGACCGTTGGCGGCGCGCCGCCGTGCTCAACTACATGGGCGGCCACGTCCGGGTCGCCGACGGCAGTGGTCCGCTGCTGCGTGGCACGCTGCCGTTGCCGGTCGGCGCGCTGGTCGAAGGCGAGTGCTTCCCGCTGGTGTGGCAGCCGGGCGCCGCGGCGTCGGTCTGACGTCCGGCGTCGCCACGCCGACGGCGCGTCAGAACGTGCCGATCGTCGTGCGCACGGCGTTCGACGCCGACGCCCCGATCAGGTTGAAGCCGAGGTCGAACTCCAGCGGCACGAATTGCTGGTGCAGCGCGGTGCCGACCAGCGCCGCCGTGGTCGGCAGCGACAGCGCGTAGTTCGCCGCGCCCGCCGTGGGCACGAGGGCGTCGAGCACGTCGGGACTGGCGAACACCGTGCAGCCCGCGCCGGCCTGCGGCAGCGCCAGGGCCAGCGGCAGCGCCGTCGCCGACAAGCCGAGCACGCTGAGCGCGAGGCCGATCGGCGGCAGGTTGCTGCAGCGGCTGCGGTAGGACCCCCCGAGCAGCGGGAACTGCACCACGGTCAGGGTCGGCACGCCGGCCGCGCCCGCGCAGCCGTTGCCGGTCGCCAGCAGCGTCGGCGCGCACGAACTCGTCAGCTGCGCGAGGCGGCCGGCCGGCAGGCCGCCGGCCTGCGCGAAGTCGCCGCCGACGGCGAGAGCGCCGTCGCCGAGCACGCCGACGGCGAGCACGCTGGCGTCGCAGCCCGCGCCGAACGGCTGCCACGTGGCGCCGTTCCAGCGCGCGAGGTTGTTGGCGGTGACGCTGCCGGCCGTCGCGAACGTGCCGCCGACGATCAGTTCGCCGTTGGGATGCGCGGCCAGCGCGGTGACGACGCCGCTCAACCCCGTGCCGAGCGCCGTCCACACGCTGCCGTTCCAGCGGGCGACGCGGTTGACGGTGCCGCCGCCAGCGGTGAGGAAGCTGCCGCCGACCACGATGTCCCCGTTGGGCAACGCGGCGAGCGCCTGGCCGCCGAAGAGCCCGAGCCCACTGCCGAGTGCGCTCCACGCCGTGCCGTTCCAGCGGGCGATGCCGGCGCAGGCGACGCCGCCGGCCAAGGTGAACGAGCCGGTGGCGAAGAGGTCGCCGTTCGGCGCGACCGCGAGGCAGCGCACCGGGCTGTTGCAGCCGGTGCCGAGCGGGCTCCAGGTCGCGCCGTTCCAGCGCGCGATGTTGCTGGCGGCGACGCCGGACGCGCCGGGGAAGCCGCCGGCGGCGATCAGGTCGCCGTTCGGCAGCACGGCGAGCGCCTGCACGTTGCCGCCGAAGGGCAGCGGTTGGTCGATGCCGTTGCCGAGCGACGACCACGCCGCGCCGTTCCAGCGCGCGATGCTGTTGGCCGGAGCGCCGCCCGCCTGCGTGAACGAGCCGCCGACGACGAGGTCGCCGTTGGGCATGCGCACGAGCGCCAGGGCATCGCCGTTGAGGCCGCTGCCGAGGGCCTGCCACGCGCTGCCGTTCCAGCGGGCGACGCGGTTGGCGGCGACGCCGCCGACCGTCGCAAAGCGGCCGGCGATGGCGAACTGGCGGCCGTCCTCCGCGGCGACCGCGCACACCGAGGCGTTGGCGCCGCCGCCGAACGCCGTCGGCGTCCACGACACAGTGCATTGCGCGCGAAGGGCGGCGGTCGCGCCGAGAACAGCGAGGCAGGTGACGGTGAGCGGACGGTGGTGCATCGGGAACGGGCTGGGTGGCGGGAGCACCGGATTGTGCCTCATGCGCGCGCATCTGTCAGGCGGCGCGCGACGGCGCGCGCGCATTCCGATCGCGCGGCTTGCGCTCGGCCGCAGTGCAACGCGCGATGGCCGTGCGCGTCGTGCGCCGCGTCGCTGCACCGCCGGGGGCGGTGCCAGCGCGCCGTCAGCGCCCAGCGTCCGGCCACGCCACGCTGCGGCCGTCGGGAAGGCGGACCACGGCGGTGGTGTCGCCGCGCGCGAGGCGCCACTGCGAGCGGGTGTGGCTGAGGTACGAACCGCCGGCAGCCAGTTCGCTCGCGCGCACGCGGCCGTCGGCCAGCGTCTGCCGCATGCGTGCGCCGATGCGCTGCGGGTTGCCGGCGGGGCCCGGTTGCCGCCACACCGCGACCTCTTCGTCGTGGTCGTCGTCGCCGCGCACGATCGCGCCTTGCCAGAGCGGGCCGTCGTTGCGGCTGCCCAGCAAGCTCGGGCCGTAGGCGACCAACGCCTTGTGGTCGCCGAGCAAGGCCAACCCGTGGCGGGCCGGCGGCACGACTTCGACCTCGCCATCGCGGTCGCGCAGGACCAGCAGCGTGCCGCCATCGAGCCGGCCGGTCTCGGGCTCGGGCGCGAAGCTGTTCTCCGCCGCGATCAGGCAGTCGCCGTCGGCGACCATGCCGAACAGCGGTGCCACCTGCGCCAATCGCGGCAGCGGCTCGACCGTGAAGCGACCCGTCCCGTCGTTGCGGAGCAGGCTGTTGGCGAGCGTGGTCGCCCGCAGCTGGCCGCACGCCGCCAGCTTGTCCGGGCCGTAGATGTCGGGCAGCAGCGAGCGCGCGAACTGGTCGTAGGTCGGAAAACGCTGCTTCAGCACCGGCATGGCCTGGCTGCTGCAGCTGCGGCCGCGCACCGGCAGCAGGTTGTCGCCGTCGTACTTCGCCTCGACCAGGTCGCGGCTGCCGTTGTCGTCGAAGTCGCCGAAGTACAGCACCGCCGGCTGCGCGGCCGACGCCTTGTACTTGCTGTTGAGCCCCTGGTTGCCGGCGACGTAGTCGAGGTCGCCATCGGCGTCGCAGTCCCAGGCGCACAGGCTGTTCCACCAACCGATGTGCGGCGCGAGTCCGGCCGCGGCGGTGGCGTCGGTGAAGCGCCCCTTGTCGTTGCGCAGGCAACGGATCGGCTGCCAGTGCGCCGCCACCAGCAGGTCGGGGTCGCCGTCGTCGTCGACGTCGCTGAAGATCGAGCAGGTGACCATGCCGGCGGCAAGCAAGGTCGGCGCCAGTTCGGCGGTGGCGTCGACGAAGCGGCCGCCGTCGTTGCGCAGCAGCCGCGTCGGCGGGGCGTCCGGGTAGCGGCCGGGCACGAGCCGGCCCGCGACGCAGAGGTCGAGGTCGCCGTCGCCGTCGACGTCGGCTGCGGCGACGTGGCCCGACGAGGTGCGCAGGTCCGGCAAGGCGGCGTCGTCGCGCACGAAGCGCAGGCCGCCGTCGTTGCGGTACAGGCGGTCGCGCAGCGCCGGGTGGCCCTCGGGCAGGTCGGCGCCGCCGCTGGCGACGAACAGGTCCAGATCGCCGTCGCGGTCGTGGTCGAGCCAGACGACGCCGAGGTCCTCGCACGCCGCGTCGTCGTCCCATGGCCCCGCCTGCGCCCGCCAGCCCGTCGCGGTCGCGAGGAACAGCCCGCCGCGCTGGCCGCGGGCGCCACCGACGAAGAGGTCGTCGTCGCCGTCGCCGTCGGCGTCGCCGATGGCGAGCCCCGGTCCGAGGCGCGACCCGCCTGCCGGCAGCAGCGGCTGGTCGCGGTACTCGTCGAAGTCGTCTTCCTGGTGGCGGAACGACGGCGGTGCGCCGGCGTTCGCCGGCCCGACCCGCGCCGCCGCCGCGCGGCCCGCGGGCGCGTCGTCCGGCTCGGCGATGGTGTGGCAGGCGCCGGCGGCCACGTCGCGCACGGTGCTGATGCGGCCCGACGGCCACTCGATGCGCAGTTCGCGGGCCACCGCCGCCGCGCCGAGCCCGAAGTGCAACTCGGGCGCCTGACCGGACAGGTAGCCGCGCGACGACCAGCACTCCCGGACCAGCACGCGGCCGTCGGGCAGCGTCGCCGTCGCGCGCGCGCCGAGGCCGAAGCGGTTGCCGCCGCGGCCGCGCAGGCGCACCGTGAACGCCGCGCCGTCGTTGGTGCGGTTCTCGTAGACCGCCGCGGGCGCGTTCCAGTTGTTGACCACGACGTCGAGGTCGCCGTCGCCGTCGAGGTCGCAGAGCGAAGCCCCGTGGCTGACGGCTTCGAGGTCGAGGCCCCAGTCGCCGCCGGTCTTGGCGAACTGCAGGTCGCCGAGGTTGCGCAGCGCGAGGTTGCGCTCCGGCACCGCGCGCACGTTCTGGATGAGGTCGATCGCGTCCTTCTGGCGGCCCTCCTGCCACAGGGCCTTGACGCGGAGGTCGAGGTCCGGATCCATGTCGAAGCGGGCGATGCCGTTGGTGGCGAAGACGTCGAGCTTGGCGTCGTTGTCGAGGTCGCCGAACAGCACGCTCCACGTCCAGTCCGTGCTGGCGAGGCCGGCGAGGTGGGCCGCCTCCTGGAACACGCCCGCACCCGTGTTGCGCAGCAAGGCGTTGCGCATGACCTGCGGCGGGCGGCTGTGCAGCAACACGGCGCGCTCTTCGTCCATGTCGCCCATCAGCACCTTCGCCTTCACGTGCGTGGTCATGCTCATGTCGGCGACCAGCAGGTCGAGGTGGCCGTCGCCGTCGGCGTCGCCGGCGTCGCTGCCCATGCCGTAGTAGGCGGTGTGGGGGACGACGTCGGCGGTCACGTCGCGGAAGCGGCCATTGCCTTCGTTGTGGTACAGCGTGTCCGGCGACTCGAGGTCGTTCGCGACGTACAGATCGGGCCGGCCGTCGTGGTCGTAGTCCCACCACGTCGCCGACAGCCCCATGCCGAAGCCGCCGATGCCGGCGGCGGCGCTGACGTCGACGAAGCGGCCGCCGACGTTGCGCAGCAACCGGTCCGGCTGGCCGGCGATGAAGCGCTGGCCGCGGAACACCAGGAAGTGCTCGCGCAGGGCTGGCGGCAGGTCGTCGGCCGAACGCAGTTTGCCGGCGCGCGCCAGGTCGTCGACCTGCTGCAGTTGGGCGAGGGTCGGCACCATCGCGGCCGGCGGCCGCACCGTGTCCTTGCCAGGCTCGAACGCGCCGAGCACCTCGGGCGTGAGCGCCCAGCCGGGATGCAGCGCGCGATTGGTCAGCAGGTAGCAGTCGATCGCGCCGTCGCCGTCGTAGTCGGCGAAGGCGGCCATCATCGACGCGGCAGCGACGTCCAGACCGAACTTGGCGGCGTTCTCGCGGAAGGTGCCGTCGCCCTGGTTCTCGTAGAGCAGGTTCCTGGCTTCGAGGTTGCAGACATGCAGGTCGAGGTCGCCGTCGCCATCGACGTCGACGAAGCATGCCCCCGTGCCCCAGGCGTCGCCGCCGTCGACGCCGCCGGCGGCGGCGGTGGCGTCGGTGAAGCGCAGCGGGCCATCCTGGCGGAACAGGCGGTTGGGCCCGTCCTGCGCGACCAGGTACAGGTCGAGATCGCCGTCGCCGTCGTAGTCGCCGACGGCGAGGCCAGCGCCGTTGGTCAGGTACGTGTAGGCGTTGGCTCGGCGCAGTTCGTTGGTGAAGACGACCCCGGTCTGCGCCGGTGGCAGCAACTGGAAGCGCGGCCCGTCGCCCCGCGGCGCGGGCGCGGCAAGAGGTTGCGCGGTGTGGGCCGGTTGTTGCGGGTTGCGCTGGCACCCGGTGAGCGCGGCGACGGTGGCGAGGACGATCGACCGCAGGAGTGGGAATGGGCGGCGGCGCACGCCGGCAACCTAGGAGTCTGCGGCACGGAAGGCCACGCCGCCCAGTACGCGTCTTCGCGTCCGGGAGCTCGCCGCCGATCCTCGGCGAATCCACCGATTCGCCTGCGGTCGTCGGCTTCGCCCCGACCGCGAATCCACGCACTGGATCGGCGCGCGTCCCGTGACGCAGA
>JBKDXM010000114.1:0-16144 GCA_046306335.1 Planctomycetota bacterium
GTCCTGCAGCTTCTCGCCGCTGAACGACACGCGGCCCGGAAAGAAGGTCTCGCCCGGCAGCGTGCGCCGTTCGCAGTCGAACCACTGCGCGATCGCGGCGTCGTAGGCGGCGGTGTGCGCGAAGGCCTTGGCGGCGAGGCGCCGCAGCACGTCCTGCGGCAGCTTGCCGGCGTGCTCCTTCAGCGCGCGCAGCACGGTCGTGTAGTCGCCAGGATCGACGACGACGGCGACCGACTGGTGGTTCTTGGCGGCGCTGCGGATCATCGCCGGACCGCCGATGTCGATCTGTTCGACGATCTCGTGGCGCGCGATGCCCGGCTTCCGCACCGTCTCGCGGAAGCGGGAGAGGTTGACGCACAGCACGTCGATCGGGTCGATGCCGTGCTCGGCCATCGCGGCGACGTGGCCCGGCACGTCGCGCCGCGCCAGCAGGCCGCCGTGCACCTTGGGGTGCAGCGTCTTGATGCGGCCGTCCATCATCTCGGGGAAGCCGGTGTAGTCGGCGACTTCGGTGGCGGGGACGCCGGCCTCGGCGAGCACGCGCGCGGTGCCGCCCGTGGACAGCAGCGCGAAGCCCGCCTCGCGCAGGCCGCGCGCGAACTCGACGATCCCGGCCTTGTCGGTGACCGACAACAGTGCGCGTCTCATTTCTTCGCCTGGTCCTTCTTCTGCTTGAGGTAGCCCTCGATGAACGGGTCGAGCTTGCCGTCGAGCACGCCGTGCACGTCCGACGTCTCGACGTCGGTGCGCAGGTCCTTGCACATCTGGTAGGGCTGCAGCACGTAGCTGCGGATCTGGTTGCCCCAGCTGATCGAGCCGCGGTCGCCGTAGAACTTGGCGAGCTCGGCTTCGCGCTTGCTGAGTTCGAGCTGGTACAGCTTCGACTTCAGCATGCGCATCGCCGTCTCGCGGTTCTTGTGCTGGCTGCGCTCGGCCTGGCAGGCGACGACGAGGCCGGTCGGCATGTGCGTCAGGCGGATCGCCGACTCGGTCTTGTTGACGTGCTGGCCGCCGGCGCCCGACGCGCGGAAGGTGTCGACCTTGAGGTCCTCCTTGCGGATCTCGATGTCGATCGTGTCGTCGAACTCGGGCACGACCTCGACCGACGCGAACGACGTCTGGCGGCGGCCCTGGCCGTCGAACGGCGAGATGCGCACCAGCCGGTGCACGCCCTGCTCGGCCTTGAGCTTGCCGTAGGCGTACGGGCCGCGGATCACGATCGTCGCGTTCTTGATGCCGGCTTCCTCGGCCTTCTGGAAGTCCGACTCCTCGATGACGTAGTCGTTCTTCGTCGCCCACTTCACGTACATGCGCAGCATCATCTCGGCCCAGTCCGAGGCGTCGACGCCGCCAGCACCGGGCTGCAGCGTGACGATGGCGTTCATGCCGTCGTGCTCGCCGCCGAGCATCAGCTGGAACTCCAGCTGGTCGAGGCGCTCGTTGATCTTGCGGTGCGTCTCGACGAGGTCGGCCTCGACGGCCGACGGATCTTCGGCGCCGAGCTCGATCAGCACGCGGCCGTCCTCGATGAGCTTCAGCATGCTCTCGATCGGCTCGACGACGCCGAAGCAGGCCTTCTTCTTGCCGACGACGAGTTGCGCCTTCTCGGCTTCCTCCCAGAAGCCCGGCTGGGCCATCTGGTGTTCGATGTCGGCTAGTTCGCGGTGGCGGCGAACGTAGTCAAAGAGACACCTTGAGCGACTCGACTCGCTGCTCTGCTGCCTTCAACGCCTGCTCGTGATCGTTCAGACCCATGGGGCCGAAGATCGGAGCGGCGGCCTGGGTCGTTTTCCAGGCAGGAAGCGCGCATCAGGCGCGTGATCGGCGGCGGAAATGGGACCCGCGACGGGCACTGCAGGCAAAGGATCGAAGTCGGCGAATCATGGCCCGTCGCGGGTTCCGAGTGCGGTTCCCGGCGCGTGCGCCGATGCCCGATGTTCGGCCGCCGACGCGACGACGTGAGCGTCCGAATGCCGCCGCGACGCGGGTCTTGCGGTCGAAGTCGACCGGGCCGACGGTCGCATCGGCGGTTCCGGTTGGCGCAGATTCTTCGCGGTCGCAGCAGGTTCTCTCGCGCCGGGACGATGGCCCCGCGGCGGCCCGGCGGGCGTCGGCGGATGCGACAGCGCCGGGCGCGCGGGCGGCGCGACGTCGGCCGCGCGCAACTCGGGGCCCGCGATCCCGGGCGCTCAGCCCTGCGCGCTGCGCTTGCGGGCGAGTTCTTCCGAGGTGCGGTAGCTCTTGAGCTTGTTGTAGAGCGTCTTGGTGTCGATGCCGAGGCTGCGGGCGGCCCGCGTCTTGTTGCCGTTGTGCACCGCAAGCACGCGGTGGATGTGCCGCTTCTCCACTTCGGCGAGCGACAGCTTCAGGGTCTCGTCGAGCGAGTTGTCGGCGACCAGCTTCTTCAGCGCCGCCGCGGGCTCGACGAGCACCATGTCGAAGTCGGCGCCTTCGAGTCGGCCGCGCAGTTCGTCGGGCGAACTGCAGGTGTGGACGAGGCAGCTCCACTCTGCGGTGATCTTGCCGAGGCCCGCCGCGACTGGATCGCGGGCTGAAAACAGGAGAAGTCGCTTGCCAAGGGTCATGGTGCGAAGGGGGGCTACACCGATGGGAGAACGGCGAGTGTGAGGGGTCGGACGAAGGCGTCAGGCATCTGGAAGCTGCATCGCGGCGTCGGCTGGACCGCCGCATCCGGATCACCGGAACCATGCCAGACGGACACAACTCGTCTACTACGGATAGTTTCCGGGTAACGTCACAACGTTGCGTCAGTGTCACCAGGCCCCGCGGCACGTCCGTGCACGCCGCGGCCGAACGACCTCAAGGTCGCGACAAGATTCGCGCGCTAGTCGTAGCTCTTGCTGCGGAACGCGAGGTGGCCCGAGGCGGTGCGCAGGACCACCTTGGTCGTGGCGTTGCCGCGGCGACCGACGACCGCGGCGCCGAACTCGCCGACCTTCGTCGCCGCCAAGCCGAAGTCGACGCCGATGCGACCGATCTCGGCGCGGCCGTCGAGATCGAACTCGCAGGTCGGGGGCACGCCGCACTGCACCGTGCCCTTGCCGGTGACGAGGCGCAGTTCGGCCCCCGGCTTGCGCACGAACGCCTGCATGTCACCGGAACCGGTCAGCACGTCGAGGTCGCCCTGGTGGTCGAACGCGATGACGTTGCCGCTGCCGGTCTTCGCCCGCACCGGCCCGGCGCAGCGCTCGAACCGCAGGTCGCCGCGCGCGGTCTCGACCGACGTGCCGGCGGTGCGGTTGGCGACGGTGACATGGCCGCTGCCGGCGACGGCGACCTCGACCTGGAGGTCCTTGGGGATGCGGACACCGACCTCGAAGGCGAGCACGCCCTTGCTGCCGGCAGGTGGGCTCGGGCCGCGCAACACGAGCACCCCCGGACGGCCCGGGTCGGTCGCGGGCGCGAGGTCGACCGCCACCTGCTCCAGCTGCCGGAGTTCCTCGGGGGTGTCCGCCGCCCGGCGCACACCGCCCGCCCACTCGACCGCCGAGGGGTCCGCGGCGCTCGCCGCGTCGATGCCAAGGGTGCCGCTGGCCAGCTCGATACGGACGATCGAAATCCCGGCAGGAATCGGCACGCGGTTCTTGGCCTGGGCGACCGACCGGTAGCCCAAGCCGCCGCCCCCGACCCACCAGGCGATGGCAAGGCCGATCGCGACCAGGACGGGGACGACGAGCGCGGTCGCGAGCGGACGGCGGGAAGGCGGGGTTGGAACCATGGTGTGGCCAGCAGGGTGGCGGCCGACCGGCGGCGGACCGGCGGACGACCACCCTTGGCAACCGTGCCCCCCCGGCGCATTTTCGTCCAGCGGGAGTTATCCCCGCCCGCCCGGCGTCCTGGCGGGCCGCCCGGTTCGGCGCGCACCCTGGTGCGACGACCCGGCACCGCGCCGATACCCGAGCCGCCGCTCCCAGCGGCCACCCACCGCAGCCATGGCCAAGGCCAACGCCCAACACGAGCCCGACCCGGTGACGATGGTCGCCTACCATCGCGCGCTGGCCGAGCACGCCGACAGCCTCAAGGCCTACGCCGCCCGCCTGCTCGGCGACGCGAACGCCGCCGAGGACGTCGCCCAGGACGCCTTCCTGGCCCTCTATCGCCACATCCAGCAGGTGCCGACCGCCGCCTTCCGGCCGTGGCTGTTCCGCGTCGCGCGCAACCTCTGCCTCGACCAGCTGCGCCGGCGCAAGTTCAAGCTCAGCCTGTTCCGCGATCTGCAGCGCGACGACGACGACCAGCCGTTCACGCCGGTCGACCGCGCCAGCGACCGCCCCGACGAGGTCGCCGAGACGCGCGAGGCCAACGCCGCGATCGAACAGGCGATCGAGCAGCTGCCCATGAAGTTCCGCGAGGCCTTCCTGCTGTGCGAAGTCGAGGGCCTCAGCTACGAGGACGCGGCCGCCGTGATGGGCTGCCCCGTCAAGACCGTGTCCACCCGCCTGTTCCGGGCCCGCGCCCGCTTCCAGTCGCTGGTGAGCCGACTGATCAAGGTCTGAATCCGCGAGCAGATGTCCGCGAGCAAACGAATGAACTGCAACCTCAGCCGCTACGAACTCTCGCAGTGCCTCGACGGCCGCCTGCCGGCGGGCCGCCGCACGGCGGTGCTCCAGCACGCGGCCGAATGCGCGGCCTGCGGCGCGTTCTGGATGGAACTGCAGCAAGCCCAGCAACTGCTGCAGCGCCTGCAGAGCCCGCGCGTCGGGTCCGGCTTCCGCGAGACGCTGTTCGCGCGCATCGCCTCGGGCGAAGGCACGCCGGAGGCGGTGTTCCACGAGCCGGTGCCGACGCTGACCAAGGTGCGCTACGCCTTCACCGGCGCGGCGGCCGCCGCTGCCGCCATCGCCGCCGCGCTGTGGTTCGCGCCCGGCCAGACGCTGCGCCCGAGCGCGATGGTCGCGGCGGCCACCAACGCCACGGCGCCGATCGGCGCGCGGACCGAACAACTCCCGCCGGTGCAGCCGCCGCTGATCGCGGCGACGCAGCCGCTCGGCTTCCACCTCGTCGCCCGCGAGGCGGCCCGCCAGCTCGACCGGCGCTACGACGCGGCGGCGACGGCGCTGCGCCGGGTCGAGAACGGCGACGAGGACGCGCTGCCGGCCGTGCTGACGAACGCCGACGAGGTGCACGCGCTCGGCGAACTGCTGCTCGACCTGCGCGACCGCAAGCGCCTGCTGTTCACCGACAGCGAGGTCGAGACCGACCTGCGCTTCGCCGTCCGCCTGCTTGGCGAGAGCCAGCGCGCCCGCGGCGACCAGCGGCGCACGATGCAGGCGATGGTCGAGCCGGCGCTGCGCAGCCGCCGGTTGGTGGCGGTCTCGCGCACGATCGCGCCCGTGCAGCTCGATCGCGGTGAAGAGCGCGAGATGCTGCAGCGCATCACCGCGCAGCGGCCCGACATCTTCCCCAAGCTGTTCATCGTGATCGGCAGCGGGGACGTCTTGGACGATCCCTTCGCCGCGCTGCGCGCCGGTGGAGCGTTCCGCTTCGACGACGAATGCGGTCCGAGCTGGGTTGCGCCGCGCAGCGAGGTCGAGTCGCGCGAAGGCGCATGGCGCTGGGTGACCGAGCGGGCGGCGACCGGCGGCGCGACGCTGCGCGTGGCGCCGAAGTAAGCCGCCAGGCTGGTCACTCGGCTCGCCGCCAGGCTGGTCGCTCGGCTCGCCGCCAGGCTGGTCGCCTGCCCCCTCGCCTGCCCCCGCGCCGCTCCGGGCGGCTAGCATGTCGCGCCCTCCCGCTGCCATGCTTGCCACCCTCGCCCTCCTGCCGTTCCTGCTCGCCGCCCCTGCCGCCGTCCCGCCTGCCGTCGCGACGGCCGCGCGCGCCGAAGCGCCCGCCGACGACAAGGCGATCAAGGCGCTGGACGGCTGGGTGAAGTTCTACCGCAGCGGCAAGATGGACTTCCGCTCGAAGCAGAACGTCGGCAAGGACTCGTTCGCGGTGAAGTTCGGCATCGCCAAGAACGGCCTGACGACGCCGACGTGGGCCGGCGACCTCGACGAGATCCTGCGCGCCGTCGTCGCGCTCGACGACGCCGCCGCGGCGCGCGCCGTGCTCGAGGTCGCAGTCATCGGCGTCGACAACGGCAAGTACGAGTACGCCATGGCGCCGCACGAGGTCCGCGCGGCCGCCGAGACGGCCGCCGCCAAGCTCAAGAGCGCGGCAGCGCTCGCGGAACTGGCGAAGGCCGCGCGCGGCGAGGCCAAGGCGGACAAGGGCCAGGCCGTGGCGCTGCAGACGGCGGCGGTGCGGTGCCTGGGCGCGACCAAGGACAAGGCGCAGCGACCGGCGCTGGAGGCGGCGCTCGCCGATCCCGACGCCGTGGTGCGCGCCAACGCCGCGGAAGCGCTCGGCATGCTCGACGACGAGGCGACGGCGGCGGCGCTGACCGCCGCGATCGAGCAGGACGCTTCGCACGCGGTCGTCATGGCGGCGGCGAGGGCGCTGCGCACGACGTTCGGCAAGTACGCGGCCCCGGCCGAAGCCGGCGCGACGAAGACGGGCGAGCCGAAGGCCGGGGAGCCGAAGGCTGAGGAGCCGAAGGCCGGGGAGCCGAAGGCCGGGGAGCCGAAGGCGGGCGACGCCGACGGCAAGCCGGCGGACGCCAAGGCGCCGGCCAAGGCCGAGCCGACGCCGCCCCCGCCGGCGCTGCAGACCGCCGTGCGCGCGTGCATCGGCGCGCTCGGCCGCACGTCGTGGCGCGCCGACATGGAGCTGGTGCGCTTCCTCGACGACTTCCGTACGGCCGACGTCGTGCCGGCGCTGATCGGCGTGCTGGAGCGCTTCGCCGCGAACCCGGCCGACGTCAAGTCGGGCAAGCTCTCGGGCCTGCTGCTGGCGCAGTCGCACGAGCTGCTGGTGGCGATGACCGGCGCCGTCTACCGCGCCGACCAGCCGGCCGAGTGGCGGACCTTCTGGGAGGCCGAGAAGGGCAAGATCACCGTCGCGCAGAAGCGCGCGCCCGACGCCAAGAAGGGCCCCGGCACCGCCGCGAGCGGCTTCTGCGGCATCCCGGTCACCGGCACGCGCGTGGTCTTCGTCGTCGACCTCTCGGGCAGCATGCAGTGGCCGATGGACGAGGACGACGGCAACGGCAAGAAGAAGCGCTCGGTGCGCCTGGACTTCGCCAAGCGCGAGCTCAAGCGCGCGTGCGACGCGCTGCCGGCGAACGCGCAGTTCAACCTCGTGTCGTTCAACGGCAACCCGAAGTCGAAGTCGTGGAAGGACGACCTCGTGCCGGCCAACGAGAAGAACCGCGAGGCGTTCAAGAAGTACGTCGACGAGATGCGCGCCGATGGTGGCACCAACGTCTGGGCGGGCATGGAGACGGCGCTGAAGCTCCAGTCGCTGACCTACGGCTCGCGCTACGAGACGAGCGTCGACGAGATGTTCGTCGTCTCCGACGGCGCGCCGACGGTCGGCGAGGTGCTGGACCCGCTGGAGATCCTGCGCCTCGTCAGCGAGAGCAACCGCTGGGCCGGCGTGCGCATCAACGCGATCTTCATCGACTCGGCGACGCCGCCCGAGGCGCGGCAGGGGCAGCCGGACCTGTCGATCCCGCCGGCCGAGCTGATGCGGCGCATGGCCGAGCAGAACGGCGGCAAGTTCCGCAAGCTGTGAGCGCCAGGGCCGCGGCCGTCGTCGCGGTCCGCGCCGTCACTGCAGCGGCAGCTTGCAGTCCTTGCCGTCGAAGATCACCTCGAAGCGCGGCGCGAGGCGGCGCACGAGGTCCTGCGGCGTCTTGATCTGGTCGGCGGCGATGCGCGCGGTGACCTCGCGGTCGCCGGTCTTCTCCATGTTGGCGGTGTAGAGGAGCACGTCGCCCGGCACCTGGAAGCGCACGACGAGGTCGAGTCCGGTCAACTCCGCCTGCTTCTTGCGGAAGAACGCCTCGGCGATCGGATCGCTCTCCGTCTGCATCGCCTCGGCCTTCGCGCGCGCCTCGGTCCACGCGGTCTTGCCCTGCGGGTAGAGCGTCAGCTTGACCGTGCCGGGCTTGGGTCCGGCGACGAGCGTCCACTCGGCGCGCGAGCCGGCGAGCGGGCTCTGCTGCAGCGCTGCGAACGACGGGAAGGCCGCCGTCACCTCGACGTTGCGCTTGCGGTCCTTGGCCTCGGTCGCGTGCGCCGCGAGCGTCATGCCCACGGCCTCGAGGTCACGGCGCACGAGCTCCTTGTCGAACAGCGCGCGCGCCGCCTCGCTCATCGCGCCGGCGGCCGCGCCGACGCGCTCGACCTCGGCGAGCGTCGTCTCGCGGATGGTCATGCGGACCTTGTGCGTGCCGCTGCCGTCGGCGGTGATCGCGATGGTCTGCTCCATCTCGAGGCAGCCGGGGAGGAGCGGCAGCAGCGACAACGCCAGGACGCGGAGGATGCGCATGTGGCTTGGATCGGCCGATGCCGTCGGCGGAATGAAGCCGGGGCGGGCGGGCCGGTGTCGACTTCCTCGACACCCGGCTTGGTATCCTGCGCCGTCATGCTGGCCACCCTCGTCGCGTGCCTGTTCGCCGCCCAGGACCCGAAGCCCGCGCCCGCCCCGCTGCCGGCGGCGGACAAGCCGTCCGCCGCGGCGCCCGCGCCGGCGCCCACCGTCGAGGCATGGGACGACAAGACGGCCAAGGCCGCCGTCGACGAGTGGACCAAGCTGGCCAAGGGCAACCCGTCGATGGCGGACAAGAACCGCGGCCTCGCGGCGCTGGCCGAAGGCTCCAACAAGCTGCTGGTCAAGCCGCTCGTCGCCGTCGTCGAGACCGACAAGTCGATCGTGCTGCGCAAGCGCGCCGCCGAACTGTTGGCCAACCAGCCCAAGGCCGAGGCCAACGCCGCCATCCGCAAGCTGCTGAAGGGCGGCAAGGCCGCGGCCTACCCGACGGTCATGGCCGAGCTGGTGAAGGGCCTGTCGCGCTGCGGCTACGAGCCGTCGCAGTGGAACGAGATCGATGGCCTGTTCGAGCGCGAGTACCACGTCGACCGCGTCGTCGTGCAGGAGGCGATCCTCGAGCTCGTGATCGCGCACAAGGAGACGCAGGCGCTGCCGATGCTGCTGCGCAACACCGACGAACCGGCGCCCGCGAGCGTCGAAGCCGCCGACAACCCGCCGGCCGAGTACTGGGAGGCGCGCTGGAAGTCGTGGGCGGTGTGGAAGGGCAAGGTGAAGGACGCCCTGTTCGCCGTGACCGGCCAGCGCTTCACCACCGCCGCGGAAGCGCAGGCGTGGCTGAAGAAGAACCCGCGGAAGTGACGGCGGCGGCGGCAGCGCGCCGCCGGCGGCTCACTTCGCGCGCAGTTCGACCTGGGCCGTCTCGCCCGCCTTGACCTCGACCTCGACGACCGGGCCGGCCTCGCCCGAGTCGCCGTCGAGCGCGATCGGACGCGCGCGCAGCTGGTGGCGACCGGGGGGCAGGGTCGGGATCCGGAACTTGCCGCCGCTGGCCACGACGTTCTCGCTCCAATCGGCGGCACCGACGAGGCGGTGCTCCACCAGGGCGAGGCGCGGCTTGCCGCCGTCGGCGGCGACGACCGTGCCGCGGACGCTGCCGGCGCCGGCCAAGGCGACGTCGCCCGCGTCGGCGGTCAGCCGTTCGGCGACGGCGACCGGGCCGGCGTCCTTGCCGACGTGGCCCTTGTGCGCGACGGCGAACTGCCACGAGCCGACCGGCACGTCCTCGAACACGGCGACGCCCTGGGCATCGGTGCGGACCTTCTGCGCCCCGAACGTCATGGTCGTCATGCCGGCGTCGTCGTCGCCGCCGGTCTCCGCCATGGCGACGCCGAACGCAATGCCGACGGCGCCGCCCTGGTTGCCGCCGCCAGCCTCGCCAGCGACGCGGCGGATCTCGACGTCGGCGCCGGCGATCGGTTGGCCGGTCGCCTCGGCGAGCACGCGCAGGCGTGCGCTGCCGGTGCGAAGGACGAGGTCTTGACGGACCTCGGCGACGCCCGCGGGCACCGCCAGCGGGGCCTCCGCCTTCGCCAGTGCCTTGGCGCGGCCGTAGGACAGCGTGTACTCGCCGGCGTCGACGCCCTCGAACACGTAGCCGCCATCCGCTCCGGTCGTCGCCTTCGGACTGCTGGAGCCGAAGCCGCCGAGGCTCATGTCGCCGCCGCGCAGCAACTCGACGACGCCGCCCGCGACGGGCCCGTCGGCGCCGGTGACGACGCCGGTGATCCGCGCCAGCACCGGCTGGCGCAGCGTGGCTTCGACGGTGCGGCCGGCCGGCACGACGACCGCGACGCGCGAACCTTCGAGCACGTCGTCGCCGCCGCCCACGACCATGAAGCTGACGCCGCCGGCCCGCCTGCCGGAGTCGGACTTCGGCGCGCGCGCCAGCACGGCGGTGTACTCGCCGGGCAGCAGCGCGGGTGACGTCGCTTTGCCTTCGCCGTCGGTCTTCAGGCGCTTGCGGCCGTTGCCGTCGTCGCCCGCGGGCGCGACGTAGACCTCCGCTGCGGCCACCGGCTGGCCATCGCTGCCCAGCACGGTGATGGCGACGAAGCCCGGTTGGCGCAACGCCAACTGCACGTCGACGCCGCCCGCTGCCGGCAGCACGGCGGTCACCGGCGCCGCGGCGGCGTGGTCCGGATGCGTCGCCAGCACCTCGGCGTCGCCGACCGGCAGGCCGGGGATCTCGCAGCGACCTTCGGCGTCGGTCGTGCCGCGGCCCAATTCGTTCTGGCCGACGAACTGCGCGGCGCCGCCGTCGGCGATCACGGTCGTCGTCTGCACCGCGACCTCGGCGCCGCCGCCGGCCCCGAACGTCAGGCCTTGGCTGCGCGGCGACGACTTGCTCACGCGCACCTTGGCGCCGGCGACCGGCGCGCCGGCGGCGTCGACCACGCGCACGCGCGCGACCGCGCCGCGGTCGGCGACGAGGCGCACGCCCTTGGTCGTCTGCGCGGCAGCGACCTGCACACCGTCGAGCCGCGCCGGACGGTGGCCCTTGCCGCTGGCGCGCAGCGTCACCGTGCCGGGCTTGACGCCCTCCAGGCGGAACGACCCGTCCGCGCCGCTGCGCACCCCGCCGGTGCGCCCGTTGCCCGCGGCCACGCCTTCGGCGGCGTCGCCGAGGAACTCGAGCCCGTCGGCGTTGCCCGGCGCGCCGCTCCGCACCGTGCTGCCGGCGATCGGCGCGCCGTCGGCGCCGACCAGCACGCCCTCGATCGCGCCGAAGCGCTCGACGCGCAGCAGCACGTCCATCGTCCCGACCGCGACCTCGGCCACCGTCGCCGACGCGTGCTCCTTGCCGACGGCGCGCACCGTGACCGCTTCCTCACCGAGTCCAGCGAGCGTGAACCAACCGTTCGGGTCCGTCGTCGCTGCTTCCTCGGCGACGAAGCGCTCGATGCCGATGCCGCCGCGCATCTCGGTGCGGTTGAAGCCGACGCGGATGCCCCCGACCCCCACCCCGCGGTCGTCGACGACGCGGCCGGCGATCGCCTTGCCCGTGCGCATCGTGACGACGACGCCGTCGCGCTGTTCCTCGGCCTGCAGTTCGAGTTCCTGGCTGCCCGGCAGGTAGCCGGCGAGCGACGCACGCACCGTCAACGCGCCCGGGGCCAGCCCGGCGACGACGAACGTGCCGTCGGCAGCCGTGCGCAAGCCGTCGCGCGTCAACCAACCGAACAACCCGCGGTCCGCTTCGATGCGGACGTCGGCGAGCGCCTTGCCGGCCTCGTCCTGGACGCGGCCCCGGACGACCGAAGCGCGCACGACGACGATGTCGCCGAGGTCCTGGTCGCCCTTGCCGGCGCGCACGCGCGGGGCATTGCCGACGAACACGAACCCGGCGTCGCCGAGGCGAAGCGCGACGTTGCGATCGCGGGGCAAGGCGACGGCGAAACGCCCGTCGGCGCCGCTGCGGGCGCGCGGCGCGTCGGCCGGCGCGGTCGTCGACCGGGCCGTCAGGTCGAACCCGAAGTCGTCGTCGACGTCGATCGCGCCGAGGGTCGTCAGCACGACCTCGACGTCCGCGCGCGGTCCCCCGGCGGCGTCGACGACGCGACCGCGCACGAGCACGTTGCCTGCCCCCGCCGCGACCGCGGTGGGCTCGACCGCCGTTCGCCCCGCGTCGGCAGCGGGGTCCGTCGCCGCACCCGCGCCCTGCGCGGTCACGACCGGCGCGGCCGGCGCCGGCGCCGACGGGGCGTCGCCGGCCGGGTCCGCCGGCGCACCGACGGGCATCGGCGACGTCGTCGGCGCGAGCGCGAACCAGAGGGAACCACCAACGAAGGCGGCGAGGAGGCACACGAAGGCGATCAGCTTGGCGTTCATCGGCGGGAGGGTTGCAACACGGTGCGCCCGAAGGCGAACTCCGCGGCCGGCGCCTTGGAGCACCGGATCGCGGGCGTCGGCGCCGCGCGCACCCGGCGGGGTGCGGCGCGACGCCGCGGGCGCGCAAGGCGTCGAGCAGCGGCTCGGACCAGCATGCCGCGCGGCATTCGCGCCGGCACGCAGCGAAGATGCAAACGCCGTCGCGGCGTTGCGCAGCCGGCCGCGTCGCCGGGGTCTCCTGCCTGCATCCGGCCGCCGCCGCATCCACCGGCGCCCACGACACGAAGCGCGCCGATCGCGCAGCAGGGCTGCGTCCTGCGCCCGGAGTCGCCGCCCCGCCTGCGCACCTCCACCCATGCGCGGCCGCCGACGCCGGCCTACGCTGCCCGGGCTCATGCCGACCCACGCCCACTGCAAGCGCCGCCGCGCCGAGTTCCTCGCCGTGATCGAGTTCCCCGTCCTGCTGATGGCGGGCGGGTGGATCCCGCGCAACTACCCGGCGAACTGGAGCCCGTTCCGCGCCGACAGCACGTTCCTGTTCTTCTTCGCGCACGCCGAGCCCAACGCCGCCGCGCTGTTCGATCCCAAGGACGGCAGCGTGACGCTGTTCCTCGACGAACGCACCGCCGCCGACGCGCTGTGGCACGGCACGGTGCCGGGCTTCGCCGAGGTCAAGAAGCTGACCGGCGTCAACGCGATCGAGAAGCGCGCCGACCTCGCGGCGATCGTGCGCAAGAAGCTCGGCAAGCGCGCCGTGCGCACCATCGCGACGGCCGACCCGCGCGCGACCGCGGAGGCGCTGGCGATCACCGGCGAGCAGCTCGACTTCTTCGACAACACCCGGTGCGGCGATCCGGGGCTGATCGCGGCGGTCGCGCGCCTGCGCAACCATCGCAGCCCCGAGGAACTCGCCGAGATGCGCCTCGCCGTGGCGGTGACGCGCGAGGCCCACGTCGGCGCGATGGCGAAGACGCGGCCCGGCGTGCGCGAGCAGGAGCTCGTCGGCGTCGTCGAGGGCGCGTTCGCGCGGCACGGCTGCGTGCCGGCGTACAACAACATCCTGTCGGTCCGCGGCGAGGTGCTGCACAACCATTCGCACGCCAACGTCCTGCACGACACCGACCTCGTGCTGCTCGACGCCGGCGCCGAGCGCCCGAGCGGCTGGTGCGCCGACGTCACGCGCACGTGGCCGGCGAGCGGCGTGTTCGGCGTCGAGGCGCGCGAGGTCTACGACGTCGTGCTGGCGGCCGAGAAGGCGGCGATCGCCGCCGTGCAGCCCGGCGTGCGCTACCGCGACCTGCACATGATCGCCTGCCGCACGCTGGCCGACGGCCTCGTGCAGATGGGCCTGCTGCGCGGCAAGGTCGACGACCTCGTCGAGAAGGGCGCGCACGCGATGTTCTACCCGCACGGCACCGGCCACCTGCTCGGCCTCGACGTGCACGACATGGAGGCCTTCGGCGACCAGGTCGGCTACGGCCCGGGCCGCGTGCGCAGCCAGCAGTTCGGCCTCGGCTACCTGCGCATGGACCTCGACCTCGACCCGGGCATGTGCTTCACGATCGAGCCGGGCATCTACTTCGTGCCGGCGATCCTGCGCGACGCCGCCTTCCGCAAGCAGTTCAAGGGCATGGTCGACTTCGCGCGCGCCGAGAAGTTCCTCGGCATGCACGGCGGCCGCGGCTTCGGCGGCATCCGCATCGAGGACGACGTGCTGTGCACCGAGACCGGGCACGAGGTGCTCAGCGCGTCCGTGCCGAAGGAACGCGCCGCGATCGAGGCGCTGGTCGGCAGCGCGGCGGGCTGACGCCGGCGGCGGCGTCCTTCACCGCCATGGACCGCCGGGCTGCCACGCCGTCGGCGGGGCCGCGCCGACGACGAGCGCGCCAACGATCGGCCAAAGGAATTCGCGGAGGCGGCCGACGACGTCGACGAGCGGCACGGCCCCGTCGAGCAGGCGGCTACGCCGCACGAACGCGCGCCATTGGGCGTCCTTGCCCGGCAGTGCGGCGAACTCCCGACGCATGGCGATCGGTTGCTCGATCGGCAGATCCGTGGCGCGTCGATCGAATGTCGCACGGATGGAAGCGCCGAGCCGCGCGCCGTCGAAACGGAAGCCGCCGGCGAGCACGCTGAGGTCGTAGAAGTCCTTCATCCGGCTGTTCAGCTCGCCGAGCGCGACCATGGCATGGAACTTCTCGGCGACGACCGCCTCCCGCGGGTAGGCGCGAAGGCGTGGCGTCGGGAGGCCCAGGAGGGATGGGTATTGCAGCTTGACGGGCGCTGGATGCACGGCGTCGCCGAAGCCGACGTCGACCTGCACGCCGATGCGCGCCGTCGCCATGACTGCGGTGCGCGTCACCCGGATGCCCTGATACGGCTGGTCGTCGCGGATGCGGCTCGCGCGCACGGTCGCGGCGAGGAAGGTCACGCCATCGGGTTCGACGGCCGTCGCGGCGACGGCGCGGAAGACCTCGACCAGCCGCTCACGACTCGGCGATCCCGTCCCGTGCAGATCGAGATCGCGCGTGGCGCGGTGCGGGGTGCTGGTCCACGCCGCGAAGAGCATCGCGCCCTCGAGCACGAAGTCCCCTGCGTGCGCGGACGCAGCCAGCCGATGCAGCAATCGCTCCAGCACGAACTGCATGAGCAGGCCCTGAACATCCTCGCCGCGCTGGCGCGCGAGGTTGCGCAGTCGAGCCTGCATGGACGCGCCGAGGTCCTTCGGCGCCTTCGTCAAAGCAGCGCCTCGAGGTAGGGCTGGATCGACTTGCGCACGCGCCCGATCCGGGCGTAGCGCAGCAAGCGCTCCAGCCGGCGCTGCGGCTGCCGCACGTATTCGCGCAGCGCCTCCAGCGCGACGTCGAGCCCGATGCGGGAGCGGAAGCGGAAGCAGTCGACCACCGTCTTCTCCAGGTCGAAGACGGGCACAGCGACGCCGTCGATCTTCACGGCGACGACGCCGGCGGCGAGGACGTCCGGCGCCATGCGGACGACGCGCACGGGCACGTCGTCGAGCTTCGGCGTGCGCGCACGGCGCGGAATCGCGATCCAGACCTCGAACGGCGACTGGGTCGTCAGGTCGTGGATCCGCAGCGCCGACAGCAGGCAGACCACTGCATCGGGCACGCGCCGCGCGATCACCGCCAGCGTGTCCTGCGGCGATCGGGGCCCGTCAGCCGCCGCATAGAGACCGCGGCCGACGCGGCGCAAGCGGCCCTGCTCGCAGAGTCGTCGCAAGTACGTGCGCGCGATGCCATGAGGAGCCAGGTCCTTCGACCGCAGGATGCCGAGGCGGCGGGCCAGGTTCAGGGTGTGCTGTGCGGCCGGCATGAGTTACATAACGTTGATGGGAATTTGCATCGTACAACATTTCGGAACATCCATGCCGGCTCTGCAAGGAGGGGAGGTCCCGCGCGCGGCTGGCAGGCGGCGACCGCCGTCTGCGTTCGGGGCGGCCGGCGTGGCCACCTGCAAGTGGTCGACCGGGGGCAAGGAGTCTGCGAAACCGGCGACGTCCGCGGCCGCCCAGGCTTCTCCCACCGAGCGCTGCAGCAACGCTGCAGACCCCGGCCTCACGCGGCTCCTGCCGTGCGACCCACAGCGGACGGCGGGCATACTGCCGCAGCCGCGCCTCGACCGCCCGCCCGGTGAACGTCGCCCGGCCACGGTCGACGCAACCGGCGACGCCGGCCAAGCAACCTGCGCCTGCGCTCGCCCCTGATCGCCCTGCCGCACCCCACCGCGCCCCCCACCATGTTGCGCTCCCTCTACCGCGCCCTCGGCGACCTGTTCGCGCCGCGCATCGCCGGCGTGCTGGCGATCAGCGCTTCGCTGTCCGCCGCCTGCTTCTTCG
>JBKDXM010000115.1:0-11960 GCA_046306335.1 Planctomycetota bacterium
AGCGTTGGCCGCCGGCGGCCGACGAGGCGGCGGCGCTGCGGCGCGAGGTCGCGGCGCTGCTGCTCTCGCGCGCGTGGCAGCGCGGCGGGTGGTTCGTGCAGCCGGCGGCGGCGGCGCTGCGGCGCTGGCGGCGTCGCGCCCGCTGACGGCGCGCCTGCTACGCCGACGCGTCGCGCTGCGCGCCGCCTCGCCGCAGCAGGTCGAGCGGCCGCGTGAACAAGCGGCCGAGGCGCCACGTCCACGACGCGCGCAGCTCGCGCAATTGCCGGCGCAGCCGGTCCGCTTCCAGGCCCGTGTCCGCGGCCGCGGCCGGCGCTGCGTCCGGATCGGTCCACGACCAGAACGCCGGGGCCTTGGCGAGCGCCGCCTCGAGGCCGCGCTTGTACCAGCCGCGGCGGATGCCCTCCCGAACCTGACGTGGATCGACCGCGCCCGCGGCGACCGCGTCCTCGTAGGCGCGCATCCAGAGGTCGTTGAGCGGCGTTGCGTCGGTCTTCCACGGCTGCGTCGGCACCACGGTGAAGTGCGTCAACGCCGTCTCGCCCGGCACGTAGGTCTCCAGGTGGTTCCACGCCGTCGGCAGGTCGTCGCCGATCTCGTCGGGGGCGACGAGGCACATCTCGAACATCAGGTTCGCGTACTTGTAGCGACCCTCGTCGAGGCCGCGGACCACGTCCTCGACGCGCCACGGCAGGCGTTCGCAGTCGAGCAGCATGACGCTGAACTGTCGGCCCGGCTTGAACCACGAGTGGTCGCGCCAAGCCGCCGGCGGGCTGTCCTGCCGCGTGCACAGGATCTTGCGGGCGCCGAACGGCAGCCGCCAAAGCTCGGCGACGTCGCGGAACACCTGCATGTCGGAGTCGACGTACAGCGCGCGGTCGCGGTAGCGGCACAACTCCGGGATGCGGAAGCGGTAGAACGAGAACTTCGTGCGCGAACGGTTGGCCGGGTCCTTCGGCGTCGGGATCGCGTAGTCGCGCATGATCGTGATGGCGACGGGCCCGCTGGCGTGCTGGCGGATCGTGTGCTCGAGGACCTTCGCGGCGACGTGCTCGCTCTCGTCGCCGCCGATGAAGATGCGCATCGGCGGGATCAGCGACTCGACGTCGAGGCCCGTCTCCTTCGCGATCGCGTCGAACTCGCCGAACTGCAGGTCGAACGACGGCTGCTGGTTGGCCAGCCGCGTCGCCTCGGCGTCGCGGAACGAGCCGGCGTAGCTGCGGCCGCCGTCGACGCCGAGCGTGCGCACGACCTTGCCGCCGAGCCGCGCGACGATGCGCAGCGCCGCCTCGGAGCTGAAGAAGCGGGCCTTGATCGGCGCCGCCGAGCCGTGCACGGGGCAAGACTTGCTGCGCAGGTCGTACCAGACCAGCCGGCCGCGCGCGGCGAAGTCGCGCAGCACCGGGTGCGCGTCGAAGAACGACTCCAGCGGCCGCTGCGGATCGGGCCGGCAGTCGACGTGCGGGTGGCGCGGCATCAGCAGCCACTGCGCGTTGCGCGGCAGCGCGTCCGCGATCGCCGGCAGCACGTCGACGTCGATCACGTGCGCGACGTCGACCGGCAGCTCGCGCACGACGTGGTTGAGGCCGATGCAGTGGTAGGCGTCGAGGTCGAACTCGCCGCGGCGCGCGAAGGTGGGGCCCTTGCCGACCAGCAGCCACGGCTTGTCGGCGAAGCGGACTTCCTGCAGCCAGCGCGCGAACTCGAGCATGGCGCGGATGCTAGGAGCCTGCGTCACGGGACGCCACGCCGCCCGCCATGGACCGCAGTTGCCGTTCGTCCTGCTGCCGCTCCTCCGTTGGCCCCGCTCTTCTCTTCTCTGCTCTGTGCTCTCTGTGTTCTCTATGGTTGTTCTGCTTCTGCAGCAGCAGCAGAAAGGAACCACAGAGAACACAGAGCACACAGAGACCAGACACCAAGAGCCCGGCAGCACGCAGCCCCCGGCAGTCGCGGGGCAGCTGGTTGCGGTCCGCGCGCCGGAGCGCGCCTGTGCGTCCGGATGCTCGCTTCCGGGCCTCCGCGAAGCCGCGCACCGGATCGGTGCGCGTCCCGTGACGCAGACTCCCAGGAGCCTGCGTCACGGAAGGCCACGACGCCCGGAGGCCGCGACGCCCGGCGCTATGCGCCGGACCGCCGACGGTAGTCGACGTGCCGGTCCGAGAGGTTCGGATTGAAGAACGGGTCGCCGGCGAGCTCGCGCGGCCAGTGCGCGCGCATGTACGCGATCTCCTGTTCGAAGCGCTGCGTACGCACCTTGTCGGTGCCGCGGCTGCGCCCTTCGAAGTGGTGCAGCTCGGCGCGCGGCGTCCAGACGATGCGGCGGCCGCGCGCCCGCAGGCGCAGGCACAGGTCGACGTCGTTGTAGGCGACGCGGAGTTCGCCGGCCATGCCGCCGACAGCGAGGTAGTCGTCGCGGTGGACGAGCAGGCAGGCGCCGGTCGCGGCGCTGACGTCGCGCACGCTGTGCAGCAGGCCGTGGTAGCCGGCCGATGCGCGCGGGAAGCCCTTGTGCCCGTGCGAAGCGACGCCGCCGACGCCGACCAGCACGCCGGCGTGCTGCACGGTGTCGTCGCCGTAGTAGAGCTTGGCGCCGGCCGCGGCGACGCCCGGCGCGGCGAGCCAGCCCGACAGTTGGGCGAGCCAGTCCGGTGCGATCACGCGCGTGTCGTTGTTGAGCAGCAGCACGTGCTCGGCGGTCGACTGTGCGACCGCACGGTTCATCAGCGCGGCGTAGTCGAACGGCCGATCGTCGCGCAGCACGGTGACGCGCGGGTTGCCGGCGACGGCGGCGAGCCAGGCCAGCGTCGCGGGCTCGGCGCTGCCGTTGTCGACGATCAGCACGCGCGCCTCGTCGCCGGTCGTCGCCAGCACGCTGTCGACGCAGGGCTGCACGAGGTCGAGCCGATCGCGCGTCGGCACGAGGACCTGCACCGTCGTCGGGCGGTGCGGCCGTACCGACACGTCGAGCGCCAGCGATCCCGGCCGCGGCGCGATCTGCGCCGTCAGGCCGGCGGCGGCAGCTGCGCGCGCGGCGGCTTCGGCGTGCGCCGGCGACGGCGCCATCGGCGCAGCGGTGTGCCCGAGCACGGCCGGCACGTGCCGCACGCGCCGCGCGGCAGCCGTCGCCCGCAACGACAGGTCGTAGCGCGCGGCGGCGTTGGTCGCGGCCCCGGCGTCGCCGAGTTCCGCCGCCAATGCCCGCCGGACCACGAAGCAGGTCGCCGCGTACGGTTGCGCCAGCAGCAGCGCCGGCGACCAGCCGGGCTTGTGCCAGTGGCCATCGGGTTCGAGTTCGTCGCCGAACACGAAGTCGACCTCCGCGTCGTCAGCGAGCGCAGCGGCGAGCGCGGGCAGGGCGTCGGGTGCGGGCGCGAAGCCGGGCGCGACGTAGACGAGCCACTCGGCGCGCGCAGCCGCCGCCGAAGGCGTGCTCGGCACGCCCACGGCCGTCCAAGACGTCGGCGCCTGCCCGACCACGGCCAGCGTGCCTGGACCCGGCCAAGCAGCCACGCGGCCGCCGCGCCAGCGCCCGAGCAACGCGTCGAGCCAGCCCACGCCGGTCACCGCGGCGCCGCCGCAGCCTCGGCGGCGGCCAGCGCCTGCAGGCGCGCGACGGCCCGGCGCGCGCGCCAGCGCCGCAGCCACCAGCGCTGCGCCTGCGGCGCCAGGAACGCGTCCCAGAACGGCTGCATCAGCCGCTTGCGCTGGCCCTTGAAGTGCAGCACCAGCTTCGCTGGCAGGCCGTCGGCGATCGCGTCGAGCCGGTTGTCGGGCGAGAAGTTGTACGTATCGCACGGCAGCAGGCGGATGCGGCAGCCGTCGCGCTCGACCACCGTGTGCCGCGCCAGTTCCTCGCGCGTCAGGCCGACGCACTCCTGCAGCGCGTGCTGGTCGCCGTACCACGCCGCGTTGCCGCCGTTGCCGAAGCGCTCCTGGTACGTGCGGGCGAACCTCGCGAAGAACGCCTTGCTGGCGGCGGGGCGGCGGTTGTGCAGCACCAGCAGGCCGCCGTTGATCGGCATCTCGCGCTGCGGCCGCCATGTCACGCCGACGTCGAAGTCCTCGGCGAGCAGCGGCCGCAGCGGGCCGTTGAGCAGGATGTCCGAGTCGAGCAGCACCAGCGGCCGCGCGAAGTCGCTGCGTTCGACGAAGGCGGCCTGCGCCAGCGTGCGCGACAGCATCAGCGCGGCGTGGTCGACCGGGCCGTCGATGCGCTGCACCGACCCGGCGACGCCGTCGAGCCGCGTGCCGGCGTCGGTCAGCAGCACGCACGGCGCGTCCGGATGCGTCAGCCGCACCGAGCGGAACAGCAGGTCGAGCATGCGCCGGTAGCTGTCGGCGTCGAGGTTCGCGTTCGGGTGGGCGCCCGCCGCGCCGGCGGGGCGGTCGGCGTGGAAGCTGACGAAGGCGGGGTCGGGCACGGTCGCGGGTCGTTCGGGGCGGATCGCACGCTACGGCGGCCGAAGTCGGCCTGCCAGGGCTCGCGGCCGCCGCCCGGTCTGGATTCGCCCTGGGTGCTCCCTATCCTCCGCGCTCCCGCCGTCATCCTGCCGGAGTTCGCATGTCCCGTCGCCCAAACCGTCTCCCCGTCCCCGTCCTCGTCCTGCTCGCCGCGCTGCACGCTGCAGCGTGCACCAGCACCAGCTACCAGCGCGTCGTCTCGGTCAATCCGCCCGACGCGTCGCTCTACATCAACGGCGTCAAGGTCGGCAAGGGCGACCGCCGGCCGCGCGAGTTCGACTTCGCGATGGTCGGCCGGGTCTGCATCCAGGCCGTGCACCCCAACTACAAGCCCGAGGTCGAGTGGTTGACCGAGGCGGACATGCGCAACCTCGTCGACACCAACACCGACCTCAAGATCACCCTGAGCCCCCGCTGATGAACCCGCGCGCCACGACCATGCTCGCGCTCGCCGCCGGCGTCCTCGCCACGGCCTGCAGCAGCGTCCCGACCCGGAAGTTCACCTTCGACGTGATCGATCGCGACGAGAAGCCGAAGCCGGCCCTGGTCGTCGTCGACGACGACTGGGTGAAGGCCTGGGACCTCAACCAGGTCGTCAACGTCGGCGAAGACGACGAATTGACGCTCGACATCGCCTTCCCGTCGTCGACGGTCGAGGTCACCGTGGTCCCGCTGAAGGTCGCCGACAAGAAGGTCGGCGGCAAGCCGATGTCGCGCCAGGAAGCGACCGAGGCGGCGGGCATGACCGACGAGGTCCGCACGCTGAAGCTGAACGACCCGCAGCGGCACCTCTTCATCCTGCTGCCGAAGCCGCGGACCTGAGAGCCGATCGGCGCTCAGGCGCCGGGGTGGGCGGGCGCGCGGCTGCCGACCGCGCGCGGCGCGCCGGGATCAGCGCGGCCAGCTCAGGCCGCGGAACGCGCGCGGGCGCAGGACGGCGCGGAAGCCGATGCCGCGCAGGCGTTCGTCGGGTTGCCGCTCCTCGTGCCGGCCCGTCGCGCCTTCCTCCGCGGCGGCCCGCCCCGTCTGGTTGAAGCGGCCGCCGGCGGCGTTGGCGATCTCGGCCGTCGGCTCGGCGTGCAACCACTCGGCGACGTTGCCGGCGAGATGGTGCAGCTTGCCGCCGCCCGCCGAGCGCCACGACAGGCCGCCCGCCGCGACCTTCGCCAGCACCTCGGTGTTCGGATTGCGCTGCGCCTCGTCGTTGCTCCACTCCTGGCCCCAGGGGTATTGGCGCGTGCCACCGTCGCCGAACGCGGCGAGCGACCACTCGGCGGCGGTCGGCAGGTCCTTGCCGTGCCAGCGGCAGAAGGCCATCGCCTCGCGCCACGTCACGCGGTCGATCGGCTCGTCGTCGTCCCCGGCCCACTCTTCCTGCAGCACTTCGGCGAGGCCGGTGGCATCGAGGCCGGAGCCGGTCAGCCGCGCGGCGACGGCGGCATGGCGCGCCGCTTCGGTCGGTCCCGTCGCAGCGCCCTGCAGCGCCGCCCGGAACTGCCGCCATTCGCGGCGGCTGCACTCGGTCGCGGCGAGGAAGAAGCCGGGCACGTGCGCCGCCGGCGTGCGCGCCGTGCCGGCCGGGATCGCGACCATGCCGGCGGCGGCGCGGCGCAGGCCTTCGACGCCGCCAAGCCACTCCTCGACGCGCGCCCCGACGGCGCCGGGCAGCAGCGGCATCGCGCGCACGAGGTCCCGCGCCTGCGTCAGGTCCCGGGTCACGGCCGCGAGGTCGAGTTCGCCCTCGATGCGGGCGAACGCCGTGCGGCAGAGATCGATGGCTTGCTGCAGCCGCGCGAAGTCCTGCTCGGCGGCGTCGGCGGCGCCGCGCAGCGCCGCGACGCTGCCGGTCAGGTCGCCGTCGCCGAAGCGCGCGCCGACGTCGGCGAAGCGCTTGGCCGCCGCCTGCCACTTGCCGAGGTCGGCCTCGAAGTCGGCGCAGCGCTTCTTCGTCGTCGCGTCGGCGGCCAACGCGTCGAGATCGCCGCGCAACGCCTCCGCCATGGCCGTCAGCTCCGCCGCGCTGGTTCGCCAGTCGGCGAGCGCGTCGATGCCGCCGAGCCGGGCCTTGGCCGTCGCCAACCGTGCGTCCCAGTCGCGCCGCAGCCGCTCGGCCCGCGCCGTCGCCATCTGTGCGTCGAGTTCGGCGAGCGGCACGGCCTGGGCGAGCGCGGCGGCGCGCCCGGGGAACATCGCCGTGGCGCGCGCCACGGCCGCCTTCAGCTCGCGCTGGCGCGACTCCAGCTCGCTCGTCGGCGCATCGGCGTCGCGCTGCGCGCGCCACTCCGACCACAGCGCGGCGCACGCCTTGGTCATCGCCTCGCCTTGCCGCGTCTCGTCCCGCAACTGCGCGCGCAACGCCGCCGCCCACGGCGGCAGCACGCCGTCCGTCGCCAGAGGCGCGAGCACGCGGTCGAGTTCGGTGAAGTAACCGCTGACGTCGTCGAACGGAGGCTTCGGCGCGGTCGGCCGCGGCAGCGCCCCCGCCTGCGCCGCGCAGTCGCGGGCGGCGCCGAGTTCGTCGAGCAGGCGCTTGTGCGCCTCGACCTGTGCGGCGTCGGTCGGGCGCAGGTCGCGCGTGCGCTCCAGCAGCGATTCGGCCGGCCCTTCCTGGGCGAGCGCGGCGCGGATCTCGGCGAGCGGCGCGCGGATGTCGACCGCGGCCATCGGTGTCGCCGTCGGCGGTGCCGTGAGGCGCTGGCGCGCGTCCGCGAGGGCGCCTTCGGGCAGGTCGCGCTCGACGGCGTCGGCCTGTTCCGGGCAGAGCGCGAGCAGCGCGGCCCGCCCGGCGGCCAGCTGGTCGAGCTGCGTCGTCAGCGCGGCCAGTCGCGGCTTGTCGCCGCCGGCCTTGCCGAGGTCCGCTTGCCAGCGGGTGAAGGTCGCCAGCAACTCGGCGCGCGCGAGCGCGCCGAGGCCGGCGGCATCGGCGACGGCGGCGGCGCGCCGGTCCAGCCACGCGCGCACCTCCGGACCGGTGTCCGCGGGCAACTCGCGCGCGGCGCCGACCGCGGCGAGGTGCTGGCGCAGGGCGTCGAACGGCAGCGTCAGCGCGGACGGCTTCGCCACCGCGGCGAGCCGCCCGGCGGCAACGAGGCCGGCGTCGATGTCGGCGAGCAGGCGGGCCTTGTCGGCGGCCGTCGCCGGGGACTCGACCAGGCTGGCGACGTCGCCGCGGAGCAGCGGGCTCGGACCGTCGCTGCGCAGCCGTTCACGGCAGCGCGGCAGTCCGGTCGCGGCGTCCATGGTCAGGCCGCCGCCGCCGATCGCGCTGCGGGTCGCGTACCACGCGGCGCCGCCACCGACCAGCAGCGCGGCGGCGAACAGCGCGACCAGCCGACCGCGCGAACGCGCCGGCGCGGGCGTGGCGCCGAGGTCGACCGCGGCCAGGTCGTCGAGCAGTTCGGCGTAGCTGCCGTAGCGGTCGGCACGGTCGTTGGCGGTCATCCGCGAGACGACCCGCGACATCGGGTGGTCCTCGCCGAGCTCGGGGCGCACCGTCCACAGCTGCAGGTGGTCGATCTTCGTCTTCGTCTGGATCAGCTCGTACACCGAGCTGGCGCGGAACGGCGGCACGCCCGACAGCAGGTAGAAGAACGTCGCGCCGAGCGAGTACATGTCGCTGCGGAAGTCGATGTCGGCGACGCCCTGGCACTGCTCCGGGCTCATGTACAGGGGCGTGCCGACCAGCTCCGACGTCAGCGTCAGGCTCAGATCGGCCTCCGCCGGCTTGGCGATGCCGAAGTCGGCGATCTTCAACACGCCCTGCTCGGTGAGCATCAGGTTGTCGGGCTTGATGTCGCGGTGCACGACGCCGAGCCGCTTGGCCTCTTCGAGCCCCTGCACCGCTTGCCGCAGCAGCGGCACCGCGGCGTCCGTCGGCAGGCGTCCGCCCAGCAGCGACTTCACGTGGGCGCGCAGGTTGGTGCCGCGCACGAGCTCCATGACCAGGAAGTGCACGCCGCGCTCGAAGCCGACGTCGTGCACCATCACGACGTGCTGGCTGTTGAACTTGCCGACCGTGCGCGCCTCGACCTCGAAGCGCTTGAGCATGCGCGGGTCGGCGATCATCTCGGGGCGGATGATCTTGACCGCGACGTTGCGGTCGAGCTTCAGCTGCCGCGCCAGGTAGACGGCGCCCATCGCGCCGCGGCCCAGCAGGGAGTCGATGCGGCAGCCACCGAGCACCGTGCCGACGAGGTTGGCCGTGTCGCCGCCGGCGGCCGGAGGCGGCGGTGGCGCGGAGCTGCCGTCGTCGCGGCCCACCTTGCGGGCTGGAATCGTCGCGTCTTCGCTGCCGGTCGGATTGGCAGCGCCGTCGGGGGCCTTGTCCGCGTCGTCGGGAGTCATGCGCAGTCGTTGGGATGAAGCTGCCGGTCGTTGTACCGGTGGCCACCGGGTAGGTCAGCGCCCAAGCGGCGCTTCGCCGTCCGGAGGGGGACGCGCCGCCGTCCCCGAGTCGCTGCGATCAGCCGCCGTTGCCGGGGCGCTGCGGTCCAGCCGCGCGCGCTGCCGGGTCCTGCTGGTAGTAGTCGCACAGGCATGCGTACAGCGCGGCGTGCCGCGCCCGCAGCGCGACGGCGCGCTCGAAGAAGCACTCGGTGGCGACGGCGAAGAACTCCGCCGGGTTGGTGGCGCCGTAGCGGTCGAGCACGGTGGCGCGGCCGCCGGCCGCGGCCGCGCGCAGCGCCGCGAACTCGGCCGACATCGCCGCGACCCAGGCGCGCAGCTCGTCGCCGCAGTCGAGCGGCGGCGTGCCGTCGGCGAGGCCGTCGAGCAGGTCGAGCTTGTGCGCGAACTCGTGCAGCACGAGGTTGTGGCCGTCGTCCGGGTCGTAGGCGCCGTGCTGCGACGCGTCCCACGCCAGCACCACGGGGCCGGTGCTCCACGCCTCGCCGAGGTGGTCGGCGCCCGGCCGCACCACGCCGCCGGCATCGGCCTTGGCCATGCTGCGGAAGGCGCTCGGGTAGACCAGGATCGAGGTCACGCCTGGGTAGTACTCGTGTTCCAGGTTGAGCAGCAGCAGGCTCGCTTGCGCCGCGATCGTCACCTGCATCGCGTCGGTCAACTGCAGGCCGCCGCAACCTTCCCAGTTCTTCTCGGCGATCAGCACGCGCAGGTCGTCGCGGATGCGGGCCTGTCCGCGTTCGTCGAGCTGCCGGTAGAACGGCAGTTCGTGCAGCACGTCGAGCCACGCCGGCGGGAATGGCGCCGCGAGCAGCGCCCGCCGCGAACGCTGGCGCAACGGCGCGAGCAGCCAGGAGAGGACCATGGTCGGGGGTGGCGCGCGGTGCGTGGCATCGGCGGCCGCCGCGTCCGCCTCGATGCGCACGCGACCGGCGCGCCGGCGCGGCACGATCGGCTGCCGCTGCGCCGCGCGCAAGCTGCGGCGTGCGCAACGCGCCCGGCGGCGGCATGCTGGCCCGCGATGGCCAGCGCCAACTTCCAGGAACTCGACGTCGCCGACACCGAACTCGGCGAGCTGGTGCTGCGCCGCCGCCGCACCGTCGCCGCCGGCGACGAGTGGGTCTACGAGGTCAAGCTCGCCGGCCGCTTCCTGATGTCGAGCCTCAACACGCAGAGCGAGCGCGAACTCGCCGACCGCGCGCTGGCGCGGCTCGCCGGCGACGGCCTGCGCGTGCTCGTCGGCGGCCTCGGCCTCGGCTACACCGCCGCGGCGGCGCTGCGCGACCCGCGCGTGGCGCAGGTCGACGTCGTCGAGCGCCTGCCCGAGGTCGTCGCGTGGCACCGCCGCGGCCTCGTGCCGCTGGGGGCGGCGCTGTGCGGTGACGCGCGCTGCCGCTTCGTCCTCGGCGACTGCCTGCGGCAGCTGCAGCAGCCGGGCGAAGCCTACGACGCCATCCTGATCGACATCGACGACTCGCCGATCCACCTGCTCGACGACGGCCACGCGCCGTTCTACGCCGTCGCCGGCCTGCAGGCGACGCGGCGGCGGCTGCGACCGGGCGGCGTGTTCGCGCTGTGGACCAGCCTGCCCGCCGAGGCGGAGGTGACGGCGCGCATGCAGCAGGCGTTCGCGGACGCGGCCTGCGAGGCCGTCGTGTTCGACAATCCGCTGCTGGAAGAGCCGGAGTCGAACGCGCTGTACTTCGGCCGCGCGTGACGGCGGCGGTTCCCTGGTCGCGGACCGGGGCGCGCCGCCGGCGGCATGGCCTGCAGGGCGGTCGCCGCTAGACTCCCGCCGCGGTGCGCATCGCCCTGATCATCGACCTGGAGACGCAGTTCGAGCGCGATGCGTCGGCGTCGGCGGCAGGTCGCCAGGGCGAGCTCGCGGCGCGCGACGCCGCGATCGGGGCGCGCATCGCCGCGGCGCACGGCGCGTCGGTGGCGGAGACGGCGGCGCGCGCCGGCATCCACGACCGCGTGTTCCACGCCGTCCTCGCCGCGTGGCTGCTGGAACTCGGCGGCGCCGATCGGCCCGGCCGTCGGTACGAGCACGGCATGAAGGTCGCGGCGACGCTGCTCGCCGTGCTCGCCGCGGCCGTCCTCGGCGGCGCGTGCGCGACGACGTTGCGCTACGACGGCAGCACGCCGGTCAACGTGCTGTGGTTCCTCTTCTTCTTCGTGTTGGCGCAGCTGGGGTTGCTCCTCCTGATGGCGATCAGCTTGGCGCGGGGCGCCGGCAGCCTGCTCGCGTCGTTGCTGCGCACCTGCGCGCAATGGCGGTGGTTGGCGCGGCAGCGCGCCGACCTCGCGGACGCCGCCGGCGCGACGGCGGCCTCCCTCGAGCGGCACGCCGACGTCGAGCGCTGGACGCTGTTCGTCCTGGCGCAGCGGGTCGCCGTGGCCGGCAACGTGGCGGCGCTGGCGGTGCTGTTGGCGCTCGTGGCGTTCACGGACCTGGCGTTCTGCTGGAGTTCGACGTTGTTCGACAGCGCGACGGTGATGCGCGGCATTGTCGGGGCGATCGCCGCGCCTTTGGCGTGGTGCCTGCCCGAAGCCGCGCCCGGCGGCGCGCTCGTCGCGCAGACGCAATGGGTCCGCATGCCGGGCACGTACGTCGGCGGCGCGACGCTGGCCGAGGCGGCGACGGCCTCGCGGGCGTGGTGGCCGTTCCTCGCGGTCGCGCTGGCCTGCTGGGGCCTGCTGCCGCGGCTCGGCGCGTGGGCGATCGGCGCGCGCCGCGTCCGGCGGCTCGTCCGCACGTCGCTGCGCCGGGATCCGCGCTGCCTCGCCGCGCTCGCGCGGCTGTTCCCGCTCGCCGGGTGGAGCGGCCCGGCGGCGGCGGCCGTCGGCGCGCCGGCGCAGGACCGGCTCGACGACGGCGCGATCGCACCGATTCCTGCGCGCGCTGCCGGCGAACGCGGTTGGATCCTGTGCTGGGGCCGCCTCGGCGCGGCCATGCCGGAGCTCGCGCGCCGCTACGGGCCAGCGGTGGGCGCCCGCGCCGTCGGCGGCGACGACGTCGCCGCCCACGACGACGCCTGCCGCGCCGTGGCGCAAGCGAAGGCGCCGCGCGGGCTGCTGGTGTGCGGCGCCGGGCG
>JBKDXM010000116.1:0-91612 GCA_046306335.1 Planctomycetota bacterium
CGCCGCCCGGCACGCGTCTTCGCGTCCGGGAGCTCGCCGCCGATCCTCGGCGAATCCACCGATTCGCCTGCGGTCGTCGGCTTCGCCCCAGCCGCGAATCCACGCACCGGATCGGCGCGCGTCCCGTGACGCAGACTCCTAGGAGCTGGGCGTCGCCGCCACGGCAGGCCGCGCCGCGCGAGCGGTCGCTCACCACTACCGACCGTCGAGCGGCAGCCGCACTTCGGCAGGCCGCCCACGCGCGTCGGACGCGGTCGCGTCGTCGTCGACGAAGCGCACGACCAGCGTGCCGCCGTCGCGGCCCAGCGTGGCCTCGCCGCAGTGGCCGCGCGCCAGCAGGCACCACCGCAACTCCAGCGCCGGGCCGAGTTCGAGCACGCGATCGATACGTACCATGTAGTCGGTGAACGCCGCGGCGTTGATGCGCACCGCTTCGACGCGGCCCCACGCGGTCGAAAGCGTCGCGATCGACTCGTGCATCGGGTCCCGGCCGACGAAGGCGCCGGGCGTCCACAGCCCGGCGAAGGCGACGAGGCCGAGCCAGCCCCACGGCAGCGCGAAGGCGAGCAAGCGCAGCAGCCGCCAGGGCAGCACCAACCAGGCGCGAGCGGGGCGCGGCCACGGCGCCGCGGCGGCGAGCGCCAGCGCCGCGGTGACGGCGAACGGCGCCACCGGCAGGTCCGCCGGTGGCGGCAACGCGTCCGGGAGCGCCGCTGCCAGGCCGGCAAGGAGCCAAACCAGCGCCAGCCCGACGACCCACGCGCCGAAGGCGGCGACCGGGATCGCCATGAGGCAGACGACGACGACGAACACGCGCTGCTGTGCACGGTCCCAGGCGCTCGTCAGCGGTGTCAGCGGCGCGAGGGAGCGTCGGAGCGAGCCGAGCCACGGGAGGCTGACCAGCAGCGCGGCGAGCAGCAGGTTGGCGGCCGTCGACGGCGTGCGCAGGCCGCCGACTCCCGACAGCAGGCCGAACGCGTTGGCGACGGCCAGGTTGGCGACGAGCAGCGCCGGCGCGCCGCGCGCTGGGGGTGTCGGGTCGGCGGCCGCCATGGCGGCAGTTTCCGCGCACGGTCCGCCGGGGCAAACCCCGCCGCCACATACGGTTCCGCCGTGTTCGGCCGCTGGCGCCGGTGGCAACGATCGTTCGCGTTGCTTGGCTGGCAACGTCCGGGGGCTTACACCGGGCGCCCGGAACGGCCGAAACGGACGCATCGTCCGCGCCTTCCGCCCGCAAGGAACCCCCGATGTCGCCCCTCGCAGCCAGCAAGACCGTCCGCCTCGTGGGCGTCCCGATGGATCTCGGCGCCGGCCGTCGCGGCGTCGACATGGGGCCGTCGGCGATCCGCATCGCCGGCGTCACGCAGGGTCTGCAGGGCATCGGGTACACGGTCGAGGACGACGGCGACGTCGGCGTGCCCGCGCCCGAGAAGCACCACCCGGGCGACCACAAGGTGCGCTACCTCAACCCGATCTACCACGTCTGCAATCGCCTGCGCTTGCGCGTGCGGCGGTCGCTCGACCAGGGAGAGATCCCGGTCGTGCTCGGCGGCGACCACAGCATCGCCATCGGCACCGTCGCCGGCGTCAGCGAACACTTCCGCAGCCAGGGGCAGAAGGTCGGCCTCATCTGGGTCGACGCCCACGGCGACATGAACACGCCGGAGAGCTCACCGACCGGCAACGTGCACGGCATGCCGCTCGCGAGCCTGCTCGGCATGGGCCATCCGCTGCTGGTCCAGATGGGCGGCTTCTGGCCCAAGGTCGATGCCGCCAACGTCTGCCTGATCGGCATCCGCGACATCGACGACGGCGAGCGGCGCAACATCCGCGCGTCCGGCATCCACGCCTACACGATGCGCGACGTCGACGAGCGCGGCATGCGCGCCGTGATGGAGGAGTCGATCGCCTTCGCGTCGGCCGGCACGGCCGGCTTCCACGTGTCGTTCGACCTCGACGGCATGGACCCGCGCGACGTGCCCGGCACCGGCACGCCGGTAAAGGGCGGCATCAGCTGGCGCGAGGCGAACCTGCTGATGGAGATGGTCAGCGACTCGGGTCGCATGACGAGCCTCGAAGTCACCGAGTTGAACCCGATCCTCGACGTGAAGAACCAGTCCGGCGAAGTGGCCGTCGACGTGATCCTGAGCGCCTTCGGCAAGCGCATCCTCTGACCGCGCCGCCGGCAGGAGCCGCCGCAGCGGGCTATCGGGTTGGATTCGCCCGCGGGGGTTCGCCGCGTTGCGGCGGCGACCAGACAATCAGAAGCTGATGCCGAGCGACGCTTCGAGGTACACGCCCTGATCCAGCGGGCCGTCGATCGGATCGAATGCGTTGGCGCCGGTGGTCAGGCTGTACTCGCCTGCGATCACGATGCCGCCGCGTGCCTGGAACGAGACGTTGTCGTTGATGCGGGCCAGCATGCCGAGGTAGGCGATGGCCTCCTGCACGCGGGCGTTGGCGCGTTGGTTGCGGTCCAGGCCGGTGCGGCTCGTGTGCACGTGGTACTCGGCGCCGGTCACACATCCGCCGAACAGCAGGCCGAAGCTCTGACTGGGCCACAGCGACAGCTCGAAGCGCTCGGGCGCGAGCACGTCGAGGCGCAGGTTGTCCGAGAGTTCCCAGCTGAAACCGAGGATCGGCAGCCACGGCGCCTCCTCGTAGACCTGGTTGTAGCGGGCGCCGAACTTGAAGAAGAAGTTGTCGAGCGACCGCACCGTGAACATCGCGAACGACGGGAAGTCGAAGTCCTGGTGGTGCAGCGTGTCGTCGATGTCCGACCAGACGCCCGGATGCGTCTCCGCTTCGAGCAGGACGTTGTCCGTCAGGAACACGCCGAAGCCGAACTTGCCGCCCATGCCGTAGAGCGTCTCGTCACCCCAGCCATTGTTGCCGTTGGTGCCGCCGTCGCCGAAGTCGCTCGATGCGAGGTACCGGCGCGCCTTGTAGTACGCGCCGAAGGTCAGGTAGCCGTCGGTCGAGACCAGCGGCCGGAAGGTCGCGTCGAAGTCGTAGCCGAGCATGTCGAAGCTGCCCGGCTCGTTGTTGACGCGTTGGTTGGGCAGCGCGCGGGCCGCGATCTCGACGTCCGGCGTGTAGCGCTGCCGGCGATTCATGAAGTCGCCGTGGTGCTGCAGGAACTGGCCCCGGAGCGAGTAGTCGACGTCGCCTTGCGGCAGCGTCGACGCGGCCGCCGACAGGCCGTAGGCGTCGGTGTACGTCGGCGCGTCGTAGCGGCTGGCGCCGCCGAAGGATTGCGGAATGGCGGAGTCTTGCGCCGTCGACGTGGCGACGAGCAGGCTGGCACCGAGAAGGATTCGTGCGTTCGTGTAGCGCATACGCCCTGAACTGACCGTGGTTGACCGACCGGATCGTGGCCGGTCAGGCGTGGGATTCAAGGGCAAAGCCGGCGCACCACCAGCCGCGATCGCGGATCGTGGACACCGTGTCCCGCGCCGGCGCGGCGGGGGAGCGACCGCGGAGCGGCCGGCGGTCAGCGCGCCGCCCGCCCGCCCTGCCGGTCCGCCTCCTGCCGCCGCCTGTCGCCGTCCGGACGGCGGCGCCGTGCGGCGTCACCACGCGCCGATCGGTCGCCAGGCGCGGCGCGGCCGCCGCGGCAACCCATGGCGACCCGACCACGCCAAGCGCCCGTCGAACCACGCAGCCGCGCGGACGGTCAGCGCTGGAAGATCGGCAGGTACTGGCGCGGCATCTGCAGCAGCACGCAGGCGACCGCCGTGGCGAACGGATCGCCCGGACCGGTGCGATTGCGCCAGCGCCCGTCGGCCAACTGGGCGGCGAGCAGGTCCTTCGACAGCCGGGCGAAGTAGCTGCGCAGGCGCGGCCCGCCGGCTTGGTAGAACGCCTGCGCCGCGTAGTAGTTGCCGTACCAGTAGAAGTAGTGCTCGCCGTACCAGCGGGCGACGTCGCCGTAGTCGCGTTCGAGGAAGCCGAGCACCGGGTCGTGCAGTTCCTCGTCGTGGATGCCGGCGCTGCGCAGCGCGGTCGCCGCGGCGGCGTTGATGGCGTACTCGGTCGGCTTCTCGTACTGGCCGCGGCCGTGGATCTTGTAGTAGTAGAGACCTTGGTGCGGGCCGCGGGGGACGCGGCTCTGGCGCACGTACTCCATCGCGCGCTCGATCGTCGTGGCCGGCACGCGGATGCCGATGTTGCGTGCGGCGCGCAAGGCCTGGACCTGGCACACCGTGACCGAGAGGTCGAGTTCGCGGTCGAACGGGTTGTAGCGCCAGCCGCCGAGTTCGTTCTGGCACTCGACGATCAACTGCACGGCGCGCTCGAGCGTCGTGCGCAGGCTCGGCGTCGCCGACGAGCCGTAGACCTCCGCCAGGAACAGCGTTGCGAAGGCGTGGCTGTACATGCGCGTGCCGGAGTCGGTCAGGTACCCGTTCTCCATCGCCGTCGACTCGACGTACGCCACCGTCCGCCGCACCACGTCGGCGTAGGGACCGCGATCGGGCAGGCTGCCGCTGGCGAGGAACGCCATGCCGCAGAGCGCGGTGACGCCGAGGTGCCCGTGGCCGAGTCGCGTCTGCGCTTCCGGCAGCAGCGCCTGCGCCAGCACTTCGTAGTCGTCGCCAACCTTGTGGCCGACGTAGCCGATCCAGCAACCCGTCGGCAGCTGGCGGTCGCGCAACCACGCGAGTCCGCGCTCCGCCGCGGCGGCGCAGCGCTCCGCGTCGGCGCGTTCGAACCACGGCGTTGCCGCGGTCGCGACGGCCGGTTCCTGCGGCGAAGACAGGATGGTGAGCAGGGTGAGGGCGGCGAGCATCGAGAACCCGGTCAGGCGAGCAGCGACCGCTGCACCGTGCCGTACACGTCGGTCAGGCGCAGATCGCGCCCGCCGAAGCGGTAGGTCATGCGCTCGTGGTCGACGCCGAGCTGCCAGAGGATCGTAGCGTGCAGGTCGTGCACCGTGACCGGATCGACGACGGCCTTGTAGCCGTATTCGTCGGTGGCGCCGTGGCTGTGGCCGGACCGGAAGCCGCCGCCAGCCCTCCACATGGTGACGCCGACGGGGTTGTGGTCGCGGCCGGACCCGCCCTGCGCGAAGGGCGTGCGGCCGAATTCGCCGCCCCAGAGCACGATCGTCTCGTCGAGCAGGCCGCGCGCGGCGAGGTCGGCGAGCAGCGCGGCGATCGGGCGGTCGACCATGCGGCAGTTGTCGGCGAGGCCCTTCGGGAGATCGCCGTGCTGGTCCCAGCGATCGTGGCGGGTGTCGGCGCACGTCAGCTGGACGAAGCGCACGCCGCGTTCGACGAGCCGCCGCGCCAGCAGGCATTGGCGCGCGAACGTGCGCGTCGGCTCGTATTCGTCGTCGCAGCCGTACATGGCCTGCAGGGCGGCTGACTCGCCGCGCAGCGAGGTCAGCTCCGGCACCGCCGCCTGCATGCGGAAGGCGAGCTCGGCGTTGGCGACGGCGGCGTCGATCGCCGGCTCGGCGCCCTGGCGTTGCCGCGCGGCCTCGTCGAGCGCGCGCCCGAATCGCAGCTTGCGGCGCTGGCGCAGCGGCTCGCGCTCGCGCGGCGCGACGTTGGCGACGGCGTCGCCGCGCATCTGGAACACCGAGCCCTGGCTGTGCGCCGGCAGGAAGCTGCTGTGGAAGCAGTCGATGCCGCCTGGCGGGATCAGCCCGCCGTTGAGCACGACGTACGCCGGCAGGTCGTCGGCTTCGCAGCCGAGGCCGTACGCGATCCATGCGCCCATGCCGGGTCGACCCTGCAGGCCGTGGCCGGTGTGCAGGAAGTAGTTGGCGTTGGTGTGTTCGCTGAAGTCGGCGACCATCGAGCGCACGACGCACAGCCGGTCGGCCTGCCCGGCGAGATGGGGCAGCAGGTCGCTGATCCACTGGCCGCTGGCGCCGCGCCGGGCGAACTTCGCGCACGGTCCGAGCGTGTCGCCGGCGTCGTTGAACTGCGTCGGCTCCTTCGGCAGCGGGAACGGCTTGCCGTGGTCGGCGACGAGCCGCGGCTTGAAGTCGAACAGGTCGTGGCCGCTCGGACCGCCGTCCATGTAGAGGAAGATCACCGACTTCGCGCGGGGGGCGTGGTGGCGGACCTGGGCGCCGCGGCCGGCGCCATCGCCGCCGCCGAGCAGGTGGCAGATCGGCAGCGCGGCGAAGCCGTTCCAGGCGCGCTGCAGGAACGCGCGTCGCGTCGGCGTCGTGCTCGGTTCGGCGCTCATCGGCGGCGGCTCATCGCAGGTACAGGAACTCCTGCGCCAGCACGAGACCGTGCAGCAGGTCGGGCCACGCCGTCTCGCCGCCCGCCGCCAGGAAGTCGCGGCTGATCGCCGCCTCGTCCGGCGCGGGCGACCGGGCGAAGGCGCGCAGGAAGGCCGCGGCGATCCGGCCATCGATGCCGGCGATCGCGCCGTCGGCGCACAAGGCGTTGGCCCAGCGCGCGACCAGTTCGTGCACGAACGGGTCGTTGGCGAGCGTCAGCGCCTGGGCCGGCACGTTGGAGACGTTGCGTTGACCGACGGTCGCGAACGGGGTCGGCAGGTCGAAGGCGAGCAGCATCGCCGGCAGGAAGTTGCGCCGCACGGCGAGGTAGATGCTGCGCCGCCCGTCGCCGTCGACCGGGCCGGCCCGCTCGGGCCGGCCGCGCGCCTTGACGATCGTCTCGCGCGGCAGTTCGACGGGCGGGCCGAACGGGGTCGGATCGAGCCGTCCGCTGATCGCGAGCAGCGCGTCGCGCACGGCTTCGGCGTCGAGGCGCTGCACGTTCTGCCGGTGCAGCAGCAGGTTCGCCGGATCGGCCGCTTCGCCGTCGGCGCGGCGCGCGCTGTCCTGGCGGTACGCCGCCGACGTGACCAGCAGCCGCAGCGCGCGCTTGCGCGACCAGCCCTGGCGCAGGAACTCGCCGGCCAGCCAGTCCAGCAGTCCGGGATGCGTCGGCGGATCGCCGAGCGCGCCGAGGTTGTCGACGCTGCGCGCGATGCCGCGCTCGAACAGCTGGCGCCAAAGCCGGTTGACCAGCACCCGGGCGACCAACGGCGCGCCGTCGGTGGTCATCGCCTCGGCCAACTGCAGCCGCCCGCTGCCGGGGCCGGTCGCGGTGGCCGCGTCGCGCGCGAGGGCCTGGAGGAACCGGCGCGGGGCGGCTTCGCCGGGGCGGCGATGGTCGCCGCGCAACGCGACAGCGAGATCGCGGCCGGTGCCATCGGCCATCGCCGGCATGGTCGGCGACACCGGCAGCGCGGCGACCGCTGCGTCCAGTTCCCGCAGCGCCGCCGCCACGGCCGCAGGTGGCTCGGTCCAGGCGTGCCCAGGCAGCGGTGGCGCCGTCGCGGCCGGCGGCGGCGCGGCGTGCGCCGACACGACGACCGCTTGCACGGCGATCCAGCCGTCGTCCGGGTAGGACTTGCGGTCGTGCTCCGGATCGGCGAGGTCGTGGGCGCGCTGGTCGATCGCCTGCACGAAGGCCTGCCGGCCGGCCCATGCGCCGCAATCGAAGGTCACCCAGTGCGCGTCGGGATCGCCGACGCCCTTGTGCAGTTCGCCGTAGATCGGGGCCCGCACGAGGTGGAAGCCGTCGACGACGACCTTCAGCCGGGCGTGCTCGCCGGCGGCGCGCACGTGCACGTAGCGCGCGGTCAGCGGGAAGGTCGGCGACGCCAGCGTGCCTTCGCGACGACGGCCGGCGACGGCGCTGTGCCAGACTGCGCCGGGCAATTGCCGCAGCGCCGGCGCGGCGGCAGCGGGGTCCAGGCACAGCGGTCCCCGCCACGGCTGCGGCCCGAAGCCGTCGTTGACGACGAACCAGCCCGTCGTCGGATCCTCGGCGCTGGCGACGACGCGATCGCCGGCGCGCAGCGGCAGCGGGTCGGTCGCGGGCTCTGGCGCAGCGGTGTGCGCCGTCGCCCATGCCGCGGCGAGCTGGCGCTGCGCGGACAACGCGCGCTGGAAGGGCGCGGCCTGGACGTCTAGCGGGCACAGCGGCGCCTGCACGTAGCGCGAACTCTGCACGAAGCCGGCGAAGGCGTAGTAGTCGGCGGCGCGGATGGCGTCGAACTTGTGGTCGTGGCAGCGCGCGCACGCGATCGTCAGGCCGAGGAACGCCTTGCCGAGCACGTCGACCTGGTTGTCGACGCGGTCGGCTTCGTGCTTGGCGGCGTCGACCGGCGAATGCGTCTGCTCGACGAACCAGAAGGCCGCCGTCGCCTGCACGCTCTCGTCGGCACCCCCGTCGCCGAGCCGCTTCACCGGCAGCAGGTCGCCGGCGACGTGCTCGCGCACGAACTGGTCGAACGGCACGTCGTCGCGGCAGGCGCGGATCACGTAGTCGCGGTAGCGCCACGCATTGGGCACCTCGAAGTCGAACTCGTGGCCGAGGGTCTCGGCGTAGCGCACGAGGTCGAGCCAATGGCGCGCCTGCCGTTCGGCGTAGTGCACGCTGCCGAGGAGTTCGTCCACCGCGCGTTCCCAGGCGGCGTCGCTCGGGTCGGCGCAGAACCGCGCCACGGCCTCGGGCGTCGGCGGCAGGCCGACGAGGTCGAACCAGAGTCGCCGCAGTTGCGCGTGGGGCGGCGCTGGCGGCGAGCGCCGCAACCCGGCGGCGGCGAGCTTCTCGTCGACGAAGGCGTCGACCGGATGGCCGGCGGCGGGCGGCAGGTCGACGCGCAGCGGTTGCCACGCCCAATGCGCCGCGCGGCGTTGCGCGAACTCGTCGGCGCCGACCGGCGGCGGCGCCTGCGCCGGCGCGCTGGCGGCGGTCGCGACGACGACCGCAAGCCATTGCGCGCGCGCGAGGAACGAGGACATGGCCCGCTTCTAGATGGTCGCCGTCGGGCCGGCAACCCGGTAGCGTGTCACGACCTCGCACACCATGAAGAAAGCCGCCCGTTCGTCGCCGTCCCGCCCGCCGCTGCCGTCGCTCGACCACGAACCGCGGCCGTTCACGCTGGCCGGACGCACGGCGCTGGTGACGGGCAGCAGCAAGGGCCTCGGCAAGTCGATCGCGTTCGCACTGGCGCAGGCCGGCGCGAAGGTGGCGCTGAACTTCGCCAACGGCCAGGAGGTCGCCGAGGCGACGTTCGCCGAGTTCGAGGGCCGCGGCTACGAGGGCATGCTGGTGCGGGCCGACGCCACCAACGAGAAGCACGTCGTCAAGATGTGCAACGCGGTCGAGAAGCGCCTCGGTCCCGTCGACATCGTCGTCGTCAACGCCACGCCCGCGCAGCCGCAGAAGCCCTTCGAGCTGTACGACTGGGCGTTCCACCAGCAGATGCTCGACTTCTTCGTCAAGTCGCCGTTCCTGCTGACGCGCAGCGTCCTGCCGGGCATGAAGCTGCGCCGACACGGCCGCATCATCAACATCGGCAGCGAGGTGTTCCGCCGCGGCGTGCCGAACTTCGCCCCGTACGTCGCCGCCAAGGGTGCGCAGGCCGGTTGGACGCGCAGCATGGCGACGGAACTGGCGCCGTGGAACATCACCGTCAACCTCGTCAGCCCGGGGTGGATCCCGGTCGAGCGGCACGCCGACGACCCGCAGGAGCAGAAGGACGCCTACAAGGCGCTGATCCCGATGCGCCGCTGGGGCGTCCCGGCGGACGTCGGCGGCGTTTGCGCCTTCCTCGCCGGCGACGCCGCCGCCTTCGTGACCGGCCAGGACCTCGCCGTCAACGGCGGCCTGACCGTCTGCTGAGCCAACCATGACCATGCGCCGCCGCGCCGTGTTCGCGTTCGCTGCTTCGCTGCTGGTCGCCGCCCTGGCCGTCGGCCAGGACGCGCCGCGCAAGCCGAAGCTCGCCTTCGTCACCAACTGCGTCGCCGAGTTCTGGACGGTGGGCAGCTTCGGCGTCGAGGCAGCGAAGGCCGAGTTCGGCGTCGACGCCGTCGTCCGCATGCCGGCGAACGGCACCGCCGAGGAGCAGAAGCGCATCCTCGAGGACCTGCTGGCCAAGGGCGTCGACGGCATCGCCGTGTCGCCCAAGGACCCGGAGAACATGACGGCGCTGCTCGACAAGGTCGCGGGTCGCGCGCTGCTGGTCACGCACGACTCCGACGCGCCGAAGAGCAAGCGGCTGTGCTACGTCGGCATGGACAACTACGACGCCGGCCGACTCTGCGGCCAGCTGATCGAGCAGGCGCTGCCGGAAGGCGGCGCCGTGGTGCTGTTCGTCGGCAACCTCGACCAGGACAACGCGCGCCGCCGCCGCCAGGGCGTCATCGACGAGCTGCTCGACCGGTCGCGCGATCCGGCGCGCTTCGACAAACAGGACGCACCGCTCGTGGGCGGCAAGTACGAGGTGCGCGCCACGTTCACCGACCAATTCGACCGCCAGAAGGGCAAGGCGGCGGCCCAGGACGCGTTGGCGCGCTGGAGCGACGTCGCGGCGTTGGTGGGGCTGTTCGAGTACGAGCCGCCGCTGCTGCTCGAGACGGTCAAGGCGGCGAACCGGCTGGGCAAGGTCAAGATCGTCGGCTTCGACGAGAACGACGCGACGTTGCAGGGCATCGTCGACGGCCACGTGCACGGCACGGTGGTGCAGAACCCGTACGAGTACGGCCGTCGGTCGCTCGCCTTGCTCGCCGCGCTCGTGCGCGAGAAGGATCCGGAGAAGCGCGCGGCGCTGCTGCCGAAGGAACGCTTCGTCGACATCCCGGCGCGCGCCATCACCAAGGCCAACGTCGAGGCGTTCTGGGCGGACCTCAAGCAGAAGACGGGGCGCAAGTGACCGCATGAGCGCGGCGGCCGCAGCTTCCGACGCGCCGCTGCTGCAGGCGCTCGGCATCGGCAAGTCGTACCCCGGCGTCCGCGCGCTCGCGGGCGTCGACTTCACGCTGCGCCGCGGCGAGGTCGCGGCGCTCGTGGGCGAGAACGGCGCCGGCAAGAGCACGCTGATGAAGGTCCTCGCCGGCGTCGTGCAGCCCGACTTTGGCCGGATCCTGCTCGACGGCCGCCCGGTGCGGCTCGCCGGTCCGGCGGACGCCCTGCGCGCCGGCATCGCGCTGATCCACCAGGAACTGAGCTTGTGCGACAACCTCAGCGTCGCCGGCGCCTTGTTCCTCGGCGCCGAACTCCGCCGCGGGCCGTTCCTGCGCCTGCAGGCGATGCGGGCGCAGGCGCGGCCCTGGCTGCAACGCGTCGGCCTCGCCGTCGAACCCGACGCGCCGGTCGCCGGGCTGGCGCCCGGCCAGAAGCAGTTGCTCGAGATCGCGCGGGCGCTGCGCGCCAGGGCCCGCGTGTTGATCATGGACGAGCCGACGTCGAGCCTGACGATGGTCGAGACGGCGCGCCTCCACGAGGTCGTCCGCGAACTGCGCGGCGAAGGCGTCGGCGTGGTCTACATCTCGCATCGCTTGGACGAGGTGAAGGCGCTCGCCGACCGCGCCATCGGGCTGCGCGACGGGCGCAACAGCGGCGAACTGCCGCGTGCGGCGATCACGCACGATTCGCTCGTCGACCTCATGGTCGGCCGGCAGCTGACGACGGCGCGCAGGGTCCGGCATGCGCCGGGCGACGTCGCCCTGCGCGTCGACGGCGTGCGCACGCGCGCCCATCCCGCCGCTGCCGTGCGCTTCGAGGTGCGGCAGCGCGAAGTCGTCGGCATCGCCGGCCTGCTCGGCTCGGGCCGGTCGGAGCTGCTGCGCGCGCTCGTCGGCGTCGACGACCGCCTCGCGGGCAACGTCGGCGTCGCCGGCGCGACGCTCGCCGGCGGCGGTCCGGCCGCGGCGGCGCGTGCGGGCCTCGTGTTGTTGCCCGAGGACCGCAAGACGCAGGGCCTCGTGCTCGGCATGACCGTGCGCGAGAACCTCTCGCTGCCGACGCTGCGCCGGCGGGGTTGGCTGGTGGACGGCGAGTACGAGCGCGACCTCGCGCGCCGCACGATGACCGAGTTGGCGATCGCCGCCAGCGGCCCGGAGCAGGCCGTCGGGTCGTTGTCCGGCGGCAACCAGCAGAAGGTCGTGCTCGGCAAGTGGCTGGCGGCGACGCCCAAGGTGCTGCTGCTCGACGAGCCGACCCGCGGCGTCGACGTCGCCGCGCGCGCCGAGATCTACGCGCGCCTGCACGCGCTCGCCGGCGCCGGACTTGCCGTGGTCTTCGTCAGTTCCGACCTGGAGGAGGTGCTCGCGCTGGCCGACCGTGCGCTGGTCATGCGCGGCGGTGCCATCCGCGCCGAGCTCGCCGGCGACGAACTGACGGAGCGCGCGGTCATGCTCGCGGCGACCAGCATGGAGGCAGGATGAAGAAGTGGCTCGGCGTCGGCGTGCTCCTGTTGGTCGTCGTGGCGATCACGGCGTGGCGATCGCGCGACCCCGAGACGGGTCAGTACGTGTTCCTCTCGGCCTACAACCTGGAGAACCTGCTGCAGCGCATCGGCCTGTTCGGCGTGCTCGGCTTCGCTGCCGCCTTCGTCATCGTCACCGGCGGCATCGACCTGTCGATCGGCGCGGTGGTCTGCGTCGCCGGCTGCGTCCTGCCGTGGCTGCTCAAGGAGCGCGGCTGCGACGGCGGCACGGCGCTGGCGCTCACCCTGCTGCTGTGCGCGGCGATCGGCCTGTGGCACGGCTTGCTCGTCGCCGGACTCGGCCTGCAGCCGTTCGTCGTCACCCTCTGCGGCCTGCTGATCTACCGCGGCTGGATGCGCGGCTTCAGCGACGACCAGACGATGGGATTCGGCGACGCCGCCGAAGGACTGCGTTGGCTCGCCACCGGCAAGCTGCCGATCAGCGATGCGTTCGGACTGCCGGCGCCGCTGCTCGCGCTCGCCGTCGTCGCCGGCCTCACGTGGGTCGTGTGGTCGCGCACGGTCTGGGGGCGGCACCTGTTCGCGCTCGGCCGCAACGAGGAGGCCGCGCGCTTCGCCGGCGTGCCGACGCGCCGCCTGTGCGTGCTCGCCTACGTCGCCTGCTCGCTGCTCGCCGGCTTCGGCGGCTGCCTGTTCGTCCTCGACGTGAACTCGGCGCAGGCGTCGAGCTTCGGCAGCTTCTACGAGCTGTACGCGATCGCCGGCGCCGTGCTCGGCGGAGTCGCGCTGCGCGGCGGCGAAGGCAGCGTGCTCGGCATCGTGCTCGGTTCGGCGCTGATGCAGGTGCTGCCGAACACGATCCGCCTGCTGTTCGACAGCGACCGCCTGGAGTTCGCCGTCGTCGGCGGGGTGATCCTTGGTGGAGCCATCGTGGATCGATTGATCGGGCGCTGGGCTGGTCGCCGACGACGGCCGGCCTGACCTCACCGCTCGACGATCTCGCGCCAGCGCATGGCGATGCCGGCGGGATAGGCCTCGCACTCGGCCTGGAACACGCGAGCCGCCAGGCGCGCCGGTTCGTCGCCGGGCAGCACCGGCACGCGAGCCTGCACCAGGATGCGGCCCTCGTCGTAGCGCTCGTCGCAAAGGTGCACCGTGCAGCCCGACTCGGCGTCGCCGGCGGCGAGCACGGCGGCGTGGACCCGTTCGCCGTGCATGCCCTTGCCGCCGTGGCGCGGCAGCAGCGAAGGGTGGATGTTCAGCACGCGGCCGGCGAAGTCCGACTCGATCGGCAGCAGTCGCAGGTAGCCGGCGAGCACGACGAGATCGACGTCGAGCTCGGCGATCCACGACCACGTGGCGCTGGCATTGGCGAGCGTGCGCGTTTCGAGGCCGTGGTCGAGCGCGCGCTGCAAGCCGAAGGCGTCGGCCCGGTCGCTGCCGACGCCGGCGATCGATGCGTGCAGGCGGCCGTCGGCGATGCGGTCGATGAGGTTCTGCAGCGTGCGGCCGGAGCCGCTCAGCAGCACGGCGAGCCGTGGGCGACGCGGCTTGCGCTCGGCCTTCTTCACGCGTCCGCCTGCGCCGTGGCGACACCGACGAGCATCGACGCCATGCGCGGCGCCGCCAGGTCGGCGGCGTCGATCATTGCCTCGATCGAGACCTGGGAGGTGCGGCCGGCGAGCACTTGTTGGGTCACTCCGACCAGCGCCAGCACGTCGAAGCCGGCGTGCACCGCGGCGAGGACTTCGGGAACCAGGGACATGCCGACGAGATCCGCGCCGGCCTGGCGCAGGAAGCGGAACTCGGCGCGCGTCGGCATCGACGGGCCGGGGATCGCCGCGAACACCCCCGTCGTGCACGGCACGCCGGCGCGCACCGCGACGTCGCGGGCCACGTCGATCCACTGCCGCCGGTACGGCTCGCTCATGTCGGGGAAGCGCGGACCGAGCTGGTCGTCGTTGGGGCCGACGAGCGGATGCAGGTTGCTGAAGTTGAGGTGGTCCTCGACGATCGCGATCGCACCCGGCTCGATCTGCTGGCACAGGCTGGCGGCGCCGGCGGTCACGACGAGGGTCTCGCAACCGAGCGCCTTGAGCACGCGGACCGGCAGCGCCAATTCGTTCGCGGACAGGCCTTCGTAGGCGGCGAGCGGGGCGTCGGCGACGGCGACCGGAACGCCTTCGAGCAAGCCGATCAGCAGCGGTGCGTGCAGTCGTGCGCCGGGCAGGTCCTCGCCGTGCAGCACGACCTTCTCCTTGAGCTGGTTGGCGATCGACGCGTGTCCCGAGCCGAGCAGCATGGCCAGCCGCGGCCGCAGCGGCGTGCGGTCGTGGACGAAGTGTGCGATCTCGCGGGCGAGGTGGCGTTGCGGTTGGTTTGCCATGGGGCGTTCCGTGCGTCAGTTCACCCGTTGGGCGACGCCCTCGGCCGGCGCCGGCGGCGCGACCGTCTGCAGTTGCGGCAGGCCGGCCAGGTCCAGGACCCGCTCCATCAGGCGCACGCGCTCCTGCATCGAGAGCGACTCGACCGGGATGTAGGGCACGCCGAAGACCTCGAGCAGCAGCTTCACCATGCCGTCGATGCGCACGACCTCTTCCCACTCCAGGCCGGCCCTGACGCCATCGGCGACGACCAGCTCGCGGTGCGGTCGCACGAAGAAGACGATGCCCTGGCGGACCCAGTTCATGTATTCGCCGAGCTTCCGGTCGCGGAAGATGTCGGCGAGGATCGTCGAGTGGTGGGCGGCGTAGGCGAGGTTGCAGAAGGCGCGGTCGCTGACGAAGGAGCCGCCGACGCCGTGTTCGGCGTCGATCTGCCGCCGGAAGACCTCGTACTGGTAGCGATTGACCAGGGCGATGTCGGTGCGCAGCGTCTCCAGGCGGGCTTCCATCTCGGCGAGCACGCCGCGCGCCACTTCGGCGATCATGGGGATGCCGTAGTGGTCGCGGACCCAGCGGGCCAGGGTCGTCTTGCCGGTCGCATGGGCGCCGACGAGGTAGACGCGGATGCCGTCCAGCGCCTTGTGCGATCGGGGCTTGTTCATCGCCGGCACACGCTAGCGCGGCAGCCGTCGCCGGCAAGCATCCGCGCCTGCGGAAGACGCTGCGGTCAGCTCGGCGGCAGTTGGCGGGCCTTGGCCAGCGCGAAACGGGCGCGCTTGGCGATCGACGGCTCGGTGTACGCCATCGCCAGGTCGGGCGACGGCAACTGCAGCAGCTGCAGCACGAGGTCGGTCAGGAATGCGGCCGTCGCGTCCGCCGGCAACTCGAGCTTCTCCTCACGCTGCTCGATGCGGGCTTCGGCGGCGGCGCGCAGTTCGGCGCACAGCTGCGCTTCCTCGGTCGCGCTCGACTCGATCTCGTGGAAGCGCCGGCACTCGACGCGCCGATAGGGGCGATCCGATGCCGCCTCGTACAGCGACACGCGGCACAGCCCCAGCACCCACAGCATGAAGCGGCCGTCGGGCAGGCGTTGGTGCCGCAAGATCTCGCCGAAGCCCCCGACGGGCAGCACGGGTGCCGGCGTCGTCGGGGTCTCGACCGAGCCATCCGGGACCGTCGCGATCACGAGCCGCCCCTGGCCGTCGAGCAGGTCCTCGACCATGCGGCGGTACCGCGGCTCGAACACGTGCAGCGGCATCACCTGATGCGGAAAGAGGTAGACCCGCCCGAGCGGGAACATCGGCACGGGCAGCGACGGCAGGGAGAACTCCAAGCCGCAGCAGCGTAGCGCCGCGTCGTCCCCCGGAAAGCCGCGCGGCCGGTCCGCCGATCGATCCGATCGACAGCCCCGGCCGTGGCGCGTCCGGCGGTCGCCGGACGCTTCGAGACGTCCGTCCGAGCTTCCTCAGTTCTGGAAGATCTCGGCGTTGGTCGGGCCGCCACCGACGACCATGACCGTGCCGTCCGGCAGCGGCAGCGCGGCGCCGAACAGGCGCGGCGCAGCCATCGAGCCGACCGGGGCGATCGCATTGGGGGCCTGCGTGAAGCGGTCGGCCGTCTCCGTCAGCGCGAACTCGAACTGCGACGTCGACGGGTTGATGGTCAGCGCGAAGCCGCCGGCGATCAGCGCGCCGCCGTTGGCCAGCGGCGCGGCAGCGGCGCCGGCGCGCCCGGTCTGCATGCCGTTGACCGTCGTGAAGCTGCCGAAGCCGAAGGCCGACGGCGCGAACAACTGGCAGTCGGTGCGCGTGCCGATGATCAGGTCGGCGATGTTCAGCGTCTGCAGGAAGGTCGTCAGGTCGAGCGTCAGGCCGCCGACCAGCAGCACGCGGCCGTTGCTGAGTTGCGTCGCCGAGTGCAGGAAGCGACCGCCGCTGAACAGCGACGGCAGGCCGAAGCTGTTGGTCGTCGGGTTGAACAGGTAGGCGGTGTTGGAGACGTTCGGGATGTTGACGAACGGGATCGTCGCGATGCCGCCGGCGACCAGCACGCGGCCCGTGGTCAGCGTCGTCGACGTGTGGAAGGCGCGCGGCTCCAGCATGTTCGGACCGGGCAGGAACGTGTTCGTCACCGGGTCGAAGAACTCCGACGACCCCAGCAGGCCGGTGAACAGCGACAGCGGGTTGGTCAGGTCGAAGCTGGTGCTGCCGCCGGTGATCAGCACGCGGCCGTTGGGCATCAGGCTGGCGCCGTGGCCGGCGCGCGGCGCCGCCATCGTCAGCGGCGTGGTGACCTGCGTCACCGGGTCGTAGACCGACGCGGCGGCGGTCGGCTGGCCGGTCGTCAGGTCGAGGCCACCGGTGAACAGCACGCGGCCGTCCGCCAAGCCGGTCGTCTGCGCCAGGATGCCGACGCCGAGCGAAGCGCCCGCCAATTCCCACTCCTCGGTGCGGACCTTGTAGCGCTGCGCGACCGGACCCGAACCGCCGAGGAACAGCAGTTCGTTGTCCGGCGCGGTCGCCCAGCCGCCCGCCGTCAGGATCGGCGCTGCCGGCGCTCCGAGGGTGGGCTTGAAGGTGTCCGGCAACTGCGGCGTCAGCCGCACGAGGTTGCTCTTGCGGAAGGTCGACGTGCCCGCGACCGCCTGCAGCGACCACATGGTGGCGTCGAGGATCGGCCAGTTCGGCAGCGTCAGATTCGGCGTCGCGCGCCCCTGGGCGTTCAACACGCCGAACCAGCCGGGCGTGGTGTACGTCACGTTGGCGAGTTCATCGCTGATGTCCAGCGTGAGGCCGATGCCCGGAATCGGCGTCGGGACCTCCTGGTAGGCGATGACCAGCGCGAAGATCTCGCCTGGTTGCCCGAGGATGGGGAAGGTCGAAGAACCGCCGATCGCGCCGCCGGTGCGATCGAGCGAGAGGTTTTGCGCCGTCGCGGTGGCGGCGAGGGCAAGGGTGAGCAGGGTGGTGCGGTGGAAGGCTGGCATCATGGGAGTATGGCGCATGTTCGTCCGGCAGGCGAGGCGGGGGACACCAGCGATGCGCCGCCCCAGGGCGAATTGCGTCGGTCCGTCATGCGTGCCGCCGGCGGCCTGGACGGTGCCGTGGGTGTGTGCCCCGTCCGGCACCGGCGGAAGCCGCGGCACCGTGCGACTGGCCGTTCGGGCGCTGCGTCACGGGAAGCGCGTCTTGCGTGACGCAGACTCCTAGGAGCCTGCGGCACGAAAGGCCGCGCTGCCCGCCACGCGTTCCGTGACGCAGACTCCTACGGCGTGACCGTCAACGACGCCGCGTTGGCGAGGAACAGCCGGAACTGGTTGCCGGCGAGCGACTGGAAGGCGTAGGCGCCGATCACCGCCGGGTTGTTCGGGATCGACAGCGGCAGGCCGAAGTACCCCTGCGGGTCGGCCAATCCGACGCCGAGCGACGCAAAGGAGCTGACGTCGATCTCGACCACGCCGAACGGCGGCAGCGCGATGGCGGGCCCGAGTCCGATGGACATCACCAGCAAGACGAGGTCGCCCGGCGCCGCGGCCTGCGTGACGAGGTTGGTCGTCGTCCCGATCGGCGCCACCGGCGGTTGCGCCTGCAGCAGCGGCGCGCGCTGGAAGGCGAGGCCGCGCATGCCGACCGCAGTCGTCGAGACCGAGCTGTCGTAGGCCTGGAAGGACTCGCCGGCGTCGAGCGCGTCGCCGTCGCCGTTGAGGTCGACGAGGCGGGTGACGCGGTCGGGCGACTGGCTCTCGCAGAGGAAGACCACGCCGTCGTCGCGCACGGCGACTTCCCACCAGGTCGAGGCGCTCGTCTGGTAGTACAGCGTCTGCTCGGTCGTCTCGATCGTGCCGTTGCCGTTGAGGTCCTTGCCGCGCCAGACCTTCTCGTTGGTGCTGTGGTCGGTGACGTAGAACCAGCCTTGCTGGTCGATGGCGAACCCCCAGTAGAACGGCGACGCGGCGAACGGCGGCGTCCAGTACATCGCCGCCTCGCCGGCGTCGTTGCAGTCACCGTCCTGGTTGAGGTCGTTGAGCCGGTAGACGCCCTTGGGGTAGGCCGTGCCGGTGCCGATCTCGGTGTAGTAGACGCAGAGGTCGGGCCCGATCATGGCCTTCGTCGGGATCGACACCCCGACCGGGGTCACCGAGCTGGGCACGGTGTAGAAGTCGAACACCTCGCCGGCGTCGTTGGCGTCGCCATCGCCGTTCTGGTCCTGCACGCGCACGATGCGGTCGGGCCCGACCGGCGTGGACGTGTTGGCGTTGGTCAGGTAGATGCGGCCCAGGACGTCGAAGGTGATGCCGTTCACCGTCTGCATCACGAAGCCGCTGGCGTTGGCGTTGTCGAGGAAGACCGTCGCCTCGCTGGGGTCGTTGGCGTCGCCGTCGCCATTGAGGTCGCGCAGCGCGTAGACGACGTCGGTCGTCGTGTCGGCGACGTACACCGTGCCGTCGGCGGCGCAGCCGACGGCCGCGGGGTTGGTCCAGGGGAAGGCGCCGACGAAGTCTGAGTAGAACAGGTTCGCCTCGCCGGGATCGTTGTAGTCACCGTCCTGGTTGAAGTCGGTGAGGCGGTAGCAGGCGTCGTTCGTCGAGTCGGCGACGAACAGGTCCTGGGTGCGGGCGTAGGGCACCGCCGTCGGCAGGATCTGCGCGATGGCAGCGGCAGGGAGCAGGAGCGCGGCGAAGGCGCCGGGGCGGATGGTGCGCATGGAGCGACACGGTAGCGGCGGCGGGACCGCTGCCCAGGGGGGCGTTGCGACCGCATTTCGACGGCTGCGCGCGGGCGTGCCGCTGCGTAGGATGCGCGGCCCCGATGACTGCGCCGAAGTACCACCTGACCAGCTACGGCTGCCAGATGAACAAGCTCGACAGCGAGTTGGTCGAGAGCCGTTTGCGCCTGCGCGGCTACGTGGCCGCCGACACCGAGACCGAAGCCGACGTCGTTTTGATCAACACCTGCAGCGTCCGGCAGCACGCCGAGGACCGGGTCTGGAGCAAGCTCGGCAAGCTGCGCATCCGCAAGCGCGGCGAGCCGCAGTTGGTCGTCGGCGTGCTCGGCTGCATGGCGCAAGAGCACAAGCGATACCTCGTGTCCCGCATGCCGCACGTCGACCTCGTGGTCGGGCCGTCGGCCTTCGGCGACATCGACGACACGGTCGAGAAGGCCCGGGCGAAGAACCTGCAGCTCGCCACCGGCCGCGATCCGGCGCGCACCAAGCACGAGGTCGTCGGCGCCGGCGTGGTCGCGGTCGACCAGGGCGTCAGCGGCGACCTGATCCGCCGCGACGTGCGCGTGCGCCCGCACCGCTCGCAGGCGTTCGTGTCGGTCATGCGCGGCTGCAACATGCCGTGCACGTACTGCATCGTGCCGACGACGCGCGGTGACGAGGTCTCGCGCCCGATCGTCGACATCGTCGAGGAGGCCCAGCGACTGTGCGACGACGGCGTGACCGAGATCACGCTGCTCGGGCAGACGGTCAACGCCTACGGCCGCGACCTGACCGGCCAGGGTGCCACGCTGGCGCGGTTGCTGCGCGAGCTGCACGGCATCCCGGCGCTGCGGCGGTTGGCCTTCATCACCAGCCACCCGAACTTCCTGTCGGCGGAGCTGGTCGACGCGATCGCCGAACTGCCGAAGGTGGCGCGCTACCTGCACCTGCCGGCGCAGTCTGGCAGCAACGCGGTGCTCAAGGCCATGCGCCGCGGCTACACCGTCGAGCGCTACCTCGCCCGCATCGAACAGCTGCGGCAAAGGGCGCCCGACGTCGAGTTGCACAGCGACTTCATCGTCGGCTACCCGGGCGAGACGGCCGCCGACTTCGACCAGACGGTGGCGTTCCTGCGCACGGTCGGCTTCGCGCAGAGCTACGTGTTCAAGTACTCGCCGCGGCCCGGGACGCTCGCGGCCGAGCTGCCGGACGACGTGCCCGACGCCGAGAAGGAGCGCCGCAACGCCGTGCTGCTCGCGGCGCAGGAAGAACTGACGTTGGCGAAGAACCGCGCGCTCGTCGGCACGACGGCCGAAGTGCTGGTCGAGGGCGACAGCAAGGTCGCCGGCCGCTTCTCCGGCCGCACGGCGCACCATCGACTCGTGCACTTCGCCGCGACCGACCGCGAACTGATCGGCCAGTACGTGCCGGTCCGCATCACCGAAGCGCTGGCGCACTCGTGCGTCGGCGAACTGCTCGCGCACGACGCGGCGCAGGCAGGCCGCGCCGATCCGGCGGAGGCGCAGCGCGCATGATCGACGATCCCCTGCTGCACGACGCCTGGATGCAGGACGCGGTCGAACTGGCGCAGCGCGGGCGCGGCGAGGTCGAGCCGAACCCGCGGGTCGGCTGCCTGCTGCTGAAGGACGGCGTCGTCGTCGCGCGCGGCTGGCACGAGCACTACGGCGGCCGGCACGCCGAAGCGATGGCTCTCGACGAGGCGCGCGACAAGGGCGTGCGGCCCGACACGGCGGTCGTGACCTTGGAGCCGTGCAGCTCGCCGAAGGGCAAGGACGGCAAGAAGACGCCGCCGTGCGCCGCCGCGTTGATCGCCGCCGGCGTCCAGCGCGTGCTGATCGGCGCCATCGATCCCGATCCGCGGCATCGGCGGCACGGCATCCAGGCACTGGAGCAGGCAGGCATCGAGGTCGTCGACGGCGTCGCGGCGACGCTCTGCGACCAGCTCTACGAGCCGTTCCGCCGCGCCCTGCAGCTCGATCGGCCGTGGATGCTGGCCAAGTGGGCGATGACCCTGGACGGCAAGACCGCGGCCCCGACCGGCGAGGCGCGCTGGATCAGCGGCATCGAGGCCCGCACCCGCACGCACGAGTTGCGCGCGCGCTGCGACGCCGTGATGGTCGGCTTCCGCACCGCCCAGGTCGACGATCCCGAGCTGACCGTGCGGCTGGTGCAGGGGCCGCAGCCGGTGCGCATCGTCGTCGATCCGCTGGGCGAGATCGACGACGACAGCAACCTCGTCAAGACCGCGCGGCTCGCGCCGACGTGGTTGCTCGCCGCCGAGGCCCTGGCGCCGGCGCGGCGTGCGCGCCTGGAGCAACTGGGCGTCGTGGTGATCCCGGTTCCGACCGGCGAAGGGCCGCGCCGCCTGCACCTCGGCCTCGCGTTCGCCGAGCTCAAGCGCCGCGGCCTGCGCCGCGTGCTCGTCGAGGGCGGCGGCGGCTTGGTCGCCGAGATGTTCGCCTGGCAGGCCGTCGACCAGGTGCTCGCCTTCGTCGCCCCGAAGATCATCGGCGGGCGCCTTGCGCCGACGCCCGTCGGCGGCGAGGGCCGGCCGTTCATGGCCGAGGCCTGGCAGCTCAAGGAAGTCCGCCACGAGGTCTACGGCGACGACCTCGCGATCACCGGCTTCGTCTGAGACTCCGCGGAGTCTGCGTCACGAAAGCCGTGCCGCCCGGCACGCGTCTTCGCGTCCGGGGGCTCGCCGCCGATCCTCGGCGAATCCACCGATTCGCCTGCGGTCGTCGGCTTCGACCCGGCCGCGAATCCGCGCTCCGGCTCCGAGCGACCGCGCCACCCTGGCGCCGTCGCCGTCGGCATCGGCCGTCAGCGGGCGGCGGCGATGGCCAGCGTGGCCATCGGACCGGCGACGCCGTTGCGACCGATCGGCGTGACTGCCGCGGCGTCGCAGCCTTCGGGCAGCACGCACTGCGTGCGGTTGCCGCCGACGACTTCGACGGTGCGCCAGCGGCCGCGGCTGCGGGCCTGCACGGCGTGGAAGCGCGCGTCCGGATCGGCCGTCCACGCGACGGCAGGTCGCCCCGAGCCATCGCGCCGCAGTTGCGGCGCCTTCGGCGTCGGGGCCGCGAGCCACGCCAGCTGCGGCGCCACCGCCGGCTCGGCGTAGACGCGGTCGCGCAAGGCGCCGGCGACGTGGGGCGCGTCCGAACGCAGCGCCTTGAAGCTGAAGTGGACGTGGCCGGGAGCGCGGTCGGCGGCGCGCATGAGGGCGATCTGGTCGGCGAGTTCGTCGGTGCGCCAGTTGCGGGCGCGATCGAGCGCGCGACCGGGGTTGATGCCGGGCCAGATGGCGCGCTGCTTGGGGTTCTGGCCGTGCCACCACGTCAGCAGCACGTCGAAGGCCTGTGCCTTCTGGTCGATCGGCCAGTACAGCTGCGGCGACAGGTAGTCGAGCCAGCCTTCGCGCAGCCACTTCGTCACGTCGGCGGCGAGGTCCTCGTACTGGTCGATGCCGGCGCTGATGCCCTTGGGCACGCCCGGGCGCGCGATGCCGAACGGGCTGATGCCGACGGCGACGTGCGGCTTGGCCTCGTGCACGATCGTGCGCAGCTTCTGCACGTACTCGTCGATGTTGTCGCGCCGCCAGTCGCTGCGCCCCTTCTTGCCGCCGTCGGCGCGATAGCGCGCGTAGCTGGCGTCGTCCGGAAAGGGTGTCTTGCCCTCCGGGTACGGATAGAAGTAGTCGTCGACGTGGACGCCGTCGACGTCGTACTTGCGCACGACCTCCTGCACGGTCGCCAACGACCACTTCTGCGCCAGAGGCTCGCCCGGGTCCATCCAGCGGTACTTGCCGTAGGTGACGCAGAGCTGCGGCGCGCGCTGGGTGACGTGCGTCGCCGCCGGCGGCGACTTGCACGCCGGGTGCCACGCGCGGAAGGGGTTGAACCAGGCGTGCAGTTGCAGGCCGCGTTCGTGGCAGCGCTCGATGACGTAGGCCAGCGGGTCGAAGCCGGCGTCGGGACGTTTGCCCTGCGTGCCGACGAGGAACTCCGACCACGGTTCGAGCGTGGACTCGTAGAAGGCGTCGGCGCTGGGGCGGACCTGGAAGACCAGGGCGTTGAGCTTGAGCTCGACGGCGCGCGCGACCATGGCGTCGAGTTCGGCGCGCAGTTGCGGCGCGGTCAGGCCCGGGCGGCTCGGGAAGTCGATGTTGTCGACGGTGGCGACCCACGCGCCGCGGAACTCGCGTGCGAGCGGTGGCGGGGCGCCAGCGCCGCTCTGGGCCGGACATGAGGTCGCCGCCGCCAGCGTCCAGGCGACCGCCACGGCGAGCACCGCAGGCAACCGATGCAGGAAGGCGTTCATCGCACGGCATCATCGCCGCGCGCGCCGGCGGCGCCAGCGTGGGATTCGGCGCGCGCCGCCGTGTAGCCTCTGCCTCGATGTCGCGCGCGCCGCAGGAGTCCGTGTTGAAGGTCGTCGTCCTGGTGTTGGCAGGCTTCGTGCTCGTCTACCTCGGCGTCGGCAACTTCCTGGCGAAGGCCTGGACCGTCACCTCGCAGGCGGTGGTGCAAGGCGCGCCCGAGCGGGTCGCGGCGGCGGTCGCCGATCTGGGCACCTGGTCCACGTGGTCGCCGCTCGACGTGCCGCTCGGGCCCGAGACGCGACGGGAGGTCTCGGGCCAGGCAGGCGCCGTCGGCCAGCGCATCACCTGGCGCGGTCCGCAGGGCACGATGACGCTCGAACTCGTCAGGGTCACGCCGGCGGACATCGGGTACGTGCTGCGAGCCGGCGAACAAGGCGGTCCGGACCTGAAGTTCGGCCGCATTGCCTGGGATGCCGTCGCCGAAGGCACGCGCATCGAGTGGACCGAGAGCGGCTTCTTCCCCGACTTCGCAGCGCGCTGGTTCGGTTGGTTCGGCGCGATCCAGGAGCGCGTGCGGGCGTTCCAGCAGGCCAGCCTCGCCGGCCTGCAGCGTGCGATCCAGCCGACCGCGAAGTGAGCGGCCTCGTCCGACGCGGCGACCCCCTCGCGTTCGTCCCGTCGTCGGGGGACGATGCGCCGATGCCTGGATCGGTTCGTGTCGTGCGCGCCTTGCTCACTGCGTCGTTGGCTGCGGTGGCGCTCGGCCAGGGCGACGGTCGCGACGGCGGCGCGCATGGCGCCAACAAACTCGCCGGTTCTTCGTCGCCGTACCTGCTCGCGCACAGCGCGCAGCCGGTGCACTGGCTGCCTTGGGGCGAGGAGGCGTTGGCGCTCGCGAGGCAACTCGACAAGCCGATCTTCCTCAGCATCGGCTACTCGGCGTGCCACTGGTGCCACGTCATGGCCAAGGAGAGCTTCGCCGATCCGGAGGTCGCGGCGCGGCTCAACGAGCAGTTCGTGTGCATCAAGGTCGACCGCGAGCAGCGGCCCGACGTCGACGAGGTCTACATGGCGGCGCTGCAGGCGATGGGCAAGCCGGGCGGCTGGCCGCTGTCGGCGTGGCTGACGCCCGCGGGCAAGCCGTTCTACGCCGGCACCTACTTCCCGCCGCAGGAAGCGCACGGGTTGCCGGCGTTCCGCCGCGTCGTGGACGGGCTCGGCGCCGCATGGCGCGAGCGCCGCGCCGAGATCCTCGCCGGCGCCGCCGCGTTGACCGTGCACCTGCAGACGGACCTCGCGGCGCCGGCGCCGCCGGGCGAGCCGACGCCGGCCCTGGTCGCTGCCTGCGTCGCCGACGCGGCGCGGCGCTTCGACGGCCAGCACGGCGGCTTCGGCGCGGCGCCGGAGTTCGCGCCGACGTTCCCCTCCGCGTTCGACCTGCTGTTCCTGCTGTCCGCCGACGGCGACGCCGCCTGGGCGATGGCCCGACGGTCGCTGCAGGCGATGGCGCGCGGCGGCATCCACGACCAGCTCGGCGGCGGCTTCCATCGCTACGCCGTCGATCGCGCCTGGGTCGTGCCGCACTTCGAGAAGATGCTCTACGACAACGCGCTGCTGGCCGAGGCCTGCTACGCGGCGTGGCGGCGCGTCGGTTGCCACGAACTGCGCGCGGTCGGTGATGCGACCATCGCGTGGCTGCTGCGCGAGATGCAGACGCCGGACGGAGGTTTCTGCGCCAGCCTCGACGCCCAGAGCGACGGCGGCGAGGGCCGCTTCTACGTCTGGAGCAAGACGCAGTTCGACGCCGCCCTCGGCGACGACGCGGCCCGGGCCGCGGCGTGGTTCGGCGTGACCTCCGCCGGCAACTTCGGCGGCAGCAACGTGCTGACGCTCGCCGACGGCCCGCCGGCGGGGGACGACGCCGCACGCTGCGCGGCGGCGCGGCAGCGGCTGATGGCGGCGCGCGCGCAGCGGCCGCGGCCGGCGACCGACGACAAGGTGATCGCCTGCTGGAACGGCCTCGCGCTGCGCGCGCTCGCCGCCGCGGTGCGCTGCGGCGGTCCGTCGGACGCGCTGCCGGCAGCGCGTCGCTGCGCCACGTTCCTGCTCGAACGAATGGTCGTCGACGGCCGCGTGCACCGCACGTGGCGGCGCGGCGCCGCCGAGTTCGACGGCGGGCTCGACGACCACGCCGCCGTGGCCGACGGCCTGCTGGCGTGGTTCGAGGTCGATCCGGATCCGCGCTGGCTGGATGGCGCCAAGGCGATCCTCGCCGCGATGGTGGCGCGCTTCGACGCCGGCGACGGCGGTCTGTGGAACGCCGCCGCCGACGCCGAGCGACTGGTCGTGCGCACGCGCACCGCCAACGACGGCGCCTTGCCGAGCGGGCCATCGCTCGCCGCGCAGGCGCTGTTGCGCGGCGGCCTGCTGCTCGGCGATGGCGCGATGTACGACCGCGGCGTCGCCGTCGTGCGCGCGCACCATGCGCGCCTCGCCGCCGCGCCGGCGGCGTCGGTAGGGCTGGTGGCGGCGGCACGCTGGCACCTCGCCGGTCCGCGCGAAGTGGTCGTCTGCGGTGAGCCGGGTGATCCGGCGACGCAAGCCCTGCTCGCGGCCGTCCACGGCGCCGTGCGCTTCGATGGGGTCGTCGCCCTGGCGCACGCCGGCAATCGCGCGGCGCTCGCCGAACGTTCCCCGTTGTTCGCCGGCAAGGAGTCGGTCGCCGGCAGGCCGGCGGCCTACGTCTGCCGCCGGGGCGTCTGCGCAGCCCCGGTCACCGATGCTGCGGCGCTGGCGAAGTCGCTGGCGGAGTCGCTGCGATGACGGCGCCGACGTTCGCGGACGTCGTCACCCGGCGCCACGTCGTGCACGTCGTCGCCGAGGACGATCGCCCTCTGGCGTGGTTGGCCGAGCGGCCGGCGCGCGAGGGCCACGTGATCGTCGCGACCAAGCAACTCGTCGACTCGGTCTGGGATCTCGACGCCGAGGCGCATGCTTCGCTGTGGGCCTTCTGCCGCGAGGTCGCGCGCACGCTGCGGCAACGCCTGCCGTGCCAGCGCGTCTGCGTCAGCGTCATCGGTTGGGTCGTGCGCCACGCGCACGTGCACCTCGTGCCGACCGACGCGCCTGGGCAGGTGCCCGGCCTCGATGGTCCGCCGCCGCCGCCCGAGCGCATGGCGGCGCTGGCGGCGCGGCTCAGTGCTCCAGGTGCGACGGATGCGCGCTGCTGAACACGTCCTCGCCGACTTCCGTGCGCAGGTAGTCGCGGAAGGCGCTGACGAACCAGTCCAATTCGTCGGCGGTGGCGAGATCGAGCATGCGGCGCTGCGTCGCCAGGGCCAGTCGACCAGCGAGGTCGCGGAAGGGCGGCGTCGCCAGCAGGTAGGCGGGGAAGTCGAAGTCGGGGCGCGGCGACTCGCACAGCGACTGCAGGCGATCGAGCCACCAGTCGTTCTCGCGCTGCATGCTGGCGCGCATCTTGCGTCGATGGGCGAGTCGGAGCGCGCGGGGATCGGCCAGGAAGTCGTAGGTGTCCACGGGGTTCTCCGTCGGCGTGTGTCGGGGCCTTTCGGCCGGCGGCATCGGCAACTTGAGGTCGCATGGGCCTCGTGATCCGCGACGTCACCGATGGCGACGCGGTGGCCGCCGCCATGGCGACGGCGGCCGGGCCGCACGGCGTCTACGTGCGCAACGCGCTCGCTGGCGCCGAGGGCGCCGCCTTCGTCATGGGACGCGGCGGGCCGCCGGAAGCCCTGGTCTGGGTCGGTCCGCGCGGCAACCTCGTCGCGATCGTCGAGCCTGCCGCCGAAGCGGCGCTCGCTGGGCCCCTCGTCGACGAGATCGCGCGGCGCGGACTCGCGTGGCGCATCGCCATGGGGCCGGCCGTGCTGCTGGCGGGCCTGCGCGACCGGTTGGCGCGGGCGCCGCTGTCGCATCGAACGCAGGTCTATTGCGTCGGCGACGCGGCGACGGCCGCGGTCGATCGCCGCCACGCCGGCGTGCGCCGGGCGCAGCGCGCCGATCGCGATCGACTGATGCAGGCGACCCTGCTGCTCAACCAGAGCGACCTGAACGTCGATCCGGCGCGCGTCGATCGCCGATGGCTGCGCGACACGATCGACGAGCGCATCGCCGACGGCACGACGAGGGTGATCGGTCCGCCGGGCGCCGTCGAGTGCAAACTCGACCTGGGCAGCGACGGCCCCGGCGGCCTCGTCGTCGAAGGCGTGTTCACGTTCCCCGAACACCGCGGCCGCGGCCTCGCCGCGGCCTTGGTCGCCAGCGTGCTCGCCGAGGCCCGCGGCTCCGTCTGCCTGCACGTCGGCGAGCGCAACCTGCCGGCCCGGCGCGCGTACGCGACCGCCGGCATGGCCGAGACGGCCCGCTGCACGCTGCTGCTGACCGCCTGAGCGTCAGCGCGGCTGCGCCGCCATCCACTCCGGGCCGCGCATCGGCGGGTGCCACGATCCGCGCAGACGCAGCGCGCGATCCGGCGTGCGCGTGCGCTGCGCCGCGAGTCGGCCGGCCGAGGCGGCGCGGCGCCGGTCGTCGGCTGCGGTCGCGAGCATCGGTCCGGCTGCGGTCACCGCCGCGAGGTCGAGCAGCCGGTCGACCTCGGCGAAGTCGCCGCGCTCGCCGAGCAAGGCCGCCTCGGCGACGAACTCGCCGGCACGCGCCGCCAAGGTCGCCGGGCGGGCGACGAACCAGCCGAGGATCGCACGCAGTTCGGCGCGCAGGCCGGCGTCGTCGCCTTCGGCCAGCAGCAGCGCGGCGCGCATCTGCCGCGCGTCGACCTCGAACGGCGAGCGCTCGCTCGCGGCGTCCTCGACGGCGCGGTCGAGCAGCGTCCGGCACTCGGCGCGGCGGCCGGCGTCGAACAGCGCGGTGGCGTGCGGCAACAGGGTCACGTTCGCCGGCAGCCGACCGCCGATGGCGGCGAAGTGGTCCGCGGCCGTCCCCGGTTCGCCGAGCGCCAGGCGGGCGCAGCCGGCCAGTTGCCGCGCGCTCGCGGCCTGCGGATCGTGCGCGAGCAGTTCGTCGAGCAACGGCAGCGCCGCGGCGAACTCGCCGCGCAGTGCGTGCGCGGTCGCGGCGCTGCGCAGCGGTTCGGCATCGAACGGGCGCGCAGCGCGATCGGCCACGGCGAGCGCGAGCAGCTCGGCGTCGCAGCGGGCGGCGTCGTCGGGCGCGAGCGCTGCCTGCGCGAGCAACCGCGTGCGCTGCAGACGATGTCGCGTCGTCGGCAGCAGGCGCTGCGGCTCCGCCAGGGCCTCGTCGCACAGCCGCAAGGCCGCGGCTGCATCGCCGAGGGCGGCTTCGCATGCGGCGAGCGGTTCGAGCAGCCAGGGAGCGCGCGCATCGCGGCGGCGGCCGTCGCGCAGGATGCGGCGGGCGCTGGCGAAGCCGCCGTCGCGCAGCAGGCTGAGCGCGTCGGCGCAGGCGTCGACGACCTCGTGGCGCGCTGATGTGCCGGTGGCGCACGGCACGGCGGCTGGCGACTCGTCGCCGACGGCGGCGCGCGCAGCGCGGGCGAGCCGGTCGATCGCCGCGGGCACGTCGCCATCGCGGATGTCGCACGCGGCGAGCAGCGTCGTGGCGCTGCCTCGACGCCAGGTCGCCGTCGCGGTGCGCGCCACCGGATCGATCGCCAATTCGAGGCGGTCCGCCGGCGTGCCGAAGTCGTCGACGCGCAGGTGGGCCGACTGCCGCAGCGCTTCGCGCCACCACACCGCCATCGCCCGCCACGGCGCGGCGTCCGGCGCCCCGGCGGCGAGCCCTGCGGCGGCCGGGTGGCCGGGCGGCCACGCGGCGACGCGGTGGACGTGGGCCGCCGGTGCCTCGGCCGAGGGGCCGGTGGGCGCGGCCACCGGGCCGGCGCAGGCGGCGAACAGGCAGCAAACGACAATGGTCGGGCGCACAGCGCCGGCCAGCATCGTTGCCGATGGGCGCGGACTCAACCGCAGCGCGGGGGAATGCCGATGCCATCGGTGCATGCGCACCTTCGTCGTCGCAGTCGCGTTGGTCCTGGGTTCGGCGCTCACCGGCCAGCAACCGGCCGTCCGGCCGGCGAATCCGGCGCCAGCGCCGGCTGGCGTGCCGTCGACGAAGCCGCAGCCGGTCGTGCAGTTCGATCCGAGCACGGGTTGGCCGCTCGGCGCCGACGACGGTCCGCATCCTGGCGCGATCGCCGCCAAGTCCCCGGCCCGCAAGTCCGACGCGGGTGCTTCGGCGACGAGCGGTCCAGGCGGCGTGGTCGTGTCGCCGCTGCCGGCGGGTGCCGCGCCTGCCGGCGTCCAAGCGGAGCCGGCGAGCCCGGCGCTCGCCAGCGGCACGCAACTCGGCTCGCCACTGCTCGACGTCTACCAGTCGCTGGTCGGTCCGGGCGAATGGCGACGCCTGGGCGGTCTCGCGGTGACCTGGCGGGCGACCGTGCACGGCCCGAGCGGCGAGGTCGTCGGCGTGCGTGAGTTCCTGCACGTCGCCGATCCGGCGTATCCCGACCGCGATCGCATCGAGCACCAGGACGGACGCGTGTACGTGCGCTGTGGCCAGCAGGTCTTCGCCGAACGCGGGTCCATGCCGATGCCGGCAGCGACCGAGGAAGCGGCCCGCGAGCTGGCCCTGTTCGGCGTGCAACTGCGCATGCCTTGGGCGTTCGCCGACGCCAACGAGTACGCGGTCACGGGCAAGCAGACGGTCGATCGCGGCGGCGAGAAGTTGCGCAAGCTGGTGATCGAGCAGCGGCCGCCGCACGGCGCCGACCTGCTCGGTCCGGAGGCGCAACCACGGCCGCGCGACCAGTTCGAGCTCTACCACGAGACCGGCACGGGCAGGCTGCGCGAGTTCGTCCACCGTTTCGCGGCGACGGCGCAGACGCGCCGCGTGCTGCTGGACGACTGGCGCGAGGCCGAAGGCGTGCCGCTGGCGCATCGCCGCGTGTACCTGGACGACGCCGAGCGACCGACGACGGTGCTGGAGATCGTCAAGGTCGAGCGCCGACGCGTCGCCGAGCGCGAGTTCCGCTTGCCCTGAGGCCGGCGTCCTCCTGCCTCAATCGAACGGTGCGCCGGCCGCGATCCACAGGCGCAGCGTCGCCAGTTCCGCCGCGGTCGGCTGCGGCTCGTCGTCCGGCGGCATGTGGTCGTCGTGGTCGATCGGCAGCAGGCAGCGCGTCAGCAGCAGGCTGTCGTCCGGCTTGCCGGGCACGAAGGCTGGCCCGGTGTCGCCGCCGGCGCGCAGGCCATCCGCCGTGCTGAGCACGAGGCCGCCCTTGTCCTTGTCGGGGCGGTGGCACTTGGCGCAGGTCCGGTCCAGGATCGGCGCGATCAGGGTAGCGTAGGCGGATGCGGGGACCGGCGGTGGCGTCGCGGCGACCGGCGCCGGCTGCAGCGGCGCCAACAGGAAGTCGCGGCCGTGGACCATCGAGCCGCCGGTGTGGCCGGCGACGGTCATCGCGACAAGCGCCGCCGCCAGCAGCACGCGGAGCGGCGTGCGGCGGTCGCGCCATGCCGCCAGCGTCGCCAGCAGCATCAGCGCCGTCTGTGCGAAGGCGGCGAACTTGTGCGTCGACAGCTCGCCGCCGCCGCCGCGTTCGCCGGCGAGCACGAGGCCCGAGCCGACCGAGGCGAGCGCCGTCAGGGCGCCGACGAGCAGCAGCGCGCCGACCGCGCCTCGCGGCGGTGTGCGGCGCAGCGCCGTGGCCCCGAACTCGAGGGTCGCCGCGCCGACGAGCAGGCCGATCGGCAGGTGCAGCAGCACGGGATGGGCGCGCCCGAAGACGGCGAGCCACGGCGATGGATCGGAGGCCAGCACCCGTTCAGGCTAGCAGTTGCGGCACCACGCGTCCGTAGACGTCGGTCAGGCGGAAGTCGCGGCCCTGGTGCTTGAAGGTCAGGCGTTCGTGGTCGAAGCCGAGCAGGTGCAGCAGCGTCGCGTGCAGGTCGTGCACCGACACCGGATCGCGGACGATGTTGTAGCCGAAGTCGCAGGTCTCGCCGTGGACGTGCCCGCGGCGCACGCCGCCGCCCGCCATCCACATGGAGAAGCATCGTGGGTGGTGGTCGCGGCCGTAGCTGTCGCGGCTCAGGCCGCCCTGGCTGTAGACCGTGCGGCCGAATTCGCCGCCCCAGACGACGAGGGTGTCGTCGAGCAGGCCGCGACGCCGCAGGTCGGCCACGAGCGCCGCCATCGGCCGGTCGACCGCCTTGCACTGCGCGCGCAGTTCGTTCGGCAGGTTGCCGTGCTGGTCCCAGCCGCGCATGTACAGCTGCACGAAGCGCACGCCGCGTTCGACGAGCCGGCGGGCGAGCAGGCAGCTGCTGGCGAACGTCTGCGGGTTCTTCGCCTCGTCGCCGTACAGCGCCCAGGTCGAGTCCGGCTCGCTCGACAGGTCGACGAGCTCCGGCACCGAGGTCTGCATGCGGAAGGCCATCTCCTGCTGGGCGATGCGCGCTTCGATCTCGGGGTCGAGCGTCGCCGCGTGCTCGCGGCGGGACAGTTGCGTCACGAGGTCGAGCATCTGCCGGCGGTCGGCGCGCGTGATCCCTGGCGGGTCCTTGAGGAACAGCACCGGATCGCCGCTGCTGCGCAGTTTGCAGCCCTGGTGCTCGCTCGGCAGGAAGCCGTTGCCCCAGAAGCGGGCGGCGAGCGCCTGCATGTTGCCGAAGCCTTGGGTGATGAGGACCACGAACGTCGGCAGGTCGCGGTTGCTGCTGCCGAGGCCGTAGCTCGCCCAGGCGCCGATGCTCGGGCGACCGGGCTGCTGGTTGCCGGTCTGCACGAACGTGATCGCCGGCTCGTGGTTGATCGCCTCGGTGTGCATCGAGCGCACGATGCACAGCTCGTCGGCGACCGCGCCGAGGTGCGGCAGCGCGTCGCTGATCCAGGCGCCGTCGCCGCCGTTGTCGTGGCGCGTGAAGCGGAAGACCGACGGCGCGACCGGAAAGCGGGTCTGGCCCGACGTCATGCCGGTGAGCCGCTGCCCGTTGCGCACCGACTCGGGCAGGTCCTTGTCGTACTGCTCGTGCAGGCGCGGCTTGTGGTCGAACAGGTCGAGATGGCTCGGCCCGCCTTCCATGTGCAGGTAGATGACGCGTTTGGCGCGCGGCTGGAAGTGCGGGCCGGCCGGCGGCGCCGCCGCGGCCGTGCCGCGCGAGCTCGCTTCCGCCTCGCGTTGGACCGCCGTGCAGGCCGTGGCGGCGAACGCGGCCGACAGGCTGGCGGCCGAGCGACCGAAGAAGCGGCGGCGGGTCAGCGGCAGGAGGGGGTCGTCGGGCGCGTGCATGCTCAGTCGATGCAGAGGGTGGCGTCGAGGTTCAAGAAGGCGCTGGCGACGACGGTCAGCGCCGCGAGGTCGGCGGCCGGCAGGCCCGGCGGGCGCGGTGACTGGCCGATCGCCAGCAGTTGTTCGGCGTCCTGCGGCGCGCGCAGGTAGCGCAGACGCAGCGCCGACAGCGTCGCCTTCGCCGCGGCCAGCGCCTCGGCGTCCGGCAGGTGGCCCGTGCAGCGTTCGTGCATCGCCGAGAGGCGCGCGTCGTCGTCCGGCGCAACGGTGAGCGCGGTGCTCTGCGCGAGGCCGCGGGCCGCCTCGACGAACTGCTCGTCGTTCCACAGCACGAGCGCCTGCAGCGGCGTGTTGGTGACGCTCCGACGGATGGTGCAGAACTCGCGCGTCGGCGCATCGAGCGTCAACAGGCTCGGCGGCGGGCAGGCGCGCTTCCAGTAGGTGTAGAGGCTGCGACGCCACAGGTCGTCGCCGCTGCCGCGCTGGTAGAAGCGCGTGTTGCTCTGCGTCATCGCCACCTCCTGCCAGAGCCCGTCCGGCTGGTACGGCTTGACGCTCGGGCCGCCGGCGCGTTCGACCAGCAGGCTGCCGACGTAGAGCGCCTGGTCGCGCAGCGCCTCGGCGGTCAGTCGCCGCCGGGGGAACCACGACAGCAGGCGGTTGTCGCGGTCGATCGCGGCGGCGTCCGGCTGCATGCGGGCCGACTGGCGGAACGCCGCCGAGGTGACCAGGAGGCGCAGCACCTTGCGCACGCTGTGGCCGTTGCCGCGCAGTTCGAGCGCCAGCCAATCGAGCAGTTCCGGGTGGCTCGGCCACTCGCCCTGCAGGCCGAAGTCCTCGCTCGTGCGCACGATGCCCGTGCCGAAGACGAACTCGAACAGGCGGTTGGCCTGCACGCGCAGCAGTAGCGGGTTGTCGGCGCTGACGAGCCAGCGCGCGAGCCCCAGGCGGTTGCGCGGCGCGTCGGCGGGCAGCTCGCCGAACACCGCCGGGATCTCGCGTTCGACCGGCCGCTGCGGGTCGGCCTTGTCGTATTCGCCGCGCGTCAGCACGTAGGTCATCCGCGGCTGCGCCATCTCCTGCATGACCATGGCCCGCGGCACGGCGCGCTCGACGTCTTCGCGCTCCGCGCGCAGCCTGGCGAGTTCGTCCCGGCGCTGTCGGCGCGTCGGGCTGCGCTCTTCGCGGAAGGCCTCGGCGGCGCGCTGCAGCGTCGTCGGCGCTGCCGCCGTGCCCGGCAGGGCGAGGAGTTGCATGGCGCCGGCGAGCTCGCCCTCGGCCGGAGCGAAGCGCATGGCGTAGCCGCCCGCACCGCCGGTGTTGACGACCTTGAGCACCACGGCCGACTCGCCAGCCGGCAGGTCGAAGGTCGCCGCCTCCTGGTCGGCCTGGACGCCGCGGTCGATCCGTCGTTCGGCGACCATCGCGCCGTTGACGAAGAGCTGGAAGCCGTCGTCGCTGCCGAACTTCAGCGTCGCCGTGCGCGCGCTGGGCGCGAACACCCGTTGGGCGACGTAGCTGGCGTTGCGCCCGCCGGGCAGCGAGGTGTCGACTTCGCCGGCCTTGCGGTTGACCCGCCGCCAGCCGACCTTGCCCCAGGTCTGCTTCGGATCGATCCGCGTCGACTGTTCGGGTCCGTGGTGCGTGCCGTACTGGTCGGCGTCGTCGCGCCCGAAGGGCCCGGCGACGTGGAATCCGTGCGCGGCGACCGGCAGCGCCGCCAGTTGCGCCGCCGTCGCGGCGGCGGTGCGCACGCGCAGCCGGGCGAACACGTGCTGGGGGTAGGGCGAGTCGAACTTCAGCGTGGCGCGCAGTTCCGCGCCGGCGGGCAACGGCTGCGCCAACAACAGCAGCAGGTGCGCCGGCTGCGGTTCGTGCTGGTGCGCGGCCACGGCCCAGCCGCGGCCGTCGTCGTCGAGCACGTTGAGCGCGGCGTAGTCGCCGTCCTGCTGCTCGACGTTGGCGAAGGCGTAGACCGCCGCCATCGATTGCCAGTCCGCCGTGCCGGCCGGCTTGACCGCCAAGGCGACGTGCTGCAGCACGGCGTTGCCGTTGGGCGCGCGCCCGACCTTGCCGGCAGGGTGCGACGGATCGGGCAGCGCTTCGAGCGACAGCCAGCGCGCGTCGTCGTGCGCCGGCGTGATGGTGAGCACGTGCGCGTCCGTCGGCGGGTTCTCGCCGCCGGCGACCACGACGCCGTCGTCAGCAACGGTCAGCGTTGCCCCGCGCTGCGACGCGGCGGCGAGCGCCTGTGGCGCGTGCCACGCCACATCGACGCGGGCCGCGACGTCGCGGCGGAACGCGTCGAACTCGGCGGCTTCCTCGGGCCGAACCGTCCGCAGTTGGGTCTCGATCGCGCCGACCTGCGCGTCGAGTTCGCGGCGCCGCCGCATCTGGGCCTCGGTCGGCACCGGCAGGAACGGTTCCAAGGCGCGGTTGGGGTCACCGATCTGCGAGTAGAGCCCGGGCTCCTCGTTGCTGTTGAAGAAGGCGAACAGCCGGAAGTAGTCCTCCTGGCGGATCGGGTCGTACTTGTGGTCGTGGCAGCGTGCGCAGCCGACGGTGAGGCCGAGGAAGACGCTGCCGACGGTGGCCGTGCGTTCGGCGGCGTACTCGACGAGGTACTCCTCGTTGATGGCCCCACCTTCGTCCGTCGTGACGTGGTTGCGCAGGAAGCCGGTGGCGATGCGCTGGTCGGTCGTAGCGTCGGGCAGCAGGTCGCCGGCGAGCTGTTCGACGACGAACTGATCGAAGGGTTTGTCGTCGCGCAGCGCGGCGATCAGCCAGTCGCGCCAGGCCCATGCCTGCCGACCGGCGTCCATGTGGATGCCGCAGGTGTCGGCATAGCGCCCGGCGTCGAGCCAGATGGCGGCGAGGTGTTCGGCGTGCCGCGTGCGATAGGGTTCCTCGCCGAGCAGCCGGTCGACGAGGCGCTCGTAGGCATCCGGTCGGGCGTCGCCGACGAAGGCCCGCAGCTCGGCGGCCGTCGGCGGCAGCCCGGTCAGGGTCAGGAACGCGCGGCGGCAAAGCGTCGCGCGATCGGCCTCCGGTGCGGGCTGCAGGCCGCCCTGGCGGCGGGCTTCGCCGAGGAACCGGTCGACGGGGTTGCGGGCCGGACCGTCGGGCACGGTGACGGGTCGCGGCGGCGTGAACGACCAGTGGCCTTCGTAGGGCGCGCCGGCGTCGATCCACCGGCGGACCAACTGCTGTTGCGCCGCGGACAGGGCGAGCTTGCCGCTGTCGGCGGGGGGCATGCGCTCGTCGACGTCGTGCGCCGTGATGCGGCGCCAGAGTTCGCTCGCCTCGGCGTCGCCGGGAACGACCGCCGCGCCGCCGTCGCGCAGCCGCACGGCGTCGGCGCGGTCGTCGAGCCGTAGGTCGGCGGCCCGCGCCGCCGCATCGGGTCCGTGGCACTTGAAGCAACGGTCGGAAAGGATCGGCCGGATGTCGCGCCCGTAGCGCACTTCGGGCGGGGACTGGCCGGCGGCCACGGCGGTGGCTGCCGCGATGGCGGTGACGAGATCGAGGGCGCGGCGGATCGGCGACTTCGCCATCCCGTCATCCTGCGCACCGGCGCCTCCGTGTCACCCCCTTGGACGGGGTCGAAGTTGTCGCAATCCTGCACCTGCGGCGCGCGGCAGGCAGTTGCTCCGCGGCACTAGAAACTGTTGCCGAAGGCGAGCGTGAAGTTCGAACCCTCCTCGCTGAAGCCGAGGTCGATCCGGAACACGGCTTCGCGCGCGAACGCGAGGCGGCAGCCGATGCCGTAGCTGTCGAGGAAGCGGCCGTCCGCCAGGTCCTCGATGCCGCCGGCGACGGTGCCGCAGTCGTAGAACACGCCCAGCCCGACGCGCTCGATGCGCAGCGTGTCGGTGAACACGATGCCGCGCGCGAGCAGGCTGACGCGGTACTCGGCCGAGAAGTGCGCCAGCGCGCGGTCGGTGAAGCGGTTCTGGATGTAGCCGCGCAGCGTGTTGGTGCCGCCGAGCGTCGGCAGGCTGTAGTACGGCAGGTCGCCGACGGTGTCGTGGACGAGCGCGCCGAAGGCGAGCACGTCGGTCGGCGGATTCTCCTCGCGGCCGATGGCGCCGCGGTGCAGCAGCGGCGGCAGCGCGAAGACGTGCTGGCCGTCGATGCCGACGATCGCGCCGGTCTCGCCGCCGGTGCCGTGGCAGACGTTGGCGATGCCGCCGATGCGGATGCCCTCGTACGGCTGGTGCATGCTGTCGCGCGTGTCCCAGCCGAAGGAGTTCAGCGACCAGATCTGCGTGATGCCGTCACCGGCGGCGACGTCGTCGGCGAAGGCGCCGACCTGCGCCGTGCTCGGCACGCCGGTCACCCGACCGTCGGACAGGCCGTGGTGGTCGACCTGCAGGTCGCTGCGCACCACCCAGTCGCTGCCGGGATCGGGCAGCGAGACGCGGATGCCGACGCCGGCGGACGAGAGTTCCTCGGTGTAGCTGGTCTCGTCGCTCGCGCGCGTGCGGCTGCCGAAGCCGAAGAAGCGCCGCGTCAGCGTCTTCTCGTAGCCGGCGCGGGCGTACAGGCGGCTGCGTTCCTCGCGGTAGACGCCGCCGTTCGGCAGTTCGCGGTGTTCGAGCCAGCGCTGCCAGTTGAACTTGTAGGCCTGCTGGCCTTCCTCGGTGTACGTCAGCAGGACGTTGGCGAACTCGCGGTAGCGCTGGTCGCGGAAGTCGACGTCGGTCAGGGCGACGCCGCCGCCGACGCCGATGTCCGCTTCGCGGAAGACGATCGGGCTGATGAACGAACTGACGAGGAAACGGTCCAACACCGAACCGGGCTTGATGCGCGCTTCCGGTGTGTACCGCCAGCGCTCGGGGTGGGTGATGTCCGATGGCACCTCGGGCTTGGGGATGCGGCCGTCCTGGTCCATGCCGCGCAGCGGGTCGTACGGTGCTTGTGCCGGCGGCTCGCCAGTCGCTTGCGACTGGGCGGCGGCCGTGGCGGCGAACAGCAGGCTGGCGGGGATCAGGCGGCGGATCACGGGGCGGACATCGTGCGGAGCTTGCGACGGGACGCAACCACGAGGCGGCGGAACCCCCGTGCTCTCCGCCTGCCGACTGGCGCCGCGAACGCCGCGGCGGTGCAATCGGCGCATGCGGTGTGCGCACGTCCTGGTCTTCGTCCGCGGCGCCATCGCGGCCGCTCTCGTCGGCAGCGGCCTTGCCGCGCAGTCAACGGCGCCGACCTACTCGTACGACGGTTTGCTCGGACGGCTCACGACCGCGGATTGGCTGTGGAGCGCTGCGACGCTGGACGAGCGCTGCCGGCAGTGGAGCAGCTGCGATCCGGCGTCGCGGCGCGGCCCCGGCGACGCCGCGGCGTGGTACGCCAACGACGACCGCGGCAAGCACGTGCGCGTCGTCGCCGGCGCGGATGGCCTCGAACACGTGATGGTCGACGCCGTGGGGCCGGGGTGCGTCGCCCGCATCTGGTCGGCGAACCCGAGCGGCACGCTGCACTTCGACGTCGACGGCGCGCGCGTGTGGAGCGTCGACTTCGGCGCGTTGTGCCGCGGCGAGGTCGCGGGCGTGCCGGTGCCGCTCGCCGGCATGCGCGCGCGCGGCGGCAACTGCGCGCTGCCGATCCCGTTCCGGCGCTCGCTGGTGGTGTCGTGCACGGCGGGCGACTGCTACTACGCGTTCGACGTCGTGCAGTGGCCGGCGGGGACCAGCGTGCCGTCGTTCACGCCAGCACTGCTGGCCGGGCACGGCGAGCGCGTGCGCGCGACGGCGGCGACGCTCGCCGCCGGGCCGCTGCCGGTGGCGCGCTTCGCCGACGCGGTGCCGACCGCGGCGGTCGACGTGCCGCAGGCGACGATCGTGCGCGCGCTCGACGTGCGGCTGCGGCCGAAGGCGCAGGCGGCGGTGACCGCGACCTTGCAACCGACGACGGTGCGCGCACCGGTGCGGGACGTGGCGCCGCTGCTGCGCCTCGTCGTGCGGTGCGGCGACGAGACCACGGTCGACGTGCCGCTGCCGGCGCTGTTCGCCGCCGGCCCGTGGTGGACGCGATGGGAGGGCTGGTTCCTCGCCGTGCACGAGGATGGCGCCACGCTGCGCTGGCCGATGCCGATGCCGGACGGCGGCCGCATCGAGGTGGTCGGCGAGGACGGCGTCCTCGCTGCGACCGATGTCTGGGTGACCACGAAGCAGGAACCGCTGCCGCCGTCGGGGACCGTGCCACTGCGCTTCCGCGCCAGCTACCACCTCGCCAAGGCCGTGCCGACGCGGCCGTTCACCGACCACAGGGTGCTCGATGCGCAGGGCTCCGGCCGCTTCGTCGGCTGCTCGCTGCTGGTGCGCAACCCGACGCGCATCTGGTGGGGCGAAGGCGACGAGAAGTTCACCGTCGACGGCGAGCGCTTCCCGTCGTGGTTCGGCACGGGCACCGAGGACTACTTCGGCTACGCGTGGTGCGACCCGACGCCGTTCACGGCGCCGCACCACGCGCAGGTGGTGTGCCAGGGCCCGGCGAACTTCGGCTTCACCGTGCTGCACCGCAGCCACCAGCTCGACAGCGTGCCGTTCGGCGCGAGCTTCCGCTTCGACCTCGAACGTTGGCACTGGGTCGAGACGGCGACGATCGACTACGAGACGGTGGCGTACTGGTACGGCGCGCCGGGCGCGACGTCGGGCCAGCCGGCCGTTCCGCCGGCGGCCGAGCGCCTGCTGCCGCAACTCGCCGGGCCGAAGGTCTTCGTCGCCGAGGGCGCGTTCGAAGGCGAGGCGCTGCGTGTCATCACGTGCACCGGCGGCACGCACGAGGCGCAGGACCTGTCGTTCCTCGAGAACACCTTCTCGCGCGATGGCCAGCGCTGGTGGCGCGACGGCGCCGTTGGCGATCGGTTGGGCCTCGCCGTGCCGGTGGCTCAGGCGGGCCGGCACCGCGTCACGCTGGCGCTGACGAAGGCCGACGACTTCGGCGTCGTGCGCATCGAGCTTGCAGGCAAGGAAGTCGCGGCAGCGTTCGACGGCTACGCGCCGCGGGTCACGACCTCGGGGCCGCTCGACCTCGGCGTCGTCGACCTGCCGGCGGGGGAGGTCGAGCTCGCGTTCACGCTGCAGGGCAGCAACGCCAAGGCCAAGCCGCGCCGCATGGTCGGACTCGACTACGTGCGGCTGGAGCGGCTGCCGTGAGCGCGCGCGGTCGGCGCGGCGGTGCGTTCGAGTGCCCGCACTGCGGCGCCGCGGTGCCCGCGCGGGCCAAGGCCTGCCGCGAGTGCGGCAGCGACGCCGGCACCGGCTGGCAGGACGGCGACGAGATCGAGTACCAGAGCCTCGACATCCCCGACGGGTATGGCCCGGACGACGACGCCGGCGGGTCGCCGGCACGCGCCGGGCGGCGGCCGTGGTGGTTCGCGCCGGTCGCCGTGCTCACGGCGGCGACGCTGCTGGCGCTGGCGATGTGCGCGCGGGGATAGGAGCCGGCGTCACGGCAGCCGCAGCGACATCACGGTCGCGCAGTGCACGAGCCGCGGCTGCGCCTCGCCATCGAGCAGGATGCGGATCCAACCTTGCCCGTCGGTGGGGACGTCGTGCGTCAGCTTGCCCTCGAAGGTGCGGTTGGTGGTGACCTGCACCAGCACGCGAACCCCGGCGACGTACGGCCATTCGAGCCGTGCCGTCTTCGCCGCACCGCGCCGGCTCGCCGGCAGCGACTGGTCGACGGGACCGCGTGCGAACGTCGCCGCGTCGTCGTCTCCCGTCGCCCGCAGCGTCACCGTGACCGGAAAGTGGTCGCTGTAGACCTTGCGCCACGCGTCCTTGTCCATGCCGTCGAAGTCGCCGTCGACCGCGAGCGAGCCGCGCTGGACCTCGGCGCAGGCGTCGGCGACGACGACCTGATCGATCGGCTCGGGGAAGTGCATGATCGTCGGCGTCGGCTGCGCGTGCGTCAGCCAGCGCCGCAGGTTGCCCGTCTCGAACGCCTGCTGCGGCTGCGTGCCGTAGGTGCAGTTGAAGTCGCCGAGCAGCACGATGTCCTGGTCTTCGCCAGCCGTCTGCTGCAGGCCGTCGAGCCATCGCGCCAGCAGCGTCGACTCGCCGCGGCGCTTCTGCTCGTCGTCGGGCTTGCGCCCGGCCTTGAGGTGCACGGTGACGAGGCGGAAGTCGCAGCTCGTCGGCCGGTGGCGGAAGACGCCGGTGACCGGCACGCGGTGGAAGATCGGCTTGCCCTCGAACTCGCGCGGTATCTGCAGCAGCTCCTCGCAGTGCAGCAGCTCGACCTCGGCCTGGTTCCAGACGAAGCCGATGCGCTGCGCGGTCTTCTTGTCGTCCCAGTCGCCGGTGGTGCCGAGCAGGCTTTGCCAGGTCGACCCGGCGCCCGCCGCGACCTTGCGCAGCGTCGCCTCGTCGTTGACCTCCTGCACGGCGAGCGCGCAGACGCCGAGTTCGCGCACCTTGGCGCCGATCGCGGCGAGGTCCGCGTCGTCGCGGTTGGGCAGGTTGTTGCGGAAGTTGCCGTCGGCGCCGAGGAACTCCAGGTTCCAGGTGCCGACCTTGAAGACGACCGGTTGCTGGGCGGGCGGCTGTGCCGACTGCTGGGCGGCGGCGAGCGCGCCGAGCGCGAGCGCCAGGAACAGGCGGAGCGGGAGCGAGCGGATCATGCGTTGCCTTCGGCGCGCGCGCGGATGCCGCGCATCACGTCCTGGAGGAAGTGGATGTTGTGGATCGACAGCAGGATGCCGGCCAGCATCTCGTCGGCGACGGCGAGGTGGCGCAGGTAGGCGCGCGAGTAGTTGCGGCAGCAGTAGCAGCCGCAGCCCTCGACCAGCGGGTTGGGGTCGTCGGCGTACTGCGCGTTGCGCAGCTTGAGCGAGCTGCCGTCGGGCCCGAAGGCGGTGTGGTTGCGGCCGTGGCGCGTCGGCACGACGCAGTCGAACATGTCGACGCCCTGCGCCGTCGCGGCCAGCAGGTCCTCGGGCATGCCGACGCCCATCATGTAGCGGATCTTGCCGGCGGGCAGGCAGTCGACGGCGGCGTCGAGCGCCACGGCCATCTGCGCCTTGGTCTCGCCGACGCTGAGGCCGCCGATGGCGTAGCCGTCGAAGTCCATCGCGGCCATCGCCTGGGCGCTCGCCATGCGCAACTCGGGGTCGATGCCGCCCTGGCAGATGCCGAACACCGCCTGGCCGCGGGCGCTGCCGCCCCAGCGATCGTGCACGTCGCGGGCCATGCGCGCCCAGCGCAGCGTGCGTTCGTGCGCGTCGCGCTGCACGTCGAGGCTGGCGTCGCCGGGCGGGCAGTGGTCGAGCACCATCGCGATGTCGGGGCCGAGCTGCTTCTGGAAGGTCAGCACCGATTCCGGCGTGCAGCGGTGGCTGCTGCCGTCGATCACCGACTGGAAGGTCACGCCGTCGTCGTCGACCTTGACCTTGCCGCCGAGCGAGAAGACCTGGTAGCCGCCGCTGTCGGTCAGGATCGGCCCGCCCCAGTTCATGAACTTGTGCAGCCCGCCGAGCCGCTCGATGCGCTCGGCGCCGGGCCGCACGTGCAGGTGGTAGCTGTTGGCGAGGATCAGCTCGGCGCCGGTCGCCTTGACCTGCTCGGGCGTGAGGCCCTTCAGCGTCGCATAGGTTCCGACCGGCGCGAAGCACGGCGTCTCGAACGTGCCGTGCGGGGTGTGGTAGCGGCCGCGGCGCAGCTTGCCGTTCTGGCCGAGGAGTTCGAAGCGGAAGGCGGTCACGGCAGCGGGGCGGTGGTCGGGCGGACGGCCGGTTAGGCGAAGGGCAGCTCGCCGGGCGTCTTCGCCGGCGCCGGCAGGCCGAGGTGCTCGTAGGCGCGCGGCGTGGCGATGCGGCCGCGCGGCGTGCGGGCCAGCAGGCCGCAGCGGATCAGGTGCGGCTCGAGCACGTCTTCGAGCGTGTCCTCGGCCTCGTCGATCATCGCGGCGAGGGTCTTGAGGCCGATGGCGTCGCCGCGCTGGATCAACGCGCGCAGCAGCTTGCGGTCGACCTCTTCGAGGCCGAGGTGGTCGATGCGGAGCCGCTGCAGGCCCTCGGTCGCGGCGGCGGCGTCGATCGCCGGCTTCTGCTGCACCTGCGCGAGGTCGCGCACGCGGCGGAGGATGCGCAGGCTCATGCGCGGCGTGCCGCGGCTGCGTTCGGCGCACAGTTGCGCCGCCACCGGTTCGAGCGTCACGCCGAGCCGCACGGCGGCGCGCAGCAGGATCTGCTCGATGTCCTTGTGCGGATACGGCTCGAGCCGTTCGAGGATGCCGAAGCGCGAGCGGAACGCCGCAGTCAGCAGGCCCTCACGCGTGGTCGCGCCGACGAGCGTGAACGGTTGCACGCCAAGGCGCACGCTGCGACCGCTCGGACCCGGGTCGAGGACGACGTCGATCGCGTGGTCCTCCATCGCCGAATAGAGGTACTCCTCCAGCGCCTTCGGCAGCCGGTGGATCTCGTCGATGAACAGCACCTGGTTGCGCTTGAGCCGCGTCAGCGTGCCGGCGAGGTCCTTCGGCGCGCCGAGAGCGGGGCCGGAGGTGATCACGAGGTCGCTGCCCATGCCCTGGGCGATCAGGTGCGCGAGCGTGGTCTTGCCGAGGCCCGGCGGGCCGCACAGGAGCACGTGGTCGAGCGGTTCGCTGCGCTCGCGCGCAGCAGCGATGGCGATCCGCAGGTTGTCGCGGATCTGCTCCTGGCCGACGAAGTCGGCGAAGGTGCCCGGCCGCAGGCTGCGGTCGAACTCGCGCTCGTTCGGGTCGGGCTGGTCGTGGAACACCATCGCGGGCGCGGGATCGTACTTGCGTCCGGAAGCGGATCCACCACGCTGGTGGCGTGACCGACGCCGAACTGCCGATCTACCAGTTGCTGGGCGAGGAGTGCCTGCGCGCCATCGTCGCCGGCTTCTACCGCCGGGTGCCGCAGGACCCGATCCTCGGGCCGATGTACCCGCCGCACGACCTCGCGGGGGCCGAGCACCGCCTGTGCAGCTTCCTGACCTACCGCTTCGGCGGCCCGCCGGACTACCTGCGCGAGCGGGGCCATCCGCGCCTGCGCATGCGCCACATGCCGTTCGTCATCGACCAGCGGGCGCGCGACCGCTGGATGGAGCTCATGCTCGCGGCGATCGACGAGCAGCCGGCGGCGGCGCCGCACCGGGCCTACCTCGAGCAGTTCCTCGGCGACATTGCGACGTTCTTGATGAACTCGGCGTGAGCCTCGGCCGTGGCGCCGCGCGACGGCGCTGGCCATGCTGCGGCCATGCGCACCCTCCCCTCGCTGCTCGCGTTCGCGGCTGCCGTTGCCGCCCAGGACCCGAAGGACGCGGCGGCGACGCCGCTGTGGAACGGCGTCGACCTCGCCGGCTGGCACGGCCAACGCCACGAGAACCCCTACAAGCTCGCGGCGATGCCGGCCGACGCGCGGGCCAAGCTGCGCGCCGACGACGACGCGACCATGCGCGCGCACTGGCGCGTCGAGGGCGGCGAGTTGGTCAACGACGGCGAAGGCGCGTACCTGACCACCGACCGCGACTACGGCGACGCCGAGTTCGAGCTGGAGTACAAGACGGTGGCGAAGGCCGACTCGGGCATCTACCTGCGCGGCAGCCCGCAGGTGCAGATCTGGGACTTCACCGAGGCCGGCGACAAGTGGAAGCTCGGCGCCGACAAGGGCAGCGGCGGCCTGTGGAACAACGAGAAGCACGAGCGCTTCCCGCCGCAGCTGGCCGACAAGCCGTTCGGCGAGTGGAACCGGCTGCGCATCCGGCAGGTCGGCGCGCGCACGTGGGTGTGGCTCAACGGCGTCGCGACCGTCGACGGCGCGGTGATGGAGAACTTCTGGGACCGGAAGAAGCCGTTGCCCCGGACGGGGCCGCTGCAACTGCAGACGCACGGCGGCGAGATCCGCTTCCGCGACCTGACGGTGCGCGAGATCGGCGCCGACGAGGCGAACCGGCTGCTGGCAGCGCGCGCGGCGGCGGACTTCACGCCGATCTTCGACGGCGCGTCGTTCGCCGGCTGGGAGGGCGCGACCGGCGAGTACGAGGTCGTCGACGGCGCCATCCGTTGCCAGCAGGGCAAGGGCGGCAACCTGTTCACCAAGGATTCGTTCGGCGACTTCGTCGTCCGCCTGCAGTTCCGCCTGCCGCCGGGCGGCAACAACGGCCTCGCCATCCGCTATCCCGGGTCCGGCGATCCGGCCTACGCCGGCGTCGAGGTGCAGGTGCTCGACGACACCGACCCGAAGTACGCGACGATCAAGGAGTGGCAGGCCCACGGCTCGGTCTACGGCCTCGTACCGAGCGTGCGCGGCTACCTGCGTGCGGTGGGCGAGTGGAACTTCGAGGAGGTGACGGTCAAGGGCTCGCGCATCACCGTCGAGCTCAACGGCTCGGTCATCCTCGACGCCGACCTGAAGGGGCGGAAGAGCAGCCTCGGCGACAAGCACGTCGGCCACGAGCGGACGGAAGGGCGCTTCGGCTTCTGCGGCCACGGCGACCCGGTCGCGTTCCGCGCCGTGCAGATCAAGCGACTCTGAGCCGGCGCGCGGCGCGGTCTGCCGGACGGCGCCAGCCGGCCGGGCGTGGACGGCAGCTGCTCTGTCACGGCGATCGGGCGGCCCAGGCGCGCCATCCGCGGCGGCCCCGGGAACGCACGCGGCCAGCGGCGCGCGAGGCGCCGCTGGCCGCGGAACGGGCCGCTGCGGATCGACTGCGGCTCAGCTGCAGCCGCTGGTCGCGCCGCAGGACACGCACTTGAGGCACGTGCCGTTGCGGACCAGGGTGAAGGCGCCGCAGCCGCCGCACGGGTCGCCCTCGTAGCCCTTCAGCTTGGCCTCGGCGATCTTCATGCGCGTCTGGCGCGTGGCCAGCTGCGCTGCCGACGGCTCGGCGCGCAGCAGCGCCGCGTTGGCCGTCGGGGTCGCGACGGCCTGCGGCGAAGCCAGCGTCGCCGTCGCGGCGAGCGTGGCGGCCGCCATCGGCTGGGCGCCGTCGTGGCCGCGCAACATGCCGCGGCTGTGCGGGTGCAGGTGCGCGTTGTCGTGGACCGCGGGCGGCGGCACGTCGCCTTCGTACACCGTCTCGGAGACGACCTCCTCCTCGGTGAACTCGTCGTCGTTGCGCGCGCCCATCGTCGTGTTGCGCAGGTCCTCGCTCGACACCTGGGCCAGTTCCTCGCGGCCGAGGTAGCTGATCGCCAGCTCGCGGAACACGTAGTCGATGACCGACGTGACCATCTTGATCTGGTCGTGGCCCTGGACGATGCCGTTGGGCTCGAACCGCGTGAACACGAACGCGTCGGCGAACTCGTCCAGCGGCACGCCGTGCTGCAGGCCGAGCGACACGGCGATCGCGAAGCAGTTCATCAGGCTGCGGAACGCGGCGCCCTCCTTGTGCATGTCGAGGAAGATCTCGCCGAGCGAGCCGTCCTCGTACTCGCCGGTGCGCAGGTAGATCTTGTGGCCGCCGACGACGGCCTTCTGCGTGTAGCCGGCGCGGCGGTTGGGCAGCTTGCGGCGCTTGGCGATGTAGCGGTGGACGACGCGCTCGGTGATGCGCGCGGCCATCGCGTGCGCCTCCGGCGTGATCGCCGGCGAGGTCTCGGCCGCGGCCGAACCGTCGTCGTCGACCGTCGCGCTGAGCGGTTGGCTCAGCTTGCTGCCGTCGCGGTACAGCGCCACGGCCTTGAGCATCAGCTTCCAGCCGAGGCGGTAGGCGTCCTTGACGTCGTCGAGCGTGGCGTCGACGGCCATGTTGATGGTCTTGCTGATCGCGCCGCTGATGAACGGCTGGACCGCGGCCATCATGTGCAGGTGGGCGGCGTACGGGATGTAGCGCTGACCCTTCTTGCCGCAGCGGTTGGCGCAGTCGAAGACCGGCAGGTGCTGGTCCCTGAGGTGCGGCGCGCCCTCGACCGTCATCGTGCCGCAGACGTAGTCGTTGGCGGCGGCGATGTCGGCCTTGCCGAAGCCGAGGTGCTTCAGCAGGTCGAAGCTCCAGTCCTTGAGTTGCTCGTCGGTCAAGCCGAGCTTCGTCTTGAGGAACTCCTCGCCGAGGATGCCCTTGTTGAACGCGAACGAGATGTCGAACGCGCCCTCCATGGCCTTCTCGATCTTGGCCAGGGCCGCGTCGTCGAAGCCGCGCTGCGTCAGCGACTCGTGGTTGATGCCGGGGGCGCCGGCGAGCGTCTTGCGACCGACCACGTACGCGAGGATGTCGTCGACCTGGCTCGGCGCGTAGCCGAGCTTGCGCAGGGCCGGCGCGATGCTCTGGTTGGCGATCTTGAAGTAGCCGCCGCCGGCGAGCTTCTTGAACTTGACGAGCGCGAAGTCCGGCTCGACGCCGGTCGTGTCGCAGTCCATCAGCAGGCCGATGGTGCCCGTCGGCGCGATGCAGGTGACCTGCGCGTTGCGGAAGCCGTGCTTCTCGCCGAGCGCCAGCGCCCGGTCCCAGCACTCGCGCGACGACTCCAGCAGGTTCGCCGGGCAGGTCTGCGGGTCGATGCCGACCGGCGTGACGCTGATGCCCTCGTACTCCGAGGCCGAGGCGTTGTAGGCGGCGCGGCGGTGGTTGCGGATCACGCGCAGCATCGCCTCCTTGTTGCGCTCGTAGCCCGGGAAGGCGCCGAGCTCGCGGGCCATCTCGGCCGACGTCGCGTACGACTCGCCGCAGAGGATCGCCGACAGCGCGCCGGCCAGCGCGTACGCCTTGTGCGAGGCGTATGGGATGCCCAGGCGCATCAGGATGGTGCCGAGGTTGGCGTAGCCGAGGCCGAGCGTGCGGAACTCGTAGCTGCGCTGCGCGATCTCCTTGCTCGGGAAGCTCGCCATCAGGACCGAGATCTCCAGCACGATCGTCCACAGGCGGGCGGCGTGCTTGTAGCCCTCGAGGTCGAACGTGCCGTCGTCGTGCAGGAACTTCTGCAGGTTGATCGACGCCAGGTTGCACGCCGTGTCGTCGAGGAACATGTACTCGCTGCACGGATTGCTCGCGTTGATGCGGCCATCGGCAGGGCACGTGTGCCACTCGTTGATCGTCGTGTCGTACTGAACGCCCGGGTCGGCGCACGCCCAGGCGGCGTAGGCGACCTTGTCCCACAGGTCGCGGGCGTCGACTTCCCGCGCCACGCCGTGGTCGGTGCGGCGGATCAGGCGCCACTTGCCGCCTTCGTCGACGGCGCGGAAGAACTCGTTCGGGATGCGGACCGAGTTGTTCGAGTTCTGGCCCGAGACGGTGGCGTACGCCTCGCCGTCCCAGTCGGTCGAGTACTCCGGCACGTCGATCGCCTTGAGGCCCTGCCCGGCGAGTTGCAGCGCGCGCTGCAGGTAGCTCTCCGGGATGCAGGCGGCGCGGGCTTCGCCGAGCGCCGCGCGCAGGCGGGCGTTCTCGCGCGGGATGGTCACGACCTTCTCGCCGCCGGTCTCGTCGGTGACGTGGCAGGCGTTGATGACGGCGTTGAGGTTGCGGCGGATCAGCTTGCTGCCCGACACCAGTGCTGCGACCTTCTGCTCCTCGTGCACCTTCCAGGTGACGAACGTCTCGATGTCCGGGTGGTCGAGGTCGAGGCAGACCATCTTGGCGGCGCGGCGCGTGGTGCCGCCCGACTTGATCGCGCCGGCGGCGCGGTCGCCGATCTTGAGGAAGCTCATCAGGCCGGAGCTCTTGCCGCCGCCCGACAGCGGCTCGTTCTCGCCGCGGAGCTGCGAGAAGTTGCTGCCCGTGCCCGAGCCGTACTTGAACAGACGCGCCTCGCGCGTCCACAGGTCCATGATGCCGCCCTCGTTGACGAGGTCGTCCGAAACGGCCTGGATGAAGCAGGCGTGCGGCTGCGGCCGCTCGTAGGCGTTGCGGCTCTTCAGCAGCTTCGGCGCCTTGCCCTCGCTCGCCGGGTCGACGAACCAGTGGCCCTGCGCCGGGCCGGTGATGCCGTAGGCGTAGTGCAGGCCGGTGTTGAACCACTGCGGTGAGTTCGGCGCCGCGTGCTGCGCCGCCAGCATGTGGCAGAGCTCTTCCTCGAAGGCCTGCGCGTCGTCGGTCGTGTCGAAGTAGCCGTACTCCTCGCCCCAGTGGCGCCAGCAGCCGGCGAGGCGGTGGAAGACCTGGCGGGCGTCCTTCTCGCCGCCCAGCACCGGGCTGCCCGACTCGTCGACGGCGATCTTGCCGTCGTCGCCCTTCTGCGGCACGCCGGCCTTGCGGAAGTACTTCTGCGCCAGGATGTCGACAGCGACCTGGCTCCAGTGTGCCGGCACATCGATGTCGCGCGCTTCGAACACCAGGGAGCCGTTCGTGTTGCGGATCTCTGAGTGCCGCTTGCCGAACGGGATGCCTTCGTAGGGAGACCTGCCCTTGACCGTGAACCGACGATTGACCTTCACCTGACTTCCTCCTCGCGCGACGGCGCCGCCGTCGCTGGTTGCTGACACACCCGCTGCGCCTGACTGACCGCAGGCACGGCGAGAACGCCGCGCACGCCCGTGCGACGGCGGGTCGAATGGTGCACCCCGGCGGTTGCGGCCGTCACCTCCAAGGTGACGGTCGCTGGTCTGCGAATGCGCGCTGCGCAGCCCCCGGAAACGAGAAGGGGACCTGAAGAGGCAAGCCGGCCGCCGCACCTCTCCTCCCCGGATGATTCCTGCTGCCGGCCGACTGCGGCGGTCAGCGCGTGCGTCCGATGTCGCGTGCGGCTGGGTCGCGTGCGGCTGGTGGCGCGGGCGGCTGCCGGCATGACCGGATGGCCGCCGCGACGCGCGCCGCGCTGGACCGCGCGCGAGCAGGTGTGGGGGGGGGGTGGTGGCGTGCCGAGAGGATGCTCCCAGGCGCAAACCTGGCTGGCGGTTGCGACCGACAGCCTGAACCGACGAAGATGCAGAGAGCGCGCTAGGCCGCGTGGGACCAGCCTGCGTCGATGGTCCCCCCTTCGTGCCCTGGTCGAGGCCAGGGCGGCATGGGACGAGCGGTTACCGCCGCGCAGGGTGCCACTACATATTGGGTGTGCGCAGAGCGCGCAACCCAGCGCTAGCGAAAAGTCGGTTCTTTCGGCGCATCGCCGAGGGGTCTGGATCCGCAAGCGATTCGCAATTGCTGGCGCGGCCTGGAAACGCGTTGACGGCACCAGACGTCATGCGGCCGGCCGAGTGCGACGTGGCGGGAGCCCAGCGCCTGAAAAACAGCCTCTTCGCGGTCGCTCAGCGCGCTGCCTCGGGCAGCAGGCACCCGACGGCGGTCGTCCGCGCGACCGGCGGCGTTTGCCCGGCGAGCAGGGCCGCGATCGCGTCGCCCAGGTCGTTGTGCTCGGCGTGCGCGCGGCGCACACCGAGCGCGGCCCACTGGTCGTCGATGCGGCCGCAGTACGCCAGCGCGCCACCAGCGAGCACGGCGGCTTCGGGCGTGCGCCGAATGCCGAGTCGGCGCGCCGTCTGCTGGTTCGGCTCGCAGACAATCGTCCCGGGCAGTTCGAAGTCGCGCGCGTGGGCCGCAGCGCCTGCCGCCGTGAGGTCCGGGTCGACGTGGACGAGGTACCACTCGACCGGTGCAGCCGCGAAGCGCGCAGCGAGCGCGCGCAACGTCGGCGCATAGGAGTTGGCGATGGGGCACTCGTGGCTGGTGAACACGAGGACGCGCAGGCGCCCTGGCGCGACGGCCAGGAGGTCGACGGGCGCCGCGTCCGGGGCGGCGCCCGCGCCGGTCTCCGGGACAGCACCTGAGCCATCACCCGGTCGAGTCAGCGCGCATGCCGCCAGCGCCAGCGCCTGCAGCAGCGCCAAGCTCCGGCGCGCGCGCCCGACCGCAGGGATCATTCGCCGCCCGAGCCGGTGCCGCCACCTGGCGTGTTGCCGCCACCGTTGCCCGCGCCGCCACCGTTGCCGCCCCGCCGGCGGCGGCCGCCGCCGGTGTCGCCACCGCCCGGGGTGCCGCCCGGCCCGCCCGGTTGGCCGCCGAAGCCGGCGCCGAACTCCTTGAGCAACTCGGTGATGCCCTTGGCTTCGTCGCGCGTGAGGCCGCCGTCGCCGTCCTTGTCGAGGCCGTCGAAGAACATGCGCATCTGGCGCGGCAGTTCGTCCTTCGCCAGCTTGCCGTCGCGGTTCTTGTCGAAGGTGTCGAACTGCTCGTCGACGACCTTCTCGGCGCGCGCGATCGCGCGCTCGGCGTTCTTGCCGCCGACCGCGGCGAGCAGCGCGCCGACGTCCTTCTCGTCGGCGGGCACGACCAGCAGCGTCACGCTGCCCATCTCGTCGTTGGTCTCGCGGCCCCAGCGCACGCGCTTGGGCGGCTTGTTGGGGTTGTTCGGATTGGCCGCGCTGTTGTCGTAGCGCAACTCGGCGCGCAGGGTCGCGCCCTTCGGGATGCGCACGAGTTCGCGGAACGTGTAGGTGTTCTGCCAGTCGAAGTCCCACTCGGGGATGTGCAGCAGCGGGACCTCCGTGCCGTCCTTCGACTCGGCGAACATCTTGACCGACGTGCACAGCTGGTGGGCGTGGCCGCCGATCTGCACGGCGTCGACGTCGCACGGCAGTTCGAGGCGGTCCTGCAGCTTGTAGTCCTTCTCGCCGGCGGGGATGTCGAGGCCCGCGGTCGCGCCGAACAGCGGCGGCAACTGGATCGAGACCAGCGTGCGCGTCGGCGGCTTGTCGGCGAAGTGCAGGCCGATCGTCGTCTGCTCCTTCTCCTTCTTGCCCGACGGATGCAGGTGGCTCTGCAGCACGAGGTCGCTGCCCTTCGGCAGCTTGATGGCGAGGCCTTCGGGCAGATGCTCGGGCATGCCGCCGACGGCCCACGTCGCGATCAGCGGCGCGTTCTGCAGGCGCATGCCGCCGAACCCCGGCTTGCCGTCCTTGCCGTCGAGTTGCTGGCCTTCCCGGCGCTCGTCGAGGAACACCAGCACGTGGTGCAGCACCGCGCGGGAGCCCGGGCGGATCTCGATGGCCGTGAGCCACTTGTCCTCGGCGAGCCCGACCGGAATGGCGAAGTTGCGGTAGACGTCGCGGCCGCCGGCCGGGACCTCGAAGGCGCCGCTCGTGCGCAGCACCATGTCCGGTTCGCCGAGCTGCCAGCCCTCGGGGAAGGTCGGCGGCTTCTGCGCCTTCTCCGGCGGTCCCTCCGGCATGCCCGCCTTGACCCAGTTGCGCAGCGTGGTGATCTGCGCCTCGGCGAGCCGCATCTCGTTGCGGAACGAGCCATAGCCCGGGGCCGGGTGCCACGGCGGCATGTAGCGGTCCTCGACGACCTGCAACAGGTTGCGGCCACGCTTGCGGGCGTCGGCGTAGCTCAGCAGCGGGAAGGGCGCCACCTCGCCGGGCCGGTGGCAGCTGGCGCAGTGCTTGAGCAGGATGGGCGCCACATGCTCGTGGTAGTTGGGGCCCGCAGCCGCGGCAGCCGGCGTGGGCGCCGGGGAGCCTGCCTGGGCGGCAGCCGGCGCTGCCATGACGGCGGCGAAGGCGGCGGCGAAGGCGGTGCCGAGCAACGGAACGATGGCGTTCGTCAGGCGCATGCTGGCGGCGGATTGTCCGCCGCCAGCGGCCTGGGGGACAGCGCCGACCGGCCGCGGGCGGTCACTTCTTGGCGTCGGCGGGCGGCGTCGCCTTGGCGGCTGCCTTGCCGTCGTCCTTGGCCGCTTCGTCGAACTTGATCTTCAGCACGTTCTGGAAGGCCGGCACGGCGCGGATGTCCTGGCCCAGCTGCTGCAGGATCGTGCGCACGGCCTCCTGCAACTGCGCGTCCTCCTGCGGGTCGCCGGTGGCGCGCTGGCCCGGGTAGACCGCGCCGCGCAGGTCGCTGACCTGGTCGCGGACCTCGTAGCGCAACCAGCGCCGGACGTCGTCCTGCGACAGCTTGGTGTCGAGTTCGGCGTAGAAGGCGGCGAAGTCGGGATAGCGGTTCGGATCGCCGCCGTCGCCCTCTGCCAGTTCGCGGAACGACGCTTCGTGCTGGCCGATGTGCTTGCGCACGTAGTCGCGGAACACGCCCTTCTTCAACAGCGCGAACACGGCGCTGTTCTTCCACGCGTCCTCCGGCTTGTTCTCCAGCAGGTCGAGGACCTTGTCCGGCGTCACGCCCCAACCCGGGTCGACGATGCGACCGTCCTTGTCGAACTCGCGGTGCGGGCAGCGCCCGCTCGGCAGGTAGTACTTGGCGATCGTCAGCTTGATGTGCGCGCCGGGGTCGTACTTGCCGTTCTTGTTGCGGTCGTCGTAGGGCTCGCCGTCCTGCCACACGCGGTCCTTGTTGAGGTCTTCGAACTCCTCGGCCGGATCGCTGTCGAGGTCGAGGATGTTCTGCACGCTGCCCTTGCCGAACGAACGTTCGCCGACCACGACCGCGCGCTTGAGGTCCTGCAGCGCGCCGGCGGTGATCTCGCTGGCGGACGCCGAGAAGTTGTTGGTCAGCACGACCAACGGCAGGTCGCAGACCTTGCGGTTGCGATCGGCGGTGTAGTAGTTGCGCCGCGGCTCGGCCGGGCCCTCGGTGTAGACGACCAGCTTCTTGCCGGCGACGAACTGCTCGACGATCGAGCGCGCCTCCTGCAGGAAGCCGCCGGTGTTGTTGCGCACGTCGAGCACGATGCCCTTGGCGCCGCGCTGCTCCAGGTCGTTCAGCGCCTTGCGCAGTTCCTCGCTGATGTTCTGGCTGAAGTTGATCAGCTCGACGTAGCCGATGTCGCCGGGGACCATCGCCCAGTTGACCGCCGGCACGCTGATCTGGCGGCGGACGATCGTCAGTTCCTCGGGCTTCTGGAAGCCGGGTCGGAACACCTTGAGCGTGACCGACGTCTCCGGCCGGCCCTTGAGGCGCGTGATGATCTCGTCGGTGGTGTGGCCCGACGTCTCCCAGCCGTCGATCTCCAGGATCTTGTCGCCGCTCTTCATCCCGGCCTTGTAGGCGGGGCCGCTGTAGATCGGCCGCACGATGGAGAAGTCGCCGTCCTGGTCGAAGTTGACGAACGCGCCGATGCCGCCGTACTCGCGGTTGAGGTCGAAGAAGAACTTCTGGAACTCCTCGCTGGTGAAGAACGTGCTGTGCGGATCGAGGCCCGACAGCATGCCCTTGGCGGCGAACTCCATCAGTTCCGCGTCGCTGACCTCGCCGCCGCGCACGTGCGCGGCGCGGATGCGCTGCTTGAGCTCGTCGAGCAGCGCGTACTCGCCGCCGCCCTCGCCGCCCTTCTTCTCGCCGCGGCCCTTCTCGACCACGCGCGCCAGCATCTGCGAGAACTCGCGCCGCTGCTCCTCGCGCTGCAGGTAGAGGCGCGCGCGGCGGCCGACGTCGGTCGGCTGGTCCTTGATGTCGCGCAGCACGTCCCAGGCCGGACCGCCTTCGATGTTGAGCTCGGCGAGCGCGAGCGCGCCGCGCTGCTGCAGGTCGCGGTCGGTCGACTGCAGGAACTGCTCCAGCACCGCCTTGGCGGTGACGCGCTGGGCGTTGGTGCCGATGCCGTACAGCGCCAGCGCCGACTCGATGCGGAGCCGCGGCGGCTGCAGCTCGTCCTTGGCGATGCCGTCGACGAGCTTCTGCACGTCGGGCAGCACGCGGGTGTTGAACAGGCGATCGTCGCCGAGCACGACCATCGCCGCCGTGCGCAGTTCCTCGGCGTCACCGGCGGCGACCGGCTTCAGCAGTTCGAGCAGGTCCTTGCCGTAGGTCGCGTCGCTCTTGAGGTCGCGCAGCGCCAGGGCGGCGCACAGTTTGGCCTTCGGTCCGAGTTCGCGACCGACCTTGACCACGGCGTCGCGGAAGGCGTCGACGTTCTGCTCGGGCGCGAGGTCGGCGACCTTCGGCGCCAAACCGAAGATCTCGGCGACGCTGCTGGCGTCCGCTTGTTCGAGCGGCACGCGGACCTGCGTGGCGAGGTCCTGCGCCGCGAGCGGCGGCGCCAGGAGCGCGGCGACTGCGGCGAGCCAGAACGAACGGATGGGAGGGAACACCGGGTGGCCTTGGACCATGCTGGGTTGGCGGCGACCGGCGCGATCGCCTGCGACCGTCCGACGCAAATCGGCTGCCGCGCGCTCCCGGATGCACACAAAAGGGCGCCGGGAGGCGCGATCGGTCGACCGACCCGTCGGACGGCGGCTCGGCGCGCGCCGCGACCGCGTGCTCTATACGTGGCATCGACGACGTTCCCCAGGGGGAAATGCTCGGTGGCGGCGGCGCGACACCCACCTTGCAAATTGCCCGTGGCCTCGTAACCAAGGGCGATGTCCCGCGAGCCGGATGCGCCGCCGCCCGATGGCCTGACCCACGTCGACGGCAGGGGCCAGGCCAACATGGTCGACGTCGGCAGCAAGCCGGTGACCGCCCGGCGCGCCGTGGCCGAAGCGGTCGTTCGCCTCGACGGTCCGACGCGCGACCTGCTGCTCGCCGGCCGGTTGCCGAAGGGCGAGGCGCTGGCCGTGGCGCGCGTCGCCGGCATCCAGGCGGCGAAGGACACGGCGCGTTTGATCCCGCTGTGCCACGCGCTGCCGTTGTCGCGCGTCGCCATCGACTTCGCGCCGGTCGGTGACGACGCCGTGCAGGTCACGTGCGAAGCGTCGACCGTGGCCGCGACAGGCGTCGAAATGGAGGCGATGACCGGCGCGGCCGTTGCGGCGCTGACCGTCTACGACATGGTCAAGGCGCGCTGCCGCGGCGCCGTCGTCGAGACGCTGCGCTTGACGCACAAGTCCGGCGGCAAGTCGGGCGTGTTCGACGCGCCGCCGTCGGCGCCATGACCGCGCGCGCCGTGGCCGTCGTCGGGGCGACGGGGGCGGTGGGCGAGGAGTTGCTGGCGCTCCTCGCCAGCCGGCGGGCGCCGGTGCGCGAACTGCGGTTGTTCGCGTCGGCGCCGTGCAGCGGCCAGCGCGTGGCCTGGGGCGGCGACGAACTGACGGTCCGGCCGCTCGCGCCTGGGTGCTTTGCCGGCGTCGACCTCGCGTTCTTCGCCGCCGGCGCCGACGTCGCCGCGGCGCACGCGCCGGCTGCCGTCGCCGCCGGCGCAGTCGTCGTCGACTGCAGCACGGCGTTCCGGCGCGACCCGGACGTGCCGCTCGTGGTGCCCGAGGTCAACGCGGCGGCGCTGCGCGGGCATCGCGGCCTGATCGCCAACCCGAACTGTTCGACCATCCTGCTGGCGTTGGCGCTGGCGCCGCTGCACCGCGCCGCCGGCGTGCGCGCGGCCGTCGTCGCCACCTACCAGGCGGCGTCGGGCGCTGGTCGGGCGGGCATCGACGAACTGCGCGCCGGCATCGCCGCGCTGGCCCGCGGCGCGCCGGCACCGCCGGCGAAGGCGCTGCCGCAGACGCTGGCCGGCAACCTGTTCCCGCACGTCGATGCGTTCGGCGCCGACGGCTACAGCGGCGAAGAGGACAAGCTGCAGGAGGAAGCGCGGCGCATCCTCGGACTGCCCGAACTGCGCGTCGACGCGACGTGCGTGCGCGTGCCGGTCGAGCGCTGCCACAGCGAAGCGGTCGCGGTGCAGTTGGCGCGGCCGCTGACGCCGTCCGCGGCGCGGGCCGCGCTCGCCGCCGCCCCGGGGCTCGCCGTCGTCGACGAGCCGGCGGCGGCGCGCTACCCGATGCCGAGCGCGCAGTCGGGCCGCGACGCGGTCGCCGTCGGCCGCATCCGCGTCGGCCGCGTGTTCGATCCCGGCGTCACGCTGTGGTTGGTCGGCGACCAATTGCGCAAGGGCGCGGCGCTCAACGCCGTGCAGATCGCCGAGGCGCTGTAGCGGCAGCGCGCGGGCCGGTTGCCGCCACAGCGACGACCGCGTTGCGCTGCGCCGGCACGCCGCACTGGATTCTGGCCGCTCCGACCCGTTCACTCTCCGGCCGCCCGGAGGCGGCGGGTGCCGCGCCGGAACCCTGATCGATGGCCAAGAAGCGCCCGCAAGCGTCGAAGAACTCGTCCCCGTCCAGCAAGCCCGCTGCCGCCCAGGATCGCCTTGGCCAGTTGGAGCGGCTGATCGAACTGATGGAGGCGAAGGACGTCGTCGAGGTCGAGCTCGAAGACGGCGCGACCCGTTGGCGGGTGCGCCGCAAGGAGCCGGCAGCGGCGGTCAGCTACGCCGCGCCCGCTGCGTTGGCCATGCCGGCGATGCCGCTGGCGCACGCCGCGCCGGCGTCGCCGGCGGCGTCCGGACCGGTCGCCGGGGGTGGCGCGCCCGAGCCCAAGGGCGAGGTCTACAAGTCGCCGATGCTGGGCACCTTCTACCGGGCGGCCTCGCCGGAGGCGGAGCCGTTCTGCAAGGTGGGCGACCGCGTCTCGGCCGACAAGACGCTCTGCATCATCGAGGCGATGAAGGTCATGAACGAGATCAAGGCCGAACGCGAGTTCGAGATCCTGGAGATCCTCGTCAAGAACGGCGAGCCGGTCGAGTTCGGCCAGCCGCTGTTCCTGATCCGCTGAGCGGGCACCACGCAATGTTCCAACGCATCCTGATCGCCAACCGCGGCGAGATCGCGCTGCGCATCCTGCGCGCGTGCAAGGACCTCGGCATCCAGTCCGTCGCCGTCTACAGCGAGGCCGACAAGGACTCGCTGCACCTGCGCTACGCCGACGAGACGATCTGCATCGGTCCCGCGCCCAGCACCGAGAGCTACCTCAACATCCCGGCGATCATCGCCGCGGCCGAGATCGCCGACGTCGAGGCGATCCACCCGGGCTACGGCTTCCTGTCGGAGAACGAGCACTTCGCCGAGGTGTGCCAGAGCTGCAACATCAAGTTCATCGGCCCGTCGCCGTCGGCGATCGCCAACTGCGGCGACAAGGTCGCGGCCAAGCGCCTGGCCAAGGAAGCCGGCGTGCCGACGGTGCCGGGCAGCGATGGCCCGATCGAGAACGAGCAGGAGGCGCTGTTGATCGCGCGCAAGATCGGCTTCCCGGTGCTGATCAAGGCGGCGGCCGGCGGCGGCGGTCGCGGCATGCGCGTCGCGCACAACGAACCGAGCCTCGTCACCGGCTACCACGCCGCGCGCAGCGAGGCCGAGAAGGCGTTCAAGGACTCGACGGTCTACCTCGAGAAGTACATCGAGAAGCCGCGCCACGTCGAGATCCAGATCATGGCGGACCAGCACGGCAACGTCGTGCACCTGGGCGAGCGCGACTGCTCGCTGCAGCGCCGCCACCAGAAGCTCGTCGAGGAGAGCCCTTGCCCGGTGCTCGACGAGAAGACCCGCGCGGCGATGGGCGAGGCGGCGGTGCGGCTGGCGAAGGCCGCCAACTACTACTCCGCCGGCACCGTCGAGTTCCTGCTCGACAAGGACAAGAACTTCTACTTCATCGAGATCAACTCGCGCATCCAGGTCGAGCACCCGGTCACCGAGATGGTCACCGACACCGACCTGATCCGCGAGATGATCCTGGTCGCCGCCGGCAACAAGCTGTCCTTCCGCCAGGAGGACATCAAGATGCGCGGCCACGCCATGGAGTTCCGCATCAACGCCGAGGACCCGGACCACAACTTCAAGCCGAGCCCGGGCAAGATCACGACGTTCGTGCCGCCGGCCGGCCCGGGCGTGCGCTGGGACAGCCACATCTACCAGGGCTACTCGGTGCCGCCGCACTACGACTCGATGGTCGGCAAGCTGATCATCTACCGGCACGACCGCAAGCGCACCCTCGAGGTCGCGCGCCGGGCGCTGCAGGAACTGACGCTCGAGGGCATCACCACGACGGCCGGTCTCTTCCTGCGCATCCTGGAGCACTCCGATTTCTGCGCCGGAGAAGTCGATACGGGCTTCATCGACCGGTACTTCACGCCGCGGTGACCGCGGCGCGCCGGGTCGCGCTTCCTTCGCTTCGAGGTCAGTCGGATCCATGAGCATGCGGGTTGGTGTCCTCACGGGCGGCGGCGACGCCCCCGGTCTGAACGCGGCGATCTGCGGCCTCGCGCGTCGGCTGCTGGCGGCCAACGCCGAACTGGTCGGCTTCGCCGACGGCTGGCGCGGCCTGATCGAGGACGCCGCCCGGCCGCTGCAGCACGCCGACTTCCAGCATCTGCTGGTCTACGGCGGCACGCTGCTCGGCAGCAGTGGCGACAACCCGTACCGCGACGCCGCGACGATGGTGCCGAAGGTGCTGGCGACGATCGCGCGCCACCGGCTCGACGCGCTCGTCGCGATCGGCGGCGAAGGCACGCTCGGCGCCGCCGACCGGCTGTTCACGGAGCACCAGGTGCCCGTCGTCGGCGTGCCGAAGACGATCGACAACGACCTCGACGCGACCGACTTCACGTTCGGCTTCTTCTCGGCGGTCGAGGTGGCGACGCGCGCCATGGACGACCTGCGCAGCACGGCGGAGTCGCACGGTCGCGTCATGGTGGTCGAGTGCATGGGGCGCCACGCCGGCTGGATCACGGCCTACGCCGGGGTAGCTGCCGGCGCCGAGGTGGTGCTCGTGCCCGAGCGTCCGGTGCACGTCGAGGAACTGTGCCAGAACCTCGCCCGCCTGCGCCAGGCCGGCGCGCGCTCGGCGATCGTCGCCGTTGCCGAAGGCGCGCGCCTGCACGTGGACGGCAAGTGCTTGTCTTCGATGGAGAAGGACGAGTTCGGCGAGTACAAGACCGGCGGCGTCGCGGCGACGATCGCCAAGCGCGTCCAGGCGAAGATGGGGTGGGAGGCGCGTCCGGTCGTGCTCGGCCACCTGCAGCGCGCCGGCAAGCCGATCGCGTTCGACCGGATCTTCGCGCTGCGCCTGGGCGCCCGCGCCGCGCGCCTCGTGCTGGAGCGGCGCTTCGGCTACATGGCGGCGATGCGCGCCGGCGATATCGTGGACGTGCCGCTGCGTGCGGCGGTGGCGGCGCGCAAGACGCTGACTGCCCAATTCCTCGATCGCTACGAGTCGTTCTTCATGCCTATCGGAGGACCGTGACCCCTGGCTGGGCCCCTGGCTGGCACCTCGTCGCCGCGGGCCTGCTCGCCGCCGCTGCCGCGCCGGCGCAGATCGGCTTCGGCGTGCCGTTCCAGAACGGGTACACGCCCTACACGCTCACGCCGCAGGGCCAAGCGGGCCCGATGGGGCAGATGGGCATGGCCGGCCGGCAGCCCGGACTCATCGGCCAACCGGCGAATCCGCAGCAAGGGCTGCGCCTCCCCGGCGCCCGCAATCCCTTCCAAGTGCAGTGGGGCCAGCCGCAGAGCCTGCAACTCGGCGCCGGCTTCCCGGTGTTCCCGTCGCAACTGTCCGCGCTGTTCGGCGTCATGTCGCCGTCGGGTGCGGCGAACGTGCCCGGCCTGGGCAAGTTGTTGCTGCCGTCGGGGCCGGCGCCAGCGGAGCCGCCAGGATGGCCGGCTTGGGTGCGGACGCGCGGCCGGGAGCCGCTGCCCTTCGCGCCGGACGTCGGGCTGCTGATCCGCCACGCCGAGCGCGTCTGGTGGCGGCCGGACGCCGGCGAACCGTTCGTGCCGCTCGCCTTCCACGACAAGTTGCGCACCCTCAGCGCCGGCGCCGAAGTCGAAGTGCGCAGCGTCGGCGAGTTCGAACTGCTGCTGCACAGCAGCACCCGCCTGTCCGCGCGCGGGCCGACGCAGCTGCGCGTGCAGAAGCTCGGCGCCGACGACGTCGTGCTCATCGCCGCCAAGCTGACGTGGCTGCGGTTCGCCGCCTCGGGTCGCAGCCACGACATCGAACTCCCGGGCGGTCACCGGGTGCGGATCGCGCCGCCGCCGCCGGCGACCGTGCCGAGCTTCCTGCCGTCGCCGGTGCCGTTGGCGACGGCCCTTCCAGGGGTGACCGATCTGGTCCTCGCGCGCGCCGACGAGCCGGGCTGGCTGGGCGGGCGGGCGACGATCAGCAACCTTGGCACGACCGAGGTCACGTTCGTGCACGCGACCGGGGAGATCGCGCTGCCGCCGCGGCATCGCCTCGCGTTCTTCCTGGCGACCGCAGGCGACGCCGTGCCGACCGCCTTGACGGCCGTCGACGTCGAGAAGGCAGTTGCCGGCCCGGTCGTCGTCTACCGCGCGGAAACCGCGGGCAAGGTGGCGTGGTCGGGGGCGGAGTTCTCGTTGCCGCCGGGCGCGCGCCTGCGCCTCGATCCACAGCAAGGCGCCCCGTTCGCGCCGCTGCCCGCCGCGCCCGCGGCGGCTGGAGCCAGCCCGCCGGCCGGTGCGCCCACCGCGCCCGCCGGCCCGGCGCCGTCGCGTTCGCCGGACGGATCGTGAGCCCCGCCAGCGCTGCGCGCGCGGTGCGAGCTGCCGCCGAGCGGTTGCGCGATCGCGTGGTCCGGACGCCGCTCGTGCCGTGCCCGTGGCTGTCGCGGGCGTGCGGCGCCGAGGTCCGGCTGAAGCTGGAGAACGTCCAGCACACCGGCAGCTTCAAGTTCCGCGGCGCGAGCAACGCGCTCGCATGCCTCGATCCGGCGCGCCGACGGGCCGGGGTCGTCGCCGCGTCGTCGGGCAACCACGGTCTGGCGCTCGCCAGCGCCGCCGCGGCGCTCGGCGTCGCGGCGACGATCTACGTGCCGTCCACGACGCCGGCGGAGAAGCGCGCCGCGCTCGCCGCGCACGGCGCGGAGGTGGTGGTGCACGGCGACGATTGCGTGCTGGCCGAGGCGCAGGCGCGTGCGGTCGCCGCGGCGACCGATCGCGCCTATGTGTCGCCGTACAACGATCCCGACGTGCTCGCGGGTCAGGGCACGATCGCCGAGGAACTGCTGGACCAGTGGCCGGACGTCGACACGGTCCACGTCGCCATGGGCGGTGGCGGCCTGCTCGCCGGCATGGCGGCCTACGCCAAGTCGCTGCGACCCGAGGTGCAGTTCGTCGCCTGCTCGCCGGCGCGCTCCCCGGCGATGGCGGCGTGCGTGCGCGCTGGCAGCATCGTCGATGTACCGTGCCACGACACGTTCTCCGACAGCACGGCCGGCGGCGTCGAGCCGGGCGCACTGACCTTCGAGCTCTGTCGCGCGCTCGTCGACCGTTGGATCGAGGTCGACGAGCGCGCCATCGCCGAGGCCGTCGCCGCTGCGCTGGAGCGCTCGCACCTGCTCGTCGAAGGCGCGGCCGGCGTCGCGCTCGCCGCGTGCCGCCAGGACGCCGCCGTCCGCGGTCGTCGGGCAGCCGTCGTGGTGTGCGGCGCCAACGTGCCGCTGTCGCGCCTGCGGGCGATGTTGGCGCTCGCAGGGCGCTGACGTCCTGCCCGGCGCAGACCAGCGCCTCACGCGCGGCGCGACACCGGCAGCAGGGCGAGGCCGCCGACCACGGCGGCGATGGCCGCGGCGACGAGGCATGCCCGCATGCCGTCGACCGGCTGCGTCGCGGCGCCGTAGAGCCAGCCGGAGGCGAGGGTTCCCGCCAGCCGGCCGACGCTGTTGGCGGCGTAGTAGAAGCCGATGCGCTCGGCGACGTCGTCGGCGCCGGCGATGGCGACCACCAGACCGCTGTGCAGGCTGCTGACCACCGCGAACACGGCGCCGAAGGCCAGGAAGCCGCTCGCCGCGACGATCGGCGACGCCGTCGCGGCCGCGGGCGCGGCGATCAGGCCGGCGACCGCGGCCAACAGCGCGGCGGCGCCGATCGCGAGCCGGGCCGCGCCGGCCACGGTGCGCACGCCGACGAGCGCCGGGGTCGCGGCCTGCACCATGCCGTACACGACGATCCACGCCGCGAGCGCGCCACCGACGGCCGTCGCGGGCCAGCCGTAGACCCGGCCGAGGAACAGTGGCAGCGCGACGGCGAACCACACATCGCGCGCGCCGAACAGGAAGGCGCGGGACAGCGCCAGCCAGCGCACCGCCGCGGGCTGCTGCACGACGCTGGCCGCCCGCGCGTCCGCCTTGCCCGGGATCGACGGCAAGCGCAACCACGCCGCCGCGGCGGCCACGGTCAGCAGCGCGGCGAGCGCGGCGTTGGTCGCGGCGAAGCCGGCGCCGGCGAGCAGCGCGCCACCGACGAAGTAGCCCGCGCCCTTCACCGCGTTCTTGCTGCCGGTCAGCCAGCCGACGAGGCGGAACAGCGGCGCCTCGGCGGTGTCGGCAGGCGCGAGCTTGCGCACGTAGCTCTTCGCGCTCGTCTTGGCGAGGTCCTTCGCGACGCCGGACAGGACCTGTGCGGTGGCGAATGCGGCATACGCCAGCGCGGCCGGTTCGGCGGCGAGCAGCGCGCAGGCGAGCGCCTGCAGCGCCACGCCCGCCAGCAGCGTCGGCTTCAGGCCCAGTCGCGCGCCGAGCCAGCCGCCGAGCAGGTTGGTCACCACGCCGGCGGCCTCGTAGGGCAGCAGGAGCAGCGCCAGGGCCAACGGCGCCTTGCCCTCGCCGCCGAGGTGCAGCAGCACCAGCATGCGCAGCGCGCCGTCGCTGAGCGTGAACGCCTGATACAGCGCGGTGACGAGCCAGAAGCCGGGCGGCGCCGCCGTCATCGCCGCGCCGCAGCGAACCGCTGGGCGAGGTCCGCCATGCGATTCACGTAGCCCCACTCGTTGTCGTACCACGCCATGACCTTGGTCAGCGTGCCATCGACGACGCGCGTGCACAATGCGTCTACGACGGCGCTGCGCGGATCGCGCGCGAAGTCGCTGCTGACGAGCGGGCGCGTCTCGTAACCGAGCACGCCCCTGAGGCGGCCGGACTCGCTGGCCAGGCGCAGCGCACGGTTGACCTCGTCGACGGTGGTCGACCGGGCCAACTGGAACGAACAGTCGGTCAGCGATGCATTCAGCACCGGCGCGCGCACGGCGATGCTGTCGAGTCTGCCGGCGAGCTCGGGCACGATCTCGACGACTGCGGTCGCGGAGTTCGTCGTCGTCGGGATCAGGTTGAGCAGCGCCGACCGGCCGCGGCGCGGGTCGGCGTCGGCCCGATCGACGACGCCCTGGGTGTTGGTCGGGTCGTGCACCGTGGTGACGAGGCCGCGCGCGATGCCGATCGTGTCGTGCAGCACGCGGACGATGGGCGCGAGGCAATTGGTGGTGCAGGACGCCGCGGTCACGACCGCTTCGCGGGCGAAGTCGACGCCGCCGTCGTTGACGCCGACGACGAGGTTGCGCGCGCCCGGTACCGGATTCGACACCAGCACGTGGCGGGCGCCGTTGTGCAGATGGCCGTCGAGCCCGGCGCGCTGCTTGATCTTGCCGCTGCATTCGACGACCAGGTCGACGCCGAAGTCGCGCCAGGGCAGGCGCTCGGGCGACGACTCCTGCCGCAGCATGATGGCGCGCTCGCCGACCAGCAGCCGGCCGGCGCTGCCGTGCACCGGATGCGGGTAGCGGCCGTGCACCGAGTCGAACTCGACGCCGAGCGCCAGGGTCTCCGGCGTGCCCTTGGGCTCGTTGACGGCGACCACGTCGAGGCCGCGGTCGACCGCGGCCCGCAGGAAGAGCCGGCCCATGCGGCCGAGTCCTTGGATGGCGATGCGCATTACAGGCCCGCAAAGTGCCCTCGCGCTCGCCGGCTTCGCAAGCCTCGCCGCGATGAAGTTTCCGCGAAGCCCCCGACCGCTAAGGTTCCGGCATGATGCGCCCGCGCCGACTCGGTTCCTGCCTGCTCGCCGCCTCGTTGGCCGTCGCGGCGTCCGCCCAGGCGCCGGCGCGCAACGTCTCGGGCGGTCCGCTGCTGCCCGATCAGGCGTGCTACGACGTGCTGCGCTACCGCCTGCGCATCGCCGTCGATCCGGCGCAGAAGCGCATCGATGGCGTGCTCGCGATGCGGGCGCGGCGCGTGGCCGCTGGCGAACGCATCGCCCTCGACCTCGATCCCGCGCTCGCGCTCGGACGCGTGCTCGTCGACGGCGCGGCGGTCGCCGCGGAGCGCGCCGGCGGGCGCTTCACCTTGCCGGTCGCCGTCGCGGTCGGCGGCGAGTTCGAGGTCGAGGTCGCGTACGGTGGCGCGCCGCGCGAGGCGCGCAATCCGCCGTGGGATGGCGGCTTCACGTGGCAGCGGACCACGGACGGCAAGCCGTGGTTCGCCACGAGTTGCCAGGGCGAAGGCGGCGACCTCTGGTGGCCGTGCAAGGACCACCCGTCGGACAAACCGGACGGCTTCGAACTGTGGTGCACGGTGCCAGCGGGCCTCGTCTGCGCCAGCAACGGCGTCCAGCAAGGGGAGCCGACGACCGACGCCGCCGCCGGGACCACGACGTGGCACTGGCGCACCGACCTGCCGATCGCCAACTACAACATCGCGCTCAACGTCGCGCCGTACGTGGAGTTGTCGGACACCTACGAGTGCATCGACGGCACGAAGATGCCGGTGCGCTTCTTCGTGCTGCCCGAGAGCCGCAAGCGCGCCAAGGAGTGCATGCCGCAGTTCCTCGACCACGTCCGCGTCTTCGAGGAACTGCTCGGGCCGTACCCGTTCCGGCGCGAGAAGTACGGGCTGGCCGAGACGCCGCACCTCGGCATGGAGCACCAGACGATCATCGCCTACGGCAACGGCTTCCGCGACGACCAGTACGACTGGCTGCACAACCACGAGCTCGCGCACGAGTGGTGGGGCAACCTCGTCACCTGCCGCGACTGGAAGGACATGTGGATCCACGAGGGCTTCGGCACGTACATGCAGCCGCTGTATCGCGAGAAGCGCTTCGGCAGGAAGGCGTACGACGACGAGGTCGCCGGGTATCGACTGATGAACCGCACGCCGGTGGCGCCCCGCGCGTCGCGCAACAGCCACGAGATCTACTTCGGCGCCGGCGGCAACGACATCTACTACAAGGGCAGCCACGTGCTGCACGTGTTGCGCTGGCAGCTCGGCGACGAGCGCTTCTTCCGCTTCCTCCGGCGCATGTGCTACGCGGACGAAGCCGCGGCGAAGTCGACGGACGGTTCGGCGGTGCGCTTCGTCGACACCGACGACGTCGTGCGGCTGGCGAGCGAGGTCGCCGGCGCGGACATGACGTGGTTCTTCGACGTCTACGTCCGGCAGCCGGCGCTGCCGAAGCTGGACGTCGCGCGCTCCGACGGCACGCTGCGGTTGCGTTGGCAGACGCCGGACGATCTGCCGTTCGAACTCGCCGTGCCGCTGCGCGTCGGCGCCGAGGACGTGCGCGTGCCGATGGCCGGCGGCGTCGGAGAGTGGGCCGTCGGCGACCGCGACGTGGTCGTCGATCCCGATCGACGCCTGCTCATGCGCCGCGACCCGGCGCGGCGTTGAGCGCCGGCCGGCCACCCCGGCGACCCGCACGATGCGGACGCGGTCGGACCGGCGCGGCCGGCGGGGCGGCGCGCGCCGCGCGGTTGGTCGGCCGTCGCAGCGTCGGCATGATGCCGGGGTGCGCACCGCGGTGGACAGACTGCACGGCGAAACCTGCGACCTGCTCGTGCTCGGCGGCAGCACGTTCGCCGCAGCGTTGGCGTGGCAGGCGGCCACCGCCGGGCTGCGCACGGTGCTCGCCGCCGAGGGCGACATGCCGTCCGCGACCGCGGTCCGCGGCCGCACGTGGCTCGAAGTTGCTCCCGCCCTCGGCGGCGTGAGCCCCGCCGCCGTCGACGAGGCGCTGGCGGAGCGCGAACGGCTGCTGCGGCGCGTGGCGCCGTTCGTGCGGCCGGCAGCGGTCGCGGTGGCGCTGCCGGCGGCCGGTTCGGCGCGCATGCTGCTGCGGCAGTTGCGGCGCGCGCCGTCGTCGACGCTGCCGCCGCCGGAGCTGGTCGCGGGCGGCGCGGGGCGCCGCATCGCCGGCTTCGACGGCGTCGTCGACGAGCCGGCGTTGGCGCGCGCCCTCGCCGCTGCCGCCGCCGCGCTCGGCGCGCACGTCGCGCTGCATGTCGCCTGCGTCGCGATCGAAGCGCACGGCGTGGTGCTGCGAGCCCGGCGCGGCGACGCCGAGGCGCGATTGCGCGCCAGCCACGTCGTGTTGGCGATGGACGATGCGCCACACGCCGCCGCCGCCGCGCTGCAGAGCGAACTGCCCGGCGTCTGGCGCGAGTTCGTCGAGGATCGCAGCGCGGCGCCGCAGGCGCGCGGCGGCGGCGTGCAGGCGGCGCTGGTCGAGTCCGGCCTCGCCACGGCGATTCCGGGCGAGGCTCATCGCCTGTGCCGCTGGTTGCCGGCCGCGGCTGCGGCGGCTGACGATGCCGGCTTCTTCGCCGGCGCAGCGTCCCTCGGGCTCCTCGACCTTGCGCCGCCGCGGCGCGTGCGCGGCTGGCGACCCATCCAGGCGGCGATCGCGCCGATCGCGGGCGGCAAGTTGCACGTCTGGCCGTGGCATCCCGGCAACCTGCACGCCGCGGCGACGGCCTTCCTAGCAGCGCGGCTGGCAGCGCGACCGGCGGACCTGCGCGCGCTCGGCGAAGCGCCGGCCGAGCCGATGGATCGCCTGTGGCGCCGCCATGGCTGGCGCGCGCAGGCTGCGCGCCGCCATTGCGCGGTCGACGCGGCGGCCAACGAGTTGCTGTGCCCTCATCGGCCGACGCGGCGCGGCGAAGTGGCGTTCGCGGTGCTGGAGGACGGCGCGATCGGCTTCGACGACGTCCTGCGGCGACTCGACGACGACGGCATGCCGTGCCAACTGCCGGGGTGCGTCGCGGCGGCCCACGCGGCGTACGTGCGCGTCATGGGCGGCGGCGAGGCCTCCGATCTCGCCCATGCCATGGCTGCGTTCCGCGCCGCCCCGTGAGCGCCGGCTCCGGCTATCGTCTGCCGTGCCATGCCCATCGCGCTTGCCGTCGCGTTCGCGTTCGCTTCGTTCGTGCCGCAGCAGCCGCCGGCGCCGACCGCCGCGGACCATGAACGCTGGGCCCGGGTCATCGAACCCGACGCGACGGAGCGCGCCTACGAGCAGATCGCGTGGCGCAACGCCTTCTGGCCCGCGGTCGAGGAGGCGCGCGCGCTCGGCCGGCCCATCCTGCTGTGGGCGATGAACGGTCACCCGTTGGGGTGCACCTGAAACAACGGCGTCCGCGGACGCCAGGTGGTCTGGTCAGACCCCAAGTTGCAGGAGCTCGCGCGGCAGTTCGTGCCGGTGGCGGAAGAGGTGCACTTCCTCTTTCCCGAGGACGCCGCCAGCTTGCAGCGCGTCGCCGATCAGCCGGCGCACCGGTTGTTCCGGCGTTTTGGCGAGGCGATGCCGGCTGCGGACTGGCGGCGCGTCGGCACCAAGCAGGGCATCTACCTGATGGGCCCCGACGGCGAGTACCTGGAAGGCCTCAGCACGGCGAGCGGCGATCCGGCGGACATGCGCCGCCGTTTCGAGCGCGCCCTCGCCCGCTGGCAGACGGTGCGCAAGGAGCGCGGTTACGCCGAGCGGCCGGTGCCGCAGGCCGGCCGCGCCGCGCCGGCGGCCTTCGACGGCGCGCCGCTGCTGCTGCGCATCAGCGTGCGCGACCTCGCCGGCGACGCGTGCGAGGCGACGCCGCGCTGGCGGCCGGGCGCGTTCGACGACGGCAACTGGGCAGAGTTCACGCGGTGGGCCTGGAACCAGAACTGGCACGGCGTCACCGAGCCGGCGCGGCTGCTGCCGCCGGACGCGAGCGAGGTCGAGGTCGACGCGCCGTGGTTCCGCCGCTTCTGTCGCGAGGTGTTCATCGACAACGTCCGCGGCCAGGCGCCGCCGTTCGCCGACGAACACGTGCGCAAGGCCGTGCTGCGCATGCAGCGACGGCCGCCGCGCAACGGCAAGGTCGAGGTCGTCTACAGCGGCGAGGTCGAACTCGACGACGGCGCGCACGGCATGTCGCTGCGCTTGCACGGCAGCGGCGTCTTCGCGCTCGCCGAAGGTCGCTGCGAGCGCCTGCTGCTGGTCGCGCTGGGGGAACGCCGGGGCGCCCATCCGGCGAACCAGCGCGGCAGCGGCCCGGCGTCGTCGTGGATCGGGTTCGCGGCGCGCCTGCACGTGCCCGACGCCGCGGGCAAGGCAGGTCGCAAGTGACGCGTCGACCTGCCATCGTCGTGCCGGGGCTCGGCCGCGCCATTGCGCCGCTCGCGCTCGGCGGCTGGTTGACCTTCGGCGATCGGCTCGACCTGCCGGCGTCGCTGCGCCTGCTCCATCGCGCCGTCGAGGGGGGCATCGACTTCCTCGACGTCGCCGACGTCTACGCCGGCGGCGAGGCCGAACGGATCGTCGGTCGCTTCCTGGGCGAGGTCGGTCGGCAGCGGGTCGTCGTCGCCAGCAAGGTGTTCTGGCCGACCAGCGAACGCCCCGAAGACCGCGGGCTGTCGCGGCGGCACGTGCACGCTGCCATCGACCAGACGCTGCGGCGCCTCGCCACCGACCACCTCGACCTCTACTTCTGCCATCGCGAGGATCCGGCGACGCCGCTGGCCGAGACGGTGCAGGCGATGGGCGACCTCGTGCGCGCCGGCAAGGTCCGGGCGTGGGGCACGAGCTGCTGGCAGCCGGCGACCCTGCGGCGGGCGCACGCCCTGGCGCGCGAACTCGGCGTCCCCGCTCCCGCCGTCGAGCAACCGCGCTACAACCTGCTCGCGCGCGGCATCGAGGCGCGCATCGTGCCGACGTGCGCGGACCTCGGCATGCCGCTGGTGGTCTTCAGCCCGTTGGCGGGGGGCGTGTTGACCGGCAAGTACCAGACGGCGGCGCCGCCGGGGTCGCGGGGGGAGCGGACCGATTGGCTGGCGGAGCACCGGACGCCCCGCTGCGACCAGCTGGTCGCGCGGTTCCTGCGGGCGTGCGCCGAGCGCGGGCTGGCGCCGGCACCGGTGGCACTGGCCTGGGCAGCGTCCCGGCCCGGCGTCGCGGCGGCCATCAGTGGTGCGACCACCGTCGGGCAACTCGACGAGAACCTCACCGCCCTGGCCCTCTGCAAATCCGGCGTTGATCTCGCATGGGCGGGACGTGCCGTTCCCGCACCGCCGGCCGTCCGCCTGCGGGCGTGGGTTGCCGCACGATGCCGGCGACCACTACCCCTTTGGTCGCATTGACGGCGAGTCAACGCGCCGTACCGTACTCATCTTTCTGAAAGCCGTAACGACGGTCACTTACCACGAGTTGGACCATGCTCCCCATCACGTTCGCTGCACTGTTCGTCACCATGCCCATTGCCCAGCCCAATATGGCATCCTTCGTGCCGCAGGGACCTGCGGCGGTTCCTAGCCAGCCGGCGCTGCCGTCCGGCGGCACGCCCGAACCGACCACCATGCTGCTGCTCGCCGGCGGGGCGCTCGCGTACGCGGGCTGCCGTCGTCAAGCCCGCTCGAAGCGTCAGGAGGCCTGACCGCCGGTGGCAGCCGTTGCCCTGGCGGCGTGCGTGCTGTGGGTGTTTCACGCGACGCTCGCGCGCTACCTCGCGGACCAGCACTACCAGGAGCACTTCCTCTACCTCTGGATCCTGCTGGCGCTTGCGCTCTGGCGGACCGCGCGCGGTCCCTACCGCGCGCGCTGCGGATGGGGCGATGCCCGCGACCGCACCGGCTTGGCGCTCGCCGCGGGCGCGCTGCTGTGCCTGACCGCGCATGAACTCGGCGGCAGCAACGTCGTCGGACGCACCGCCCTGGTCTGCTTCGCGACGGCCGTCGCCGTGCTGTCGCTGCCGGGCTGGAGCGTGGGCCGTTGCCTCGCACATGGGCTGTTGCTGCAGCTCTGCTTTGGCCTGCCGTACTCGGTCTACTACCCGCTGACGGAGCGGTTGCAGTGGGGCGTGGCGCAGGCGCTCGCGCTGCCGGTGCGCCTCGGTTTCGCGAACTACGAAGTCGTCGACACGGTCGCCGTCTTCCCGCACTACCGCTTGCGCATCACCGCGGACTGCTCGGGCATGGGCCAACTGGTGACGTTCCTCGGCATCGCGGCGCTCGGCGTGCTGAGCGCCGCGCCGGACCGTTGGCGGACGGTGCGGCTCGTCGCGCTGGCGGTTGCCGCGGCGTGGCTGTCGAACCTCGCCCGCGTCGGCGTCTTCGTGCTGTTGGTCGGCCTCGGCGCGACCTGGAGCATCGACGATGCGAACTGGCACGCGGCCATCGGCTTCGCCGTGTTCCTGCCGTTCGTGGTCGCCTTCGTGGCGCACATCCTGAAGACGCATCGGCCGTGGCAACCGCTGACGGCGCCCGTTGCGCGGCCCGGCCGGCTGCCGATCGCCTGCCTCGGCATCCCCTTGCTCGCCATCCATCTGGCGCTCGGCGATCGCGCGACACGGACGATGCCCAGTCCGCCGTACTTCGCCGCGCTGGAACGGCCGCCGGGCTACGCGCTGGCGCTGCGCGGTCCGACGGAGGCGGCGGACCGCGCCGCCTACGAGACGCCGTGGCTGGTCAACGCCCGGTTCGCGGCTCCTGACGGCGGCACCTTCGACCTGTTCCACTACGCCACCCGGTCGCGCAGCCACCTGTGCGTGCACCGGATCGCCGACTGCCTGACTGCGCCCGGTGTCGTCGTGCGGTACGCCGAGCCGGTGGTGGTCGATGGTCGCGCATGGTGGCCGCTGGCGCTCGACGCCGATACGCCCGACCGCGCGCCGCGCCATGCCTACTTCGCGTTCCAGGTCGGCGGGGTGCGCTGCGACGATTCGTGGCGGACGCAGGCCCGCGTGCTCGGCGAACGGCTCGCAGGCGGGTCGTGGGACGTCGTCTGCACGCGCGTCATGTTCGACGGCGCGCTGCCGCCCGCGCCGACCGCGCGGGCAGCGGCAGTGCTCGGTTGGCTCGGACGACTGACGGACGGATCGTCCGGGCCGTGAACACGCGGCGCCGGCGGCCGCATGCGGTACGCTGTACCCCGATGGCGCGCTTCGTGATCGCCGGCTTGCCGTTGCTCTGCCTCGCCGCCAGCGCCGCCGCGCAGGGCGTGCCCGAAGGACCGGAACCCAACCAATCGCCGGCGACGGCGACGGCCTTGCCGTTGGGAGCCGAGGCTGCCGGCGCGCTCGCCGGCGCAGCCGACGCCGATTGGTACGCGCTGTCGGTGCCGGCCGGCGTGCGCCTGCGCATCGAGACCGGTCCGGGGGTCGGCGTCCAGGCGCGCGACACGGTGGTGACCCTGCTGGACGCCGGCGGCGCGCCCATCTGCAGCAACGACGACGGCGTGGCGTCCGGATGGTATGCGCGCCTCGTCACCCCGGCGCTCGCGGCGGGCACCTACTTCCTCGCGGTGGAGGCCGGTGCTGCGGCCGTGGCCGGCGGCGCCTACGCGCTCGACGGGCGCGCCGTCGCGGTGCCGGCGTTCGCCGGCGCGACGGCCGTGGAAGGGCCGGAGAACAACGACCCGCGCTCCGGCGGCGCGGCCACGGTCGTCACGCTGCCCGAGCGCTGCAGCGGCGTCGTCAGCGCGCCTGGCGTCGCCGGTGACTGGGACTTCTACCGCTTCACGCTGGCGAACGATGCCCTCGTCGAGGCGCGCGTCGACGCCACGCCGACGCATCCGTCGCCGGCGCGACTCGACGATCCGGTGCTCTACCTGTTCGACGGCGCCACACCGCCCAACCTGCTCGCTGGCCCCTTCCAGTCGCGTTCGTTCGGCGTGTACGACGCGTGGCTGGAAGCGCGGTTGCCGGCCGGCGTCTACCAGCTCGCCATCCGCGGCTGGAGCGGCAGCATCGCCGGGGCCTACTACCTCGACGTCGTCCGCCGCGATGCCGCCCGCGCGACCGTCGCCGCCGGCGGCTGCGGTGGCCGGTCGCTCGCCGTGCCGGCGACCGACGCCGGGCCGGGCGCGCCGCTGCGGCTCGAACGGCCCGTGCTCGGCGCCACGTGGTCGCTGCTCGGCAGCAATCTCGGCGCCGGCGGCTTCGTGTTCCACGTCGTCGGCCTGCAGGCGACGTTCGTCGATCTGGCGCCGTTCGGCGCGCCCGGCTGTGCCTTGGAGGTCGTCTACCTCGACACGCCGCTGCAGGTCGCCGATGGCCTGGGGCGAACGACGTTCCGTCTGCGGCTGCCCGACACCCCGAGCCTGCTCGGCGCTGCGATCGAGAGCCAGGCGGCGGTGTTCGACCTGTCCAACGCGCTCGGTGTCACGTTCAGCAACCGCGTCACCGCGGCCCTCGGTCACTGAGGCGCGCGGCCGGCGGCGGCGAGCGGCAGGTCGATGCAGATGCGCGCGCCGACGGGCGCATCGTCGATGTAGATGCGGCCGCCGTGGGCTTCGACGATGCGGTGGGTGATGGCGAGGCCGAGTCCCGTGCCCTGGCCCGTGGGTTTGGTGGTGAAGAACGGCTCGAACACGCGCTGGCGCAGGTCGGCGGGGATGCCGGGGCCCTCGTCGGCGACGACGAGCCGCAGGACGCCGTCGCGGTTGGCCAACTGCAACCGGATCACGCCGCCGGGCGGGCTCGCGTCCAGCGCGTTGCGCAGCAGGTTGAGCAGCGCCTGCCGCCACTCCTCGGCGTCGCCGTCGATGACCGCGTCGGCTGCCGCGAGGTCGAGTTCGAGCCGCAGCCCGGCCTGCTGCAGCTGGTGCCCGAGGAAGGCCGCGACTTCACGGATCTCGTCGGCGAGCCGGATCGGCGCGCGTCGCCCCTGGTCCTCGCGGGCGAAGCGCAGCAGGCGCGTCGTGATGTCCTTCGCGCGCAGCGCTTCCTTGCGCAGGATGTGCAGGTACTCGACCTGGGCCGGGTCGGCGCTGGCGGCACTGCGCGCGGTGCGCAGCAGCCCGTCGGCGGCGGCGACGATGCTCGCCAGCGGATTGTTGATCTCGTGCGCCACGCCGGCGGCGAGCGTGCCGAGCTGGGCGAGGCGCGCCGAGCGCAGCGCCTCCTGCGTGCGGGCGACGACCCGGGCCTCGAGTTCGTCGCGGTTGGCGCGCAGTTGGCGCGCCATCGCGCGGAAGGCGCCGGCGAGGTCGCCGAGTTCGTCGTCGCGGTGGCGGGGGATCTCGACGGCGAGGTCGCCGTCGCCCAGCCGGACGGCCGCGTGGCGCAGGTCGTCGACCGGCTGCAGCACGCGCCGCAGCAGGCTCCAACCCAGCAGGCCGAGCGTCAGCAGGCCGGCGCCGCCGAGCAGCAGCAGCAGTTGCCGCATGGCCTCGCTGCCGCGGTCCAGGTGGTCGCCGACGTCGCGCGACTCGCGCTCGATGGCCGCCGCGAGGCTGGCGGCGGCATGGCGGCACGAAGCGAGCGGCTCGCGCAGTGCGGCGAGCGCGTTGCGGTCGCCGGCTGTGGCGACCATGGCCTGCAGTTGGTCGCGCAACTGGCCGACGAGGCGCGCTTCCTCCTGGTCGTGGTCGGGACGCGACGGATCGCGGTCGGGCTGGAATCGGCGCACCGTGGCCAGCGCGGCGGCGAGATGCTGCTCGACGTCGCGGCGCACGAAGGCCTCGGCCTCGGTGGTCGTCGGCAGCGGCACGTTGATCCACTGGTCGACACCGCGCAGTTCGTCGATCAACGCGCGCACCACCGCGACCTCGCGCAGCTCCTCGAACAGGCGCTCGATGTCGGCGTGCACGGCGCGCGCGTGGTTCCATTGCGCGACGCTGGCCGCCACCAGGGCGCAGGCGAGCGGCACGAAGGCGAGCAGCACGCCGCGCCGCAGGGGACGACGGCCGGCGACGGCGGGGTCACCGGGCATCGCGTTGCCACTCCAGGTCGAGTCCCAGCGTCACGTCCATGGCGCCGCCCGGCAGGCCCAGGCGCCAGCGCTGCGGCAGGTCGTACTCCTGCGTGCGCACCGGTCCATGTCCCTGCAAGCGCACGGGGCGACCCGGCAGCGCGCAGGCCCACAACTGCATCGGCTGCGCCAGCACGCGGTTGCCGAACGTCAACTGGCCGAGGAACAGCAGGCGTTCGACGCCGGCGAGATCGGTCGTAGCGGTGGAGACGAGGCGCGCGCGGAAGGTCACGGTGTCGGCGCGCCGGACGCCCAGCACCCGGTGCAGGTCGAGCCCGTCGGTGCCGGCGAGGAGGGTGGCGCTGGCGAGGTCGAACCGCAGCTCGAGCGCGCCGCCGCCGTTGCCGTCGCGCGTCCATGTGCCGGTCGCGTCCGGGCAGCGCACGAGCAGGCGCTCGGCGCCGTGTTCGACGAGGAAGCGCACGGTCGACCGGTCCGGCGCGAGGCGCCAACTGCGCGGTTTGTCGTCGCGGCGCAGCGGCGGCAGCGTCGGCAAGGCGACGGCGCGCGCGCGCGGCGGCGGCGCCGGCTCGGGCGTCGGCAGCGCCCGCGGCGCGAAGGCGGCCATGCCGACCAGGGCCGGCAACCACACGCGGGGGTCGAGCAGCGGGCGGGTCATGCCGAAGCGCGGAAGGCGCGCCAGAAGGAGGGGCGCAAGAGGTCGCGCGGGTGGATGGTATCGCCCGACATCGTGACCGCGAGGTCGGCGAGGCCGGGCCAACGGGCCAGTGCGCCGACGGCGCCGCGGATCAGCCACGGGTGGCGCAGGCCGCGCTGCAGCCAGCGCGAGGCGGCGATCCGCGGCTGGATCTCACGGCGTCGGGTCGCGCGGTAGCCGCGCATGGCGTCGTCGGTGCGGCCCGGGTGGTCGAGCGCGCCGGCCAGCGCGTCCGCGGCGGCCTTGGCCCCGAACAGCGCGAAGTAGATGCCCTCGCCGGTCAGGGGGTCGCAGTAGCCGGCGGCGTCGCCGACCAGCAGCGCGCCCGGCGCGACTGGCGACGTCACGTCGTGGGCGAACGGCCCGATGCCGCGCCACGGCGTCGTGCGCCGCGCGTCCGCCAAGGTGGCGAGCAGGTCCGGCGCATCGGCGAGCTTGCGCTGCAGCAACGCGTCGTGGTCGTGGGCGGCGTCGGACCGAAGTTCGGCCTTGGGCAGCACGACGTTGACGCTGAACAGGCCCTCGTCGACCGTCGTCGCGGCGAAGAAGCCGCGCGGGAAGAGGTGGACGGCGGCGCGGCGGCGCGGCGCGACGCCGGCGAAGTGGGTGGTGACGGCGAACTGCTGCAGCCACGGCACGGCCCGTTGCACGCCGAGCGCGCGGGCGACGCGCGAGTGCACGCCGTCGGCGCCGACGACGAAGCGGCTCGCGATCGCGCGCTCGGCGCCATCCGCATCGCGCAGCGTGGCGCCGGTGACGCGGCCAGCCGGATCGCGCTGCAGGCCGACGAACTCGTGCCGCGGCAGGAACGTCGCGCCGGCGCGCGCGGCCGCGCGCACGAGTTCGTGGTCGAAGCGTTCGCGCCGGATTCCGCAGCCGGCGCGGCCGTGGCGGCTGTCGCCCAGCGCTCGGAAGCGGCCGTGCGCGATCGCGCCGGCGGCGGACAGGCGCATGCCGGCGACCTCCCAGGCGCCGACGCGCGCCAGCAGTTCCCCCTCGCCGAGCGCGTCGAGGTACGGCACGCATTCGGGGCTGAGGAACTCGCCGCAGGGTTTGCCGCGCGGAAAGGCCTTGCGGTCCGCCAGCGCGACGGCGAAGCCGCGCCGCGCCAGCGCGATCGCGGTCGCCGAACCCGCCGGACCGGCGCCAAGGACGAGCACGTCGCAGCGGTCGGTCATGCCATTGCCTCCGCCGTGCGCGGCGGGCGCAGGCTCGCCGGCAGCAGCACGGCGGTCGCCATCCAGGCGGTGGCGATCGTCGCGGCGGCGAGCACGCCGAACTCCGCGGTGGTGGTCAGCCGGCTCCAGGCCGCGGAGCCGAAGCCCAGGGCCAGGACCACGCTCGCCAGCGTCATGGGTCGGATGGTGTCCTGCCACGCCTCGGCCAAGGCGCTCGCGGCGTCGGCGCGGCTGCGCAGGGCGTGGTAGCGGTGCAGCAGGTGGATCGTGTTGTCGACGACCAGCCCGAGCATCGTGCAGCCGATCATCGCCGTGGCGACCGAGACCGGACGGCCGCTCCAACCGAGGGCACCGTACAGCCACAGCGACGGCAGCAGGTTGGGGGCGATGCCGAGCAGGCCGAGTCGCCATGAGCGCAGGCCGACCGCCATGCCGATGGCGAGCAAGGCGAGCGAACCCAGCCCGCTGCCGAGCAGCGAGCGCAGCAGGCGACCGGAGTCGCGGGCGAGCTGCACCGATGGACCGGCCGGCGCGACGTCGTCGAAGCCGAGCACGGTCGTGGTCCGCTCGATGCCGGCGAAGAGCGCTTCGCGACTGGCGCTGCCGCCGGGGGCGAGCAGCAGCGGCACGGCGACTTCGCCGTCCTCGCCGCGTTGTGCTTGTCCGGCGAGGCCGGCGATCCCGGGTTGCTCGCGCAGCGCGGCGAGCAGCGGCAGCAACCGCGCGGGTTCGGCCCCGGGGTGGCGCGCGGGCACCAGCAGGTGGAACGCTTCGACGCCGCCGAGCCGCCCGGCCAGCGCATCGTGGTCGCGCCGGACGAGTTCGTCCGGCGGCAGCAACTGCAGCACGTCGTTGTCGGCGCGGACGCGGAAGAGGCCCGCGGCGGCGAGCGCCGAGAGCGCGGCCGCGGCCGCCAGCGCGCCGGTGCGGTGGCGGCCGATCGCGGCCCACAGGCGGTCGGCCAGCGGGTGGGTCGACGCAGCGGCGGTCGCCGGTCCCGGCGTGGCCATTCGCGTCAGCAGCGGCGGCAGCAGCAGGAACGTGAAGAAGTGCGCGAGGCCGATGCCGAGCGCGCTGCGCAGGCCGAAGTCGAACACCGCCGGGATGTCGCTGCTCGCCAGTGACCACATGCCGACCATGGTCGTCGCCGTGGCCAGCAGCGCTGGCGCCTTCACTTCGCGCACGGCGGCGTCGACCGCGGCGGCGGCGGGCAGGCCTGCGGCGGTCGCCCGCAGGAAGGCGCCGACGACGTGCACGCTGGTGGCGACGCCGATCGTCAGCAGCACCGGGTCGAGCAGCGCGGCGACCGGGTCGAGGCGGTGGCCGAGGCGGGCCAGCGCGCCGCTGGTCCACGCGATCGCAGCCAGCGCCGGCGCGAGCGCAGCGGCAGCGAGCGCCGCCCGGCGGTACGCGACCCATGCGACGGCGAACAGCACGGCGAGCAGCAGCGGCACGACGCGCTGGCGTTCGGCGGCGACGAGGCGCGCGATCGTGCCTTCGACGAGCGGCAGGCCGGCGGCGTGCAAGCCGACGCCCGGTGGCAGTCCGGCGCGGCAGGCGGCGAGCACGCGTTCGGTCGTCGGCAACTCGTCGTCGTGCGCCACGGTGACGGCGTAGGCCGCGAGGCCCGGGTCGGGCACGGGCGCGTTGGCGATGCTGGCGACGCCGGGCAGCGCGCGCACCTGCTCGACCAAGCCGTCGATCTGCCGCCGCTGGTCCGCTGGCAACTCCAGATCCCCCGGCGCGGTGAAGGCGACCAGCACGACCGGATCGCCGGGCACCACGGCCGCGAGTTCGCGCAGTCGCTCGGCGTCGCGGCTGGTCGGCGACTTCAGCGACCGGTTCTGGGCGTCGACGCCTTGGTCGGGGAGACCGAGCGCCAGCCACCCCGTGCAAGCGAGGAAGGCGACCCAGGCAGAGCGCTGGAGCAGGATGGCGAGGGCCGAAGGCATGCGCGCGTGCGAGGTGCCTAGCACAGGGCGTGCCGCCGCCGCTGCACCGTGGCCACCGCCGCGACAGCGTGCAACTCCTGCACGGCGCGTGCAAGGATTGCACGCCGGCCCGCGGGCGCCGGTCGCCGCCGCGTCGTGACGCGGGAAGTCCGGGACAAGGCATGCCCCTTGCTTGCATCCGGGCATGACCGGCAAGCTGCTGCAGGCGCTCGGCGCGCTCTTCGTCCTGGGTCTCGTCGGCGGGGCCGTTGGCGGATTGATGGTGCTCAAGGACCGCGTCAAGGTGGTCGTTGCCGCCGATGACGCCGGCGCCACCGGACCCGATCCCATCGCCTTGCTGCGCGACGACGTCCGCCAGATGGCGAGCGACACCGCCGAATGGCAGCAGGGCGTCGGCCGCAACTTCGAGCAGCTCGGCACGGCGCTCGAGGAGCGGGCCACGGCGCGCCACGAAGACGTGCAGCGCCTGCGCGCCGACGTGGCCGCCCTGCGCGAGGCGCTGGCGGCTCTCACGCGCGAGCACGCGGCGACGAAGGCGCTGGTCGCCGGCTTGCCGGCGGCGGGCGCCGCCGCGGCGCCGGCCGGCGCCGCGAACGCGACCGGGCCGACGCCGGCGGCGGCGCCGGCCGAGCCGGTCGCCGTGGCGACCGAGCCTTCGCCGGCCGTCGCGCCTGCGCCCCAGCCGGCCGTCGCGCCAACCGCGGCTGCGGCGCCCGCCGCCAAACCCAAGGGCGGGTTCCTGACCTTCTCCGTCCCGGCGACGAAGTTCCGCTTCGACGAGGCGCAGGACTATGCGTTGGTGCCGGACCTCTGCAGCGTCGGCTTCGACGCCAAGAGCACGCTGCACGACTTCACCGGCCGCACCGGCGCGGTCCGCGGCGGCTTCCGCGCCGACTTCGACGAGGCGGACGCGACGTGGTCGGGCGAGATCGTCTGCCAGGCGGCGACGCTGGCCACGGGCGTCGAGGGACGCGACGACAACATGCGCGACCACCTCGACACCAAGAACCACGCCGAGATCCGCTTCCGCCTCGACCGCTTCAAGGCCGCGCCGGACGGCCTCGACGCGGCCAACCAGAAGGTCCGCGGCGAGGTGTCGGGCACGATGACGATCCGCGGCCAGTCGAAGCCGTTCGCGATGCCCGTCGCGGTCGAGGTCGATGCGCAGAAGCGCGTCGTGGTCACCGGCCAGGCCCCGCTGAAGCTGTCGGACTACGGCGTGCCGGTGCCGAGCCAGCTCGGGCTGATCAACATGCAGGACGAGGTCGTCGTGTGGATCGCGCTGCGGGCGCGCGCGGCGGCGGGAGGCAGGAAGCAATGAGCCGCGCCGCTCGCTCCGCCCGCCGGCGCACTTCCGGCCTGGTCGCATGCATGGCGATGGCTGCGTGCATCCCATCCAACGTCGTGGCGCCGACGGAGCGCATGGTCGTCGAGGCCGAGTCCGTGCCGCCGTTCGTCGCGGCGACCGCCGCCGACGTGGTCGGCTTCCACGAGTCCATCGACATCCAGGGCGACGCCGCCGTGTCGCTGCGCAAGGTCTACTACCTGTTCGGTGACGACGGTTCGTACACCGGCGCGGCGCTGGTCGACGACGGGGAACGTCGGACGTTCCAGACGCTGACGGGCACGTGGCAGCTCGTGCCCCAGGGCCTCGTGCTCGACGACCAGCCGGCCGCGCGCTGCGAGGCCGCGCCCGGGCAGCTGCGTCTCACCGCGCCGACCGGCGTGCTCCGCTTGCGGCGCGCCAAGGCGGAGTGACCATGGCGACCGCGGCGGAACCGCTGTTCGATCGCGCCGGTTGGTGGGAACCGCGCGACCGCGCGTTCGCCTCGCTGCGCGCCGTGTCGGCGTTCCGCCTCGACCTGCTGCGGCAGTGGTTGGGTGACGACTGGCGCGGGCGCGTCGTCGTCGACCTCGGCTGCGGCGGCGGCTTGTTGGCGATTCCGTTGGCGGCGCGCGGCGCGCGCGTCGTCGGCGTCGACCTCGCGGCCGCGGCGCTGCGCGATGCGAGGCGGCAGCGCGCCGACGGCTGGCAGCCGGTGCTCGGCGATCTCGCCGCTCCGCCGCTCGCCGACGGCTGCGCCGACGTGGTCCTGTTGGCCGACGTCGTCGAGCACGTCGATGCTCCGGCGCACGCCGTCGCCGGCGCGGCCCGGTTGCTGGCCCCCGGCGGCCGCCTGTTCGTCAACACGATCGCCCGCACGCGCCGCTCGCGGTGGCTCGCGATCGCACTCGCCGAGGGGCTCGGCTACGTGCCGCGCGGCACGCACCAGCACGAGCGCTTCGTGCAGCCGGCTGAGCTCGCCGCCATGGCCGCGGCCGCCGGGCTGCGCGAGGTCGCGCGCTGCGGCGAGGCGCCGCGCCTGTGGGCGACGGTGCGCACGGGCGCGGTGCAGCTGCGCGCGAGCGCCAGCATGGCCGTCGGCTACGCCATGCTGTTCGCCAAGGAGCCCGCATGACCACCGTCGCCGTCCCGCCGCGCAGCGTCCCGCGCGCGCTCGCCATGGCCGCGCTGTGCCACGGCGTCTTCGGTCTCGCCGTCGGGTCCATGGCGTTCGCGCTCGCCACCGGCATGCAGATCGGCGTCGGCGGCCTGACCGGCGCCGCCGCTTGGCTGGCGAACCTGCTGCTCGTGGCGCAGTTCCCGCTCGTGCACAGCTGGTTGCTGGGGCGCGGTCGCGGCTGGCTCGCCCGCCTCAGCCCGTTCGGCCACGGGTCGACGCTGGCGCCGAGCACGTACGCGATCAGCGCGTCGCTGCAGCTGTTGGCGGCGTTCTGGCTGTGGTCGCCGAGCGGCGTCGTCTGGCACGCGCCGACCGGCGCGCTCGGCGTCGGCCAGTGGGCGCTGTTCGCGGGCGCGTGGCTGTTCCTGCACAAGGCGCTGTTCGACGCCGGCCTGATGCTGCAGACGGGCGCCGCCGGTTGGTGGGCGCTGCTGCGCGGCCACAAGGTCGACTACGGCGACATGCCGACGCGCGGACTGTTCGCCGCCTGCCGTCAGCCGATCTACCTCGGCTTCGCGTTGGTGTTGTGGACCGCGCCGACGTGGACGCCGGACTGGCTGCTGCTCGCGGTCGGCTGGTCGCTCTACTGCGTCGTCGGTCCGCGGCGCAAGGAAACGCGCTGGCAGCGCCAATTCGGCGAGCGCTTCCTTTCCTATCGGCGGTCGGTGCCGTACTTGCTGCCCAGGTTGTTCCGATGAAGATCGCCGCCGTCCGCAGTTCGTTCCCTCAGCACTGGTACGACCAGAAGGCCCTGACCGAAGCGCTCGTCCGCTTGATGGGCCTGCGCGATCGCGACGCCGACCGGCTGCGTTCCTTCCACGCCAACTCCGGCATCGAGGGGCGCTTCCTCGTGCAACCGCTGGAGCGCTACACCGCCGACCTCGACTTCACGGTCGCCAACAAGGTCTGGCTGCAGGGCGCGCTCGACCTCGGCGAACGCGCCTGCCGCGACGCGCTGGCGGCCGCCGGCGTGCGCGCCGACGAGGTCGACGCCATCGTCTTCACGACGGTCACCGGACTGGCGAGTCCGTCCGTCGACGCCCGCCTCGTGACGCGGCTCGGGCTGCGCCCCGACGTCAAGCGCATGCCCCTGTTCGGCCTCGGCTGCGTCGCCGGGGCGGCGACCATCGCGCGCGCCGCGGACTTCCTGCGCGGCAAGCCCGACGGCGTCGTGCTGGTGCTGTCGGTCGAGCTGTGCTCGCTGACGCTGCAGACCAAGGACCAGACGCTGGCGAACCTCGTCAGCGTCGGGTTGTTCGGCGACGGTGCGGCGGCGGCCGTCGTGGTCGGCGAGGCACGCGCCGCCGCCGGTCCGCGCATCGCGGCGACGCGCTCGGTGTTCTACCCCGACACGACCGACGTCATGGGGTGGGACATCGGCGCCCACGGCTTCCGCATCGTGCTGTCGGCGGAGGTGCCGACGGTGGCGCGGGAACGCGTGCCGCAGGACGTCGACGCGTTCCTCGGCGCGCACGGACTCGCGCGCAGCGCGATCCGCCGCTGGATCGCGCACCCGGGCGGACCGAAGGTCCTGCTCGGCCTGCAGGAGGGCCTCGGTCTCGCGCAGCGCGACCTGCAACCCAGTTGGGACTGCCTCGCGCGCGCCGGCAACCTGTCGAGCGCTTCGGTGCTGATGATCCTCGAACAGCACCTGCGCGATCCCGCCTGCAAGCCGGGCGACCTCGGGCTGATGCTGGCGATGGGGCCCGGGTTCTGCAGCGAACTGTTGCTGTTGCGCTGGTGACGGCCGCGCCGGCGGGTTGCGCGCCGGCCGCGGCGCCCGCCGGCGGCGCTCACTCGGCCGGTTTGTCGCCGTCGCCGCCCGCCGCCAACTTGTTGTAGAGCGTGCGCACGGCGATGCCGAGCGTGCGGGCAGCTTCGGTCTTGTCGCCGCCGCTGCGCTGCAGCGCCTGCGCGATGGCGCGTCGTTCCAGTTCGGCCAGTTCGAGCGTCGGCAGGTTCGCCGCGGGCGATGGCGCGCGGCGGGCGAGCGCGCACTCCGCGACGTCGCGCGCGGTCACGACCGGTCCGTCGGCGAGCACGCCGAGCCGGACGACCGCGTTCTCCAGTTCGCGCACGTTGCCGGGCCAGTCGTGGCGGCGCAGCGCCTCGCGCGCGCCGTCGTCGAAGGCGAGCGGCCGGCCGGCGCGCGTGGCTTCGCGGGCGAGGAAGGCCTCGGCCAGCGGGATCACGTCCTCCGGCCGTTCCCGCAGCGGCGGCACGTGCAGTTCGAGCACCGCGAGCCGGTAGAACAGGTCCTCGCGGAACGACTGGTCGGCGACCTTGGCGCGCAGGTCGCGATGGGTCGCGGCGACGATGCGCACGTCGACGCGGCGCACGGCGTCGCTGCCGACCGGCCGGATCTCGCCGAACTGCACCGCGCGCAGCAGCGCCGGCTGCACCTCCAGCGGCAGTTCGCCGACTTCGTCGAGGAAGAGCGTGCCGCCGTCGGCTGCCTCGAACAGTCCCTGGCGTTTGTGGTCGGCGCCGGTGAAGGCGCCCTTCACGTGGCCGAACAGTTCGCTCTCGACCAGTTGGCGCGGGATCGCGCCGCAGTGCACGACGACGAACGGCCGGTCGTGGCGGCGCGACCCGGCGTGCAGGCGGCGCGCGACCAGTTCCTTGCCGACGCCGCTCTCGCCGAGCACGAGGACGCTCTCGTCGCTGGCGGCGACGCGCTGGACCTGCCGGTCGAGGCGCTGCGCCGCCGGGCTGCTGGCGGCGACGCGCAGCGCGTCGACCGCCCCGTGCGCGGCGGCGGAGCGCAGGCGGATGTTCACGCGCAGCAGGCGGCCGTGCGCGACGGCGCGGCGCGCCGTCTGCTCGAGCGTGTCGAGTTCGACCGGCTTCTGCAGGAAGTCGAACGCGCCCCGCTGCATCGCCTGCACCGCGATGGCGACGGAGCCGTGGCCCGTGCAGACGACCACGGGCAGCGTCGGGTCGGCGGCGACGACGTGCGCCAGGATGTCCATGCCCGGTGTGCCGGGGAGGTTGAGGTCGAGCACGACCGCGTCGGGGTCGTGCTTGTCCAGCGCCGCGATCACGCCGCTGCCGTCGCGCAGCGAGTGCACGGTGAAGCCGGCGCGCTGCAACTCGCGCGTCAGCACGTGGCGCAGGCTGTCGTCGTCCTCGACCAGCAGGATGGCCGGCGCCGCGCTCACAGCGAGCGGATCCGCAGGTTGCGGTAGGCGACCTCGTCGCCGTGGTCCTGCAGGCAGAGGCGGCCCTTCCTGGCCTTGCCGAACGGCCAGTCCTTGAACTTGCTGGCGGCGATCATCGCGTCCCACTCGGGGCCTTCGCCCGGCGCGTCGACGACCATCGCGCCGTTCAGCCAGAAGCGGATGCGGCCCTGTGCGACGACGATGCGGGCGTCGTTCCAGTGTCCGGCGGGACGCACCGTTGCGCCCGTGGGCGCCACGAGGTCGTAGAGCGCCCCGACGCCGTGCTTGGCCGCGGGCTTGGCGCCCAGGTCGTCGAGCACCTGGAACTCGGGGCCGGACATGTAGCTCGTCGCGTTGTCTTCCGTGACGCGCCACATGACGCCGCTGTTGGCCTTCGGGGCGACGCGGAAGGAGAAGCGGAAGTCGAAGTCGCCGTACTCCTCGACGGTGACGAGGTCGCCGCCGCCGCCACCGGCCGCGTGCACGATCGCGGCGTCCTGCACCGACCAGCCCTGCGCCGGCAGGCCCGCGCCCTTGTAGGCGCGCCACTGGTCGATCTTGCGACCGTCGAACAGCAACCGGAAGCCGTCCTTGCGCTCTTCCTCGCCGAGATGGTTAAGCGGCTCTGGGGCGAGCGTCACCGTGCCCGTAGCGGCCCATTCGCTGCCGCGCGCGACGAGGCGGCGTAACTGCGGGTCGCTCCAACTGGCGCGGCTCTGCGGCACGTTCTTCCACGTGTGGCCCAGCGGCGTGTGGAAGACGCGGCCCTTGCCCCAGGTCGCGACCGTGGCCATCGGTTCGTCGGCCCCGGTGCCGCCGGTCTTCGGGTCGCTGTACGCGCTCATCAGCAGCTGGAACTCGCTGCCAGGCGCGCGCCAGAGCTTGTGGTACAGCTCGTCGGGGTGCAGGCGCAGCGGCGCCATGCCTTGCGTGATCGGGTGGTCGGCGACGAGCACCTTGACGTCGAACGGGTGGAAGCTGCCGTGGCCGGTGCCGTCGCGCCACAGCAGGCCGACGAGCGTCTCGTAGTCGGTCCAGCCCGGAAAGGCGTTGTTGGCGGCGTGCAGCACGCAGACGCCGACGCCGCTGGTGACCGCCTGCAGGAAACCCTGCTCGGCGGCCTCGCCCCATCGCGGCCCGTTGTAGTCGAGCACGATCAACTGCAGCTTGCCGGCGGCGGCGAGCGCTGGCGCTTCGGCGAGGGCCTTCGCCGGTTCGTACGTGATCGCCACCTCGAAGCGGCCGGTCTCGGTCAGCGCCCGCGCGATCTCCGGCGCGGTCCACTCCCAGTCGTGGTTGTTGGCGCCGCTGACCAGCAAGGTGCGGATCGGCGGCTGCTGGGGTGCTTCGGCGGCGCAAGGCAGCGAGAGCGCGGTGGCGACGAGCGCGGCGGCGAACATGCCGAGAACGTACCGGCGACTGCGGCCACTGGCGACCGGTCGGTGCGTGCGGTAAGCATCGCGCCATGCGGTTGCGGGCGGTGTCTTCGTGGTTGCTTGCGTCCCTCGTCGGCGTCGCCGCGCACGCGTCGGCGCAGGGTGACCTGTCAGCGAAGGGTATCGCGCGCGCGGTCGCCGCGGCCGAAGCGCTCGGCGCGCGCACCGGCGTCGCGGTCTGCGACGCCGGCGGTCGCTGGCTGTTCCGGCACGCGGCGGGCGACGCCTTCGCGCCGGCGAGCAACATGAAGGTGCTGACCGCCGCCGCGGTCGTCAACGGCCTCGGCGCCGACTTCCACTTCACGACGACGTTCGCGCTGCGCGGCGGTCGCCTCGTCGTGGTCGCCAGCGGCGATCCGAACTGGATCCAGGACTCGCTGCACGACAGCGCGCACGTCTTCGCCGCGGTCGCGCGCGCGCTGGCACAGAAGGGCGTCACCGCCGTCGCCGGCATCGACCTGGACGCGGGCAACTTCACCGGGCCGGCGCGGCCGCCGACGTGGCCGCAGGACCAGCTGCAGACGTACTACTGCGCGCCGACCGGTCCCTTCGTGCTCGAACAGGGCACCTTCGCGCTGCGCGTCGAACCGCGCGGCGCCAACGCCGCCGCCAGCGTGATCGCGCCGTTCGTCGACGTGCCGGTGCGCGGCGCCATCGAACTGGTCGACCGCAGCAAGGGCGCGGTCTACGGCGCCGTCGACCAGGGCGACGGCGTCAAGGTCAGCGGCCGGTTCCCGCGCCGCGGCAGCGCGGCGACCATCCGCACCGCCGTCGCCGATCCGGCGTGGTGGTACGAACAGGCGCTGCGCAAGGCGCTGGCCGACGCCGGCGTGCGCATCGGCGCGACGGCCGCGGTCGCGGACCAGGTCGTGCACGAGCACCGCAGCGACCTGCGCCTCGCCGTGCTGCGCATGCTGGAGGACAGCTCCAACTTCGACGCCGAACAGTGCCTGCGCGTGCTCGGCAGCAAGGTCCGGGGCGATGGCAGCCTCGCCGGCGGCGTCGCGGCGCTGCACGACGAAGTGGCCAGGCTCGTCGGTCGCGTGCCGGAAGGCAGCGTGCTGGTCGACGGTTCGGGCCTGTCGAAGCAGAATCGCGTGTCCGCCGGCTTGCTCGCAGCCGTGCTCGTGCGCAACCACGCCGCCAGCGCGGGCCCGTTGCTGCGCGCCTGCCTGCCCGTCGCCGGGCAGACCGGCACGCTGCAGGAGCGTTTCCGCGGCACCGACCTCATCGGCCGCGTGCGGGCCAAGACCGGCTGGATCCGCGGCGCGTCGGCGCTGTCGGGCATGGTCGAGCGCCGCGACGGCAGCGTCCGGTTCTTCGCCATCCTGATGAACTACGACCCGAAGAAGGACGGCATCAACCGCGACCTCAAGCAGCTGCAGGAGGAGATCGTCGCGGCGATCGATCGCGCGGACGGCGGCGCGTGAACGACCTGCGGCCGTTCCTCGACCTCGCGCTGGCGCTCGCCGCCGAGGCGGGGGCCGACCTGCTGCGACGGCGACCGACGGCGGCCGCCCGCCCCGAGTCCAAGGGACAGCGGCGCGAACTGGTCACCGAGGCCGACCGCGCCGCCGAGGCCATCGTCGTCGGCGGCTTGCTGCGCGCGCACCCGGACCACGCCGTGCTCGCCGAGGAAGGCGTGTTGACCGCTCCGGGCGGAGCGGCGCGCGACGCCGAGTGGACGTGGATCGTCGACCCGCTCGACGGCACCACCAACTTCGTGCACGGCTTGCCGCACTTCGCCGTCGCCGTGGCGCTCGCGCACCGCAACGTGCCGGTCGTCGGCGTCGTGCACGCGCCAGCACTCGGCGAGACCTTCTACGGCGCCCGCGGGCTCGGCGCGTGGCGGCGCGATGGCGCCGGCGACCGGCGCTTGCAGGTTTCGTCGACGCGCGAGGTCGCCGACGCGCTGCTGGCGACCGGCTTCAGCTACGTGCGCAACGAGCCGGGCCGCGACGACAACGCCGGCCACGTCGCCGCCGTGCTGCCGCACTGCCGCGACCTGCGGCGGCTCGGCTCGGCCGAACTCGACCTCTGCTACGTCGCGGCCGGTGTCTTCGATGGCTATTGGGAGCTGTACCTCGCGCCCTACGACGTCGCGGCTGGGGCGGTGCTGGTCGCCGAGGCCGGCGGCCGCATCAGCGACTGGCAGGACGGCGACGACTGGTTGTTCGGCGACCGCGTGCTGGCGAGCAACGGCCACCTGCACGGCGCCCTGCGGCGGCTGCTCGGCAGCGCCGGCTGATTCCCGCGTCGCCGGCTGCCTGGGAGTCTGCGTCACGGGACGCGCGCCGATCCGGTGCGTGGCTGCGCGGTCGGGGCGAAGCCGGCAACTGCGGTGCGCGCCGGGCGGCGTAGCCTGCCGTGGCGCAGGCTCCGGGGGCCGGCGACCTCACAGCGGCGCGCGCCGGGGGGCGCCGTCGACCATGCGCACGACGTGCGCGCCGCGGGCGAGGGGCGAGCGCTTGAGCAGCGGCAGCAGCACGGCGAGCATGCGGTCGGGATCGGGCCCGCAGAAGAACAACGTGCATTCGCCGCCGCCCAACTCGTCGCCGTCGTACTCGCCGACGCCGGCGTCGCGCACGGCGGCGTCGAGTTCGTCGGTGAAGGCCTCCAGGTCGGCCCGCTCCTGGTGGGTGCCCATCTGGCGGTTGCTCAGCTTGAGCACGATGAGCAGGTCCTGCTCGGGGGCGTCGTCGTCCGCGTCGTCGGGATCGGCACCGGCGTTGGCCATCGCGGAACCCTACGAGCCGGTGCCGTGGAAGGCCACGCCGGGCGGCGAGCCGCTGCCGCCGCAACGACCCGCGCTGGCGGCTGGCCGCCGGCGCACCCGCAGCTATGCTGCGGGGTTCGTCCCGTGGCACGAAACTCGGAATCGACCCCAAAGAGCGCCGCCAAGACCGCCGCGACGACCGCGCCGAAGGCCGGATACGTGGTGGTGCGCGGCGCCCGCGAACACAACCTGAAGGGCGTCGACCTGGAGTTCCCGCGCGACACCCTGACCACGATCACGGGCGTGTCGGGATCCGGCAAGTCGAGCCTCGCGCACCACACGATCTACCAGGAGGGCCAGCGGCGGTTCCTGGAGAGCCTCAGTTCGTACGCGCGGCAGTTCCTCGGCCGCATGGAGAAGCCGAAGGTCGACCTCGTCGAGGGCCTGTCGCCGACGGTGTCGATCGACCAGAAGTCGACGAGCCACAGCGCGCGCTCGACCGTCGGCACGCTGACCGAGGTCAACGACTTCCTGCGCCTGCTGTGGTCGCGCCTGGGCGAACCGAGCTGTCCGACCTGCGGCGCTGCCATCGAGTCGTGGGCCCCCGATCGCATCGTCGACGCCATCGTGACCGACCACGCCGGCACGGCGGCGATGGTGCTGGCGCCGGTCGTGCGCGAGCGCAAGGGCGAGTACCGCAAGGAACTCGCCGAGTGGGCGCAGAGCGGCTTCGTGCGCGCCCGCATCGACGGCGTGGTGCGCCGGCTCGACGAGCCGATCGCGCTGGCGCGCTACGCCTACCACACGATCGAACTCGTCGTCGACCGCCTGACGATCGCCGCCGATGCGCGCTCGCGCCTGGGCGAAGCCGTCGAGCAGGCGGTCCAGCTCGGCGGCGGCCTGTGCGCCATCGCGTGGGGCGACGACGGCTACCGGCTGTTCTCGACGCAGCGCAGCTGCCCGGCCGGCCACGGCTCGCTGCCCGAGCTGGAGCCGCGCCTGTTCTCGTTCAACAGCCCGATCGGCGCCTGCGCGGCCTGCGACGGCATCGGCCTCGCGCACGGCTTCGCCCCGGAGCTGCTGGTGGCCGACGCCACCAAGTCGGTGCGCGACGGCGCGCTGCACGTGTTCACCGACGACGGCCGGCTGGTCTACGGCCGGCTGACGATCGACCACCTCGCGGCGGTCGGCAAGGCGTTCGGCTTCGACGTCGACACGCCGTGGCAGGACCTGCCGGCGAAGGCCCGCAAGGTCGTGATGCACGGCTCGGGCAAGCAGACGTTCGAGTTCCGCTGGAAGCGCCAGGGCGCGATGTCGACGACGACCGGCAGCGACCGCATCGCGTTCCCCGGGCTGATCGGGCACCTCGAACGCGTCTACCGGCCTTCGCGCGCCCGCCACCTCGACCGCTTCCGCGCCGCGTCGCCGTGCGGCGAGTGCGGCGGCGCGCGCCTGGGCCCGTCGGCGCGGGCGGTGCGCTTCCAGGGCCGCACGCTGCCGGAGGTGCTCGACCTCGCCGTCGCCGACGCGCTGGCGTGGTGCCGGTCGCTGCAGCTCGCCGGCAACGCCGCCCGCATCGGCCGCGACATCGTGCAGGAGATCGAGCGCCGCCTCGTCTTCCTCGTCGACGTCGGCCTCGGCTACCTGACGCTGAGCCGCCGCGCGCCGACGCTCTCGGGCGGCGAGTCGCAGCGCATCCGCCTCGCGGCCCAGGTCGGCGCCGGCCTGCGCGGCATCCTCTACGTGCTCGACGAGCCGAGCATCGGCCTGCACGCGCGCGACCAGGAACGCCTGCTGCGCACGCTCGAAGCGCTGCGCGACCGCGGCAACACGGTGCTGGTGGTGGAGCACGACGAGGAGACGATGCGCCGCAGCGACTTCCTCGTCGACGTCGGGCCGCTGGCCGGCGTGCACGGCGGCGAGGTCACCGCCGCCGGCACGCCCGAGCAGGTCGCCGCGACCCCCGGCTCGCTGACCGGCCGATACCTGCGCGGCGAGCTGACCGTGCCGATGCCCGCGCGCCGACGCGACGCGCCGAAGGGCGCGCTGCGCATCGTCGGCGCGCGCCACCACAACCTGCAGGGCGTCGACGTCACCATCCCGCTCGGCCGCCTCGTGGCCATCACCGGCGTGTCCGGTTCGGGCAAGTCGACGCTGGTGCACCACGTGCTGGTCCCGGCGCTGCAACGCGACCTCAACGGCGCGACCGGTGCCGTGTCGCATTGCCAGCGCGTCGAGGGCATCGGCCAGCTCGACAAGGTGGTGGAGATCGACCAGGCGCCGATCGGGCGCACGCCGCGCAGCAACCCGGCGACGTACACCGACGTGTGGTCGCACGTGCGCGACCTGTTCGCGCAGCTGCCCGAGAGCAAGCTGCGCGAGTACGACAAGGGTCGCTTCTCGTTCAACGTGCCCGGCGGCCGCTGCGAGGCCTGCGAGGGTGCCGGCGTCACCACGCTGGAGATGAACTTCCTCGCCCCCGTCGAAGTGGTGTGCGAGGAGTGCGGCGGCGCGCGCTTCCACGCCGAGACGCTCACCGTGCGCTGGCAGGGCAAGAGCGTGCACGACGTGCTGGCGATGACGGTCGACGAGGCGGCCGCCTTCTTCGCCGACCTGCCGAAGGTCGCGCGCGGACTCGTCGCCCTGCAGGACGTCGGCCTCGGCTACCTGCGGCTGGGCCAGCCGTCGACGACGTTGAGCGGCGGCGAAGCGCAGCGCGTCAAGCTGGCGACCGAGCTGCAGCGGCCCGCGACCGGCAAGACGTTCTACGTGCTCGACGAACCGACCACGGGCCTGCACTTCCACGACGTCGCGCGCCTGCTGACGGCGCTGCAGCGCCTCGTCGACGCCGGCAACACGGTGCTGGTCATCGAGCACAACCTGGACGTCGTGCGCGCCGCCGACTGGCTGATCGAACTCGGCCCCGAGGGCGGCGGAGGCGGCGGCCGCGTCGTCGCCGCCGGCACGCCCGAGCAGATCGCCGACGATCCGGCGGCGCCGACCGGCGCGGCGCTGCGGGCGCTCGGGCTCGGCCGCAAGCGCGGCAAGGCCGCCGCCGCGAAGGCGCCGGCCAAGGCCGCGCCGCGGCGGCCGGTGACCGTGGCGCCGACCAGCATCGCGGTCCGCGGCGCGCGCACGCACAACCTGCAGGCGGTGGACGTCGACGTGCCGCTCGGCGCGTTCACGGTGGTCACCGGGCCGTCGGGTTCGGGCAAGTCGAGCCTCGCGTTCGACACGATCTTCCAGGAAGGCCAGCGCCGCTTCCTGGAGAGCATGTCGACGTACGCGCGCCGTTTCCTCGGCCGCATGGACCGCGCGCCGTGCGACCGCATCGACGGCCTCGGCCCGGCGATCGCGATCGACCAGCAGCGGACCGGCCGCAGTCCGCGGTCCACGGTGGCGACGACGACCGAGATCCACGACTACCTGCGCCTGCTGTTCGCGCGCGTCGGCCGGCCGCACTGCCCGACGCACGGCCAGGAGCTCGCGGCGTGGTCGCCGAGCAAGGCGGCGGCGCGCTGCGTCGGCGAGTGGGCCGGCCGCCGCGCCTACGTGCTGGCGCCGATCCACGTGCCCGACGACGCCGCGCCGGGGTGGCTCGACGCGCTGGTGGGCGAGTGGCGGACGGCCGGGCGCGTGCGGGCGCTCGTCGACGGCGTCGAACGCCGCATCGGCGAAGCCTGGCCGGCGCCATCGCCGCGCGAGCTGTTCCTGGTGCTCGAC
>JBKDXM010000117.1:0-69763 GCA_046306335.1 Planctomycetota bacterium
ACCTGCTGCGGCGCGTGTTTGGCATCGATGTGCTGGTCTGCCCGCAGTGCGCGGGCCCGCGGCGCGTGCTGGCGGCGATCCACGATCCGGCGGCGATCGCACGGGTGCTCGCGGCGCTCGGGCGGACCGCGGCGGGGGCCGATCCGTCGGGGTGCCGGGCACCGACGGCTGCGTAAGCGGACGCCGTCGACGAAGGTGACGCTGCGGACTGACGGTGTGGGGCGAAGCCGCGGCCGCTGGGCGGTCGCGGCGCGGGACCGGTGTGCTCGCGCGGCGGGAACGCTGCGGAACGTGCGAGGGATCGGTGCATTCGGGCGGTCCCGGCCGAGTTGACGAGGGTATGCGTAGGGCGCCGGATTACGGCGGTGCGTCCTGGGTGGTCCGTGGCAGGTTCTGGGACTTCCTTCGCGCGGCCTTGGCGTTGGTGACGCCGGCCGCGACGGCGACGCTGGCACAAGGGAACTCCGGGGACCGCGGCGCGGCTGCGCGACGACCGGCCGGAACGGCAAGCACCCTCGCAGCCCTCCGGGCTTGCCGGAGCCCGCACCGTGGGCCCATGCAGGCCGGGCGTCGCTTGCGCGCCACAGCATCGCAGGGCCTCGGCGCCGGCAGTTCCAGCCGGCACCGGCCCGGGATTTTCCGGAACCGGTGTGAAACGGCGCATGGCCGTTCCGCTCCTGCTGGACAGGCAATCCCATGCACATCCCCCGGATCGTCCGTTCGTCCCTGTTCCTGCTCGCCGCGGCCCTGCCGGCGCAGCAGCTGGTGCGCGACATCGCGCCGCCCAACTCCCAGCGCAACGGCAACCCCGCCCAGATCGTCGACCTCGGTGGCACCGCGGTGTTCGTCGCGACGACCGCGCACGGCGCCGAGTTGTGGCGCTCCGACGGCACCCTCGCCGGCACCTACCTGCTGAAGGACCTCAACCCGGGTGCCGCCGGCAGTTTCCCGACCCGGCTGACGGTCGCCGGCAATCGCGTGTTCTTCGTCGCCGCCGTGCCGGGCCTCGGCAACGAGCTGTGGGTCACCGACGGCACTGCACAGGGCACCGTGCTGCTGCGCGACGGCATCGCCGGGGCCAGCAGCGGTGCGCCGAGCGAACTGGTCGGCTTCGGCGGGTTCGTCTACTTCACGACCTACGACGCCCTCCGCGGCAACGAGCTGTGGCGCAGCGACGGCACGCCCGCCGGCACGGCGCTATGGCTGGAGATCGTGCCCGGCCTCAACGGCTCGAACCCCGGCAGCTTCGTGGCGGGCACGTCGGCGTTCTGGTTCACCGCCTCTGGTGCTGGAGTCGGCAACGAACTGTGGCGCAGCGACGGCACCCTCGCCGGCACGGGGATGGTTCGCGACCTCGCGCCCGGCGCCGTCAGCAGCTCCCCGCAGACGCTGACGCCGGCGGGCAACGGCGTCTACTTCACCGCGAACTCGGGCGGCCTCGGCTTCGAACTGCACTACAGCGACGGCACCTTCGCCGGCACGCAGCTGGTGCGCGAACTGGTGCCCGGTTCGGCGGGCATCACGCTGCAAGAAGCGCGGCCGTTCGGCAATCGGCTGCTGTTCGCGTGCGACGAGCAGGCCGGCTTCGGCAACGAGCCGTGGATCAGCGATGGCACCTTCGCCGGCACGTTCCGCCTGGCCGACCTGGCGCCCGGCTCGGCCGGCTCGTCGCCGACCGACTTCGTCGCGATCACACCGAATCGCGCGGTGTTCACTGCCTTCGCGCCAGCGACCGGCTTCGAGCTCTACGTCACCGACGGCACCACGGCGGGCACGCAGCTGCTGTACGAGTTCTACCCGGGCACCGCGAGCGGCACTCCCGACCACTTCGTCGCGGCTTTCGGCGGCGTCGTGTTCGGCGCCGCGACCCAGGCCGGCGGCAACGAGCTGTGGTTCACCGATGGCACGCTCGCGGGCACCAACCTCGTCGCGGACAGCGTCGCCGGCCCTTCGGGTGCGAGCCCCTCGCAGATCGCCAGCGTCGGCTCGCGCGTGTTCTACCGCGGCTTCTCGCTCATCGTCGGCACCGAGCTCTACGTCAGCGACAACACCGCGGCGGGTACCTACGTCGTCGCCGACCTCGCGACGCCGACCGCGGACTCGACGCCGCGCGAGATCACGCCGACGAGCACCGGCGTCGTGTTCGGGACCACGGCGACGCAGAACCAGCTGTGGCGCAGCGACGGCACCGCAGCGGGCACGTTCGCCATCAACTTCGGCAGCAACTCGAACTACGTCTACGAAGCGGTCGGCTGGAACGGCCTCGCCTACGTCAGCGGCTACTCGGCGACCGCCGGCTACGAACTGCTCGTCACCGACGGCACGCAGGCGAACTCGACGGTGATCGACGTGCTCCCCGGCATCAACGGCTCGGATCCGGCGCAGCTGACCGTCGCCAACGGGCGGCTGTGGTTCGTCGCGCGGCAGACGGGCACGGGCCTCGAACCGCACGTCACGGACGGTACGCAGGCTGGCACCGTGGCCCTCGGCGACCTCTACCCCGGCGCCGCCACGTCATCCGCGGCCGGCTTCACGGCCTGTGGCCCGAACCTGGTGGTGTTCGGCGCCGCGGACGCCACCGCCGGCCGCGAGCTGTGGGTCAGCAACGGCACGGCGGCCGGCACGCAGCGCCTCGTCGACCTCGTGCCCGGCCTCGGTGGCAGTGATCCGGACCAGTTCCTCCGTGCCGGCAACGTCGTCTACTTCCGCGCCTACCAGCCGAGCGTCGGCTACGAACTGTTCGTCACCGACGGCACGGCGGCGGGCACGCAACTGGTCGCCAACCTCGCGACCGGCGCCGGCAGCTCGATGCCGCAGCAGCTGGTGCGCCTCGCGAACGGCACGGTGCTGTTCGTCGCCACGGTCACCGGTGCCGGCGCCGAACTGTGCCGCACCGACGGCACCGCGGCCGGCACCACGATGGTCGCGCAGATCGTTCCCGGCACGCAGGGCGGCTCGATCGAGAACCTGACCGCCGTCGGCAACCTCGCGTTCTTCACCGCCGACGATGAGGTCCACGGCCGCGAACTGTGGGTCAGCGACGGCCTGACGGTGACGCAGGTGCGCGACATCTACCCCGGGGCGCCGAGCGGTGTGCTCAGCGGCACGCTGCGCGCGCGCGCCAGCGTCAACGGCGTCGTCTTCGCCGGCAGCGACGGCAACGACGGCCTGCAGATCTGGGTCAGCGACGGCACCGCCGTCGGCACCACGCAGGTCGGCAAGATCGGCCCGTGGGCCGGCTCCGGCGCCGTGGACATGGGCGACTTCGTCGAGGCCGGTGGCGACACGTGGTTCTGGTGCGACGACGGCATCACCGGCAAGGAGCCGTGGCGCATCACCATCGCCGGCGTGATCGCCGCGGTGACGACGTTCGGCCTCGGCTGCGGCGGCGCCGGCAACCTGGTGCCCGCGATCGGAGCGGTCGGCGTGCCGCAGCTCGGCAACGCCGGGTTCGCGATCCGCGTGCAGAACGGTCTGGCCAGCTCGCTCGGCGTGCTCGCGATCGGCTCCGCGCCGACCCTGCTGCAGATCGGCACCTGCCGCGTGCTGGTGGCGCCGCCGTGGACGACGCTGCCGCCGGTGTTCCTCGACGCTGCCGGCGCCGGTGCGGCACCGTTGCCGGTGCCAGCCACGCCGACGCTCGCCGGCGTCTCGCTGCACGGGCAGTACCTCGTGCTCGACCCGGCCGGACAGTTCCTGGCGTTCGCGTCGCTGAGCAACGCGCTGACGCTGCTGCTCGGCAACTGACGCGGGCGTCAGCGCGGTTTCGGCAGCAGCGCCCGGAAGCGCGCAGCGTCGCGCACCGGGTCGTAGACCGGGTCCGCGGCATCGAGCTTCATCCCGTCGCGCACGGCGGCTTCGAGCAGGGCCAGCGCCTCGTTGCCGAGCTGCGTGCGCCGCTCGCCCTCGGCCTGCGCCGCACAGCGCAGCAGGTCGCGCGCGGCGCGGCCGGTGTTCTCGTCGCCGGGGAACGTGCCGAGCGTGCGCGCCGCGCGCTCGAGCGCTGGCCAATCCTCGAGGTTGCGCAAGCACACGCCGTAGGTGCGGTAGTGCTGGGCCAGGTACCGCTGCGCGGTGCGGTCGTCGGGCGTGGCCGCGAGCACGAAGTCCTGGTCGGCGATCGCGCGCTCGACGAAGGGCCGCGCCTCGGCGTGGCGGGACTTCACCTGCAGCGCCGTCGCGTGCAGGTTGGCGGTGCGGCCGCGGTGGCGACGGACGGACAGGTCGTGCGGATAGTCGCGCACCAGTTCGTCGAACAGGCCGAGCGCCAAGCGCGTGTCGTCGAGCACCTGCGTCGTGCGGCGCTGGCCGTACTCCAGCGAGGCGAGTTCGTGCGCGGCCATCGCGCGCAGCAGCCGCGGCACCGGCCAGCCCGACTCGTTGCCGGTGTCGGCGGTCGCCGCCGCGAGCACCGACTCGAGCAGCGGCCGGGCCGCGGCGGCGTCGCCGGCGTCGCGCAGGTTGGCCCCGAGCGCGAGCCGTGCGCTCAGCAACGCCAGGCTCGGGGCGCCGGCGGGCTCGCAGCGTTCGAGGATCGCCACGGTCTCGCGGCAAGCCTGCACGACCGCCGGCTGGTCGCCTAGCGAGTCGGCGACGCCGCCGGTCAGGTCGCTGACGTCCGCGAGCTCGCGTGCCGCTGCGGTCGCGAACGCCGGCGGGAACGGGCCGCCGAGATCCTGCCGGGCGGCCGCGAGCCGCGACACACATGCGTCGACGTGTCCCTCGCGCAGCTCGACCCACGCCAGCAGGCGATGGCCGCGGGCGCGCAGCAGGATCTCGTGCGGCGCCTGCGCGTCGGCGGCGGCAGCGAGCAGCTCGACCAGCGCGCTGCGAGCCTTCTTCAGGTTGCCGAGCCGCGCCGCGATCTGCGCGACGTCGAACAGCGTGCGCCGCGTGAGCTCCTGCACGCGGCGCGCATGGGTCGGGTCGTCGGCGAGGCGCGCGTACTGCGCGAGCGCGGCGTCGAGCAGGCCACCGACGGCGTTCTGCACCGCCGGCAGGTTGCGCAGCTTCGGCAACGCGACGCTGCCGAGCAGGCTGTCGATCGCGTCGAGCGTCGCCGCGGTGCTGCGGTCGGCGCGGCGCACCTGTTCGCCGAGCGCGACGTTGGCGCTCCGTTGCTGCCACAGCAGGATCGGCGGTACCGCGGCGGCGACCAGCAGGGCGGCGCCGACGCCGGCGGCGAGCGGCCGGTGGCGCGCGACGAAGCGGCGGGCGCGCACGTGCCACGGCAGCCGCCGCGCGGCGATCGGTCGCTGCTCGATCACGGCCAGCAGGTCGTCGGCGAACGCGGCGGCGCTCGGGTGGCGGCGCGTGCGCTCGACGTCGAGCGCGGTGTCGACGACCAGGACCAGTTCGGGCGGGGCGCCACTGGTGCGCAACGAACGGCGCTCGCCGGCGAGGATCGCCTGGCGCAGTCGTTCGGGCTGGTCGAGATCGAACGGCGGCTGCAGGCCGAGCAGGCAGTGCAGCAGGGCCCCGAGGCCGTAGACGTCGGTGCGTTCGTCGGCGCCCTCGCCGCGCACCTGCTCGGGCGCCATGTACGCAGGCGAACCGGCCGCCGAGCCCGAACGCGTCAGGCGCGCGTCGCCCTGCGCCTGCGCGAGGCCGAAGTCGAGCACGATGGCGCGGCCGTCGTCGGTCAGCATCACGTTCGACGGCTTCAGGTCGCGATGGAGCACGCCGCGCGTGTGCGCGTGCTGGATGCCGAGCGCGACCTCGTGCACCAGCTTCGCCATCACGAACCACCATGGACGGCGCGTGAACCCGCTGCGATCCCCGGCGTCGACGTCGGGCGTCGCGAGCAACCCGAGCAGGTCGTCGCCGGTGAGCCGGCGCGGTTCGCGGCCGCGGAACGCCCGCACCACCGCCTCGGCGCTGCGGCCCCGCAAGCGCGGCATCGCGTACCACGGCACGCCGTCGACGTTGCCGGTCGCGAGGATCGGCACGATCGCCGGGTGCTCGAGGCGGGCGACGGCGTCGATCTCGCGGCGGAAGCGCTCGCGGGCGCCTTCGAACAGCAGCAGCTCGGGTCTCACGATCTTCAGCGCCACCTGGCGGCCGAGCGACGCCTGCTCGGCGAGGTGCACGACGCCCATGCCCCCTTCGCCGAGCGTGCCGAGGATCCGGAACTCGCCGAACACGCGCGGCGGCCCGGTCGGGGCCGCGACCTGCTCGAGCTTGCGCAGGTCCGCGAGTGCCTCGCGCAACCGCGGCGCGTGTTCCGGGTGCGCATCGAGGAACCGTTCGGCAGCGGCGCTACCGTCCCGTTCGAGCCGCGCGAGGGTCTCGGCCAACAGCGCCTCCAACCGGTGGGCGCGCTCGTTCGGGTCGTCGTGAGGGGCGTGCAAGGGGCTCCGGACGCGGGCGATACTGTGCGTTCCGACATGAGCGAATCCAGCCTGCCCCTCGTCACGCGGGCACTTGCCCGAAATCAGGAGGCCGTCGAGCAACTCCTGGTGCAGCACCTGCCGGGGCTGCGGGCATGGCTGCGGCTGCGCATGGGGCCAGGACTGCGCGCGCGAGAGACGCCGGACGATCTGGTGCAGTCGGTGGCGCGCGAGGTGCTGCTCGGTCTGGACGCGTTCGAGTGGCGCGGCGAGTCGGCCTTCCGGCACTGGCTCTACCTGAAGGCGCAGCGCAAGCTGGTCGACAAGGCCCGCTTCGTCGGGGCCGAGCAGCGCACGCCGGCCAAGGAACGCGATCTCGACGCGCTGGCCAGCGGGGTGGTCGCGGGGCTCGTCGCCGAGTCGCCGAGCCACGCCGCGATCGGCGCCGAGGACGTGCAACGCATCGAGGCCGCGTTCGCCGAGCTGCCGGGCGACTGGCAGGAGGCGGTCAGCCTCCACAAGCTGTGTGGCATGGCCGTGCCCGAGATCGCCGTGCGCATGCAGCGCAGCGAAGGCGCGGTGCGCAACCTGATCTGGCGCGGCCTGTCCCGGCTGGCGCTGCGCATCGGCGACCTCCGGCGCGCGGACCAGGGCTGATCCGCAGCGGGCCGGACGCCTGCCTGCAGGCCGCGGGACCCGGCAGCGTGTGCCCGAACGGCCTCGCCATCGCCGCGGGCGTGGACACGCGCATCGGCAACACCTTCTGATGCGCGCAGCGGCGGTCCAGGCGGTGTCGATGGTGGCAAGCCCCCGCGTGGTTGCCGTCGTGCGAGGCGCAGCATCCCGCGCGCTCCCGCCGCGGCGGCATTCGGCGCGAGGCCGCCGACCGGGCGTTTGACCGCGAGGACGCGCGGGCTGCGCAGGATGCGCGCAGCGGCGTCGATTTTGGCCCCGACACATGTGGTTCCGTGAGCCGCAGCCGCTCACGAGGGTGGCATGACCGCCCGCATCGCCCTTTCCCTCGCCGTCCTCGCCGCTGGTACCGCCGCCCAGACCACCGTGTTGCACTGCGACTTCGAGAATGGCCTGCCGCCGGAACTTGTTCCCGGCTCCGGCGCCGTCACCGGCGTGCAGGGCTTCGCCGGCCTCGGCCCGGCCGGCGGCGCCTTCGCGATCGAGATCGACGGCAACACGTGCTTCCGCGAGTCGTTCGCCAACGCCCTGCCCAACCAGTTCCAGAGCTACGTGCCGCCGGCCGGCGTGGAGCTGGCGCGCCGCGTCGACCTCGGCTTCAGCGGCCCGGGCAGCGTCTATACCGACAGCGCCTACAGGCTCGGCGCCGACCCGAGCTTCCTCGCGATCGGCCACACGAGCTCGACCCTGACCATCGCGATGCGCAGCGAAGGCGGCGGCATCCAGTCGCTCAACGACGAGTCGTGGGCGCTGGACAACCTGACGATCCGCGCGCTGAACACGGCGAACCCGGGCACGGTGGTCGCATGCGGCCAGGGCTGCGGCCCGACCCTGTCGGTGTTCGGCTCGCCGCGCATCGGCGCCAGCATGCCTATCCACGGCGCCAACCTGCCGGTGGGAGCAGTCGCGGCCGGCTTCGCGATCGGCACGACCGGCCTCGCCAGTCAGCCGCTGTCGCTCGGCAGCCTCGGCGCGCCCGGGTGCTTCGTGCTGCACGATGCGTCGATCCGCGCCGGCGTGCCGATGCTCGTGCAAGGCACCGCTGCGGACTTCGTCTGGCCGATCCCCTGCCTGCCCGCTGCCGTCGGCTTGCAGGCCTACCTGCAGGTCTGGGTGGTCGCCCCGAACACGAACGCCCTCAACGTGACGACGACGAACGCCCTGCGCGTGACCTTCGGCCAGTGACGCGGGCGCGTCGCCGCGTCTGGGGGTGTGCTGCGGAAATTGGGCGAACGACGACTTGCCGCGCCGTCGCCGTCGTCGACGCGACCGCGGTCCCATGCCGCGGTTCCGTCCGCATTCCTTGACGAGGACACCCCGGGTGCTGGCGCCCAGGTCGCCGGGTATCGCGACGTGGCATGCAACCGTGCATCATGTCGCGCCGACCCGGAGCCGCGATGGAGCCAGACGAGCCAGCACGACGCGACGAAGACCTGCCGCCCGACGCCAGCGATCCCGGCAAGCCGCGTCGCGGCCTCACGCCGCCGTCCGGCGCGTCGCACCTCGATGACATCACGGCGCACGTCGAGCGCTGCTTCGGGCCGGTCCGGCGCGTGCTGCACGAGGTCGTTTCCGACCACGTGCACGTCGACGTCTTGATCGCCGAGGTCGCCGAGGACCATCCCTACGTCACGCTCGTCACGTCGGGCATGAGCGACCTGCCGATGCCGTCGCAGGACGGCGGGCCGACGCGCTGCGAAGTGATGATCCGGCTGATGGCGGATCATCCGCTGTCGCAGGAGGCGTTCGCCGACGAGGCCAACTACTGGCCGATCCGGCGGCTCAAGATGATCGCACGGATGCCGCACCTGCTGGGCTCCAGCTTCGCCGCGGGCCACACGATCGCGACCAATCCGCCGGAGCCACTGCATCCCGGGTCGGAGTTCTGCGCGCTCGGGCTGGTCGAGCCGCTCGATCCGGGCGCGCGCACGATCCGCACCAAGGACGGCCTGGAGATCACGCTGCTGCAGGTCGTGCCGATGTACCGCGAGGAACTGGCGTGGAAGCTGCAGCAACCGGCCATCGGCGCGCTCGCGGAACTCTACGACGCGGAGTCGTTCCGCATCGCCGACGCCGGCCGCGCCAAGTTGCGCGGGGAAGGCTGGGACCACCTCGTCCGCGACATGTCCACGACGATGGCTCGGGGCCGACGCGCACTGCTGCTCGTCGGCATCGCGCTCGGCGTCGTCGCCTGCGCGGACCTGGTCGTCACGTTCGTCGCGGCGGAGCGACCTGCCTGGACGCGCTTTGGCCTCGGCGTCTGGCTCGCGAGCAGCGTCGCGCAGAGCTCGCGGCTCGCGCGCTGGCTCGCGATCGCGCTCTGCGTCGCCGCCGTGGCGATGGGCGCGGTCGTCCTGTGGCAGCGCGGTCTCGCCGATCCCCGTCGCCTGACGCTGCTCGCGACGTTGCCGGTCTACGGCGCCTGTGCCGCCGTGCTCGCGTTCCACCCGGGCGTGCGCCTCTGGCTGCGGCACAAGCCGAAGGCAGGCGACCAGTAGTCTGCCTCACGGCAGGCCGCGTCGCGCGGCGCACGCCTTCGCGTCCGGGAATCCGCGCCCGAGCTTGGGCGAATCGAGCGACGCACCTGCAGTCGTCGCCTTCACCCAGAGCGCGCAGCCGTGCAACGGTTCGCCTCGCGGCCCCGGTGCCGCGGAATCCTGGACGAACTGGCGCATCGTCGGCAGAGTGACGGGTCGGTCTCTGGGTGGTCCAGGGCCGCAGCGGCAACCTCCCGCGTCCCTGCGCGCGTCGGCGACCGCGCGCCGCCGCGCGGAACGGGACACCCTTGACGAACGGACGAAACGCCGCCCGCGCGGCCGGACCTGCGAACTACCGCGATTGCCCTCCACGCACGTTTCGCGCTCGGCGCGGAACCGCACGAACGCCCACGGAAGCAGCCATGACCGCAACCTGCCCCTCGTTCCTCGCCGCCCTGGCCGCCACCACCGTTGCGGCGCTCGTCGCCGGCTGCGCTTCGTCCTCGTCGGGGCGCGCGTTGGCGGACGGAGCCGCCGCGTCGCCCACGCCCGCCGAGGCGCGGGCGATCGCGAAGGAGGCCTGGCTGTACGCCTACGCGCCGCTGCAGGGCTACAAGACGATGTACAACCAGACGCAGAACCGCGACTTCGCCGGCTACGTCGGGGGCTTCGACCGGTTCCGTCACTACGCGCGCCTCAACACGCCCGCCGACACCGACATCGTCACCCCGAACAACGACACGCCGTACTCGTGGGCCTGGCTGGACCTGCGCGCGGAGCCGATGGTCGTGTCGCTCCCCGCGGTGCCAGCGCCGCGGTACTACGTGAACCAGTGGTTCGATCTCCACACCCACAACTTCGCCTACACGGGTGTGCGCGCCACGGGCCGCGACGCGGGCCACTACCTCTTCGCCGGCCCGCGGTGGAACGGCGAAGTGCCAAAGGGAATCACCAAGGTCTTCCGCTCCGAGACCGACTTCGTCGGCACGCTCACGCGCACGCAGCTGGACGGCCAGGCTGACCTCGCCGCGATGCAGGCCGTGCAGGCGCAGTACACGCTGACGCCGCTGTCGCGGTTCGCCGGCACGCCCGCGCCCGCCCCGGCGCCCGCGATCGCGTGGCCGCGGTGGGACGAGGAAGCGGCGATGGGCATCGGCTGCATCGGGTACCTCAACTTCCTGCTGCAGTTCATGCCCGTCGTGGCGTCGGAGCAGGCGATGTTCGCGCGGTTCGCGCGCATCGGGATCGGCGCGGGCAAGCCGTTCGACGCGACGCAGCTCGACCCCGCCATGCGCGCCGCGATCGCGGCGGGCATGGCCGAGTCCGCCGAGGAACTCAAGGCGAAGGCGCTCGCGCAGACGTCGTCGAAGGGGTTCTTCGGCACGCGCGAAGAGCTCGGCGAGGCCTACCAGATCAACCGCTCGATGGGCGCGATGCTCGGGATCTACGGCAACAGCATCGAGGAAGCGGTCTACGCCTCGCAGCAGACGGGACCCGACGGCAAGGTGCTCGACGGCGCCAAGCACTGGGTGCTCCGCTTCGAGCCGGGCGCGCTGCCGCCCTGCAACGAGTTCTGGTCGATCACGATGTACGGGCTGCCCGACCGCTTCCTGGTCGAGAATCCGATCCAGCGCTACTCGGTCGGCGACCGCACGGAAGGCCTGCGCAAGGGCGCGGACGGCTCGCTGGAGATCTACATCCAGCACGACCGCCCGGACGGCGAGCGCGCATCGAACTGGCTGCCCGCGCCGAAGGGACCGTTCTTCTTCGTCGCGCGCTTCTACGGCCCGAGGCCGGAACTCGTCGCGGGCACGTGGACGTTGCCGGCGCTGCGCCTCGCGGATTGAGCAGCCGCAGGCCCGACGGGCGGAAATAGCCGCGGCGCGGCGCGGTGGGTAGCATCCGGCGCGTCCTTCGCGCCCAAGTCCCGACCGATGAGGTTGCCGATGCGTGCTGCCGACGATTCGTCCGTGCCACCAGGTCGCCAGTTGCCGCTGCGGGCCGGGCAGCCGCCGACCGCGGACGACGGCTTGTTGCTGGCCCGGTTGCGCGCCTTCGTGTTCGACGATCCCGGCGATCGCCTGCCCTTCACGGTCCGCTTGGCACAGGAGAACGGTTGGACGCGCGCCTACGCGCAGCGCGTTGTCGACGAGTATCGTCGCTTCGTCTGGTTGGCGTTGCGCGCCGGCCACCCCGTCACGCCGTCTCCGGCAGTCGACGAGGCGTGGCACCTGCATCTCTGCTACACGCGCGCGTACTGGCAACGCTTCTGCGGCGACGTGCTCGGTCGCCCGCTGCACCACGAGCCGACGCGTGGCGGCGAGCGCGAGGACGGCAAGTTCGCCACGTGGTATGGCCGCACCCTGGCGAGCTACCGCGCGCACTTCGGCGAACCGCCCGCGGATGTCTGGCCGGCGCCGGGCGAGCGCTTCCGTGGGGGCGCCCCGCGCAAGGTCGACGCGGCGCGCCACTTCGTGATCGAGCGGGTGCGCGTCCGGCGGATCGCTGCGGTCGGCGCGGCCGTCACGGCGTTGGTCGCGCTCGGCGCTTGCTCCGGGCGCGCCGACAACGGCGCGCTGCTGGGGGTGGCGGGGGTCGTCGTCGTCGGGGTTCTCGTCGCCGTGCTCGTGCGCTGCGCTGCCAAGCGCGCGCGCAGCGATGATCTCGTGGGCACTGGCTGTGGTGGCCAAGGCGACGTCGGGTCCAGGCCGCGCGACGCCGCATCGGACGATGGCGGGAATGGCGGGGATGGCGATGGCGGCGGCAGCAGCGGGTGCGGCGGCGACTGATCGACTGTCGACCGCGCTGCGCGGTGGTGGCCGCCGGCGCATCGCGCCGCGGGCAAGTCCCCGGCCTCGCGTCGCCTGTGGCGGGGGCTCCCTGGGCCGGCCAGCCGGCGGCGCTGGCGTCGCGGCGTTGCGTTTGGCGACGCGCCGGCTCGCCGGCCTGCGCCGATTCCGCCATGCTGGTCGCATGCCGAACGTGCCGGGGCGCGTCGTGTCCGTTGGGCTGGGCCTGTTCGCGCTCGGCGCCTGCAACCGGCTGTCGCCGGAGCTGACGCCGCGCGTCGTCACCGACACAGGGCGGATCGTCAAGGCGCAGGCCGCGCGCGTCGACGGCCTCGGTGACCTCTCGGCGTTGGCGCTCGTGGCGTTGCGCCGCGGCGAGCCCGAGCGGCTGCTCGCGATCGGTTGGTCCGGCTACGCGGTCCTCGACGGCGAGTCGTTGGCGCCGACGCAGACGGTGCGGTTCGCGCACAGCGGCGACGTCGGCCGCATGGTCGTCCGCGACGTCGACGGCGACGGCGCGGTCGAGTTCGTGCGTCTGGGCGAGCACTGGATCGGCCGGACCGCGGTCTTCGCCCTCGACGGTTCCTTGCGCTGGCAGGATGCCGACGAGGTCCGCGCGCGCGCGCCGAACGCGACCGCGGTGGTGGACTTCGACGGCGACGGGCGCTGCGAGTTCGTCACGGCCTTCAACGTGGCGACGTCCATGCGGGTCGTCGACTGCGACGGCAAGCCGCTGCGCGAGCTGCCGTGCGCGCCGCAGACCGGCACGCTGCGCGCCGTCGACCTCGACGGCGACGGCAAGCACGAACTGGCGGCGCTCGACGGCGGAGCGCTGCGCGTCCTCGCCGGCGACGGCCGCGAGCGCCTGCGCATCGAGGCCGCGGACTGCGGCTTCCTCTCCGTGCTCGACGTCGTGCGGGATCCGACGCCGGGCGCGGACCGCGACGTGTTCCTGCTGCACGGCAGCAACGGCCTCGCGCTGTGGGGCTTCGACGGCAGACGCGTCGACGTCGGCGACGCGCGGTCGGCGCGGGACCGGTTCGGCAACGTCGACGGCGAACGCGTGCGCGTGGCGATGGGCGGTGTCGCATGGGACGTTCGCGCCGGCTTGCTGCGGCAGCAGGCATGGCCGGCCGGGTTCGTCGCCGCGCGCGTCCGGTTGCGCTTCTTCGCCGGCGAACTGTCGTACGAGGAGGTGCTGCGCGCCGCCGGCGACGACGAGCGGTTGCGCGCGTTGGCGCTGTGCGCGCTCGCCGCGGCGCCGGGGCGGCCTGCCTGCGTATTGGTCGGCTGCGGCGGCGACGTCATCCGCTACCGCGCGCGCTGACGAACTGCCGGGTCCGCAGCCGTGGTCCGGCGCAGCCGAGGCGACGCGGCGACTCGTCGCGAACCGCGGCCATGGCGTCCCACGCAGGCGCGGGCGGGACCCCAGGCGTTCGACCCGGCTGCCCTGCCGCCCTCCGCCCGGCGCTCAAGTCGGGGCCGCGAAGCACCGATGCCAAGGGACTCTGGCCGCTCTCGGCCCGGCCGGCGGCGGCATGCCCACTCCCTCGCGAACGTCATGAGCATGAACTTCCTCCGCAACGGATTTCTGTGCGCTTCCTTCGCCGTCCTCGCCGTCGCGTGCGGTGGTGGTGGGGGTGGCGGTGGCGGCGGCGGCGGTGGCGCCACGGTCGCCACCGACCTGCTGATCAAGGACGCCACGGTGGACGGCCTGCTGTCATTCACGGTCAAGGTGCAGTCGCTCCAGCTCGTGGACAGCACGACGGGCGCGCTCACGGCCGACCTGCTCGACGAGGACCTCGCGATCGAACTGGTCGGCGCCGGCTTCGCGCCGCGTTGGGTCCGCCGCGCGCAGCTGCCCGCCGGCACCTACCGCGGCGTGCAGGCGAGCCTCGACGTGTCCTCGACCGTCGCGCGCAACCTGGCCGGCGCGGCGGTCGCCGTCACGCACGCGGCGGCGAGCTTCACGACCGACTTCGCCACGCCGTTCACCGTGGCGGCGGGCGCCGCCGGCTCGTTCCCGCAGATCGTGCTCGACATCGACCTCGGCGCCTCGCTTGCCGGCGACGTGGCGACGCCGCCGATCGTCTTCACGCCCAGCGGTATCGTGTCCGCGCAAGCGACCGGCGCGCTGCCGATCGGCATCGACGAGGTCGAGGGTGTCGTGCGCGCGGTGAACGGCGCGACGGACTTCGTGGTCGATGCCTTCGCCGACGACGACCGCGCCGTGGCGCTGGGCCAGGTCAAGGTCACGCCGTCGCCGACCGCCCTGCTGGTCGACCCGAACGGCCAGGCCTACGCGTCCGCGGCGGCGTTCTTCGCCGCGCTCGCGCCGAACCTCGCCAGCGTCGAAGTGCACGGCAGCCTCGTCAACGGCGGCATCCTGGCGAGCCGCATCGAGGTCGAGCACGCCGCCGGTGGCGTCGCCTACGTCGTGAAGCTCGAGGGGGTCGCCCGCAACGTCGACACGACGGCCAACACCTTCGACCTCGTCGTCGTCGAAGTGGAGAAGGGCGCCGCCATCGCCAACCCGCTGCTGACGGCGCTCGCCAACACGATCGCGTGCGACTACGACGCCGCGGCGCGGTTCCTGCTCGACGAGAACGTGCCCACCACGGAAGCGGGCTTCGTCAGCGGCCAGCGCATCAAGGCCAAGTTCGCGGTGTTCGCCGGCGCCCCGTTCCGCGCGGTCGTGGTGGAGATCGAAGGCCAGCCCGAGTTCGAGGGCGAGATCACCAACGTCGCGGGCCTGCCGAACTCGCTGGTGATGCGCCTGCTGCCGGGCAACGCCGCCCTCGGCGGCTCGGTGGCGTCGACCACGACGGACGTCACCGTCACCCTCGCGGCCTCTTCGCTGTCCCTCGACACGGAGGGCGAGCCGGCGCTCGCGACGAGCCAGCTCAAGATCGGCCAGCGGCTGGAAGTCCGCGGCGCGATCAGCGGCCCGAACACGGCGCCGACGGTCGCGGCGAGCCGCACGGAGGTCCACGCCGGCCGCGCCCGCGGCGTCGTTACCTCGGTGTCGCCGGGCACGGGTCAGTTCACGTTCACCATCGCGAGCGTCGACGATCCGTTCGGCGGCACGGTCACGGCGGGACCGGCGACGGCGACCGTAAGCGCCAGCTGCGTCTTCGGCGACGAGGCCGACGACGCGGCCAGCTTCTACGCGCTGTTCGCCAACCTCGGCGCGGGCCAGTTCCTCGAGGTCGAGGTGCACGGCCTGGGCCTGTCGTTGGCGAACCATGTCGAGGCCTACGAGGTCGAGGCCAAGGTGGACTGACGCGCGGCGGCCCGCCGCGTGGGCCGCGACGACGCGCGCGCCGGGGCGCGGTTGGGATCGCGCCCCGCGCGCTGCTTCACGCCCGTCCTCGGCGCCCGTACGTTCGGCGCTGCCGCCGGCCGCTGCGCGCGTCGGCCCGAACGACCCGATGCCCAACCTCCGTCCGACGCTCGCGTGGCTGTTCAGTCTGCGCGGCCGCGTCACGGCGGCGCGCTTCCTCGGCGTCGGCTTGCTGCTGCTCGCGCTGAAGGTCGGCCTCGACGCGGGGCTGTGCCGCGCGCTCGGCTTGCCGCCGTGGTCGCCGCTGCTCTACGTGACGCCGCTGCCGTGGCCGTTGCTGCGCGCCGACGTCGGCTGGAAGTGGGCGCTGTTCGCCGCGCCGTCGCTGGCGTTCTGCTGGATCGGCGTGGCGATGACGTTCCGTCGGCTGCGCGACGCGGGCTGGTCGGACTGGCTGTTGCTGGCGTTCTTCGCCCCGTACGCCAACCTCTGCCTGTTCGCCGTGCTCGCCGCGTTGCCGTCGCGCGCCGAGGCGGCGGCGCCCGCCGGCGCATCGGCCGCCGGCGAGAGCCTGCCGCGGTGGCTGCCGGCAGCGCTCGCCGCCGCGGTCACGGTGGGATTCTCCTGGCTCAGCTTCGGGCTGCTGGCCGACTACGGCGGCATCCTGTTCTTCGGCCTGCCGATGATGCAGGGCCTGATCGTCGGCATGACGACGCGCGATCGCCACTGGACCGAGTCGCTCGGGCAGTTGGCGCTGAGCCTCGTGTACGAAGCGCTGCTGCTGCTCACGCTCGCGCTCGAAGGCCTGCTCTGCATCGCCATGGCCGTGCCGCCTTGGTTCCTCTGTGGCCTGCTCGGCGTGTGCGTCGGCCGCGCGATCACGCCGCTCCAGCGCGGCCGGGCGTGGGTGGGACTGCTGGCCGTGCCGCTGCTGCAGTGCCTCGAACCCGCCGTCGCGCCGCCGGCGACGGTGTTCGAAGCGCGCACCGAGGTGGTGGTGCAGGCCGCGCCCGAGCGCGTCTGGCAGAGCCTCGTGACTTTCGACCGCCTGCCGCCGCCGACCGAGCTGCTGTTCCGCCTCGGCATCGCCTACCCGACGCACGCCACGATCACGGGCCGCGGGCCGGGGGCCGTCCGCCACTGCTCGTTCACCACCGGCGACTTCGTCGAGCCGATCGAAGTGTGGGACGAGCCGCGCCTGCTGCGCTTCGCCGTCACGCAGTGCCCGCCGCCGATGCAGGAGTGGAACCCGTTCCACGGCCCCGACGAAGTGCACGCCGCGCACCTGCACGGCTACTTTCAGGCCCGCCAGGGGCAGTTCGAGCTGACGCCGCAGCCCGACGGCACGACGCGGCTCGTCGGCACGACGTGGTACTCGCACGGCCTGCGGCCGGAGGCGTACTGGCGGCTGTGGAGCGACCTGATGGTGCACGCGATCCACCGCCGTGTGCTCGACCACATCCGGCGCGAAGCGGAGCGCTGACGGCGGCGCCGGCCGCCCGGCAGGCGGCGTGCCGCCAGGGCGGGGTGCCGCCGCTTGCCGACGGGGCCGCCGTGGCGCAACCCACCGGCCGTGGACTCGGTCAGCCAGTTCGCGCTCGGGCGAGCGTCGCGGCGTTGGCCGCCACGGTCGTCGTCGCCGCCGTCCTCGGAGCCTGCGCGACGATCGCTGGCCGGGCTTGGCGTGGCTGCACCAACGGACCCGATGGGCCATCCGGGAGCCTGGAGAATGACCGCGGTTCGGCCTCTCAGACGCCCTTCCACGCGAGCACCGGCCGCAGCCGACGGACGACCTTGACCAGGTCGCGTTGCGCCCGCATCACGGCCCCGATGTCCTTGTAGGCGCCCGGGGCCTCGTCACGCAGGTCGTCGAGCAGGTCCCGCGGGAAGTGCACGCCGTCGAGCTGGCGTTCCAACTCGCGGGAACTGATGCGGCGCAGCGCCTCGCCGCGCGGCAGCCGCCGGCCCGCGCCGTGCGAGCTCGAGCACAGCGAGGCCGGGCAGCCGCGGCCCTCGACATGGAACGACCAACTGCCCATCGAGCCCGGAATCGCCCCGAACTCGCCGGCGGCCGCCGAGGCAGCGCCCTTGCGGTGCACCCAGAGGTCGCGGTCGCCGTGTTGTTCGCGGCGCACGAAGTTGTGCACCACGTCCTGCCATGTGTCCCAAACGCAGGCGAGTCCGAGCGCCTGCTGTACGGCGATCGCCGCCGCCTCGGCGATGGCGCGTCGGTTCTGCCGGGCGAAGCGCACGGCGACGTCGTGGTCTTGCAGGTAGTCGCCGCCGGGGCCGGCGGTCGGCAGCGCGACCAGCCCCTTGCCGACCCGCTCGCCGCGCGCGAGGTGATGGTCGCGCACCTGCGGGCCGAGCGCCCGCGAGCCGCTGTGCACCATCAGCCAAAGGCGGTCGTCGTCGTCGGCCTGCACTTCGAGGAAGTGGTTGCCGCGGCCGAGCGTGCCGAGTTCGAACTGCAGGTCGCGATGGGCGCTGCGGGCCAGCGCGGCGTCGGTCAGTCCGAGCGCGTCCAGTTCGCGCCGTCGCCGCTGTCGCCGCGACGGCACTTGGTCGCGCAAGGCCGCGAACAGGCGTTCGGCGGCGGCGGCATCGGCGAGCGCTGCAGCCGTGCCGGCGAGCGCGACCGCGGCGATGCCGCAGCCGATGTCGCCACCGACCGCCTGCGGGTACAGACGGTCGGCGGTGCCGACGACCGTGCCGATGCAGACATGCTCGGCGAGGTGCACGTCGGGCATCACGGCGATGTGCTCCACGGCAGGGGCCGCCGCGAGGCGGCCCAATGCCTGTTGCACATCGCGAGGGACCGGCTCCGCCAACCAGCGGTGCACGATGGTCATCGTGCCTCCCCGGTCGGCGTCACCGTGAACGACAGCTGGGGCACGCGACGACGCGTCAGCGTCGCCGCCACCGCGTCGCGCAGGAACCCGCGCGCGCGATCGAGTGCGCCCAAGGACGCGGCCAAGCCGTGGCCGCACGGATCCAGCATCACGACGAGCACGTGCTTGTCGCCCTGCATCGGCTCGACGCGGTCGAGCACGAGGTCCATCAGGACCGGATCGGAGGATTCGCCCATGGCGTACGACAGCGCGTCGTGCACCTGGGCGCAGAGTTGGCGGGTCTTCGCGATCGACCGCCCGCCGCGGTCATCGGCAGAATGCATCAATGGGCACCACGGCGTGCGATCGCACGCCACAATGGAACCGGTGTGTCAGGGGACCAGGGTGTCAGGAGCGACGCTCACCCGGCCGCCGCGCAGATCAATCGCGCGAGAACCGGGAGGCGGACACAGCGATGCGGATGTGGTGCATGGTGGCCTCTGAGAGCGGCGCACTGTACCGACGAAGTCATGAACGTCCATGCCGGCCGCGGGATCCGCGCTCGGGACGCCCGGGACCGCGGCTGCAGGCGCCTGGATACGAGCCGGGGTGGCGGGGTTGGCGGCCTCCGGCGACGTCCGTCGGGGCTTGTGGCCCAGGGTCGATGCGCATACCACTGGGGCGCCAAGCAAGACGAGGTCCCTTGGTCAGGTCCACTGCTCGCCCGCAAGTCGACCAGCCGAGCGCCGTCCCGGCGCAGCGCTTCCTTGCTTGGAATCGGGGAGGTTGGTTCGGGAGCCAGATCGGCTCGACCCTTTGGTTGTTGCCGTGCGGCTTCGGCTTGTTGTCCGAGGACGGGCGCGCGGCCTGCCTCGCCTTTGCCGCCTTCGTTGCGTGCAACCTCTGGGGCCTTGCCTTGTGGCGACGACGCGCCCGTCTCTCGGCCCATCGCGGCATCCAGGCCTTCCTGCTCGGGGCCATGGTCACGATCGCCATCGTCACCGTAGGCACCGAGGTCCTGCTCGGGACCAGCTTGCTGCCGCATTGGGTGATCGCGGCGCCGCTGCCGCTGATGGCCCATTTCTGGTGGCTGGAGCGGCAGGCGAATCGACCGGCAGTTTGACGGGCAGTTTGACCGGCAGTCCGACGGGCATCGGCCCGAGCCGTCGCGCGGTCAGCGTCGGTGGGACGCGAGCACGAACACGATCACGTCGTCGCCGGCCTCGATGACGACGTCGTCGCTGCGCTGGAGATGGCTGCCGACGAATGCGAACGCGGTCGGCGTCGCGGTTGGCCACGGCAGGAAGTGCAGTGTCGCCTCGCCGCGGTCGTTCGTGCGCACCCGTCGCATGTGGTCGGCGAACGTGTTCCAGCCGAGTTGCCAGAGCACCGCCGCAGCGTCGGGCGTCGTCAGGGCGATCGAGGGCATGCGGAAGTCGCCGGGTTCGAACGTCGCGCCGGCGACCGGGTTGCCGGCTTGGTCTTCGACCCGTACGCGCCGCTGCGGCTTGGCTTGCAGCCGCAGCGCGATCGGCCCCGCCGCGTCGCAGTCGATCTCATGGCTCGTCCAGCCGGTGTCGTCCATCGCCAACAGCGTCCAGCGGCCGCGTTGCAGCGTGCGTTCGAAGCGGCCCGAACGGTCGGGCGTCAACCACTGCAGGCGCATCGCGACGTCGTGGCCGGCGAGCAGGATCCGGGCCTTGGTCGCCGGCCCGCCCCCCTGATCGATGACTTGCCCGACGATGTCGACGCATTGTTCCTTAGAGGCCGTCGGCAGCAACGGCGCCTGCGTCGGTAGCAGGTCGGTCGTGCGCCCGTCGTGGTCCGGCAGGTGCAGTTGCACCGCCGACGCCGATGGCGGCAACTGCGGCAGTTCGTAGTCGCCATCAGCGCCGATCACGACATCGTACCGGCGCGGCAGGTAGTACATCTTGGGCCCGCTGCGAACGAGGCCCAGGACGTCGAGTCGGGCGTGCTTGCCGGCGAACTTCGGGTCGACGCGGCCGGTCGGGCGGTTGGCTTGCGCCGCGAGCGGGATCACCAATTCCCGCGCCTTGTGCCGCGCGACGACCTCGTAGCCGACGAAGGGCTCCTTGCAGACCCAGCCGGAGGCGCCTTCCGCGCATCCGGGCGCCGTCGCCGTCGCGTACAGGCACTCCAGTGGCTGGCCGCGCTTGAACGGATCGCGCCAACCGCCCCACAGCACCGAACAGCGACCCGCCGCATCCGTCGTCGCCGTGCGGCCAGTGCGGTCGGCGCCATTGCTGGCGTCGTGAACCGTCACATGGGCGCCAGCGATCGGCGCGCCCCCGGCGTCGACGACGCGGACCGCGAGTTGCATTGGCGACGGCACGAGCGCGGTATCGTCGCCCTGCGCCGGCACGTGAATGGTGCCCAAGAACGCGCCGTCGGCGTCGTGCAGCGAGAACCTGGCAATCGCTGCAGTCGGCGGCAACTCGATACCGCCCTCGGCGATCGGCAGCACGACATGATGGCCGGCGGCGCCGTCGAAGCGCATGCGGACGTGCAGTCCAGGCACGTCGAACCAACCGGCTGCGAGCGGCATTGCGAGCCGGCGGCGGCAGCCGGGCACTTCCAGCCGCAACTCGGTGCGTTGGTCGCAGTGGACACCCGGCGCCAGTCGACTGACGAGTGCGCTGCCGTCGCGTTCGGGCGCGGAGGCGAATGCGACGTAGCGGCGGTCGGTCAGCGCCGACGCGACGAATCGGCCGCTCGCGTCGGTCGTCGCGCGGCACAAATCGAGCGGCTGCTGCAGGTCCGGGGCATCGGATTCGGCGACCAGGGTCACCGCAGCATCGGCGACCGGCGTGCCGTCGCCGTCGACGACGTCGCCGAGCAGTGGCTGCCGGCGTTGCGCGGGCAGGATGGCCGCTCCGAGCAGCAGGGCGAGGACGATGGGGCGGCACCGGCGCATTCCTGGATTGTAGCAGTCCGCGTCATGGCACCCAGCGGATCGGCGCGCGTGCCGTGGCCTGACGCGCAGCGACCAGTCCTTTCGCGTTTCGCCGATCGCAGCCGCCGGCCGCCCGGCACGCGGCGTGCCGCCAGGGCGGGGTGCCGCCGCTTGCCGCGAGGGCCGCCGTGGCGTAACCCACGGCACGTGGATTCGGTCAGCCAGTTCGTGCTCGGGGCGAGCGTCGCGGCGTTGGCGCTCGGCCAGCACGCGCGGCCGTGGCGCGCCGTGCTGTGGGGCGGCGCGGTGGCGACGCTGCCCGACCTCGACGTGCTGATCGACCACGGCAGCGCGGTCGCCGACATGCTGAACCACCGCGCCGAGAGCCATTCGCTGCTGTGGCTGACGGTCGCGGCGCCGTTCCTGGCGCTCGCGATCGCCGCGTTCGAGCGCGAACGCCACCGCTACCTGCGCTGGCTGCTCGCCGTGTGGCTCGCGCTCGTGACGCATCCGCTGCTCGACGCGATGACGATCTACGGCACCAAGCTGGCGCTGCCGTTCTCCGACCACGGCTTCGCCGTCGGCAGCCTGTTCGTCATCGATCCGCTGTACACGCTCCCGCTCCTGTTCGGCCTCGTCGGCTACCTCGCGCGCGGCGCGTTCGCCGGCGCGGGTTGGAACCGCGGCGGCCTGCTGCTGAGTTGCGCCTACGCCGGCTGGAGCGTGTTCGCGCAGGGCGTCGCGACCGACGTGGCGAAGCGGACGCTGGCGGCGCAGGGCATCGCGCCGACGGCGCTGGTCGTCACCGCCGCGCCGCTGCAGACGTTGCTGTGGCGCGTGCTCGCCGTCGACGGCGACGCGGCCTACGAGGGCTTCTGGTCGTTCTGCGACGGCGACCGGCCGCTGCAACTGCACCGCATCGAACGCGGCGCGTCCTGGCTGCCGGCGGTGCGCTCGATCCCGGCGGCGGCCGCGCTCGATCGCTTCGCCGGCGGCTGCACCAAGGTCGAGCGCCACGGCGACAAGCTGCGGCTCGTCGACCTGCGCATGGGCCAGGAGCCGCACTACGTGTTCGGCTTCGACGTCGCCCGCGTCGACGCGCTGGGCGGGGTCGTGCCCAACGGCGTCGACCGCAAGGACGGCGCGCGCATCGACGCCGGCAAGGGCATGGCGTGGCTGTGGCCGCGCATGTGGGGCGCCGACATCCCGTCGCCGCGCTGAGGCACCGCCGCACTGCCGTCGGCGCGCGCTGCGGCGCGCGGCAGCGACAGGCGCGGCTGGCCGCGGTCTACACAGCGTCCTACCATCCATCGCATGTCGCACCGCCGCGATCCGTCGTCTCTCCGCCTGCCCTTCGTCCTCGCCGCGTTCGCCGCAGCGCTCGCCGCCCAAGGGGGCGGCGACCAGCCCGCGGCCGCGGCCAAGGCCGCGCCGGTGTTCGCCGACGGCGAGGCGCAGGTCGTCGACGCCTTCAAGGACCGCAAGGAGTGGATCCGCGAGTGGCTGTTCGTGCAGGCCGACTTCGACTCCGACGGCGACGGCAAGAACGACCGCCTGCACGTCGACGTCACGCGGCCCAAGCAGACGGCGACCGAGGGCCTCAAGGTGCCGGTCGTCTACGAGACCAGCCCGTACTTCGCCGGCACCGGCCCGATGGACACCAGCTACTACTGGAGCATCGAGCAGGAACTCGGCCAGCCGCCGCAGCCGCGGCCGGCGATGGCGCCGATCGGCTTCGGCAAGAAGCCGGGCATGATCAGCCAGAGCGAGGTGCAGAAGTGGTTGCCCCGCGGCTTCGCCGTCGTGCACAGCTGCTCGCCGGGCACCGGCTTCTCGCAGGGCTGCCCGACGATCGGCGGGCCCAACGAGGGGCAGTCCCCGAAGGCGGTGATCGACTGGCTGTGCGGCCGCGCCAAGGGCTACAAGACGATCGACGGCGACGAAGAGGTGAAGGCCGACTGGTGCAGCGGCAAGGTCGGCATGGTCGGCACGTCGTACAACGGCACGCTGCCGATCGCCGCGGCGACCACCGGCGTCGAGGGCCTCGCGGCCGTGATCCCGATCGCGCCGGCGTCGTCGTGGTACGGCTACTACCGCAGCAACGGCCTCGTGCGCAGCCCCGGCGGCTACCCGGGCGAGGACATGGACGTGCTGTTCGACTTCGTCGCCAGCGGCGACCCCAAGCGCCGTTCGTGGTGCATCGAGAAGGTGCGCGACGGCGAGCTGAAGAACGGCATCGACCGCGTCACCGGCGACTACAACGACTTCTGGGCGGCGCGCGACTACAGGAACCAGCTCGGCAAGTGGCAGGCCGCGACGCTGATTGCGCACGGCTTGAACGACTGGAACGTCATGCCGGAGCAGTCGGTGTCGATCTACGCGATGCTGAAGCAAAAGGGTGTCCCGTGCATGGCGTTCTTCCACCAGAGCGGCCACGTCGACAACGTGCCGTTCAAGCTGCAGAACCGCTGGTTCACGCGCTTCCTCTACGGCGTCGACAACGGCGTCGAGAAGGACCCGAAGGCCTGGATCGTGCGCGAGGACGCGCGGCCGAGCGGCGCCACGCCGTACGCCGACTACCCCAACCCCGAGGCCGCGCCGGTGACGCTGTGGCCGCGCAAGGGCGGCAACGCCGTCGGCGCGCTGGCTTTCGCGGCGGCGGCCGGCCAGGGCAAGGAGACGATCGTCGACGACCCGAAGAAGGCCGGCGGGGACCTGGCGCAGGCGGAGAAGTCGGACAACCGGCTGCTGTTCGCGCTGCCGAAGCTGACCGCGCCGGTGCACGTCTCCGGCACGCCGCGCGTCACGCTGCGGCTCGCCTGCGACAAGCCGGCGACCAACCTGAGCGTGTGGCTGGTGTCGCTGCCGTGGCAGGGCGGCCGCAAGATCACCGACGACGTGGTCACGCGCGGCTGGGCCGACCCGCAGAACCGCAGTTCGCTGACCAAGGGCGAGCCGCTGGTCCCGGGCCAGTTCTACGACGTGGCGTTCGACCTGCAGCCCGACGACCAGGTCCTCGCCGCCGGCGAGCAACTGGCGCTGATGGTGATGGCGAGCGACAACGAGTTCACGCTGCACCCGAAGGCCGGCGCCAAGCTGACCATCGACCTCGACGGCTGCTCGCTGGTGGTGCCGGTGGTGGGCGGCGAGCAGGCGCTGCGCGCGGCCGTCGGCGCCGGCAAGTGACGGGGCAGCCGTCGTAGCGCGCGGCAGGCGGCGCGGGCCGCCCGCGCCTCACATGTTGCGCCGGTACTGGCCGCCGACTTGGTACAGCGCCGCCGACATCTGGCCGAGCGAGCAGACCTTGGCCGCGTCCATCAGCGACGCGAAGACGTTGCCGCCGGCCAGCGCGGCGTGCTGCAGCGCGGCGAGCGCCTGCTTGCTGGCCTCGGCGTTGGCCGTCTGCCACTGCGCCAGCCCGTCGATCTGCGCCTGCTTCTCGCCGTCGGTGCTGCGCATGACCTCGCGCACGACCTGGATCGGCGAGCCGTCGCGGCCGAGGAACGTGTTGACGCCGACGATCGGCAGTTCGCCGGTCGCCTTGCGGCTCTCGTACAGCAGCGACTCGTCCTGGATGCGGCCGCGCTGGTACATCGTCTCCATCGCGCCGAGCACGCCGCCGCGCTCGGACAGGCGCAGGAACTCGGCGTAGACCGCCTCCTCGACGAGGTCGGTCAGCTCCTCGATCAGGAACGAGCCCTGCAGCGGGTTCTCGTTCTTCGCCTGGCCTAGCTCCTTGTTGATGATCAGCTGGATCGCCATCGCGCGGCGCACCGACTCCTCGGTCGGCGTCGTGATCGCCTCGTCGTAGGCGTTGGTGTGCAGCGAGTTGCAGTTGTCGTAGATCGCGTACAGCGCCTGCAGCGTCGTCCGGATGTCGTTGAAGTCGATCTCCTGCGCGTGCAGCGACCGGCCCGACGTCTGGATGTGGTACTTCAGCATCTGGCTGCGCTCGTTGCCGCCGTAGCGATGCTTCATCGCCTTGGCCCAGATGCGCCGCGCGACGCGGCCGATCACCGCGTACTCGGGGTCGACGCCGTTGCTGAAGAAGAAGCTCAGGTTGGGCGCGAACTCGTCGACGTGCAGGCCGCGCGACAGGTAGTACTCGACGTACGTGAAGCCGTTCGAGAGCGTGAAGGCGAGCTGCGTGATCGGGTTCGCCCCGGCCTCGGCGATGTGGTAGCCCGAGATCGAGACCGAATAGAAGTTCCGCACCTTGTTGCGGGTGAAGAACTCCTGCACGTCGCCCATCATGCGCAGGGCGAACTCGGTGCTGAAGATGCACGTGTTCTGCGCCTGGTCCTCCTTGAGGATGTCGGCCTGCACCGTGCCGCGCACGACCGACAGCGTCTCCTGGCGGATGCGCTCGTAGACGTCCTTCGGCACGACCTGGTCGCCGGTCGCGCCGAGCAGGCGCGTGCCGAGGCCGTCGTGGCCGGTCGGCAGCTCGCCGCGGTAGCGCGGCCGCGGCAGGCCCTTCTTCTGCCACAGCGCGGCGATCGTCGCCTCGGCCTCGGCGAGCTTGCCGTTCTGCTGCAGCCAGCGTTCGCACTGCTGGTCGACCGCGGCGTTCAGGAAGAACGCGAGCAGCATGGGCGCCGGGCCGTTGATCGTCATCGACACCGACGTCACCGGGTCGCACAGGTCGAAGCCCGAGTACAGGCGCTTGGCGTCGTCGAGCGTGCAGATCGACACGCCGGCGTTGCCGACCTTGCCGAGGATGTCCGGCCGCTGCGCCGGGTCCTCGCCGTACAGCGTCACGCTGTCGAACGCGGTCGACAGCCGCTTGTACGGTTGGCCGGCCGACAGGTAGTGGAAGCGCTTGTTGGTGCGCTCCGGGCCGCCCTCGCCGGCGAACATGCGGGTCGGGTCCTCCGCCGTGCGCTTGAACGGGTAGACGCCCGCCGCGAACGGGAAGCGCCCGGGCACGTTCTCCTGCAGCAGCCAGCGCAGGCGGTCGCCGTCGCCGCGGAAGCGCGGCAGCGCGACCTTGGGGATCTGCAGGCCGGACAGCGAGGTGACGTGGTTCTGCACGCGGACCTCGCGGTCGCGCACCTTGAAGACGTAGTGCTCGCCGCCGTAGCTGCGCGCCAGTTCGTCGTAGCCCGCCAGCAGGTCCCGGCTCGCCGGGGCGAGCGCCGCCGCGGCCTTGGCCGCCTCGTCGAGCAGCGTCGCCTTGGCCGCGGCCGCCGCATCCGGCAGCGCGGTCGCCGCGGTGCGCAGCGCGTAGGCGCGCTCGGCGAGGTCGGCCTGCTCCTGCGACCAGCGGTTGTAGCGGCGGTTGTGCTCGACGATGTCGGCGAGGTAGCGCACGCGCTCGCCGGGGATCACGTGCGCGGTCTCGGGCTCGCCCTCGACGAGCTGCAGCGCGCTGACGAAGCGACCCGGCCGCTTGCCGTCGAGCGCCTTCGCCACCGCCTTGTAGAAGCGGTTGGCGCCCGGGTCGGCGAAGGTCGCCGCCATGGTGCCGTACACCGGCATCTGGTCCGGCGCCTTGTCCCAGGCCTTCTTGTTGCGCTGGAACTGCTTCTGCACGTCGCGCAGCGCGTCGCGGGCGCCGCGGCGATCGAACTTGTTGATCGCCACGAGGTCCGCGTAGTCGAGCATGTCGATCTTCTCGAGCTGGCTCTGGGCGCCGAACTCGGGCGTCATGACGTACAGCGACACGTCGGCGTGCTCGACGATCTCGGTGTCGCTCTGGCCGATGCCGCTGCTCTCCAGCACGATCAGGTCGAAGCCGGCGCACTTCAGCGCCGACAGCGCGTCGCGCACGCTCTCCGACAGCGCGAGGTTGGCGCGGCGGGTCGCCATCGAGCGCACGAACACGCGCGGGTCGGACGCGCTGTTCATGCGGATGCGGTCGCCGAGCAGCGCGCCGCCGGTCTTCTTGCGCGTCGGATCGACGCACAGCACGGCGATGCGCATCGCCGGGAAGTCGAGCAGGAAGCGCCGCAGCAACTCGTCGATCAGCGAGCTCTTGCCGGCGCCGCCGGTGCCGGTGATGCCGAGCACGGGCGGCACGTGGGCGGCCGCGGCGAGGCGCTTCTGCACCGTGTCGCGGTGCAACTCCGGATGGTTCTCGACCAGCGTGATCGCCTTGGCGAGCGCGCGGTGGTCGTCGGCGGTGAATGCCGGCAGCGCCTCGTCGGCGCGGACGGTGGCGAAGTCGCACCGGCCGAGCATGTCGTCGATCATGCCCTGCAGGCCGAGCGCGCGGCCGTCGTCGGGCGAGTAGATGCGGGCGACGCCGTACGCCTGCAGCGCGGTGATCTCCTCGGGCAGGATCACGCCGCCGCCGCCGCCGAAGATGCGCACGTGGCCGGCGCCGCGCTCCCGCAGCATGTCGTGCATGTAGCGGAAGAACTCGTTGTGGCCGCCCTGGTAGGACGTCACCGCGATGCCCTGGGCGTCCTCCTGGATCGCCGCGTCGACGATCTCGCGCACCGAGCGGTTGTGGCCGAGGTGCACGACCTCCGCGCCGGTCGCCTGGGCGATGCGGCGGAAGATGTGGATCGAGGCGTCGTGGCCGTCGAACAGGCTCGTCGCCGTCACCAGCCGGATCTTGTGCCTGGGCTGGAACGCCGGCGTCGGGGCGCCCGCCGGCGCGGTCGACGGGGCCGGATGGGATGCGGAGGGCGCGGGGGTCGCCATGCGTTCGGGTGGGCCTTGGGGGGCGAACACTCTACCGACCCCGCGCGGCACTGCCGAGGTCGGTCTGCCGCCTTTCCGCGGTACCGGCCCCGCGGGCGGGCCGCCAGCGGCTACGTCGCCGCGCCTTCTTCGGAGTGCTGCGAGTAGTGCTGCGCCACGATCTTCCAGTCGTCGCTGAGCCGGCACAGCGCGAACATGCAGCGGCCGGTCTGGTCGTGGTTGCGGCCGTCGGGGTCGACCTGCGACAGCTTCCAGCCGCCGACGACGGTCGCGAACTGGTCGTCGAAGACCTGGAAGTCGAGGTCCTTGAGCTCCAGCTTGACCGTCTCCAGGTAGCGGAACTCCTGGTCGAGCACTTCCTCGAATTCGCCCCAACCCCGGTCGCGACGGCCGGATGCGTCAAGGTTTTGGAACCGCTTGTCGGTCCAGAAGTGCGAGCGGAAGGTCTTGAGGTCGCGGCTGTTGAACGACTGCCGCATGCTGCGGAAGAAGTCGTCCAGTTCTTTCAGGCTTTCGACGCTCATGCGTTGCCAATCCGTTTGCGGTTCCGTCCGAGCCTAGCGCGGGCGTAGGCCCCTGCCCCGCCGCCGCCAAGTCCCGTTCACCGCGCGAGGTGCTTGTAGAGGGGCTCTTTGGCCATCTCGTAGACGACCTTGCCGTTCACGAGGGCCGTCGTCACGAAGGTGGCATAGTGCAGCGGATCCCCCTGGAGAATCAAGACATCCGCATCCTTGCCGGCTTCCAGCGAGCCGATGCGGCGCTCGACGCCGAGGATCTTCGCCGCGTCCAAGGTCAGGGTGCGCAGCGCCTTGCGGTTGTCGAGTCCACCGCGGACGGCGAACGCCGCGTCGAGGTGCGGGGTGTTGAGGTCCTGGCCCATGATGCCGCCGGTGCCGACGCCGGCGCCGCCGAACATGCCAACCGGGCAGGTCACGGCGACCGGCACGCCGGCCTTGGCCAGCAGGGCCGTGGCCGCGAGGTTGCTGCCGGTGGTGTCGGGGTCGGTCGGGTCGGCCGGGATGCGGTCGCGCGGGCTCAGGTAGACCATCGAGCCGGTGGCGGCGATCTCGTCCGGCACCAGCCACGCGCTCATCGGCTTCTGCAGCACGACGCCGCGGCCGAGCAGCTTGGCGATCGCCATCGCCTGCCGGATGCCGTCGACGTCGCTGCTCTTGGCGTTGCCGCGCCGGACCATGCCGCCGAACGGGTTCATGCTGACGCCGCCGACGCTGAGCCACAGCATCGCGTCGCCCTTCAGCACGGCGAGCAGCTTCTCGGCGCCCTGCGGCGGCTGCGGCTCCTTGGCCTGCGGGTCGGCGGCCTTCTTCGCCGGGAACTCGGCGACCGCCTGCAGGTACTCGCGGCACTTCTTGACCGTGTCCTCGAAGCGGTCGCGCTCGGCGAGGCTCATCACCGCGTTCATGCCGACGACGGTGTCTTCCTTGAGCACCATGCCGCGCACGTCGCCGTACGCGAGCTTGATCACGGCGTTGCTGCCGCCGGGCAGGCCCTGGCCGTTGGCCGAGCCCGACAGGAACGCGGTGACGCCGGCGGCGAGCGCCTGCTTGATCTCGGGGTCGAACGGATTGACCGTGTCGACGTAGGGCGCGCCGCGGCCAGCGCCCATGCCGTTGCCCTGCACGCAGACGAAGCCCGGGCTGACGCACTTGCCCTTGGCGTCGATCACCGTCGTGCCCTCGGGCAGCGTCAGGTTGTGGCCGACGGCCTCGATCTTGTCGTCCGCGATCAGCACCGTCGCGCCGCTCAGGCGCTGGCCGGTGCCGAGGTAGACGTCGCCGCCGACGATGGCGGTGTGCTTCTTCGGCTTCGCTTCGGGCTTGGCGGCGGGCGCCGCCTCGCTGGGCGCGGTCGCCGGCTGCGGCGCGCCGTCGGGGCGCTGGCCGCGGCGGCCGCGGCCCTGCGCGGGCAGGTCGAACGCGGTGAGCAGCGCGAGCGCGCCGGCGATGAGGACGTGCGGACGCATGGTGCGGTGGAGGCGGTTGGTCGTCGTGGCCATGGTCACGGCTCCTTCTTGGTTTCGACGCCGCGCAGCCACACGGCGTCCAGTTCGGCAGTGGGCGACAGCGGATCGGCGGTGAACACCAGCAGGTCGGCGTGCTTGCCGACTTCGAGCGAGCCCGTCGTCTTGTCGACGCCGAGGATCTTCGCCGGCAGCAACGTCACCGCCTTCAGCGCGACGTCCTGCGGCAGGCCGTAGCGGCAGAGTTCCATCAGGCGGAAGAACAGCTGGCGCACGGCCGGGCCGCTCTCGCCCACGGCGAAGGCGACCTCGACGCCGGCGTCGTGGAACTGCAGCGCCGGGTGCACGAGGTAGCGCGTGCGCGGCAGCGTCGTCAGCTCCGGCGGCAGCAGCACCGGGCACTGCCACGCCTTCACCTGCTCCAGCGCGACGTCGAGCGTGCCCGACATCGGATCGTGGCGCGGCACGGCGACCGCGCGCGGGAACGACAGCTTGTCGCCGACGGCGTCCTGCCAGTGCAGCAGGTCGGCGGCCGAGTCGATCTGCACGATCGCGCGGCGCTTGCCTTCGAGCAGGTCGGCGAGCACTTCGAGGTTGGGATCCTTGGGCGGCGCCTTGGGGGCCTGCTGCGGCGGCTGCTGCGGCGCGGGCTGGCCTTGCTGGCCCTGCGGCGCGGGGGCCGGCGTCGGGTTCGGCGGCGGCGGCGGGGTGGGGCTCGGCGTCGGGTTCGGCGTCGGCGTCGGGTTCGGCCCCGGCTTCGGCGGCTCGCTGCCCTTCGGCGGTTCCGACTTGGCCTCGCCGGGCTTCGCGTCCGCTGGTGGCTGCTGCGGTTGCGGCGGTGGCGTCGGCGGCGCCGGCGGCTTCTTGCGCTCGTCGACGACCTTCTGCGCCTTCTCGAACTGGTCCTTCAGCAACTTCTTGGTGCCGCCGTCGCGCACCATGCCGACCTGCACGAACGCGTCGTCGTCGACGGTGAGTTGCTCGACGGTCTTGCCGTCCGGCCGCAGCACCGCGCCGAGGCCGGGGAAGCCGCCGCCATTGGGGTTGAGCGCGACCGTCGTCACGCCGGCGCGCAGCAACTCGGCGAACACCGGCTGCTTGCCGTAGAGGCCGTCGACGACCTTCGTCGCCGGCTTGTTCTGCGTGCCGCCGCCGCCGCTCGGCATCGGGAACTCCATGCCGCCGCGGCCGCCGCGCCGGCCGCCGGCCGGGGCTTCGCCACGCGGCTGCGCTGGTCCGCCGAGCCCGGCGCGCGACCACGCGCTGACGAGGCCGGGCATCAGCGTCTTGCCGGCGCAGTCGATCACGCGCGCGCCCGGCGGCACGGTCGCGTCGGCGCCGACGGCTTCGATCTTGCCGTTGCGCACGACGAGCGTGCCGCGCTCGATCGCCGGGCCGGAGATCGGCAGCAGCCGTGCGTTGGTGAACGCGATCGGCCGGGCGTCCTGCGCGCGGCAGACGGTCGCGGCGGCGAGCGCCAACAGGGCCGAGAGGGCGGTTCGTACTGGGGTCATCGCACGTCTCCGAGTCGGTGGACCAAGGTTCCTTCGATGTAGACCGCGCGCGGCGCATGGCGCGGGTCGAGCGGGTCGCCGTCGACCACCTGGAAGTCGGCGTCCTTGCCGACCGTCAGCGAGCCGACGCGGTCGGCGACGCCGATCTGGCGCGCGGGCGCGAGGGTCAGCGCCTGCAGGGCCGCCTGCCATGGCAGCCCGAGCCGCGCCGCCACCGCGCCCTGGAGCTGGAACTCCTCGGCGGCGACGACCGGCGCGTCGGTGTTGATGCTCATGTCGGTGCAGCCGGCGTCCCAGTAGGCCTGGCACATGCCCTGCATGCGGCCGTACGGGTCGAACTGGTACATGCGCGGCCCGAGGTTCAGCGGCGTCTTGCGGCGCGCGAGCGCGTCGGCGGCGAGCCAGCCGTCGAAGCAGCCGTGCGACAGCACCATCTGCACCGGGAACACGTCCTGGAACATGCGCGCGGTGGCGATGCAGTCGCGCAGGCCGGCGGTGTGGATCAGCACCGGCACTTCCTTCGCGAACACCTGCCGCAGCTGCTCCAGCTCGGGCTCGAACTTCGGCTGCGGGCCCCTGCCCTCGCGGTGCGCGCGCCACGCCGCCTCGTACTCCTGGCCGCGCTGCAGCTGCCGCGTCAGCAGCTCCTGGCTGCCCATGCGCGTGGCGCCGAGGTCGCCGCTGCCGCGCTCGGGGTTGAAGCCCTGCGCGACCTTCATCGCGCCCGGCTGGCGCACGACCATCGCGTCGAGCGAGCCGCCCCAGCGCATCTTCAGCAGCACGCCGAAGCCGCTGAGGTTGGTGCCCGAGCCGGGGATGAACAGCGTCGTGGTGACGCCGCCGGCGACGGTGCGCCGGATCGCGTCCTCGCCCGGCTTGACGAGGTCGAGCGTGCGCATCCCGGCGTTGAGCGGGTGCGTCATGTCGTTGATGTCGCCGCCGCCGCCGCCGCTGACGTGGTGGTGCAGGTCGACGAAGCCCGGGCACAGCCATGCCTCGCCGTGGTCGACGACGCGCGCGCCGGCGGGCACGTTCGTGGCGGCGCGCGGACCGATCGCCGTGATGCGGCCGCCCTCCTCGACCAGCGCGCCGCCGTCGATCGGCGGCGCGTCGACCGGCAGGATGCGCGCGGCGAAGTGCACGGTCGCCTGCGCCGAAACGGCGGCGGCGGACGCGAGCAACGCGCAGGCGATGGCGGCGGGGGAGGTCACGGCGTGGGGGGGCGGCGGTCTCAGGTCAACGGGCGGGTCACCAGACGGGCCGCGTCGGATCGCGGCGGTAGCAGATCTGGCCGCTGACGATCATCAGTTGCACGTGGCTGCGCGGGTCGATCGGGTCGCCGCTCCAGACGCCGAGGTCGGCGTCCTTGCCGCGCTCCAGCGAACCGACGCGGTGGTCGATGCCGGCGAAGCGCGCGTTGTTGATCGTCAGCGCGCGCAGCGCGACCTCGTGCGGCAGGCCCAGGCGCACGCCGATCGCGGCCTGCACCGTCAGCTGCTCCTGCGGCACGACCGGCGAGTCGGTGTTGACGCCGATGCCGTCGCGGCCGAGGCCGGCGACCGGATCGCGCCAGCTGTAGTACTTGCCGCCGTCGTGCCACGTCTGCATCAGGCCGAGGAACTGCGACGTCGCGCGGTCGAAGTGGTAGTTGCGCGGGCCGGCGGCGACGGCCATGCCCGTGTCGTAGGCGTTGCCCGACAGCCGGTAGGCGTCGAACTCGCCGTGCACGACGACGGTCCACAGGCCCATCTCCTGGCGCAGCATCTGCAGCGTCTGCAGCACGACCTGGTAGATCTGCGTGTGCACCGACACGAGGTACTCGTGGCGGAACAGGCCGCTGATGAGCTCCAGCGTCGGATCGAACGCCGGCTTGCTGCCCTTGCCCTGTTCGTGCAGCAGCATCGCCTCCCAGTAGCGCTTGCCGTCGAGCAGGGTCATGCGGATGCCCTCGCTCATGCCCATCATGTCGGTGCCGAGGTCACCGCTGCCGCGCTCGGGGTTGCCGGCCTGGGCGATCTTGAGGCTGCCCGGGAAGCGCACCAGCGCCTCCTCCGGCGACCGGGCCCACGTCTTGGTCAGCGTGCCGAAGCCGCCCATGTTCGAGCCCGAGCCCGGGATGTACAGCGCGGTGCTGATCCCGCCCGCGCGCGCGGCGCGGATCTGGTCGTGCTCCATGCTGATCAGGTCGAGCGTGCGGAACTCGGGGTTGGTGGGATGCACCGTGTCGTTGAGGTCGAAGCTCTCCGACGCGATGTGGCAATGCATCTCGACCAAGCCCGGCACGATCACCGCGTCGCCGCAGTCGACGACCTCGTAGCCGGCCGGGATGGCGACGTCCTTCGCGGCGCCGACGGCCTCGATCAGGCCGTCCTTGGTCAGCACGACGCCGTCCAGGATCGGCGCGGCCGTGACCGGCAGCACCTTGGCGGCGCGGAAGGCGTAGCCGGGGCTCGGCAGGCCGCGCGGGCCCCACTTCGCCACCTTGTAGTCCTTCTCGTCCTTCGGCCGGCGCGGCCGCCACGTCTCGAACGGCTTGTCCGGCAGGTTCGGCGCGCCGGCGGCGGACTTGGGCGCGTTGGCGGCGGCCGCGGCGGCGGGTTGCTGCGCGGCGAGGGATGCCGCCGCGAGCGCGGCGGCGACGGCGAGCGGAGCGCGGATCACTGCTTGTCCTCCCGGCGGTCGACGACCACGCGGCCGTTGCACACGACGACGAGCACGCGACTCTGCGGCTCGAACGGATTGCCCGAGAACGCCACGAGGTCGGCGTCGCGGCCTTTCTGCAGCGAGCCGATGCGGTCGTCGAGGCGGAAGGCCTTCGCCGTCGCCGACGACAGGCCCGCGAGCGCGTCCGCCGGGCTGAGGCCGTAGCGCACCGCGTAGGCGGCGTGCAGCGGCAGCAGGCCGGCGTTCTTGCACTCGCCGCTGCCGAACAGCACCGGCAGGTCGAGGTCGGCGAACTGCGCGGCGACGTTCTTCACCTCGCCCTTGTCCTCGAACACGGTCTCCGGCCCGACCATGACCACGGGCTTGCGGCCCTTGAGCAGTCCGGCGTCGTCGACGAGGTCGTCGACGCCCGTCAGCACGTACGGCACGCCTTCCTTCTCCAGCAACTCGACGACGTCGGCGATGGCCGCGCCGCGGTTGCAGCGCACGACCAGCGCGGCCCGCTTCTCCAGCGCGGCGCGCAGCGGCTCCAGGCCTTCCTCGGTCTTCGGCGGCTTGGGCCGGCCGTCCTCGTCGGGTTTGCTGGCGCTGCTGCGGCGCGGCGGCGGCGAGCCGGCGGTCTTGCTGGTGCGGCGCGCGATCAGGTCCTGGTCGCCCATGCGGCCGAGCGCGATCTTCGACGTCAGCACGTCGTCCTTGATCGTGCCTTCGAGCGTCGTCTGGCCGCCCATGCCGCGGAACTCCAGCTTGAGCCGGCCGTTCTCGAACGAGCCGCCGGCGATCGGCTGCGCCGGCAGTTCGCGGCCGGCGAAGGCGATCTTGATGGTGCCCTCGACCTTCGTGCCGCTGAGCTTCAGGTCGAGCGTGAACTTCAGCTGCACCTGGCCTTGCACGTCGAGGTCGCCCTCCCAGACGCCGCTGACCGGGTCGACCGGGGCGGCCTCGGGCTTGTCCTCGGCGGGCGGCGGCGGCGCTGGCTGCGTCTCCGCCTTCTTGCCGCCGAGCCAGTCGGCGAGCTCCTTCTCGTGCTTCTTCCAGGCCTCGACGTACTGCTTGCCGCGGTTGAGCTGCTCGGCGAAGCCGCGGATGCCGTCGGGGCCGACGGCGTCGTGGCTCATGCGCAGGCCGGCGATCGGCCGCACGGTCATCGCCGCGTGGTCGGCGGCGCCGGTCTTGATCGCGGCGATGCGGCCGGCGACCGGCGCGCCGTCCTTGCCGGCGACGAGCAGCGTGGTGATGCCCTCGCGCAGCGCCGGCGCGAACATCGGGTCGTCGTGCGCGATCGCGTCGTGCAGGCGCTGGTCGGGCTGCCCGGGCGGCACCAGCATGCCGTCGCCGGCGAGGCCGAGGTGCGAGAAGCCGTCGATCAGGCCCGGCGTGACCACGGCGTCCGGCAGGTCGATGACCTCGGCGCCGTACGGGATCGCGAGCGCTTCGCCGACCGCCTTGACGCGGCCGTCCTGCATCAGCACGACGCCGTTGCGGACCGTGCGGCCGGTGCCGTCGTGCACGAGGCCGGCGCGGACCGCCAGCACCGTCGACGTCGTCTTGCGCGCGTAGGCGCGCTCGCCGTCGACCCAGGTCTGCTCGACCAGCGTGCCGACCGCGAGCGGGTCGCCGCTGAGCACGACGAAGTCGGCGTCCATGCCGGGCTGCAGCGTGCCGACGCGGCCGTCGACGCCGAGGATCGCCGCGGCGTCGGCGCCGATCGCGCGCAGCGCCTTGTCGGCGGGCAGGCCGTGGCGCACGGCGACGGCGACCGCCATCAGGTAGTCGCGCAGCGGCACGCCGGGCGCGGGCGCGAGGCCGATGCGCAGGCCCTTCCTGGCGGCGGCGGCCGGCGCGTCGGGGCGCGGCTCCAGCGCCTTCAGCAGGCGGTCCTCGCCGCCGGGGTTGGCGCGGCCAAAGCGCACCGGCACGCGGAAGATGGCGCCGACCTGCTGGGCAGCGGCGAGGTCGGCGACCTCGGCGATCTCCTGCGGGTCCTCCAGCACCATGCGCAGGCCGAGCTCCTTCTGCAGCATCAGCGCGCGGCGGATGTCGTTGGCGAGGAAGGCGCCGGCGCGCACGGGCAGCGCGCCCTTGATGACGTCGGCGAGCGGGCGTTCGTCGTAGCGGTGCTCGGCCGGGCCGTCGCCGCCGGCGCGCGCGTCCTTGTCGGTCGCCGCGGCGAACGCGGCGCGCAGTTCGGCGAGCACGCTGATGCGCGCGGTCGGCGTCTGGATGCGCGCGGCCTCCAGCGGGTCCTCGTCGGTCGGGTGCGGCGTCGGCTCGAACACGCGCGGCGCGTTGAGCGCGCCCTCGGCGAAGTTGACGCGCAGCGCGGCGCTGTCGTCGAGCACGCGGGCCACGAGGTCGCGTCCGGCGAGCTTGACGACCGCGCCCTGGCCGCCGACGAGCCGCTGGCGGCCGGGCGACAGGTACGCGGTGGTCACGCCACCCTGCAGCGCGGCGAGTTGGTTGCGCTCGAAGTCGAACTGGTCGACGGCGAGCGCGTCGGGCGCGAACTGGTACTCCGAATCGGCGCCGGTCGCGAGGTCGCTGTCGGCGGCGACGATGCCGGGCATGACCACGCGGTCGCGGGCGTCGACGATCGGCGCGTCGGCGGCCGGCGCGTCCTTGCCGATGCCGCGCACCTTGCCGTCGACGACCTGCAGCCACGCGCCGCGCAGCGGCGGACTGCCGTCGCCGAGCAGCAGCGTGCCGCAGCGCACCCAGAAGGTGCGCGCCGGCGGCGCGGCGGCGTCCTGCGGACCCTGCGCTGCGCCGACCGCGGCGAACGCGGCGGCGGCGAGCAGCAGCCGGAAGGAATGCGTGCCGCGCATCAGCGGACCTCGCGGCCGTCGCCGCCGGACTTGGGCGCGTCCTGCTTGCCGCCCTCGGCCTTCGCCGGTTCGGCCTTGGCGGGCTCGGCGCCGTCCTTCTTGTCGCCGTCCTTCTTGTCGGTTTCCTTCTTCTCGGTTTCCTTCTTCTCCGGGCCGGCGGCCTTGCTGGCCTTGGCCTTCTCGGCCTCGAACAGGTACTGCAGGCGCGGGTCCTTGCTGCGCTCGTAGACGACCTGGCCTTCGAGCACGACGGTCTCGACCCACGTCGTCGCCTGCAGCGGATCGCCGGTCAGGATCTGCAGGTTGCCGAGCTTGCCCTCGCCGAGCGAGCCGATCTGGTCGCCGAGGCCGAGCAACTGCGCGGGCACCATGGTCAGCGCCTCGATGGCCTTGTCGCGCGCGATGCCGTTGCGCACGCACGCGCCGAGCTGCCACCACGGGTAGCTCGTCGGGCCGCCGAGGCCCAGCGTCAGCGCGAACGGCACGCCGGCGTCGGCGAGCAGCTTGGCGGTGCAGAAGCGCTTCTCCTTCTGCGTCTCCTCGTCGGTCTCGAAGTACTCGATGGCGTCGTCGAGCACGACCGGCTTGCCGAGCTTCTTCACCAGTCCGACGGCCTCGTCGATGTTGCTGCCGAGCACGATCTGCAGGTCGAGGTCCTGCGCCAGCCGCAGCGCCTCGTCCATCTCGGCGAAGCTCGGCACGTACAGCCAGCCCTTCTGCTTCTTCTGCACGAGGTCGACCGCGCCCTTCTTGGTGCGGTCGATCTCCTCCGTCCACTTCTTGTCGGCCGGGATCGCGCCCGCCGCCTGCTCCTTCTCGAACTCGCCCTTGCGGCGGTCGAAGTCGGCGAGGTACTCGCGCACGTCGGCGATGGCGCGGCGCAGGCGCCGGATCTGCTGCAGCCGGCCGCCGCCGCCGCCCGACGCGAGCGACATCTTCATGCCGGTGTTGGCGGCGATCGTCATGTCCTCGACCGTGCGCCCGAACGGCCGCACGACCATGCCCTGGCCGGCGAGCAGCGTCTGGTTGCCGGGCATCACGTGCACGGCGCCGACGCCGTTGCGCAGGCAGTCCTCGAAGTACACGGCCGCGGGGTCGATCGCGTCGGCGACCGTCAGCCACGTCACGTTGTGCATTTTCTCGTTGACGTTGCGCACGCCGCGCTGCGAGTGCGCGACGACCCACGTCGGCATCACGGTCTTGCCGGTGGCGTCGATCACCTTGGCGGCCCACGGGATCTCGACCTCGGACTGCTTGCCGACCTTGGTGATGCGCCCGTTCTGGATCAGCACGACGCCGTCGTCGACGACGGGGCCGCTGACGGGGACGATGCGGCTCGCCTTGACAGCGAGCAGGTCCTGGGCGACGGCGGGCAGGGCCGCGAGCGCGGCGGCGACGGCGCAACGAAGGAGCGAAGCGGGGAGCGACATGGAGTGCATCGGATGACCTGCACGGCGATGCCGTCGATGTGGACCGACGCGGCCGCGGCGGCCGGGTCGAGGGGGTCGGTGGACCAGATCACGAAGTCGGCGTCCTTGCCCTTCTGCAGGCTGCCGGTGCGCTGGTCGATGCCAAGCAGCTTGGCGGGAGCGATGGTCACGGCGTCGAGCGCGCGCGCGGCGTCGAGGCCGTTGCGCGCGGCGAACATCGCTTCGCGCACGAGGTCGAGCGCGGCGAGGTTGCTGCCGGTGGTGATGACGAACGGCACGCCGGCGTCGGCGAGCAGGCGCACGGTGGCGCTGCGCGGGTCGGCGCCGTCGCCGGCGGCGCTGCCGGCGACCGCGGTGGCGCTCGGCGCGCCGAGCATCACGGTCGTGCCGGCGGCCTTCAGTTCGCCGACCAGCATGTGCGCGTCCTGCGCGTCGTCGAGCACGGTGCGGTAGCCGAACTCGGCGGCCAGCCGCAGGGCGGTGCGCAGGTCCTGCTCGGAGCGCGCGGTGGTCACCGCAGTGAGCTGGCCGCGCAGCACGCGCGCCAGCACCTCGATCCCGGGGCTCGGCGGCGCGCCCGGTGCGCCGACGCTCTGCTCCATCGCTTCCTTGGCGTCGAAGAACGCCTTGCGCGCGGCCCACACCACGCCCATGCGCGTCGTCGGCCGGCGGTAGTAGATCGAGTCGACCGAGCCGCCGCGGATCGCGCGGTTGCCCATCGACGGCTCGCTGCCCATGACGATGCGCAGGCTGGCGTCGTTCTTGACCACCATCGCCTGCGGGTCGGCGGCGTGCGTCTTGAGCACGACGCCGAGGCCGCCGATCACGCTGCGCGAACCCGGCATGACGTGCACGGTGGTGACGCCGGCGCTGCGCGCGCGCACGAACGACGGGTCGTCGGGGTCGAGGCTGTCGAGCACGCGCAGGTGCGGCGTCACCTCGGCGCCGTTCTCGTTCATGTCCGGCGTGTTGCCGGCGCGGAACGAGGCGTCGATCAGGCCCGGCGTGATGGTCTTGCCGGCGCAGTCGACGACGGTGGCGCCGTCGGGCACCGGCGTGTCGGCGCCGCCGATGGCGAGCACCTTGCCGCCGCTGACGACGAGCACGCCGTTGGCGATCGCCGGCGCGCCGCCCGGCAGGATGCGGGCGTTGCGGTAGACGGCGACGCCGTCCTGGGCGGGCAGCAGGGCCGCGAGCGCGAGCGCGGCGGCGAGGGGGAGCGAGCGGTGCATCAGCGGCCTCCGGCGGCGGTGGACGAAGCAGCGGGCGCGGCGGCCGACGGTTGGCCGCCGTGGACGCGCGCGCCATCGACGTAGACGGCGCGCAGCGACGAACCGAGGTCGAGCGGATCGCCGCTCCAGACCGCGAAGTCGGCGGCGCAGCCCTGGCGCAGCGCGCCGACCTGCCCCGCCGCGCCGAACATCGTCGCCGTGGCGCGGCCGAGCGCGGCCCACGCCGTCTGGCGGTCGAGGCCGTGGCGCACGGCGAGCACGGCCGACAGGCGCGTCTGTTCGGGGTTGCCGCTGAAGCAGAACGGCACGCCGGCTTCGGCGAAGCGCGCCGGCAGTTCGAGTTGCGCGCGGCGCATCTCGGGCGCGAGCGGCGCCAGCACCACCGCCGCGCGCGGCGCGCCGAGTCGCGGCAGCGCCTTGTCGGCGTCGCGCGCGCCGACCAACACCGGCTCGAAGCCGAAGTCGCGCGCGAGGTCGAGCGCGGCCTGCAGTTCGACCAGCGCGTCGGCGGCGATCGCCACCTTGCGGCCGCCCTGCAGCACGGCGCGCAGCACGGCGACGTCCGGGCCGGCGGCGGCGGCCGACTTCGCCTGCGCGAAGGCGCTGCGCAGCAGGTCGACGCCGCCCATCAGCGAGGTCGGCGGCCGCTCGGGATTGCGCGCCGCGGCGGTCAGCGACAGCGCGAGGTGCAGGTCGGCGGTGGCGATGCGGCCGCCGCTGGCGCCCGGCTTGACCAGCGCGCCGAGGCCGCCGGCGAGGTTGCGCGGCGATGGCGCCAGCACGGCCGCGGTGAAGCCCGCGCGCGGCAGCTTGGCGAGTTCGTCCTGCCACGGATCGAAGGCTTCGGCGGCGCGCAGGTCGGGCGTGAACGGCAGGGCGCCTTCGGCGAGGTCGCCGTCGCGGCCGAGCGTCGTCGGCGCCAGCACGAAGCCCGGCACCACGACCGCGTCGCCACAGTCGACGAGCGTCGCCTTGGCGGCGGCGTCGGCGGGCACGTCGCTGCCGACGTACGCGACCTTGCCGTCGCGCACGAGGAAACGGCCGTCGGTCAGCACCGTGTCCGGCGCGACGACGACCGTCTTGGCGCGGACCAGCAGGTCCTGCGCAGGGAGCGTCGCGGCGAGCGCGAGCAGGGTGGACGGCAGCAGCGCGCGCATCACTTCACCTCGTATTCGGCGTTGCCCTTGCCCAGCACCAGCAGCACGCGGCTGTCGGTCTGGAACAGCGGCCGGTCGGTGACCAGCACGTCGGCGTACTTGCCCGGCTGCAGCGAGCCGGTGTCCTTGGCGACGCCGAGGATCTCGGCGGGCGTCAGCGTGATCGCGCGCAGCGCCTCGGCGGGCGCCAATCCGCCGGCGACGGCTGCCGCCGCCTGCAGCGGCAGCAGCGACGACCACGACGCGCGGCCCGTCGCGATCGCGAACGGCACGCCAGCGGCGGCGAGCTTCGCCGGCAGCGCGGGCACGTCGAAGCGGTCGTACGGCGGCGCCATCGTCAGCGGCAGGCACTCGGTGACGACCACCGCGACGCCGGCCTTGGCGAGGTCGTCGGCGAGCGCGCCCGCGCCGTACGCCTGCTCCAGCACCAGCAGCGGGATCGACCGGCGCTGCTGCAGCGCCAGCGCGGCGCGCAGTTCGTCGGGCCGGTGCGCCTCGACGCGCAGCGCCAGTTCGCCGTCGAGCACCTTCAGCAGCGCGTCGCGCTGCGGGTCCTTCTGCGGCGGCTTGGGGTAGGTCGGGCGCTTGGGGCCTTCGTCCTTCTTCTCGCCGGCCGGCGCGCCGCCGGCGGGGGCGGGCTGCTGGCCGTCGGGCTTCGGGCCTTCCGGCTTCGGCGGGTCCTGCGGCTTCTTGTCCTGCGCGATCGTGTCGAGCAGCGTCGCGAGCGCGGCTTCGAACGCTGCGGCCGCCGCGCCTTCGAGTTGCTTCGGCGGGTCCTTTTTCGGTGGTTCGTTCTTCGGTGGCTCGTTCTTGGGCGGCTCGTTGCCCTTCGGCGGTTCGCTGCCACCGCCACCCTGCCCACCGGGGCCGCCGCGGCGTCCGCCCGGTCGGCCGCCTGGGCCGGGGCCCGGCCCGGCCGGTGCGTCGCCCGCCGCGGGGGCCGCCGCGCCCGCCGGCTTTCCGGCGTCGGCGGGTTTGTCGGCCTCGGGCTTCTTGTCGCCGTCCTTCTTCTTCTGGTGGAAGGCGAGGTAGTCGGCGAACTCCTTGTCGTACTTCTTCAGCGCGTCGGCGTGGTCGGTGAACGACTTGCGGTACTCGTCGAGGCCTTCGAACAAACCGTCGGCCTGCTGGAACTGCTGCTGGCGTTCGAGCGCGTGCGACATCAGCGTGGTGCTCGCCAAGCGCATCTGCAGCGCGGCGCTTTCCTTGCCGCGCCATGGCTCGAAGGCGCCGTCCTTCCTCGGCCGCACGATGGCGCCCTGGCCGCGCACGAACGCCGGCGAGCGCACGGTGACGTAGGCGGTGGTGATGCCCTGCGCGGCGAGGTCGTGGAAACGCGCCTCCTGCTTGCGCAGGTCGTCGGCGAACGACGTGCCGCCGTCCGCGCCGCCTTCGCTGCGCAGCGACCCGTCGGTGTAGGCGTCGGTCGCAGCGTCGATCAGGCCGGGGTAGACGTGGCCGTTCGGGAAGCTGCGCACGATCGCGCCCTGCGGCACCTCGACCTCGCCCTTCTTGCCGACGGCGACGATGCGCTCGCCGCGGACCACGACCACGCCGTTTTCGATCGCCGGTCCGGTGACCGGGTGCACGTGGCCGGCTTCGAGGACCAGCGGCGCGAAGCCCGGCGGCAAACGGCCCGGGCGGCGCGGCCGGCGCGGCGCGACCGCTGCGCCCGGATCCGCGGCGGGTTGCTCGCCGGGTTGCCCGGCGGGGCGCTGCTCGGTCGGCGCCGGCGTCGGCGCGGGCGCCGGAGGCGGCTCTTGCGCGCGGACCGCCGGCGCTGCGAGCAGCAAGCCGAGCGCGCACAGCGAGGCGCCGAGGAGGGACGGCGAGCGTGGAATCCGCATGAAGCTAGATCGGTTGGCCGATGTGGAAAACGCGAAGACGGCGATGGTTGTAGGCACCGCAGCCAAGGGGACGCCAAGGATTTCGACGGCTGCGACGTTTGGGGTACTCGCGGCGAGGGCGGCCGTTGGTTGTTGGCCATCGGCGGTTGCCCGTTGGCTGCGCCGGGCCGCAACGGCGGCGCGTTCGGGCTGGCGGACGCGGGTGGCGGCTGGGCGCCGGCGATCCCGGACGGGGCGCGGTCAGCGACGCGTGCGGCGGCCGGTCGCCGCGGTCGCCGCCGCCACGATCGCCTCGGCCGCCCGTTCGTGGCAGCCGTAGAGGGCCCCCGTCGCGGCGTAGGCGACTGCCTTGCCGACCCAATCCGCCCGCCGGGCGGGGTCGGCGGCGGCCTGGACGGCGGCCGCCAGCGCCTCCCGCGCGCACGGGTCGGGAATCACTAAACCGCTTCCAGATATAGAGATATGAGCGGAGTACCCGCAGCGCTCCGCGGCGAGTACGGGCAGGCCGTAGTGCAGCGCTTCGACCAGCACGGTGCCGGTGTTCTCGCGGCGGGCGGGGTGCAGCAGCACGTCGGCGCCGAGGAACCACTGCGCCGCGTCGGTGCGCCCGCCGAGGCAATGCACGCGCGCGGCGACCCCGAGGCGCGCCGCCAGCGCCTGCAGCGGCCGCGGGTCGTCGCGGCCGAGCACGGCGAGCCGGGCGCGCGGGTCGGGCAGGTCGGCGAGGGCGGTGACCGCGCGGTCGAAGCCCTTGCGCGCGAACGCCGACCCGACGGCCAGCAGCACGAACTCGTCGGGCCCGGCGCCGCGTGCGGCGCGCACCGCCGCGCGCGCCGCCGCGCGGTCGGCCGGCGTGTACGACGTGCGCTCGGCGTTGGGCGGCAGCACGACGAACTGCTCGCGGCGCGTGCCGTAGTGCTGCATGTACGCGGCGACGTCGCGGTCGATGTACTGCAGCACGACGACGCCGTGCTCCGGCGCGAACACCGCGCGTTCGTTGGCGAGGTAGTGGCGGTAGCGCGGCAGCCAGCGTTTCCACCGCGGCTTCCGGTACAGGCCCGCGGCGTAGCACGGATCGGCGCCGTAGTAGACGTCGAGGCCGGGCAGCTTCTGGAAGCCGACGACCGCGTCGAACGGCGGGCGTTCGGCGGCGAGCGCGCGCTGCAGCGCGGCGACGAAGCGGCGGTTGCGCGCCGGGATCGTCAGCCCGCGGCGGCCGAACGTGCGCACTGCGACGCCGGCCGGCGGCGGGCCGTCCCACGTGCGCGCGAACGCGACCACTTCGTGCCCGGCGGCGGCGCAGCGCTCGGCGATCAGCCGGCAGTCGCGCTCCAGCCCGCCGAACGGGAAGTAGTCGTAGAGCGCGAAGGCGAGGCGCATGCCGGCGGGCCAGCATCGCGGACGGCGGTGGGGCGGCACAAGCGCGCCGGGCGGCGCCGTCCGCCGTGGCGCAGAATCGCTGCGATCAGCGGCGATCGACGGTCCGCGCCTGCAACCGCGCGGCGACCAGCTTCTCGCGTTCGCGCGCGAGGATGCGCAGGTACTCCTCGCCCGTCGCGCGCGCGAGGCCGAGGTCGGCCTGCAGGTCGCTCCGGCCGGGGTCGTCGGCGCGCCCGGGCAGCCGTTCGATCTGTTCGGCGATCGCCTTCTGCGACTTCAGATTGGCCTGCGCGAGCCGTTCGAAGAGTTCGATGCGCAGCGTCAGGTCGTCGACCGCGGCGCGGGCGCGGCGGCTGGCGCGCGCGTCGGCAGGTTCGTCCTTCGGCGTTGCCTTGCGCGGCCGCGCGGCCAGCGCGTCCGGGACGCGATGCGGCGCTGCCTTGATGCGGACCTCGTCGAGCGCGACGTCGACGCCGAGGACGCCGATGGCGCCGGCCGGCAACAGCACCTTGGCGCCGGCGACCGCGCGCGGTTCGGCGCCGTAGTCGACGACCAGCCGTTGGTCGGCGCCGTAGGTCGCCATCACCTCGAAGCCGCCGTCGGCGACCTGCGCGCGCAGCACGGCGACACCGCTGGCGAGCGGCAACGCCACTTCGACGTCGTCGCCGTGCGCGCGGCCGCGGATCGCGACGCGGTACCTGCGCAACTCCGGCAGGTGTTCCTGGGTGTCGATGCAGCGCATCGGGGTCGTGCCTGCTTCGTCGACCGGACAGGAGATCCGTGCCCGCCGCCAGCGTCGGTGCACCTGCTGCGGCTCGGCCGTGTTGCACTGCTGCAGTTCCGCCGCGGTCAGGCAGCGCCAAGCGAGCGCGTCGTCGATCGCCTGCCACTGCTGCCAGTCGGCCTGCAGGGCGTCGGCGAGGGCGTCGTCGCTCGCCACCGCTCGACCGAGGCACTGCTCGAAGACGCCGTCGAACGCCCGGCGGGCGTCGTCGGCGAGCTTGCGCGACGCCGCGCAGTTGTCCGGCCATTCGCCGCGATCGCGGAAGGCGGCGATGCGTTCGTAGCGCTCCTGCGCGCGCCGGCCCGCCTGCGCGGCGCGCACGTCGACGCGCACCCCGGCCATCGCCGCTTCGTAGGACCGGCGGGCCGCGTGCAGGTCGGCGAAGATCGCCGCGTCCGCTTCGCCAGCTTGCGCCGGCGCGCTGTCCGCGAGGGCGAACGCCAGGACGGTGGTCAGCAGCGCGCAGCGGGGCGCGCGTCGGGCGGCACGGGCGGCACGCTCGGCAAGGCGGTCCAGGAGGCGGTCGGGCATGGGCAAATGGCCATATTCCGCGCGTCGGACGAGGTATCCGGCACCCGGCCGCCGGCTCACTCCCACGGCAGGCGTTTGCTGCCGCCCGCCGGGCGGCGCGTCGCCGGCCGCGGCGGCGGCACCAGCGACGGCGTCGGCTTGGCGGCGCGCACGGCGGGCGCCAGCGTGCCGGTGATCGCGCCGAGCAGGAACTCCAGCACGTCGTCGGCGGCCCAGGCCTTGCCGCCGCGGCGGGGCGGCAGGATCAGGTGCGTCTTGCCGGCCTCGACCGGGCGCACGTCCTGGCAGCAGTCGAGCCAGCTGCCGCCGAGCGGCACGCCCGGCGCATGGCGCACGACGACGCGGTCGTTCTCGACCCACTGCACGCCGTGCGCGCCGAGCGCCATCAGGCCGTGCTTGAGGCGGAACACGCGCAGCAGCGTGCGCACCGGCGTCGGCAGCTTGCCGTAGCGATCCTTGAGCTCGGCCTCGAGCTCGCGCAGCTTGTCGTCGTCGGTCGCCTCGTCCATCTCGCGCAGCAGTTCGAGGCGCTGGCGCGGGTCGGCGAGGAAGTCCTGCGGCAGGAACGCCTGCACGCGCAGGTCGACGTCGACCTCGACGACCTGCACGGCGTTCGGTCGCTGCGTCTTCGCCGCGTCGACGGCGGCGCGCAGCAGCTGGCAGTACATGTCGTAGCCGACCGAGGCGATGTGGCCGGACTGCTGCGGGCCGAGCAGGTTGCCGGCACCGCGGATCTCCAGGTCCTTCATCGCGATCGCGAAGCCAGCGCCCAGGTGCGAGAACTCCTCCAGCGCCTTGAGCCGGGCCTTGGCTTCCATGCCGGGCGGCTCGTCGCGGTCGAGCAGCAGGTAGCAGTACGCCTTCTCGCTGCTGCGGCCGACGCGGCCGCGCAGCTGGTGCAGCTCGGCGAGGCCGAAGTGGTCGGCCTTGTCGATCAGGATGGTGTTGGCGCGGCCGATGTCGAGGCCGTTCTCGACGATGGTGGTGCTGACCAGCACGTCGAAGTCGCCGCGCACGAACGCGCGCACCGTCTTCTCGATCTCGGCCTCGGTCATCTGGCCGTGGCCGATGGCGACGCGGGCGCCCGGGCACAGCTGGCGGATGCGCAGCGCCAGCGGCTCCAGCTCGCTGATGCGGTTGTGCAGCACGAACACCTGCCCCTGGCGCGCGAGCTCGCGCGCGATCGCGTCCTGCAGCACGCGGTCGTCGCGGAACAGCACGCGCGTCTCGACCTCCTGCCGGCCGGGCGGCGGGTTGTCGAGCGTGCTGATGCCGCGGATGCCGAGCAGCGAGCCGTGCAGCGTGCGCGGGATCGGCGTCGCCGACAGCGTCAGCACGTCGACCTCGGCGCGCAGCTGCTTGAGCCGCTCCTTCTGCCGCACGCCGAAGCGCTGCTCCTCGTCGACGACGACCAGCGCGAGGTCGTGGAAGGCGACGCCTTCGCCCAGCAGCTGGTGCGTGCCGACGACGATGTCGACGCTGCCCTTCAGCAGCTTGTCCTCGATCGCGCGCCGGTCGGCGCCGGTGCGGTAGCGCGACAGCATCTCGACCGACAGGCCGAACGGCTCGCAGCGGCGCGCGAACGTGCGCGCGTGCTGCTCGGCGAGGATCGTCGTCGGGCACAGCACGGCGACCTGCCGGCCGCTGAGCGCCACGCGGAACGCCGTGCGCAGCGCGACCTCCGTCTTGCCGAAGCCGACGTCGCCGCACAGCAGCCGGTCCATCGGCGACTCCTTGGCGAGGTCGGCCTGGATCTCGCTCCACGCGCGCGCCTGGTCGGCGGTGTCGCGGAAGGCGAACGCGTCGAGGAAGTCGCGTTCGAGCGCGTCCTGCGGGTACGGCGGGCGCTTGACCAGCGCGCGCCTGCTCTGCACCTCCAGCAGTTCGGCGGCGAGGTCGAACAGGGCCTCCTGCACCTGTTCCTTGCGCTTCTGGAAGCCCTTGCCGCCGAGCTTGTCGAGCGGCGCCTTGCCGCCGCTGCCGACGTACTTCTGGACGAGGTGGATCTTGCTCGCCGGCACGAGCAGCTTGACCTCGTCCTGGAAGCACAGCCGCAGGTGCTCCTCGACGCCCTGGCCGCGCGTCACCAGCTCGGTGCCCTCGAAGCGCGCGATGCCGTGCACCGCGTGCACGACGAGGTCGCCGGGGCCGAGCTCGAAGAAGCTCTGGATGGCGCGGCTCGGGATCACCTGCCGCTCCCGCACGCGCGCCTGCTGCGGCACGCCGGCGAACTCGACGTTGCTCAGCGCCGTCGTCTGCAGGTCCGGGATGCGGAAGCCGCGGCTGATCGCGCCCGGCAGCAGCTCGACCTTCTCGGCGGCGAGGTCGACGCCCTTGTGCGCGAAGATCTCCTGCAGCCGCTCGCGCTCGTCGTCGCTGCGGCAGAACAGCAGCACGCGGCCCTGCACGCCGCGGATGCTGCGCAGGCGGCCGGCGGGATCGGCCTCGCCGGAGCCCACGGCGCTGCCCGCCGACAGGATCTTGTAGTCGAGGTCGTGGCTCGGCAGCGAACTGGCGTCGACGCGCGCGCACGGCCGCAGCGCGTCCTGCAGTTCCTGCACCGACGTGCGCAGGTCCGACGCGAACGCGGCGAGCCGCGCGATGCGCTCCTCGATGCGCAGCGGTTCGTAGGCGACGACCAGCGTGCGCGACGGCGTGACGTGGCGCAGCACTGCGCCTTCCTCGTCGGCGTCCTTGCCGCCGAGCGCGAGCGCGTAGCGTTCGTGCACCGCCAGCGCCCGCTGCGAACCCGGGTCGAACGTGCGGATCGACTCCAGCGTGCGGTCGAAGAACTCCAGGCGCACGGCCTGCTCGGCCGCCATCGGGAACAGGTCGACGACGTCGCCGCGCACGCTGCACTCGCCGGGGGCGAGCACCAGCGGCACCTGCCGCAGGCCGGCGGACTGCGCCTTCTGCAGCACCTGCGCGCGGTCGATCGTCTGGCCGGCGTGCAGTTCGAGCTGTGCGCGCGCGAGCGACTTCGGCGTCGCGACCGGCTGCAGCAGGGCCTCGATGCCGCACAGCAGCGGCGCCTTGTCGGCGGCGTGCCGCTGCAGCGCCTTCTGCCGCTCGCTGCGCGTCGTCGGATCGGGCTGGCCGTCGTCGCCGGTCTCCTGGCGCGGCAGCACGTGCGCGGGCACGCCGAAGGCCGCCAGGTCGGTCTGCAATTGCAGGCTGTCGACGTCGTCGGCGGTCAGCACCAGCACCGCGCCCTGGTGGCGCTGCCGCAGGACCGCCACCAGCAGGCCCGCCGACGCGCCCCACAGCCCGCCGACCTTGCGCTGGCTGCCGAGCGCCACCTGCTCGCACAGCGTGCGCGTCACCGGCAGGCCGGCGAAGGCGTCGACGAGGCGCTGGGCGGGGGAGGGCGGCACGTTGCGGGGCGGAGAGGTTAGGCGGCGGGGGCGCGGATGCACGCCCGCCGCGGTCCTTCGCCGACGGCTGCCGTGGCGACGCGGAAGAGCGCCAGCAGCGGTGCGCCAGCGAACGAGCGTGCCGGGCGTCGCGCAGCAGGCGGGTGACCGCGCGCGCAATCGCTGGCTAGGCTGCTCGGCGTGTCGTCGCTGCCGTGTTTGTTCCTCGAGGATCCGGCCGGCTTCTTGCGCTGGCTGGCTGGCGTCCGACGCCTCGGTCGGGGGAGCTTCGACGACGTCGAGGTGGCGCAGGTCTTCGCCGTGGCTGCGACCGCACCGTGACCCTTTCGCGCGTAACGGGTCGCGGGCCCTGGGAAGTCCTCGCCAGCGAGCTCGTCGCGCTCGCGTTGCCCGGCCACGCGCACTCGCCGGCGGCAGACCTGTTCCGCTACGTGCTCGTCGAACTGCTGCGCAACGTCGGCCAGCACAGCAATGACCCGCACGGCGGCATCGTCGCGACGCAGTGGAACGACAAGGGGCCGTACACTGCCGCGCCGGCGCTGCAGGTCGTCGTGGTCGACAACGGCATCGGCGTGTTCGAAGCCCTGCGCCACATGCGGCCGTCGATCCGGACGCCGAGCGACGCGCTCGTGCGCGCCCTCGAACCGCATGTGTCCGGCGCGTTCCCCGAGGGCGAGACCGGCTCGGGCGAGAACGCCGGGCTGGGCCTGTTCTTCATCTCCGAGATGGCCAAGGCGACGGACGGCCGCTTGCTGCTCGCCTCGCGCGGGGCGACGTACTTCCTCGACCGGTCGCGCGACCACGACGCGCAGCCGATCCTGACCAATGGCGACGCGCCGGACTACCCGGGCACGCTGGTGGCCTTCGAGACGTCCGTAAGCCACGTCGGCAGCTACGACGGGATCATCGACCACATCCGGGATCTCGCCATCCAGCGGTCGCCCAAGCGCATCACGCAGCGCTGGCTGCGCTTCGAGGAACCGCCGACGAGCGTCTTCCGCGCGCTGGTGACGGTCGCCTCCGAGGACACGGCGGCTGCGCGCACGTTCGCCACCGAAGTGCTCGAACCGAGGTTGCTCCGCCGCGAGGCCGTCGCGCTCGACTTCCGCACCATGCGGGTCTGCACGCAGAGCTTCCTGCACGCCTTGCTTCATGAGTGTGTGCGCCTTGCGTGGGCGAAGAAGGCGCCGATCTGGGTCGTCCATGCGACGCCCGCAGTGCGCGCGCAGTTGGAGTTGGTCGAGAACTACTCGCTCGGCGGTTGATCCGGCCCGGACGACCGGAGAGAGGGAATTGGCTGGCGCCGCGGTGGCAGCTCCAGGGCGCCGGGGGACGTGCCGAGCGCAGCCGCTTGGCAAGGATCCAGGCGCGGCGACCCGCCGCACCCGCCTGCCGCGTCGCTCGCACGCCCCGCTACGCTGCCCGCGATGTCCACCGACCCGTCTTCGCCCGCCGACGCCGTGCGCGCGCGCTTCGACGCGTTGGCGCGCGATCCGGCGGGCGAGACGCGTTTCGCGGTCGGCGCGGCGAGCGCGCGCGCGCTCGGCTACGGCGACGCGGACCTCGCGGCGTTCGCAAGCGCGGCGGCGGCGTTCGCGGGCGTCGGGGATCCGCTCGCCGGCTTCGCGCCCGCGTTCGGCGCGCGCGTTCTCGACGTCGGCGGCGGCGCGGGCCTCGACCTGCTGCGCGCGGCGGCGGCGGTCGGCGAGCTGGGCCGCGCGGTCGGCGTCGACTTCGTTCCGGCGATGGCGAGCCGGGCGCGGCTCGCAGCGAACTCGGCGGGACTGACGGCGCGGGCGACCGTCGTCGTCGCGGACGCGGCGGCGCTGCCGTTCGCGCCGGCGGCCTTCGACGTCGTCGCCAGCAACGGTGCGATCAACCTCTGCGTCGACAAGCCGGCAGTGCTGCGCGAGCTCGCGCGCGTGCTGCGGCCCGGCGGCGAACTGCGGTTGTGCGACATGCTCGTCGACCCCGGCGCCGATCCGGGGGCGGTCGCGCGCGCCGGCGCTTGGTCCGATTGAGTGGCGGGCGCGGTGCCGGAGCGGTCGCTCCGGCAGATGCTCGCGGACGCCGGCTTCGAGCTCGCCGGCGCGCTCGCCTGGACCGGCTACCGCACGTCGCCGTGGACGCAGGGCGCGGCGCTCCTCGCGCGCCGGCGCTGATCGCCGCCGCCCGGGGATCGCCGGCGGCGGTGCCGCCGGGGACTCGGTGGCCGCGGCGCAAATCCATCGCGGTCGCGGCATGGCACCGTGGCGCGCGTGCGCCGCACCCGAACATGAACCGAACCGCCAGATCCGTGCCGTCGACCCCGACTGCTTCCCGTCTACGTTCCGTCTCCCTGGCGCTGCTGGCCGCCGCCGTCGCGACGGCGTGTTCCGGCGGCGGTGGCGGTGGGGGCGCCGGTGCCGGCACGGGTGGAGGCGGTGGCGGCCCGGCGAACGTGCAGGCGACGCTGACCCAACTCGGCGTGGCGACGCCGACGACCCCGCGCCTGCTCGACAGCGGCACCAATGCACCCGCCACGTACGCGCCGCTCGGCGCGCGGCCGGCCCTGAACAAGACCTCGGAACTGGTGCTGTTCGGCATCGGCCGGGCCGCGTCCCCGACCAGCCCGTCGGTGACGCTCGAACTCACCAGTACGACGGGGGCCCCCGTCGAGCAGGTGCTCACCAGCACGACGGCGAGCGCACAGCCTTGGGTCGCCGAGAACTACGGCCAGAGCGCGGTGCCTCGCACCCTGCGCATGCCGGTCGCCGGCGACTTCGACGGCGACGGCCTCGAGGAAGTCGCGGCCGTGTACTGGTCGGGCAACCTCGTGCGCGTGGCGCTCACCGACGACGCGTCGGGCAGCTTCGCCATCAGCGAGCAGAACGTGTTGGCGCAGGCGAACGTCTCCAACGTCGCCGGCATCGCCGGCGACCTCGACGGCGATGGCCGCGACGAACTGGTCGTCGGCCTGACCGTCGGCAACCAGGCGACCGTCCGCGTCTTCCGCCGCACGGCGACCGACTGGGCCAGCGCCGGACCGGTGCGCACCTTCGCGCAGACCCTGACCGGCGCCACCATCGCGTTCCAGTTCGCCGTCGGCAACCTCGACAACGACGCGGCCCTCGAACTGGCGATCGGCGTCAACCAGACGACGACGACCACCGGGCAGCCGAGCTACGCCGTCTGGGACGACCTCGTCGCCGACCTGAACGTGTTGCGCAGCGGGGCCTTCACCGGCGTCGACCAGGGCGGCACGCCGCGCGCGGGCCTGAGCGTCAGCGTCGCCATCGGCGACGTCGACGGCGACAACCGCGGCGAGGTGCTGCTCGGGGGCGTCACCAACTTCGCCGACAACTGCGACGGCACGCGCACCTTCTTCCAGGCGCTCGACGACGCGCCGGCCGGGTTGCCGGTGCTGGCGTCGGCGTCGTTCCTCGACTTCCTGCAGAGCTGCGGCAGCGGCGACAACCCGCGCCTGCGCACGGTGCACCTCAACGCGCTCGACCTCGACGGCGATCGCGTCGCGGAGGTGCAGGCCAACCAGTTCGTGTTCGACGACTTCCGCACGGCGCCGTGGTCGCGCGTGACCGGCTGGCAGCTGCCGCAAGCGACCATCTGGAACGACGCCCAGTGCTGGTACGACCGCAACACCAGTTCGATGGTCGTCGGCGACTTCACCGGCGACGGCCGCGACGACATCGCGACGTACCGGCTCGACCGCGATCGCGTCGAGGTGTTCGCCCTGCCGGCGATCGCGACCAGCGTGCAACTGGCCCGCACCATCATCGTGCCGCTGCGCAACTCGGACGCGGCGAACAACCCCGTGCTGGTGCGCGCCAACGTCGACACCGACAGCCCGGTGCTGCAGTACTCGGCGGCCGAGTACGCGCTGGTCTACACCGAGCCGATCGTGCTCGCCGCGCTCGCCGCACCGCCGACCCGCGCCGGCATCCAGCAGAACGTCGCCGGCAGCTTCACGGCCTTCGGCAACACCAACACGACGATCAACGAGCAGCAGCGTTCGTTGACGTTCAGCACGGAGGCCAGCATCGGCGTCAACCTCGACGGCGGCCCGATCCTGCAGTCGGAACTGGAACTCAAGGCGACGTTGAAGACCGCCGCCACCCGCGTCCAGGGCACGGCGTACGAGTTGTCGCGGACGATCGTGTTCACCTCCGCGCCGACCGAGGACACGATCGTCTTCACCTGCGTGCCGGTCGATCGCTACACGTACACGATCCTCTCGCACCCGGACGCGAACCTCGTCGGCCAGAAGGTGCAGATCAACCTGCCGCGGTCGCCGATCACGCTGCAGGCCGAGCGCAGCTTCTACAACGCCAGCGTCCAGCCCAGCGCCCAGGTCGTCGACAGCCTCGTGTTCGACCACGCCATCGGCAACCCGGCGTCGTATCCCGGCGTCGCCCGGCGCAACCAGCTGCTCGCCAACGGCGGCCTTTCGGTCGGCCCGCAGAGCGTCGGCCAGGGCAACGGCACGACGGAAGTGACCCTGCAGGTCGGGCAGCAGGTGTCGCAGGGCGGCTCGCTCGCGGTCGGCTTCGAGAAGTCGCTGCAGGTGACGGTCGGCGGCGTCCTCGCCGGCATCTCGATCGGCGTCGAGTCGTCGCGCGATTGGCGCATCAGCAGCGGCTCTTCGACGACGTACACCGGCGTCGTCGGCGCGATCGGCGCGGCGGACTTCGCCGCCAACCGCTACTCGTTCGGACTGCTCACCTACGTGTTCGGCGACAACCGCACCGGCCAGCAGTTCCAGGTGCTCAACTACTGGGTCGAGTGAGCGGGCAGGCAGCACTGCCCGCTGTCGGGTATGTTCGCCCGACGATCATGGCCGGAGACCCACCGATCGACGCGACGACCCGGCTGGTGCGCGCTGCCGCCGCCGGGGACGTGGAGGGCCGCGACGCCCTCGTCACCCGGTTGACCCCGCTGCTGTTGGCGCAGGCTCGATACCGCCTCGCCGGTGCCGCCGGCCGCCACTGCGAACCGGAGGACCTCGTGCAGGAGGCGTGGGCGATCGCGTTGCCGCGCCTGCGCGACCTGCGCGCACGGCAGGACCGCCTGACCCCGGTGCTGCTGAAGTTCCTCGCCACGACGATGCTGCGCCTGACCGCCAAGGTGGTGCGCAAGCACGTCGTCGGCAAGGCAGGGGCCGGACGCGGCGACAGCGGCCTGCTGGACGCCCTGCCGGCCGAGGTCTCCGGCGTGATCACGCGGTTGTGCCGCCGCGAACGCCGCGACGCGCTGCAGTCGGCGATCGAGGAACTGCCGCCCGACCTGCGCGAGGTCCTCGTCCTGCGCGGCATCGAACAGCAACCCAACGGCGCGATCGCGCGCCTGCTGGGCGTCGACGACGCGACGGTGACGCGTCGCTTCCAGCAGGCGCTGCAGCGGCTGCGTGACACGTTGCCCGACGACCGGGTGATGGACCTCACGTGAACCACGGCGAAGCGCTCGACGGCGACGACGACCCCGAGTGGTTGGCGGTGCTGCACGCCTTCCTGCAGCGCTGGCAGCAGGACCGCGCCGTCGGCGGCGGCGCCGACGTGACGCCGTACCTCGCGGCGTGGCCGGCGCACGCCGAGCGTCTGCGCCGCGAGCACGCCGCGCTGCTCGCCGACGCGTCCCGCGAGGAGCCGACCGTCGCCGCCGGGCTGCGCATCGGCGCCTACCGCATCGAGCGCGAGCTCGGCCGCGGTGGCCAGGCGGTCGTCTACCTCGCCCGCGACGAACGCCTGCAGCGCGACGTGGCGCTCAAGGTGCTGCCGCGGCTCGGCGCGTCGCCGGTGCAGCAACTTCGCCTGCAGCGCGAGGCGCTGGTCGCCGCCCGCTTGGAGGACCCGGGCATCTGCGCCGTGTACGAGATCGGGCGCGACGGCGGCTTCGCCTTCCTCGCCATGCGGCACGTCGCCGGCGAGACCCTGGCCGCCCGCCTCGACCGCGCCCGCGCGGACGTGCGCGCCGGCGCCGACCTGGAGGACGCGCTCGGCTGGCGTCGCGTCGTCGCGTGGTTCGCGGCGCTCGCCGACAGCCTGCACCGCGCCCACGAAGCCGGTGTCGTCCACCGCGACCTCAACCCCGGCAACGTCATGTTGGACGCGGACGAACGGCCCGTGCTGCTCGACTTCGGGCTCGCGCTCGGCGACGAGGACCCGCAGTTGACGCGCACCGACGAGGTCTTCGGCACGCCGGCGTACGCCGCGCCCGAGCGTCTGCGCGGCAGTGCGCTCGCCAACGACCGCCGCGTCGACGTCTGGTCGCTCGGCGTCTGCCTGTTCGAGGCGCTGGCCACCGAACGGCCGTTCCTGGGCGCGTCGTCGGCGGCGATCTGCCGCGCGGTGATCGCCGACGAGCCGCCGGACGTGCGCGGCCTGCGGCCGGGGTTGCCGGCGGACCTCGCCGCCATCGTCGCCGTGGCGTTGGAGAAGGACCCGGTGCGCCGCTACCAGACCGCCGCGGCGATGGCGCGCGACCTGCGCGCCGTGCTCGCCGGCGAGCCGGTGCTGGCGCGTCGGCCGGGCGTGCTGCGCCGGATGGGGCGTTGGCATCGCCGCCACGCCGCCATCGCCGCCGCCGTGTGGATGGCGCTCGTCGCCGCCGTCGTCGTCGTCGCCGTCCCGCGCGCCATGCTCACCGCGGTCACGGCCGCGCGCGACGAAGCGACGCGCCTCGGCGACTTCCTCGTCGAGAAGCTGCTGCTCGCCGGCACGCCGAGGGAGGCGCGCGGCACGGTGCCGACGGTGCCGGAGGTGTTCACCGCGGCGGCCAAGGGCATCGCCGAGACGTTCCGCGAGCCGAGTCGCACCGGCGGCAAGCTGGAGCACGTGCTCGGCGTCGCCTTCGAGCGCATCGGCCGCCGCGAGGACGCCGCCCGCCACCTGGAACGGGCGCTGGCGATCCGGACGCAGGTCCTCGGCGGCGAGGCGCGCGCCACGCTGGAGACGCGCTTCGAACTCAGCCGCGTGCAGCGCGCCGCCGACCAGATCGAGGTCGCCGAGCGCGAGCTGCGCGCGGTGCTGGCCGCGCAGGAGCGGCGGTTCGGCCGCGGCGACCGCGACGCCGTGCGCTCGCGCGTCGACCTCGCGCTGCTGCGGCTCGATCAGCGCGACGATCGCACCGGCGCCGAGCACGAAGCCAAGCTGGCGGCCGAGCTCGCACGCGCGTCCCTGGCGCCGGACGACCCCCTCCTCGACGAGGTCGACGAGGCGTGGGCGCGGTGCCTCAGCGCGCTTGGTCGGCGCGTCGACGCCGAGCCGTTGCAGCGGCGCGTGCTGGAGCGGTGCCGGCAGCGCCACGGCGACATGTCGACGCAGGTCGTCGGGGCGCTGGTCGAGCTGGCGTCGCTGCTGCACGATCGCGCGCTCGACGAGGGCGACGTCGCGGTCCGCTGGCGGGCCGCCGCCGCCGCGTACGAGGAACTGCTGGCGACCGCGTCCATCGTGCATCCGGGCGACGACAAGACGCGCGCGATCGTGCTCAACAACGTCGCGACCTTCTGGCAACATCGCGCGGACCTGCTCCCGGAGGGTCCGATGCAGCGAGCGGGCTATGCGCGCGCCGAGACGCTCTTCTGCGATTCGATCGACATCCGCGAGCGCCTCGACGGGCCCGACTCCGCCCGCGTCGCGACGGCGATCGGCAACCTCGCAACCTTGCTGTGTGACATGGGCAATACCGACGAGGGCCTCGCGTTGCTCCAGCGCGCCCGTGCGATCAAGGAGAAGCTGTACGGCCCCGACCACATCGAGGTGGTCAAGGTGCTGAACAATCTCGGCATGGCCACCCTGTACGCGGCGGGAGCCGACGCCGCGTTGCCGTTGTTCACGCAGGCCAGGACCCGGTTGACGGCCCGCAACGACCGCGATCCGCGGTACGCGCTCATCGTGGAGGAGGCATGGCTCACAACGCGGCTGATGACGGCGGAGCGCCGCGACTGCCTGCCGGCGATCGAGGACTTCTACCCGCGATTGGTGGCGTGGAAGGGCGAGCACTCGCCGAAGACACGGTGGTACGCCGACCATGCCGCACGCCTGCTGCGGGAGCAGGGGCGACTCGACGAACTGCCGGTCTGGGAGCAGCGGGCGGCGGAGAAGGCGGCGGGCCCGCGCTGACGCCGGCTCGGCTGCAGGCCGGAGCGCGCGAAGTTCGATGAACGCGCCATGCCGCCGCCGCCGCCGCCCTACGTGCCGCCGTCGTCGAACCGGCGGCCGCGTCCCGTGGCCCCGCCGCCGGAACATCGCCGGTTCCACGTGCCCGTCGTCGACGTGCGGGTGGACGACGGCAGCTCGGCGCGCTGGCGCTGGCTGCTGCTCGGCTGCGTCCTCGCCGCCTGCGGCTCGTTCTTCCTGCCGTGCCGCTTCGAGTGGTTCCTGCGCGCCATCCCGCACGAGATGGGGCACGCCACGGTCGGCATCCTGTTCGGCCACCCGTCGGCGCCGGCCATCAACCTCGCCGGCCACGCGTGGGCGGGCATCGGGGCGTTCCGGCCGTGGCTGTCGTGGACCGTCGCGATCGTGCTCGTGCTGTTCGCCGTCGCACTGCGCCAGCGGCCGTTCGCGGCCGGAGCGCTCGGCGCACTGGCGCTGGCGCTGCCGTTCGTCGCGCGCAGCGACCTCGCCGACGTGCTGATCGCCGCCGGCGGGCACCTCGGCGAACTCGCCTTCGCCGCCTTCTGCTACGCGCTGTGCTGGTCGGGCGGCTACACCGGCGAGGCGAAGGAACGCATCGCGTCGGCGATGGCCGGCTCGCTCGTGCAGACCGGCAACCTGCGCATGCTGTGGGACCTGATCCACGATCCGGCGGCGCAGGCGCACTACCGGACCTCGGGCTCGCTCGGCCTCAAGAACGACTACCTCGTGCTGGCGGAGGAACTGTGCCACTGCCGGTTGGAGCAGGTCGCCGCGTGCATGCTGGTGCCAGCGGTGCTGGCGTTGCCGGCCGGCATCCTCTGGGGCGTGTGGCGCGAGCGCGCCGGCTCGGGCCACGGCTGAACCGCGGCGCGGCTGCGGCGCTCACCCGCGCGTGAACACGGCGTAGTCGCTCTGCGCCTTGCCCTGCGCGAGCGCGCGGTCCATCGCGGCTGCGACCGCGGGCAGCACCAGCGTCGGTTCCGCGCCGGCCGACTCCAGGCACAGCCGCACGTCCTTGCGCGCCATCTGCAGCTCGAAGCTGGCGCGGCCGGCTCCGCCGCGCGCGACACGCTGGCCGAGGAACGGCAGCGCGACGCCGGGCTTGAACACGTCGTAGAAGGCGAGCATCTGCTCGGCCGGCACGCCGCAGCCGGCGCCGATCGCCAGCACGTCGGCCATGGCCGCCGCGAGCGCGAAGAAGACCGAGTTGCCGGCGAGCTTGTGCACGGCGGCGAGGTCGGCGCGTTCGCCGGCGCACCAGACCTTGCCGGTCATCGGCGCGAGGTCGGCTTCGACCGCCGCCTGCTCGGCGGCAGGCGCGGTGTAGACGACGAGCCCGCTGGCTTCGCGCGCGTTGCCCGGCGACATGAACACCGGCGCGCTGACGTAGCGCACGCCCTGCGCGCGCAGCGCGGCGAAGCGCGCGGCGACCTTGGCCGGCTGGTTGGTGCTGTGGTCGTAGATCGGCACGCCGCGGCCGAGGGCAGGCAGTGCCGGCGCCAGCACCGCGTCGACGACGGCGTCGTCGGTCAGCACGAGGTGCACGCGGTCGGCGCCGCGCACGCAGTCGGCGGGGTCGGCGGCCGCGACCGCGCCCTTCGCCGCGAGCGGCGCCAGCTTGTCGCGCGTGCGGTTCCAGACGCGCACGGCAGCGCCCTTCTGCAGCAGGTTCTCGACCATGGCCGAACCGAGCAGCCCGGTTCCCAACAGCGCGATCGTCGTCATCGTCGGCGCATGGTGGTGCGCCGGCGCGGCCGGCGCAACTGCGGCGCGGCGCCGCCGCGACGTCAGTTGCCGATCGAGACGCCGGTCGCGTGCGTGCCGCCGAACACGCCGGCGACGTGGTCGTAGTACACCGCCTGGAACCAACCGGCGTCGCCGACCAGCAGCGGGTTGTTCGGGATCGGCAGCGGTACGCGGTGGAAGCCGTCGGTAGCGCCGGTTCCGACGGCGATGCCGGCCGGCAGGTGCACCGCCGGCGCGAGGTGCGCGCTGATGCCGTGGCTGACGAACAGGTCGGCGAAGCCGAACGTGCCCCACACGAGGCCGACCAGGCAGCCGCCCTGCACGTTCTGCACCGTGCAGCCGAAACCACCATTGCCGGGCTGCGCGCGGCCGCCGTCGAAGCCGAGGCGCGCAGGCCGCACGGGCAGGCCGCCGCTGGCCGCGCCGAGCTTCTGGAAGCGCGTGTCGCCGGGGCCGGGCGGCGTCGTGTTGCGCAGCGTCGCCACCACGGTCATGGTCGACGGCCCGCTCGGTCGCATGCCGAGCACCGCGAGGTCGACGCTGCCGTCCTGGCCGAGGTCGAGCCGCCGCAGATAGCCCGGCGCGCCGAAGATCGGCAACACGGCGAAGTGCTGGTTGTGCGACGACGACCACGAGTGCGAGCCGGGCAGCTGGATCGACGTGAAGGTCGGGAACTGCAACTGCGGCCCCGACGCGACCAGCAGCTCGCTGTCGCCGTACACCGGGGCCGCCGCCGACGTCGACGACGCCGGCTGCACGAAGCCGCGCAGCAGCGCGAGGTCGAGGTGGCCGTCGCGGTCCCAGTCGCCGACCTCGAGCGCCATGGCGAAGTCCTGCAGGGCCGTCGGGTTCGGCGGCAGCGCGAGCCAGCCCCAACTGCCGGTCACCAGCCCGCCGAGCCCGTCGCCTTCGAACCACATCGCCGCGGCGGTCAGCGTGCCGGCCGACGGCATCGTCAGCGTCAGCAGGTAGTCGGGCGCGCCCTGGCCGACGAGGTCGGCGACCGCGAGCGCCGTGAAGCGACCCGGGCCGATCAGCGCCGGCGGCTGGGCGGCAGCCAGTTGTCCGCCCTGGAACGACACGTGCTGCAGGGTCTGGCTGAAGGCGCCCGCGCTGCCGACTTCGCCCAGCACGACGAGGTGGTCGAGGTCGGCGTCGCCGTCGAGGTCGGCGAAGTCGACGTCGATCACCGTGCCGGGTAGTTGCAGCCGCGACACGCTGAAGTTGCCCAAGCCGTCGCCGCGGTACCACGCCACGAAGCCGGGCACCGTCGAGCCCGTCCAGCGGTCGATCGCGCCGCCGCCGATCACGATGTCGAGGTTGCCGTCGGCGTCGAGGTCGATCGCCTCGGCGACCGGGAACCAGTAGCCGACCAACGGCGGTTGCGCCGGAAACGCGCCGGCGAACTGGTCGATCACGACGTCGGGCGCGAAGTTGCCGGCCGTCAGCGTGCCGGAGCCGAGGTTGCGCTGCACGTGCACCATGCCGAGCGAAGTGACCGCGACGAGGTCGTCGCGGCCGTCGCGGTCGAAGTCGCCGCTGGCGAGCGCGATCGCGGTGGCGAACACCGGCGAACCGGCGACCGACTGCGCCGGGCCAGGAGCATTGAGCGACAGCGCCGCGCCGTCTTCGTCGAGCGCATGGATCAGCGTGCCGAAGAACACGCTCGGCAGCACGAAGTCGGGGCTGGCGTCGCGATTGAAGTCGAGGACGGCGCCGACGGCGCCGAGCGAGAACGCCGTCATCGCCCGCGGCGGCGCGAAGGGATGCGGCGGCTGTGCCGTGGCCGTGCCGGCGAGCGCCGCTGCGCCCGCCAACCCCACGCCGAACGATGACCGTGCGCCGCGAAGAACGCTCCGCATCCCAGCACCTCCCCGTTGACCAGCCCGCTGGCGGAGGTCCATTGCCGCCTCGCGGCGGAAGGTGTGTCGGCGTCGAACGGCGCCGCGAGCCACACCGCAACGGAACGGTCTCGCGTCCAGACGAACTGTCGCACTTGCGTGCTACCTGCCAGGATCGGTCGGCGACCCCGTGCGATTGATGAGGGGAAACCTGCGGGCCATTGGGCCCAGGTGGCGTCCGCGGCGCCGCGCGCCGACGCGTCGGCGGCCGGCCGGCGCCAAGGCGCGCGCGCCGCCGCCGGCGGTCAGGAACCGCGAAGCGCCGACAGCAAGGCGGCTGCGGCCTGCTTCTCGGCGGCGCGTTTGGTGCGGCCGCTGCCGGTCGCGGTGCGGCCGTCGACGACCTTGGCGGCGACGACGAACTCCTGCTCGTGCTGCAGGCCGTTCGTTGCCACGAGTTCGTACCGCGGTTGGCCCAGCTTGTGGTGTTGGCACCAGTGCAGCAGCGCCGTCTTGCTGTCGGCGGCGGTCTTCGCGTCGTCGCCGAGTTCGCCCTTGGGCAGCACGTGGCGGCGAACGAACTTGCGGGCCGCGGCGACGCCGCCGTCGATGAGCACCGCGCCGAGCACCGCTTCGACGAGGTCGGCGAGGATGCGTTCGCTGTGGCGCTCGGCGTCGCGCAGGCCCTTGCCGTGCGCGAGGTGGACGGCGAGGTCGAGGCGCCGGGCGGCCTCGGCGAGCGGCCGGCGGCTGACGATGCGGGCGCGCGTCTCGGTCAGCTGGCCCTCGGCGACCTCGGCGTCGGCGCGGAACAGCACGTCGGCGACGGCGAAGTTGAGGAAGGCGTCGCCGAGGAACTCCAGCCGCTCGTAGCTGGCCTTGCCCTCGTTGCCGGTCGAGGCGTGCGTCAGCGCGCGGTCGAGCAGGCCCAGGTCCTCGAAGGCGTGGCCGAGGCGCTTGCTCAGCTCGCGCAGCGTGCGCTGGCGCGCTGCGGTCGGCAGATCCTGGGGCGAGGGCATGGCGGACGCCAACAGGGTAGCGTCGGCTGCCGCGGCGCACAGCCGCCCGGTGCGGCGGCGCGGCGGCGATCCGGCGCGCGCCCGGTCGAACCGGACGCGCCGCCGGGCGGCTGGCTCACGCCTCGGCTTCGGCGCGGCGCTCCGAGCGCTTGCGGTCGGTCTCCTTCAGGTGGAACTTGCGCAGGCGCACGGACTTCGCGGTCACCTCGACGAGTTCGTCCTCGCCGACGTACTCCAGCGCGTCCTCGACCGAGAACTGGCGCGGCGGCGGCAGCTTCACGAAGGTCTCCTTGGTCGAACTGCGCACGTTGGTCGCCTTCTTCTCGCGCACGCAGTTGACGACGAGGTCGTTGTCCTTGCAGTGCTCGCCGACCAGCATCCCTTCGTACACCTCGGCGCCCTCGGCGACGAAGAACGAGCCGCGGTCGCGCAGGCCGTCCATCGCGTAGAAGGTCGTCTGGCCCTGCGCCATCGACACCAGCACGCCCGACGTGCGTTCCTCGATCGCGCCGCGGTACGGGCCGTAGCCGTGGAAGACGTGGTGCATCGTCGCCTGGCCGGCGGTGGCGTTGAGCAGGCGGCTGCGCACGCCGATCAGGCCGCGCGCCGGCACGGTGAACTCGACGCGCGTGAAGGTGCCCTTGCGGTCCATCTTCAGCAGCTCCGCCTTGCGGGTGCCGAGGATCTCGATCACCTTGCCGACGGCGTCGGCCGGCGTGTCGACCGTCAGGTACTCGATCGGCTCCTGCCGCTCGCCGTCGATGGTCTTGAGCAGCACCTGGGGCTTGGCGACCGCGAACTCGTAGCCCTCGCGGCGCATCGTCTCCAGCAGGAAGCCGAGGTGCATGACGCCGCGGCCCGACAGCTTGAAGCTGTCGGCACCGTCGCCCGGCTCGACGCGCAGCGCCACGTTGACGCGCAGTTCCTTGTCGAGGCGGTCGCGCAGGTGGCGCGAGGTCATGAACTTGCCGCCGTCCTTGCCCGCGAACGGCGAGTCGTTGACGCGCATGACGATGGTCATCGTCGGCTCGTCGATGGCGATCACCGGCATCGCCTCCGGCTTGTCGAGCGCGGCGACCGTGTCGCCGATCTCGATGTTCTCGATGCCGTAGATGCCGCACAGGTCGCCGGCCTCGACCGACTTGGTCTCCTCGCGCGACAGGCCGACGAAGCGGTAGACGCCGCGCACGCCGACTTCCTTCTGCGCGCCGGTGCGCGACAGGTGCATGACGCGCTCGCCGGCCTTCATCGTGCCGCGGTGCACGCGGCCGATGGCGATGCGGCCGACGTAGTCGCTCCAGTCGAGCGACGTGACGCGGAACTGCAGCGGCGCCAGCGGGTCGTCCTTCGGCGGCGGGATGTGGCCGACGATCGCCTCGAACAGCGACTGCAGGTCCTTGCCCTCGCCGCCCTTCTTGGCGGCCTCGAGGTCCGACGTCATCCAGCCCTGGCGGCCGGAGCCGTAGAACACCGGGAACTCCAGCGCGGCCTCGTCGGCGTCGAGGTCGATGAACAGGTCGAAGACCTCGTTGACGACCTCCTGCGGCCGCGCCTCGGGCTTGTCGATCTTGTTGACGACGACGATCGGCTTGAGGTGGTGGCTGAACGCCTTCTGCAGCACGAAGCGCGTCTGCGGCATCGGGCCCTCGGCCGCGTCGACCAGCAGCAGCACGCCGTCGGCCATCGACAGCACGCGCTCGACCTCGCCGCCGAAGTCGGCGTGGCCGGGGGTGTCGATGATGTTGATGCGCGTGCCCTTGTAGTTCACCACCGTGTTCTTGGCGAGGATGGTGATGCCGCGCTCCTTCTCCAGCTCGTTGCTGTCCATCACGCACTCGTTGACCGCCTGGTTCTCGCGGAACGTGCCGGTCTGGCGCAGGAGGCCGTCGACGAGCGTGGTCTTGCCGTGGTCGACGTGGGCGATGATGGCGACGTTGCGGATGTTCTGGGCCATGATGTCGTGCGGGCGTGGGGAGCCCGGGCTCGCGGCGGTCGTGGCGACGGCCGGGAATGGGGGGCGAGGATTGTGCCGGCCCTGCGCGAACGGTCAACTCCCGCGCCGGCCAGGGCGGCCGTATCCGTGAAGAACCCGCACCACGACCACGGCGTCGCCGCCGATGCGATGGCGCGCACGGCGCCGCCGGCGACGGCGCAGCCGGCACAGCCGTTGGCGGCACCGTCGCGTTGGGGTTGGCGCTCCGGCCGGCGGCGCGCGGCCATGGCCGCGGCGGCCCTGTTGGCGCTCGTCGCCGCACTCGCGTTCGCGGCGCACCAGCAGGTGCTCGCCGCCGCGGCGCCGTTCGTGCGCGCGGTCGCGGACGCGCCGGCCGCCGACGCCATCGTGGTGCTGGGCGCGCGCATCCACGCCGACGGCCGGCCGTACTCGCTGCTGGTCGATCGCCTGGTGACCGCCGAGGACCTGTGGCGGCACGGCAAGGCGCCGCGCATCGTGCTGTCGGGCCTCGGCGGCGGGGGCGTCGGCGACGACGAGGTGGCGGCGATGCGGCGTTACCTCGCCGGGCGCGGCGTGCCCGACGCGGCGATGGTCGACGACCCGCTCGGGCTGCGCACGATCGACACGATGCGGCGGTGCCGCGACGTGTACGGCGTCGCCCGCGCGCTGGTCGTGACCAACCCGTTCCACGTGCCCCGCGCGGTGTTCCTCGCGCGCAGCGTCGGTCTCGAAGCGCACGGCGTCGAAGCACCGTACGGCCACGACTACGGCACCGCGACGATGCTGCGCAATCGCGCGCGCGAGGTCGCGGCCAGGGTGTGGGCGTGGTGCGAGGTCGCGGTCGCGGGGCGGTGACGGGGCGGGGCCGCGAGTGGGCGGTTGCACGGGCCGGCGAACGGGCGGCCGGCCTCGGCGGTGGCCTGCGGCAGCCGGTGGGGGGCGTTGCCGTCGCCCGCTGCTGCCCGCCCGTCGGCGTGCGCCGCATTGCCGTCGGGAGAAGGCGCGTGCGTGGGACTGCTGCCAAAGCGTGCCGCACCGAGCGCGTGATACGGCGCCATCCCAGCCTTGGACAGATGGCGATAAAAATCTCAGAATTCTGCTAAGGTCCGGCAGCCTAGAATCTTGCGAGGAGGGGTTGCCAAGCCTGCCGGCGCGGACACCATCACCTGCGTATGGTTCGGCATGGCACGTGGTCGCGACCGAGTTTGCGCGCAGCCAGTGCGCCTGCGCAGTGCGCGGCGCGCGAGGATGGCTCGGCGCGATCGCCGCACCAACGCGGCGCTCCGCAGGCGTTGGCGGTTGCGTGCCGGCGGAGGTTCGCATGACCCGCGACGCGATCATGGCTTCGGTGCTGGCGCGCGTGCTCGCGCAGGTCGCGCACGCGGCGGCGCTGCGACTGCCGGCGGAATTGGTCGACGACGCGGCGCAGGAAGCCTGGGCCAGGTGGCTGGCAGCGGGAGGGGAAACGAGCGAGGCGCGACAGCAGGCGGATGCGTCCGCGTACCTCGTCGGCATCTTCCATCCCGTCTGCGCCGACGCCGTGCGCGCGCATCGCCGCCGCCAGCGTTGGTGCGCGCTCGCTGCCGACCTCGGCGTCGAACCTGCAAAACTCGTGGACGAGCGCCCGGCAGCTGGCTTGGGAGGGCATCGCGCGCCTCCTCGAGCAGGTGGTGCGCCCCGTGTTCGCCGATCTGCCGGCAGCGGACGTCGACCTCTGGATCGCTGCCAAGGTCGAGGGCCTCGGTTGGCAGGCGGCGGGAGAGGCGGCGGGGATGGGCCGGGCGGCGATCCGCCGATCGCGGCAAAGAATTCTGAGATTCTTGAGTACTGGCGACGTCCTCAGACGACTTAAGCAACGGCTGGACGATGTTCCGTGATGGTCACGGGGCGGAAGTCTCTGCTCCGCGCTGGTGAACGCAAGGATAGTAGCCAGCGCCACGTTTTCCTACGACTTGAGCCTTTATGTTCCAAGAACTTGTGAAGCCGGTTCTCATGACGGCAGTGCTCATCTTCATCGCTGCGACGTCGGCTGCGCAAACGCAACCTCGTGATGTTCCAGGCGGACCTGGATGCCCGGAGCGTGGGGTGGAGAAGGTGGGGCCAAAATGGAATGGGTCGGATGCAGGCACCTCCTGCAACAGTGGGGTCGGGTTCACCTTCGCGGGGATCACCTACACGGCTCAAGACAACAGGTGCCCGTCGATGGTTGAGTATGTGCCGACACACCATATGCCAGATCATGCGACGCACGCGAGGTGCACCTACTGGTTTCAACAAGGCACGATTCAAGTTTTACTTCACAAGTACGAATGCAGAGGTCCGCTCGCTGGCTGCGGATTTCTCGGCCTCGGATGGTGCTGCACTGAAGTTAGCGTGACAGAAGGGCCCCAATTTCCAGACCATGGGCAAAGTCTCTGTCGACCATGTCGTGATTAGCGCAGGCTTGCGTAACCGTCGGCATCGCACTCACGGCGAATCTGAGGTCGTCACATGCAGCGCAACATCACGTTGATAGCCCTGATCATGGCCATCGGGCTCCTTCTGCTATGGGCATTGCAGCGTCGGGACATCCCAAAGCTCCGCGACGATGACACGCGAGCGGTTGCGATGCCCGAGCCGGCTGGACCCGCGCGTTCGGCCCAGGGCAACCGCGTTGACGCCGCGCCGGGAGGCGCCGTGGCAGCGACGACGGACCCTGCGGGAGGCACGCGATCCTTCGACGAGGTCTTCGCCGATATCGTCGCCTGCCTTCGGGCCCAGTCGGCGACGTCGACGAATCCGTCGCGTGCGCGCGATGGCGCTGGCAACGGGCCGGACATGGGCAAACTCAATGCGTTGATGGAGGAGATGGTCACACGGGTACCGGACTCTGGCGGTTCCGCGGTGCGCAAGGTGGCGTCTGTGCCCTTCGCTTGGTCGGCTCCCGAAGCGGTCATCGACGTCTTTGCCTGCCGAACCATCGTCGACTTGCAGTTGCAGGCGCGTAGGGACCATCCTGCGGCCCTGGGATCGCCGACGAAGCTGGTCGGGGTCCTTCTCGATCACATGGCGTTCACGGTGGACCTCGGTCAGTTCGCGCATGGCCTGCTCAACCGCAAGCCGTACCTGGGGCGGGAGCACGAGCCCATCGTGCGGGCGATGCTGCAGGCGGCCGTCGGCGAACAGGCCTACCTCGCGCCGTTGGCGCGTGATCTCCTGCTCACGATCTATTTGAACGTGGATGCGGACAACGTCGACTTGCTCATGATGGCCCAGGGTGGCGATGGCTCGGAGGCGCAAACCGCCGCGCTGCACCGGCTTTTGCTCTCGCCGCAGTACAGAGACTTCGCGGTTGCGCAGCTCATCGCCAGCCGCGATGGCCAACGCATGAACAACGCCGCGTTGTTCGCTGCCGAAAACCTCGACGCCGAACAAGCGCTTCATGTCGTCATCGCGTTGAAGTCAACGCCAGAAGGTGAGTATACCCATTTCTTCGCGTACATGCGCCTGCGTGAGCGTGCGCCGGAAGCGCTAGCGGCGAGCTATGAGGCCGCGTTGGCCAGCAACACGCTGCCGGCGCATCGCATGAACGCACTCTGGCAGCTTGGCAACATCGAAGGCGCGCGCGGCCGGGAGCTGGCAACCTTGGGGTTTCGCGAGGATCCATCACCGCGGGTTCGCGGCGTCGCGCTGCTCGTGCTCGGGAGCAGTCTCGCGAGCGCCGATTTCGAGCCCATGTTTGACCAGGCGATCGGCGACGAAGAGCTGCGCGCGGCGCCATTCGGCTGGTCGGATCTCGTGAGCGCGCTCGGCAACCATGCTCGCCGTAAGGGCGGCACGGACGTCAACTTCCTCGATCGGGCGACCCGTGCGTTGCTCAGCGGGTTGCCGGGCGACCGGGACGACTTGCGGAGCAGAGTCACGGCGTTGCGCCGCGAGTATGTGCCGCAGTGATGTCCGCCGGCTAACCCAACTTCCGCAGTTGGCTGCGTAGGAATTACGGCGCATCAGGAAGTCGTGTGGGTAGCTGAGACTCCGGCGGGGTAGAGGTCGAGGCCTCCAAGACGGAAGTAGATGGCGTTGCGGAAGCGATTGCGGCTGCGGAAGCCGCACGCGGCGCGCTTGATCCTCTGCACCTTCGAGTTGACCGACTCGCTGGCGGCGTTGGTGGCACGAAGGGCCATGGCGTTGACGATGCCGCAGAGGTGGTCGCGGATCATGCGTGCGACCTTCTCCATGGGCTCGAGCCGGCTGCGCATGGCCTTGCCGATCCATGCGGTCCAGGCCGCCCGCGCGCTGCTGCGGCGAACGAATCGCCAGATGCACATCGCCGTCTCCTTCAGCGACCAAGCCCGACTTGTCCGGAGGTTCATCTGATGCAGCGCCTCGATGGCGCCGACCTGCTCGGGCTCGAAGTTGTCGGGATTGGTCAACCAGAGGTATCGCGACCCCTTCAGCGAGTCATCGCCTTCGGCCAGCAGGGCACGGTGCTCTTCACGCCGCACGCGGTCTACGCCGTCGCCGAGGTGCTGAGCGACGTGGAACTTGTCGAACGCGAACTTCTTGTCGGCGTCGGGCACGTGATCGCGCACGACGCGAAGGAAGACGCCCCACATGTCCATCGCGACGGCCTCGATCGCATCGATCTGGGCAGGCGTCAGCGATCGGAAGTAGGACTCGATGCTCTCGCGCTTGCGGTCGCCGGCGACGTACAGGACACGGCCGCTGTCGAGGTCGGTCACGATGGTCACGTACTCGTGCCGTCGCTGGAACGACGTCTCGTCGACTCCGATGCGCTTCACGCGGATGCGCCTCTTGCGGGCGAGGCTCCGCTCGACGGCGCGCGCGAGGATGCCATCGACTTCGTCTCAGCTCAGGCGCAGCTGCTCGGCAACTGCCTTGATCGATGCCAGCGAGCGCAATCAGTCGATGACGACCGCCTCCATCAACGCTGTGAACCCGGTGCCGGGCTCGGCCCACGGCACGTGAACTTGCCTGACCCCGTGCTCGGCGCACTCGATTCGCACCACGTCCGCGACCAGGATCGTCCTGATCTGGCAAGTGTCCAGGTGGCGCCAGCTGCGTTGGCGGCTGTCGTACCCAGGGCAAGGCTTCTTGCACTCGGGGCACTGCAGCGACGCGTGCAGCTTCGCCGCGACGAGGACGCGCACCTCACCGGCTTTGTGGTCGAGCTTCACGTCGCGGACTTCCCAGGGGTCGACGAGTCCGAGGATGCGGGCGTAGAGGTCGCGGTCTTCCACGCCAGCAAGCTACGCACGGGCCCGGCCGAAGCGACCCTCGGCAAGAACGGAGACGGGACCCTGCCGTCTCATCGGCATGAGGTAGCTCCCGCACCCTGTACTGGAAAAGGGTGCGGGAGCGCGAGGGTGTCTCAACGCGGCATAGGAGCGCTGTCGAGCGGCCGGCCAGCAAGGTGCGTGACGCGCCGACGCGCAGACCAGCTCCTAAACCGCAACGCGGCGCGCGCCTTGCCAGCCGGACGCCGACAGCGCGGACTTGGAGCGATGGCGCCAACCGGGCAGGCGCAAGTCGTGCGGCGCAGCGAGATCGTTGGCCAGCAGTGCAGAAGCAGGCATTTGCCCACACGACTTCCCGAAGACCCAGAATCTGGCCGTTCGAACGCCCGCCTTCAGGACGCCAGACGTTCCGGAATCAGGGTGCCAGACTTTCCGGAGCCGACACCGCGCTGGAGCGCGCGGTCGCGGAGATCCGCCGGTTGCAGGCGGGCGGCGCGGCGCCGACGGGGGGTGCGGGGGCAGGCGCGCCGGTCGGCAGGTGACGCGCGCGGCCGGCGCCACTGACGTCGCGGTCGCCGACGCGTGGCCGCTCCTGCCGCACGCGCTCCTGGTTGGCGGGGCGCGCCGGCGACGGCATCGCTCGGCCTGCGCGCGCCGCGATCCAGGCGCGCCGGGTCGCTGGCGCCATCGCTTCTCCCGTGGACCCGCGTCGGCCCGCGCGGCAGCATGACGCAGAGCGCCGCCCGACAGACCCTCCGCGCGCCCGCCCCCGTGGCCGACAAACGCCGCTTCTCGCTGTTCGCCGACCTCGTCCAGCGCCACTTCCCCGGCTGTCGGCGCGCGTACGACATCGCCGGCGGCATGGGCAAGCTCAACGTCGAGCTCAGCGCCAGCGGCCTCGACGTGCTGACGTTCGACAAGCGCTGGAAGCGCGCCGAGGTGAAGTACGCCGAGCGGCTGTTCACGCTCGACGAGCCGTGCGACTGCGACCTGCTCGTCGGCATGCACCCCGACGGCGCGACGCGCGTCCTCGTCGAGTACGCCGCCAAGCACGGCCGGCCGTTCGCCGTCGTGCCGTGCTGCTCCGACAACGGCATGAGCTACAAGCCGTGGATGCGGCACCTGGCACAGCTCGGCGGCGACCTCGG
>JBKDXM010000118.1:0-3333 GCA_046306335.1 Planctomycetota bacterium
TGGTCGTTCAGTCGCGGCCCCGAGTTGCCGGCCGCGCGCCGGATCGTCGCCGTGATCGCCACGCCCTTTGCGGCGGCATCGCGCTGCACGGTGACGTCGCCCTGGATCGTCGCGACGTCGAGCGCCTTGGCGTCCGCCACGGTGGTGCGCAGCGTGCGCGCCACCGGGGTCTCGTCCGCGGCACGGGAAGCACCGTTGGCGACCGGCGCGGCGGGACGCACCGGCTTGGCGGCGGGTTCCTGGGCCGTGGCGATGACGCCAAAGCACAGCGACGCGAAGGCGGCGGCGAGTGGCAGCGCGTGCAGCGCGACCGCGGGACGTTGGCGCGGCGAATCGGACATGATGAACTCGATCCTCTGTTCGAGCGATCCGCCGTCGCTCATGGCACAGGCCTGCGCCGGCGGGCGGACGCCCGGCGAGGACAAGGACTCGGCGACCGACAGCAGGCAGCTGCCGTAGTCGCGCGGTTCCGCGGCGAGCGCGCGCAGCACCGTGGCGTCGCAGGCGAGTTCTTCCTGGGTGCGCAGGCCGCGGCGCGCGAGCCACGCCAGCGGGTTCCACCACAACCACGACGTCGCGGCCCACTCGAACCAGCGCAGCACGTGGTCGCGGCGACGGACGTGCGCGAGTTCGTGCGAGATGGCGAGGCGCAGTTCGCGCTCCGGCAGATCGGCGACGATTGCCTGCGGCAGCACGATGGTCGGCCGGCCGAAGCACCACCACACGAACGGCGACGTGCGCGCGCTCGTCGTCCGCAGCCGCACGCCGGCCGGCATGCGCAACTCGCGCGCCGACTGCGTCGCGAGGCGGACGAGCGCGGGCCCGGCGGGCGCGCTGGCGACGGCGAGCAAGCGATGGAAGCGCACGACGCGCCACAGCGACCAGCCGGCGACCAGGGCCGCGCCGGCGAGCCAGAGGAACGCGAGCGCGGTCGTCGGGGCGATGGTCTGGCGCGCCGGTGCGCGCTCGGCCGGCAGCGGGGCGGCGTCCGGCGCCGCGGCGCGCGGCGCTTCGCTCGCGAACGGCAGGGCCTGCGGTCCGAACACCGGTGGCAGCACTGCTGCGGCAGATGCGGGCGTGGGCGTGGGCGTGGGTGCGGACGTAGCGAGCGACGGGCGCTGCCGACCGCCGGTGAACGGCGGCACCGCGAACGCGGGCAAGCGCTCGAACGCCGTCGCTGCGGCCGGCTCGGGCGGGCTGCCGAGCAAGCCGGCGACCGGCACGCGCAGCGTGAACCACGGCGAATCGGCGACCGGCGGCATCACCAAGCGCACGAGCACGAGCGCCCACGCGAGGTGGGCCGCCGCCGGGCAGCGGCCGCTGCGGCCCAGCGCCCACGCCAGCGCCGCCAGCGGGGCGGCCAGCAAGGTGTTGCCGAGCGCGTACTCCAGCAGCGCGGCGCTCACGACTTGCCTCCCGCCGCCTTGCCGCCGTCCAGGATCTGCCGCAGCCGCCGCAGTTCGGCGCGGTCGAGCCGCTTGTGCTCGATCAGGTGCGTCAGCAGCGGCGCCAGCGACCCCCCGGTCAGCCGCTCGGCGAGCGTCTCCAGTTGGCCGGCGGCGTACTCCTCGCGCCCGATGCACGCGGTGAAGGTGTGCACCGGCACATTGCGATCCCGCTGCACGACGCCCTTGTCCTCCAGACGCTGTAGCAAGCGCTGCACGGTGCCGTGCTGCGAGCGATCCGACTCGCCGTAGATGGCGTCCTGGATCAGCCGCGCGGTCAGCGCGCCGCGCTGCCAGAGGAGTTCGACCACGGACAGTTCGGCGGGGGCGAGGGTTGCGATGGACATGGTCAGGATTGCGGAGGACTGGATGAGCGGCTCGACGCATCGCCGTGGCACGCGGCTACGACGGCGTGTCGTACGTGTACGACGCGATGTCGTATCTGTCGAGCCGGGGGCAGGAAACCTCCGCGGATGGACGCCAGACGGACGGCGACGACGCCCGACGCGGCGAGCGCTGCGGGCGGCCGGCGGCCGGCGACCTGGTTGGCGCCGGCGAGCGCGCTTGCGCGGCGTCGCGGCGACGGCACGGCGTGTTCCGCGTCGTCAGCGCCCCACCACCACCACCACCCGCGCCCGTCCGCGGCAGCCGCCGCACCGGCGAGCCGCCGCGCCGCCGCGCGTCACTGCCGGCGTTCGCCGCCAGCGGGCTGCGACGGCGTCGCCGGCGCCAGGCCGCCGGCGGGCGCGAGCGGGCGCAGCGGCGTCGCCGGCGCGGTCTTCTTGCTCGCCGCGTCGCGCGCGGCCTGGTCCTTCTTCGCCTGCTCCAGCACGGCGGCGTCGACGCGCACGCCGGCCTGCGCCAGCGCGGCGTCGAGCAGCACTTCGCCTTTCTGGTAGCCGCCGACCTCGGCGACCACCTTGCCGGCCTTGTCGATGACGAACTGCTGCGGGATGCCGCTCACGCCGTACAGCTTGCGCGAGGCGCGCTCGGGGCTCTTCTCCAGCGGATCGAACGCGAACACCACGTCGGGGAACTCCTGCGTGCGGCGGTCGACCCAGGCCTCGAACTTGGCGCGATCGTCGCTGGTGCAGCTCGCCAGCACGACGACGTCCTGCGCCTTGTAGTGGTCGGCGATCTCCTGCGCGTGCGGCATCGCCGCGACGCACGGCCCGCACCAAGTCGCCCAGAAGTCGAGCACGACGACCTTGCCGCGGAAGTCCGACAGCTTGATCGACTTGCCGTCGCGCGTCGTCATCGCGAAGTCCGGCGCCATCACGCCCGGCTGCAGCATCGCGACCGCCGGCTCCGGCGTGCGCGGCTTCGGCGGGGCGAACTGCTCGGGCCCGGCGACGACCTTGGGCATGTGCTCCGGCGCCAGCGCCACGCCGGCCTTGAGCAGCAGGTTGCCCATCGCTTCCTGCCAGCGACGCGCGCTGAAGCTGCCGAGCAGCTTGCCGTCGGCGCCGACCGCGAACAGCACCGGCATCGCCGGCAGCATGTTGCCCGTGAAGTACCGGCGGATCATCGCCGTCTTGCCCCACGCCTGCCGCGCCTCGTTGTCGAACTCGCCATCGGCGAGCGGCGGCATCTTGCCGGCCGCGTCCCAACCGATGAGTGCCTTGGCGCCCGCGCTGTTGCGCTGCTTCCACGCGTCGAACTCGGCGCGCTCGGTCATCACCACGCCGACGACGCCCTGCACGCCGTAGCGCGCGTACGTCGCCTGGATCTCCTCGACCAGCGCCAGCGGCGCGACGTCGCCCCAACCGAGGCCGACCACCACCGGCTTGCCGCGCATCGCGGACAACTGGAGCATCCTGCCGTCCGCCCGGACGAGCGCGAAGTCCGGCGCTTCCTGGCCGTGCGCGATCGAGCCGAACATCGGCGC